>CANIVU010000084.1 GCA_947470805.1 Acidobacteriota bacterium | reverse complement strand
TTGGATACGGGATTTCCGGCGGGCGGGTATCGGAAAGTTGTTGTGCTGTTGACGGCGGGTGTCGAGGGGCCGAACCGGGCAACGGAAAGTGGCGTGATTCATGCGGCGCGGGAGAGGGGGATTGCCTTGTATCCGGTTTACCTGCACGGATCCGGGCGCTGGAGTTTTCCCGGCATGGCGAAACAGACTGGCGGGGCGGCGTTCTGGCTGCGAGAAGTGCGCAGCGCCGAGGCGATCGTCACGGCCATCCGGAATCCCTACCTGCTGACGCTGCAGGGTGGCGTGGGCCCCATCAAAGTAAACGGCAGGGAAAAGACTTTCGTCTCGTCCCTGCCTTTAGCGAACGAATAACGATTGCTTAGTTGCGGGCGTTCTGGACTTTCGGGGTGGCCAGATAGCCGACAATCAGGTCCTTGCCCACTTCGTTGATCACGATTTCGTAGGGCTGCCGGGCCTTGGACGTGTAGAACTGCAACGGTTCGTTGATGGACTTGTCCTTCTTTTCCACCTTCTTGTCGTCGGCCACCAGTTCGATGGTGAACTTGTTCTTCTTCTGGTCCGTCTTCTTCAGCGTGAGCAGCACATCGCCCACTTTTTGCGGCATTTTGGCCTTGGGCAGGCGGAACTCAAAGTAGTTCCGTTCGCCGAGGGCCTTCAGCGCCTGCAGTTCCTTGCCGTTCGTCGCCACCAGGCCGCTCTGCTCGCCCAGGTCGCCGCGGACGCGCTTCAGGTCGCCGATGGTCTTTTCCAGTTCGGTCTTGGTGCTGGCGACATCGCTCTTCACCGCGCCCACTTCGGTGGAGACTTCACCGACCTTGGAGTTCACGGCAGCGGTCTGTTCCTTCACTTCCGTGATCTTCGACGTCAATGCGCCTTCAACCGCCTTGGTTTCCTGCTTCAGGGTCTTTTCGAGTTCCTGGACCTTCTTCTCGGCATCGAGCTTGGCCTGGCCCACGGCCATTGCCTGTGCGCGGCGGGCGGCTTCCAGGTCGTCCTTCAGTTCGCTGACATACTGCTTGCTGGCGCGTGTGGAGACGGCGGCGGTCTGTTGGACCTCCTGGATTTCCGTCTTAAGAGAAGACTGCAGCGCCTTTACGTCATTCTTGGTTTTGTCGAGCTGGGTAAACAGGTAGACATTGGCGCCGAGGAGCGCCAGGACGGATCCGAACAGGATCGGAATCTTGAGACCTCCGCCGCCACTGGGCGCGGGCGGGGGGGGCATATAGCCAGGTTGATTGGGGTTCACGTTCGGAAGGCCTCCTGTACCACTAATGGGCAAAACACCGGACTTACCGCAGACGCGGTTGACAGTCTTATCAGTCTATCACCCGTCCGTACAGTGAGATGCGGCTGACGGGGGTTGCGTTCCAACGCTGTTTCACACAGTGTGACGGTCGCGCCCAGGTTTTGCGAACTCCAGATACTCCTGCTTGGGAATGCCCGGTTCGAAGCAGCGGCGGCAGCGGGCTTCGTACATCCCGGTGGCGCCGACGACAATGAGTTCCTCACTCTCCACCAGCCGCTGCGTGTGCTTGGCCGGATTGCCGCAACGCATGCAAATGGCTAGGGTTTTGGTGATGGACTCGGCCAGGGCGAGGAGTTCCGGCATGGGCGGGAAGGGGCGGCCGAGGTAGTCCGTATCGAGCCCGGCGATCAGCACTTGTTTGCCGCTGTCGGCCAGTTGCTGGGCGATTTCGACCAGGTTCGGGCCGAGGAAATTCGCCTCGTCGAAGCCGATAACCTGGGTGCGCCAGTCGAGCAGATTGAGGACTTCGCGCGCATCTTTTATCACTTGTGACGGCATGCGGCAGTCGGAATGAGAGACGATTTCGTCGGCGGAGTAGCGGTCGTCGAGCACCGGCTTAAAAACCTGCACCCGTTTCCTCGCAATTTTCGCGCGGCGCAGCCGGCGGATGAGTTCCTCACTTTTGCCTGAAAACATCGGTCCGCACACGACCTCGATCCAGCCGATGTTGCCTGTCACAATATCCATATCCCCACTATCATGGCACGCACTCTGCAACCGGAACTGATGGACTCGGCTTCGGCCGCCGATGTGGCGATGAACCTGCGTGATTTGTCGCGTATCAACCGGTGGTTTGGGGGGAACCGGGCACTGGCCAAGGTGCTGGATCCTTACCTGCGGCGGAAGCCGGATGCGCTGGTGCTGGATGTGGGAGCGGCCGATGGAGAGACGCTGCGATGGCTGGCGGCGCGCTACCCGCGAGCGCGATTCGTGGCGCTGGACCGCGCCGAAAGGTTATTGCAGAAGGGCTCTGGGGCTCGGGTTGCGGCCGATGTGTTCTGTTGGCCGGTGCGGCCGCGGAGCATCGACATCGTGTTGAGCAGTCTCTTCCTGCACCATTTCACGGATGACGAGGTGCGGCGAATTCTCGCCAATTGCGAAGAGGCGGCACGAATGGCGGTGATCGCGGTCGATCTGCATCGTCATCCCGTTTCGCGCGCCTTTCTTCCCGCGACCCGTTTCCTGGGTTGGCATCCCGTGACGGTTCACGACGGCGTGATCAGCGTGGACGCCGCGTTTACGCCCGCTGAATTGAGCGCATTGGCGCCACGGGCGCGCGTCCGTTCGCATTGGCCGTGGTTTCGGCTATCGCTCGAAATCGACGTCAGTCGACCTCGATAAACCCGGTCAAATACAGCGCGCCGTGGCCGCTGATGCGAACACGGTCACCGCGATCCTCGCACCAAAGTTCGCCGCCCCGGGGCGAGACCTGACGGGCGAAGAGATTCGTTTTGCCGAGCCGCGCCGCCCAATAGGGCGTAAGCGTACAGTGGGCGGAACCGGTGACGGGATCCTCGTCAACCCCCTGTTTGGGAGCGAAGAAGCGCGAAACGAAATCGCAGTCGTCGCCGGGAGCCGTGACGATCAGCGCCCACGGGGCCAATTGTTTGAGCGCCGTCATGTCGGGTTGGAGTGCGCTCACTTCGGCTGCGGTGGCAAGGACGCACATGGTGTCCCGGGCGGCGAGGATTTCCGTTGGCGGTGCACCGAGCGCCGCCGTGATGGCGGGGTCAATCGGTTGCGGCTGGCCGGGCCGGGAAGGGAAGTCGAGCGTGAACATTTCGCCGGAGCGGGCCACCGTGAGCGGGCCGGAGCGGCTGTGAAACGTGACCTGGTCCCCGCCGAAACCGAGGCAATTCATGAGCACATAGGCTGCCGCCAATGTGGCGTGTCCGCACAGATCCACTTCCACGGCGGGCGTGAACCAGCGTAGCCGGTAGCCGTCCGGCTCCGCCACGAAATAGGCGGTTTCGGCCAGATTGTTTTCCGCGGCGATGGCTTGCAGTGTGGCGTCCGGCAGCCACTTCGGCAGCGGACAAATGGCGGCGGGATTGCCTGCGAATCGACGCTCGGTAAAAGCGTCCACCTGATACAGCGGCAGTCTCATTCTTCTACTGTACGCGGGCGCGGTGCGGTTCGTTAAGAACCAACTGATCGAAAATCGCCAGGACCTGCTTGCGGTAATGATAGAGCTGCTTCAGGTTCTCGCGAAAATTGTCGTGATCGTACTGGCGGCCGTGGGCCCATTTTTTCAGCAGGTCCACGGGGACATCGATATCGCGCCGGAGCGAGTCGACATTGTGGCCCCGCAGGAACAGGCCATAGAACATCGCCGCTTCACGCCGCGGCGCCAGCGGATCGGAGAGGTCCCGATTGCCACTGAGGATGGACGGCGGTACTGTTGATTCGGCGCGTTGCACGGCAGGTACGAAACCACGAGTATAAACGGGCGAGTGCACCCTGCGTCAATAGGATTTTCACTCAACTCCTCTCAGATGATACGGAGGTAACTTTCGATGCACTTCAATCCAGCCCGAGTGCCTTCGCCCGCAGCGCCGCCCACAGGGGAAAGACAACCGGGTATTCCAGCCACGTGAGCAACCAGGTGGCCATTTCTTCCTTTTCGGCGCGCTTATCCGGAGAGACGTGCTGGCTGCGCGCGGCCAGTTTCGCATGGTCCTTGGCGGTGATGACAATCCGCCGGGCTGCGCGCTTGTCGTCCGCCGAGCCATCTTCGTAGCAGGTGGCGAGCGCGAGCAGGGAACTGTGCAGCGCCGCGAACGAGGACTGATCGACGCCCGCTGCGAGCGGGTGTAGCGGTGCTCCTGATACCCGCAGCAGCCGTCGCAGGTCTGATTCCGTTACCGGCGTCAACAGTCGCAGCAGAGTTTCGAACTCAGCGGGTCCCACTTCGCCCGGCGCCCGTTCAGCGAGCCATGCATCCAGCTTCCCCTGCCGCGACGGCATGGCTCACGTCCCCTTGCCCTTCCGCCAGGCGATCACGGCGCGCTGATGGTCGGCATAGTTCTTGGAGAAGTTGTGCCGCCGGGTACCGTCACCCTTGGCGACGAAATAGAGGAATTCCGTTGTCGCCGGCTTGAGGGCCGCGGCGATGGCCGCGCGCCCCGGATTGGCGATCGGCCCGGGCGGGAGCCCGGCAACGGCGTAAGTGTTGTAGGGGCGGACGCGTTGCAGGTCGGAACGGTAGATGGTTCCCCGCCAGACGCCTTCCAGCATGGCGGCGTAGATCGTCGTGGGGTCGGCATCCAGCTTCATGCCCTTTTGCAGGCGGTTCTGGTAGACGCTGGCGACGACTGGCCGTTCCTCGCCCGCGCCGGTCTCCTTTTCCACCAGAGACGCCAGGGTGACGGTGGCCAGGACATTGCCGGCGCCGCCGGCGGCTTTCCACTCTTTGCGGAACTGCTCTGTGAAGAGCCGGCACAAGGCTTCCGCCGTGATCTTCCGCGGGACGTGATAGGTGGAGGGGAAGAGAAACCCTTCGAGCGAAGGCGCCTGCGGAGCGAGGTCCCGAATGAGGGCGGGGCGCTGTGCTTCCGTCAGAAAGTCCTTCGCCTTGACAAGGCCAGCCTGCTCGATGGCGGCGCCGACGTCGTAGAGGTTGTAGCCTTCCGGGATGCGGAGTTCGACGAGGTAGACGTCACCTCGGCGGAGGCGGTCAGCCACCTCCCATACCGTGGCGGCTTTGTGGAACCGATACTCGCCCGCCTGCCATCGCTGGTTCGGGCGCAGGGCGCGCGCGGCGAGCAGGTGCCAGCGGGTAGGGATTACGCCAGCGTCAGCCAGGCGGCGAACCATCTCCATGCTGCCGGTGCCTTTGGGGAACTCAACGAAGCTCTCCGTTTGAAAGCCCTGGAATGGGCGGCCTAATGTGAAGCCGATCGCCGCGGCGGCGATGGCGAGTAAGACCACCAAAAAGAGTAGCGCCCGCTTCATTGCGCCGCCAGGAAACTGTCCAGAATGATCTGTGCGGCCAACTGATCCACGCCGCCATCGCGCTGCACGGTGCGCCCGGTTTCGCGCAGTAAATGGCCGGCCTCCTGCGACGTCATCCGCTCATCCCACATTCGGTAAGGGACTCCGGCGTTTTCCGCCAATCGGGCGGCAAATTCCTCGGCCTCCACGCTCATCTCACTGGGCGTTCCGTCCAAATGGATTGGATTGCCCACCACCAGCAGGCGCACCTCCTGCTTCCGGATGATGTCCTGCAGGTGCGCCAGGTCCTTCCGCAGACTCCGGCGATGCAACGTGTCCATACCGTGGGCCATGATTCCCAGCGGATCGCTGATCGCCAACCCGATTCGCTTTCGCCCATAATCAACCGCCAGAATCCGCATTTCCTTCAATTATAGTTTCCCCTTTCGGGCATCATGCTAAAGTAACGGAATAGCGGGGCACCTTGGCGGTTCAGGACACATCTTCCCCTTCCATAGTTCAGATCCGCAACACCGGAGGGGTCCTTTTCACCTTCGGCGTTTTGACGGCGCTGCTTTATTTCGGGCGCCTCTTCATTGTCACGTTACTGCTGTCCATCTTCATCGCCTTCATTTTGGAGCCGGTGGTGAACCTGTTTATGCGTTTGCGTCTGCCGCGTGGCTTCGCCAGTTTTCTGGTGTGCAGCCTGGCGTTGGTGATGCTTTATTCCGGTGCTCTCCTTGCCTATTCGCAGGCCGCGGGCATTTGGGACGAAATGCCGACGTATAGTCAGCGCATCAGTCAAATTACCGAAAAAGTGATGGTTGAGGTGGAGTCCTTCGAGAAGACCGCCAACGACCTTTTGACCCCGCGCCGCGTGCGCGATCAGGAGCGGCTGGCGCAACAGCAGGCTGAGGCGCAGAAACAGCAATCGGCCCGCCGGCGCCGCGCCACCGATCCGCCAATGGCGCCGTTGTTGCCGCCGCCCGTGCAGGAAGTGCGCATCAAGTCGGAGCGATCGCCGATCGTGGAGTACCTCTACGAGAACTGGCATCAGTTCTACGACATCCTGCTGATGGCCTCGTTCGTGCCGTTTCTCGTCTACTTCATGCTCAGTTGGCGGGACCACTTCGTGCACAATTTCCTGCGTGTGTTTCAGGGCGAGTCGCGTGGAATTGCTGCCGCTACGCTGGATGGCATTGCCCGCATGGCGCGCGCCTACGTCGTTGGCAACTTCATTCTCGGCCTGCTGCTGGCGCTGGTGTCGATGGGTTTTTTCTGGGTCGTGAAGGTGCCCTATTGGCTGATCGTCGGGCCGATGAGCGGCTTCCTCAGTCTGGTGCCGTATATCGGCCTGCCGCTGGCGATCATTCCGCCGTATCTGGCGGCGCTGACGGTTTATGACAACGTTGCCGATTACCTGGTCATCGGTACGACGGTCGCCTTCTTCCACCTGCTGGCGTTGAACCTGCTCTACCCCAAACTGGTTGGCTCGCGGGTACACCTGAATCCACTCGCAGTGACCGTCGGCCTGATGTTCTGGGGCTTCCTGTGGGGTGGCATTGGGCTGGTGTTGGCCATCCCGCTGACGGCTTCCATCAAGGCCATTTGCGACCACATGCCGGGGTTAAGCGGTTACGGCCGTTTGATGGGCGACTGAGGCCCGGGCTGTGGTACCCTGCCTCTGATGGATCGTCGACAACTACTCACCGCGGGGCTCACTTTCTCCGCCTCTTCGCTCTTTGCCAAGACTCTCAAATTGGACCGGAGCCGGTTGGCGACGCTGACCGATGAAAGCGGCAAGACTCCGTCGGAAAACTTCGAATTTGCTAAGAAATTCGGCCTTCGGTATCTGGAAGTGCGACAGGTTCCCGGCGCCAAAATCCACTACGCCGAGATGCCCGAAGCGCAGCTCAAAGAGGCCGCCAAAGAGTTTGCCGATCATGGCGTTAAAGTGTCCTTCTTCAACTCAGGGCAATGTAAATTTGCGTTCCCTGGGACCGATTACGTGAAGCAGCGCCCGGAGACTCCAGAGCAGAAGGCAAAGCGCGTTGCGCGCGACCAGCACAGCTTCGACACGCGCATGGAGACGTTGCAGAAGAACATTCGCGCCTCCCAGATCCTGGGCTGCGACAAGATCCGGATTTTCGCCTTCCTGCGTACCGCCGAACCCGCTCAGACCATGCAGCGGGTTTACGATGCGCTGGGGCCGATGGTAAAAGTGGCGGAGAAGGAAGGCGTGAAGCTGCTGCTGGAAAACGAAGTGGCTTGCAATGTCGGCCGCTGCGACGAGTTGGCGGCGGCGATGAAGGCGATCCCTTCGAAGGCTTTCGGGATCAATTGGGATCCGTTGAACGGTCATCACTTGAAAGAAGAGGTCTTCCCGCACGGCTACGCCCTGTTGCCGAAGAAGAAGATCTGGAACGTACAGGTGAAGGGCAAGAGCATCCTGAAGGAGTTCAAGGAAGATTATTTGGATTGGTCGGCCATCTACTCCGCGCTGGAGAAGGACGGATACACAGGGCAAATCGGCCTGGAATGCCACATCTTCGGTGAACAGCTCATTCAGCGCTCGCACCAGTGTATGGAAGAGATGATTCGCATCGCCGAAAAGCGGAACGCGTAGGCGGTAGCCATGCCCAATCGTACGCTACTGATCTGTGCGGGAATTGGGCTGTTGGTGATTGGCGCCATGGTGGGCGGTGGGTTGTTCGCCAGCCGTGGAGCGCATTTGGAGTTGCAGGGCAGCCTGCGCAAAACGCGCGTGGCGGCGTTGAGCCCCACGCGAACCGTTGTTGTATTGGATTTCCGGGCGTCCAATCCGGCGGACTATCCCTTCGTTGTGAAGACGATTGAAGTGGAAGTCACGCTGGCCGATGGCCGGAAAGAGATCGGCCAGTTTGTGCCGGAAGTGGATGCGAAGAGCCTGTTTCCGGCGTTGCCGGCGCTGGGCGATAAGCTAGCCGTGTCGATCGGGACGGGCGAGAAGATCGGCAAAAAACAGTCCGTTGACCGAATGGCCGCGGCGAGTTTTAACCTGCCGGAAGCCGACATCGAAGCTCGTAAAGGCGTTCTGCTGCGTTTGCGAGATGTCGACGGTCCGGTCTCCGAACTGCGCTAGCGCTTTTCCAGGTGTGCCAGCGGATTGTCGAAAGGGAACCCGAACAGGCGGGGGTTTTCGCCGATCACGGCAGCCGAGAAGATGTAGTAGACGTAGTCGTAGGTTTCCTGCGGCCACTTGTCTTTGTACTTCGCCAGGACCTGCCAGAAGTTGCGTTCCTTCGGGTTGGCGGGCATGGTTTGCAAGAGCTTGATGATGCGGTGTTCGCCCCAGTTGTAGGAGGCCATCACCAACAGTCCGGACGCCTGGGCATCGGTTGAGTAGATGTCTTTGATGTACTTCGACGCGGCAACGGTTGCCTTCTCCCAATTGTGCCGGTCGTCGCCGGGATCGGGCCTGGGGAATTCGAACAGCGGGCCTGTCTTCAGTCCGTATTTCTGACCGGTTTCGGGGATGAATTGCCACATGCCTTTGGCGTGGCCCATGTAGGTCATCGGGCCGCTGATTAACGGTTCGAAGTTGCTCTCCTGCATCGCCAGATAGAAGAACTGCGGCGGCAGGCCACGGTCCAGGAACTCCTTGGCGATGCGGACGTTGTAGCCGTTGGCGATCGCCCGGTCAACCGCGGTTTTGTAGCGGGAAGATGACTGCCATTTCGCGATGTAGCTCTTCACTTCGGTAATGAACTCAGGCGGCGCCGCCAGTTCACATTCGCCGAACACACGAGCCATGCGGAGGATGAGCCGATCCTCTTCCGATAGCTTCTGGTCGTAAATCTTCAGGCCGGACAGAAACTTGTCGTATTGGCCTTCCATCGCGGTTCGCCGTTCGCGGAATTTGCGGATCTGTTCGGCACCCTGGGCGCCGCCATTTTCCGCGACTAACCGCTCTACGTTCGCAATGTCGACGTCCATCGACTTCATCGAGTAGAACAGCTCCTGCGCCATCGCCGTCTGCTTGCGCACCTGCTGGTCCCGGTACCAGGCGAACCCGCCTACACCCAACAACAGGAAAACCAGTCCGCCAACCACCCAGCCATATTTCCGCTTCTGCTTCTTCTGCACCTGCGTGAAGGCCTTGCGGATCATCATCGTCCGCTCGCCGGCCGGAGCATCGGTGTTGCCCGTCAGGTACTTGTCGGTGTAGCTGGCGATCATGCGCGTTTCGCCGCCCATGACCGGCTCCGGCTGCGCCGGTACTTGCATCTGCGGTTGGGGCGCGGGTGTCTCCACCGCCATCATCACCCACGGACCCTGCACTCCCAGACGGAACGAAACCTTTTGGCCGATCGCCACCGTTTGTACCCGCTGACCATCCACCCATACGCCGTTGGCACTGTTATTGTCCTGCACCCACCACTGCCCGTTGGCGAAGGCCACCGTCGCATGTTGCCGGCTGACGTGGGGGTCTTCGATGCACAATTCGCACTCCGCCACGCGGCCGATTCGAAACGTCTGGGTGAAGGAATAGTCTCGCGGCTCTATGTCGGCGATACCAACACGCACGCGGACGACCGGATTGGGTGGGGTGGGGAAAGTGCCAGACACAGGAGTATATGTGGTAGGCGCGGCAGGGATCGAACCTGCGACCCTCAGCTTAGAAGGCTGATGCTCTATCCAACTGAGCTACGCGCCCACGTCCCCTCTATTGTAAATGCGATCATGATGAAATGCGTTGCTGCTTCCTCCTGTTTTCCGTTCTCGTGTTGCTTTCCTCCTGCGGCTCTTCGGGCCGGTTCGCCCGGTTTGAGGAAGAATACTGGAGCAAATGGCTGCGCGCCAATCCTTCCATCGCCACGGGCGTCGGCGTGCACGACTATGACGGCCGCCTTGAAGACTACTCGCTGGCGGCGCTGCAGGCTCGTGACGCCGAGCTGGAGCGGCTCTTCGACAAGCTGCAATATCTCGATGGCTTGACCGCCGATGAAACGATTGACGCCGAGATACTCCGCTCCGCCATCCGAGCCGAAATGGTGGAACTGCGCGAAGTGCAAAGCTGGAAATCCAATCCGATGATGTACGTTGGCTCGCCCGGCGGCGCTATCGACGCATTGATGAAGCGCAGCTTTGCGCCAAAGCGGAAGCGGTTGGAATCTGTTATCAGTCGCTTGGGCGAAATTCCGAAAGTCATTGCCGCGATGAAGGCGAACGTTTCGAATCCGCCCAAGGAGTTCACCGATCTTGCCATACGGATGGCCTCCGGTTCGGTCGGTTTCTACAAGGACACGGTTGCCACGTGGGCGAAGGACGCCGCCGCCGGGGACGCCACTGCCCTTGCGCGGTTTACCGCCGCCAACGATGGCGCCGTTGCCGCCATGACCAATGCCGCCGAGTGGTTGAAGTCCGATCTCCTGCCCCGTTCCAGCGGGCGCTACGCCATCGGCCCCGAACGCTTCGCCCGCAAACTGCGCTTCGAGGAAATGGTCGATACGCCGCTCGATCGCGTCCTCGCCATCGGCGAAGTAAATCTGGAAAAGGACTACAAAGCCTTCGTGGAAACGGCCCGTCGCATCGATCCTTCGAAGAGTCCCGCCGAAGTAATGGCCGCGATCTCCAACGACCATCCCACGGAAGCCGACCTCATCCCTGCCACTCGCCGTACCTTGGCGAGCATCCGCAAGTTTCTTGTGGACCGGAAGATCATCGATCTCCCCACGGACGGTTTCCCGCTGGTTGAGGAGACCCCTCCCTACGCGCGCTCCGGCAGCTTTGCCTCCATGGATTCCCCCGGTGCCTATGAGTCCAATGCTACGGAGGCTTTCTACTACGTCACGCCGCCTGAAAAGGAATGGGATGCGAAGCACAAAGAGGAGCACCTTCGTCTCTACAACAAACCTGTAATGGACGTCATTACCATCCACGAAGTCTTCCCCGGCCACTTCACCCAATTCATCTTCGCGAATCAATTTCCGACGATGACGCGCAAGCTATACTCGGCCAGCAGTAACGCCGAAGGCTGGGCGCACTATACCGAGCAGATGATGTTGGAGGAGGGTTATGGCAACGGTGATCCTAAGATGCAACTCGCGCAGCTTTCCGAGGCGCTTCTGCGCGACTGCCGTTACGTCGTCGGTATCAAACTGCACACCCAAGGTATGACGGTAGAGCAGGGGGCGAAGGTGTTCGTCGAGAAGGGGTTCCAGGAGCCGGCCAACGCCTATGAAGAGGCCCGCCGCGGTGCCTACAACCCGACGTACCTCTACTACACGCTCGGCAAACTCCAGGTGTATAAACTACGCGAGGACTACAAACAGCAAAAAGGCCAGGCATTTAGCCTGGCCCGTTTTCATTCTGATTTTGTTCGTCAGGGAGCGATCCCCATCAAGCTCATCCGGCGCATTTTGCTGGGCGCCGATGGCGAGTCGCTCTAGACGCCCCAGCAATAATCTTCCACTGCTTTTTCCAGCGCGTCGTCCTTATCGGAAAGGCGCATCAACTCCAGCCGGATCGCGTCAACAAGCGCCTTCCAGCTGGCTTCGATGACGTTATCGGAGACACCAACCGTCGCCCAGGAACGCTTCTGGTCGCTCCATTCGATCAGCACGCGAACTTTTGCCGCCGTGCCTTTCTTCGAGTCGATCACGCGCACTTTGTAGTCGGTGAGCTTGACGTTTTTGATAGCCGGGTAGTTGCCCACCAGGCATTCGCGCAGGCACAAGTCCAGCGCGTTCACCGGGCCGTTGCCCACCGCGGTTTCCGTATGCAGGCCATCGGCTGCCTGGAGGGACAGCGTAGCCATCGTCAACGAGCCACCGCTGCGGCCCATCTTCGTCGTCACATCAAAGCTGACAACCTGGAAGAAGTTTTTGCCCGGATTGAGCGCTTCCCGGACCATGAGTTCAAAGGTGCCTTCAGCCGCTTCCAGTTCGTAGCCCTCAAACTCCATCTGCTTGATCTTTTCCAGCAGGTACTTGCGCGAATCCTCATTCAGCTTCTCTTCGAGCCCATGTTCCTTCAGCTTGTAGAAGATGTTGCTGCGGCCCGACAGATCGCTCACCAACACACGTTGGCGATTGCCCACCGTCTCCGGCCGTACGTGTTCGTAGGTGGCCGAATCCTTCAACACCGCGCTCACGTGCACGCCTCCCTTGTGCGCGAATGCGCTTTGGCCGACGTACGGCTGGCCGTTCGGAATCTGGAGATTGGCAAGTTCGGCAATGAAGCGAGCCACTCCAGTCAGGCCGGAAAGCTTCTCCCGTCCAATCGTTTCGTAGCCTAGTTTCAGCTCTAAATTAGCGATAACCGACGCCAAATTGGCGTTTCCGCAGCGTTCTCCGTAGCCATTCATGCACCCTTGCACGTGGGTCGCGCCGGCTTCAATGGCCGCCAGTGCGTTCGCTACCGCTACGTCGGAATCGTTGTGGGGATGGATGCCGATCACGCCACTAAACCGCTCCCGCACGACAGCTACCGCTTCCCGCACCTTCGAGGTAATCGTTCCGCCATTGGTGTCGCAGAGGCACAGCACATCGGCGCCCGCGTCATGCGCGGCTTGGAGCGTTTGGAGCGCGTACTCGGGGTTCGCCGCATACCCGTCAAAGAAGTGCTCGGCGTCGTAGACAACTTCGCGCCCGTGCTGCTTCAAGTAGCTGACGGTGTTGGCGATGATCTTCAGATTCTCTTCAAGCGTAATGCCCAACGCACGGGTTACATGGAAATCCCAGGTCTTACCGAAGATGCTGATAACGGGCGTTTCCGCTCCCAGCAACTCCCGCACGTTTGGGTCCGTATCTACGCTGTTCCGAGCGAAGTGCGTCGAGCCAAAAGCCACAAGCTTGGCATGTTTCAGCCGCAGCTCGTCCTTGGCTCGCGCAAAAAACTCTTTGTCTTTCGGATTGGATCCGGGCCAGCCGCCCTCAATGTAGTCAATTCCCAGGTCATCCAGTTTCTGACTGATAATCAGCTTGTCCTCGACAGAGAAAGAGACGGCTTCGCCTTGCGTGCCATCGCGGAGAGTCGTGTCGAAGGTAAAGATGCGCATGGAAATGTGGCTCCTGTGTGAGGGAAGCTGGCCCGGTGCTTTTTAGGCTTCCGGTACGCCGGCTTCCTTCTTCTTTTTGAGGAAGGGCATCATGGCCCGGAGTTCTTGACCCACCGTCTCGATCTGGTGCGTCTGGTTGGCTTCGCGCATGGCCAGGAACTTATGACGTCCCGTCCGGTTCTCGTTCATCCAGTTGCGGGCGAAAGTACCGTCCTGAATTTCAGCAAGAACGCGCTTCATTTCGGCTTTGGTTTCGGCGTTGACCAGGCGCGGCCCGGTCACGTAGTCGCCGTACTCGGCTGTGTCGGAAACCGAGTAGCGCATGTACTTCAGGCCGCCCTCATAGATGAGGTCGACGATCAGTTTTAACTCGTGCAGGCACTCGAAATACGCCATTTCCGGCGCATAACCGGCTTCCACCAGCGTTTCAAAGCCAGCCTTGATCAGTTCGCTGGTGCCGCCGCAAAGAACGGTCTGTTCCCCGAAGAGATCGGTTTCGGCTTCTTCCTTGAACGTGGTTTCAATCACGCCAGCGCGCAGGCAGCCAATGCCCAGCGCGTACGCCAAAGCATTTTCAAGCGCCTTGCCCGAGGGATTCTGCTGCACCGCAACGAGGCCAGGAACGCCAACGTTTTCGACGAACAGTTCGCGAACGCGATGACCAGGCGACTTGGGCGCGATCAGGCTGACGTCGACATCGGCCGGCGGCTTCACGTAGCCGAAGTGGATGGAGAAGCCGTGTGCGAACATCAACGTCTTGCCGGCGGTAAGGTTCGGGGCGATCTCGGTCTCGTACAGATCCGGCTGGATGTGGTCGCTGACGAGCACCATGATGGTGTCGGCGGCTTTCGTCGCTTCCGCGGTGGTCATCACGCGGAGACCGGCGGCTTCCGCTTTGGCCCAGCTCTTCGATCCCGGATAGAGACCGACAATCACGTCCGCGCCCGAATCGCGCAGGTTCAGCGCATGCGCATGGCCCTGGCTGCCATAACCGATGATGGCAAACGTCCGGTCCTTCAGCAGGCTCGGGTTACCGTCTTTTTCGTAGTAACGATTCAGCATTAAATAACTCCGTTTTTCTCTTCCGACTTTCCTTCCTCAGCGCCGCGGGGCACGGGGGGAGAAAGGCGGAGTTTCTTGGACTCCAGTGAAACTGCCACGGCGCCGCCGCGAGTAACTTCAATCTCGCCATAACTGCGCATGATATCGATGAACTCGTCGAGCTTTTCAATGTCACCAGTGGCTTCCAATGCGAAGCCCTCCAGCGTCGAATCCACCACACGAGCGCCGAAAATCTCGGCTTCTTTCAAAATCGCAGTGCGCGATTCCTGCGGGGCGCGCACGCGCATCAACACTAACTCGCGAGTCACTGCCGGCGAGTCGGTCAAATCCGTTGCCTGGAGCACGTTGATCAGCTTGTTCATATGCTTAATCAACTGGCGGCGCTGGTGCGGCTCGATAGCCACACCGATTGTCATCCGCGAGAGCTCGGGGTCCAGCGTCCGCGCCACCGTCAGGCTGTCGATGTTATAGCCGCGCGCGGTGAGCAGACCGGTGACGCGCATAAGCGCACCGGTCTTGTTCTCCAATAAAATGCTGATGATCTGCAACATGGTCAATCCTCGTTTCTACTTCCGCAGCTCAGCCGGTTGCGGCGGCGTGAGCACCATTTCATTAATCGCTCCGCCGGCGGGAACCATCGGGAACACGTTCTCGGTCGGGGCAACTTTCACATTCAAAAGATAGGGGCCTGGATCTGCGAACGCCGTCGCCAGCGCCTCCGCCAACTCCGACGGCCGTTCCACCGTGCGGCCCTTGAAGCCGTAAGCGCCGGCCAACTGCACCGGGTCAGGGAAACCGTCGAGCGTAACCTGGGACAAGCGATTGGCATAGAACAGCTCCTGCCACTGGCGTACCATCCCCAGGTACCCGTTGTTCATGACGATTACCTTCACCGGCAGGCCAAAGTTGAAAAGCGTCGCCAGTTCGGGGATCGACATCTGGAAGCCGCCGTCACCGCAGATGGCGATGACGAGCTGATTCGGATTGGCCACCTGGGCGCCCAGCGCGCTCGGCAACCCAAAACCCATCGAACCTAGACCACCGGAGTTAATCCAAAGCCGCGGTTCGTTGAAGCGAATCAACTGTGCCGCCCACATCTGGTGCTGGCCCACGTCACTGCAAACGATCGCCTCGCCCTTGGTCAAACGGTCGATTTCGCGCATCAAATGCTGCGGCTTGATCACATCGTCGGCCGTATCGTAGCGAAGCGGATGCTCGGCCTTCCACTCGCGGACCTGCTTCCACCAAGCCTTCAGGCCCGGGCGTTCGCCCACTTCAGGGAGCAGTTCTTTCAACACCGCGTTGATCTTCGGCAGCACGCGCTTCAGGTCGCCCACGATCGGCAGATCGGCGTTGCGAATCTTGCTGATCTCGGCCGGATCGATGTCGACGTGAATGATGCGAGCATGCGGGGCGAAGGCGTTCAACCGGCCCGTTACACGGTCGTCGAATCGGACGCCCAAGGCGATGATCAAATCGGTACCGTACATGCCCATGTTGGCGGCATAGCTGCCGTGCATGCCGGGCATGCTGATGAAGTTAGGATGTTCGGAGCCGAGCGTGCCCAGGCCCATCAACGTGCAAACCGTCGGCGCGTCGACCAACTCCACCAGCTCGCGCAATTCCGCGCTGGCGTTCGACAGAACGATACCGCCACCGGCGTAAATCATCGGCCGTTCGGCTTCCAGCATCATCTGTGCGGCGCGGCGGATCTGGCCCGTATGGCCTTCCGTATAAACCTTATAACCAGGAAGATGGATCGAGGTCACCGGCGTGTAGTGGGCGTTGCCCTGGAACACGTCCTTAGTAATGTCCACCAACACCGGGCCTGGGCGGCCGCTGGCGGCGATGTAGAACGCTTCGTGAATTACCTGCGGCAATTCGTTGACGTTCTTAACCAGGTAATTGTGTTTCGTAGCCGAGCGCGTGATGCCGAACGTATCAGCTTCCTGGAATGCATCGCTGCCGATCAACTTCGCCGTCACCTGGCCGGTCAGCGCGACCACAGGGATCGAATCCATCATCGCGTCCACGAGTCCCGTTACCAGGTTGGTCGCGCCGGGGCCGGACGTCGCACAGCAGACGCCGACTTTCCCCGTCGACCGCGAATACCCTTGCGCCGCAAACGCCGCATTCTGTTCGTGCCGAACCAGGATGTGCCGGATCGGGTTATCGTACATCGCGTCGTACAGCGGCAGGGTTACGCCACCGGGATAGCCGAAGATTGTATCCACGCCCTCGCGGGCCAGACATTCGAGCAGGATTTTTGCGCCACTCATCAGTTGAGACATGTTTTCACTCCCTGTTTCGCCTACCGTTCACGCTTCCCAAACACTAAAAAAGGCCACCGGCTGGGTTGGATCCCCGCCGGTGGCCTCGATTTCGAATCGTTAGGTGCCACTCAGGCGGGGTCCGTTACGGTGACCCCGATAATGGCTACTACTACGATGGGAATAATGCCGGTGACTACGAGCCGGCGCACGCCTCCGCGACCGTTGGCCAGCGAGAGATTTTGGGTGCGTTCACAGCTCACCTTTTGAGGTTAAGTCAAAAGCGAACTAAATGCAACTCTTCGCCGCCATTAAATCGGTTAATGGCTCGATTAGAGCCGTCTACCCTTTCGAAGGCCCTTCCAGAACGGTACGGGATAGCCAATCAGGCAGAATTGATCAAGCGCGAACAGCACGATCGACTCCAAATTCTGCTTCTTCGCAATCCTCGCCTCCTTCTCCCAGGTCGTCGACGAATCGCCCGGTCCAACCAGGAAACAACGCTGATTTCTGTCAAAGCCCTTACCTTCGCCGTACCCAATCGAATACTTCGACTTGTTCAGGTCTCGCGAGAACGTGAACCCGAAACTTTCGGTCTTTAAGGTAGTGAGCTTCTCTGGAGTCCACGCCGCGTTCGGATAGTTCACCAGGTGCCCCCAGGCATTGTCGTTCACGTCTGTCGGGTACAGCACCTCGAATCGACAGTTCGGATGCGCGGCAAGTACATATGCCCGAATCTCATCTGTGAAAGTTCCAATCAGCGACGGCAGAAACGCCGCCTCCTCCGGAAAGTCCGCCGGATTCACATTCTGATTCCCGATAAACCGCAGCGGGAATCCATGCGCCGCCTCGAACTGGTCCTTCGTGTACTGGTCGTAGTAGGGCATGCTGATCGGCGGATCGAACGGCCCCATGTTCGGGAAGTACCACCACTGCACTTCACCAAACTGAAGATACGGCACATACCCCGCCGCGGCCAGAATGTCAGCCATTTCCAAGTGGACCTTCTCCCAATAGGCTCGGCTGACAGGCGAAAAATTCGTCTGCAACGCCGGCGTATTCAACAAGCACGCCTCACCGTTGGAATAGCGCTGGCCGATCCCGGCTTCCGCCGAAGGATCGCCATGTTGCAATTCCAGTGAAAACGCGGCCGTCATGTCCAGCCCGTACCCTTTGCAGGCATCGTAGAAACCGCGGGACCAATCCCGGCACGCCCGGTTGATCCGCGGATCCGCCATCGTATCGGTATACCAATTCCCATCCAGGCCACCGGTCAGATTCGCCGCCGATTTCGTCAGCGAAAATCCACCCGACGCGGGCGAAACGTCCAAGCTGACAGCCTCCCCCGCCTCTCCCATAGCCCGAGCGTAAATGGTTAACTGCGTTGCCGACGCTTCCGCCCGTATCGCCGTGTAGCCCCGGTTGAACTCCAGTTCGAACGCTTTGGCAATTGTCTCCGCTGTATCACCGTACAAATTCAAATGGCGAACCATCAACAGCGACTCCGGTTCTCCCACGCGGCCGATCGTAATGTCGGTGTATTCGTTCACCGTCGGCGTACCCACGAAGTCCACCGTAGCCGAAGCGTACTGATGGCCTTTCCGATACAGCTCGTAGAACCACAGCGCGCCAACGTAGTGGTTCACTCGTCCATGGAAACCCAGCGAATGAATCATCCACGCCGTGCGCTCCGCCGGGATCGCGATCGAGTGATCGGTATCCCAATCCGTCGCCAGCGTCACGGTTTCTTCGATCGTCTGATCGCTCACCGTGTCGGCAGGAATCGCCACCTCCAGAAAGTCGAAGTAGAAAGCATACCGGACCCGACCGGTCCGGAGAACCCCTTAAACCGGCTTGCCAGCCGGTGGAACTTCGCTTGCGAGGGAAGCGCGTCGTACTCTATTTCCCTTGTTCGTCGTCTGGGTGGAGCCGATCGACCCATCGTACTTCGACCTCCTTGACCTGATCCGCCGTCAATTCTTTGTAAACCTGCAACAGTTTCAACAATTCACTGACAGAAGCCTTGCCGGATTGTGTGTCACTTTCCAGCGAATTCATCAATTTCGTGATCATCTTCTTCAGCCGCGCCGGACTGAGCCGCACGCCGCTGGCCGCCCGCTTCTTCGCGGGCGGTTTTGCTGCCTTTTTCCCCACTTTGTCCGCAATTTCAGACATCCGCGTCGCCTCCTGCCGGGCGGCCGCCGTGCGCGGCTAACCTCGACAACCCCACTCTAGCAACGGCGCACCAAGCACTTTGGGGGTGAAAAATTTCAAGTCTTAGAAAACAAAAGAAATATAAATTTCAAAAACTTGTGACTGACTTTTTTCGGGCGCGAATTTCTTCAAAAAACGTGCTTTCGGCGGCCTATTCCGGCTCAGATTCCGTCGTGGAAGACGAGGCGGCCTGGAGTCCGAGTACGCTGCGCAGGTAATCGATACCGGGAACGGTGATTGCCATACGGCTTTTGTCGTCCATTTCGATTACTTTCGTGGTTTTCATGTACGACATCACGAACGAGGCGCCTTCGCGTTCGACTCCCAACTGTTTTTCCATGTCCAGAATGGAGATGAATCCGCCGTTCGGGTTCTTCTTCTTGCAGCGATAAAGGAGGCCGAGCATTCTTTGGATAAGTACTTCATCGGCAAGGAGTTCGGCCCGCAGATCGGCTAGTTCCGCTTCCTCTTGCACTCCGACGATTGCCGGCGTCGAGGGTTTTGCCGGTTCCACTAGCGTGGAAGGGGCCTTTTGTTCAACGGCGACAGCGGTAGCGGTCGCGGCAAGAGAGGCGGTGGCGACGACAGCCTCGGCGGCGGCGGACTCGGCAACGGCGCGGGCATGGGTCGTCGACCGCGCGCGTTTCAACAGAGAAAGCAGGTCTACCGATTCAAGTGCCATGATCTGATAGATCGGCACAAAAAAGGGCGGGCTTTAGGGCCCGCCCTTAGTGACAGTGGTTTTTATACCAAGGCTTCGCGGAGAGCGCCGAGGAGGAGGTCGACGTTGTCCGACGTGGAGCCCTCGCCCATCAGGCCGATGCGGAACACTTGACCAGCAAGCGGGCCGAAACCGCCTTGAATCTCAATACCATGGCGATCCATGAGCTTCTTGCGCACGTCGAGGTCGTTGACTCCGGCGGGCACCTTCGGCGTGTGGAGGGCCCACATCCGGGAACCCGGTTTGACCAGCATTTCCATGCCGAGGCCTTCCAGACCCGCCACGAGTTTCTCGTGGTTGGCCTTGTGGCGGGCATAGCGAGCTTCCACACCCTCTTCGAGCACCAGGTTCAGCCCTTCGCGGAGCGCGTAGAACATGGTGATGGGGGCGGTGTGGTGGTAGCGGTGGGAGCCCTCATAGTATTCGGCCAGGAGTTTCAGATCGAGATACCAGGAGTGGTTGACGGTCGTGCGCGCTTTCAGGCGCTCCATGGCGAGAGGCGAACACGAGATGGGCGACAGGCCAGGAGGGCAGGAGAGCCCTTTCTGCGTGCAGCTGTAGGCAACGTCGATGCCAGTCGCGTCGAGGTTGATCGGCATGGTGCCGAGCGAGGTAACGCAGTCGGCAATGGTCAGCGCGCCCACTTCGTGGGCGGCGGCGCAGATGGCTTCGCCGGACGTCCACACACCGGTGGAGGTTTCGCCGTGGACGAAGGCAACGGCTTGCGGCTTTTCCGTGCGGATGAACTCGACGGCGGCGGCTTCATCGATGCCCTGACCCCACGGGGTGCTGAACGGAACAACGATTGCTCCCTGGCGGCGGCCCATTTCGATCATGCGGTCAGCAAAGAAGCCACCTGCGAAGACGACAAATTTGGAGCCGGGCTCAACAAAGTTCGAAATTGCCGCTTCCATGCCGGCGCTGCCGGTGCCGGAAATGGCCATGGTGAATGCGTTGGTGGTGCCGTAGGCGGCCTGGAGGCCGGCACGAATTTCTTCGTTGACCTGGAAGAAGAAGGGATCGAGGTGTCCGACGATGGATTTGCCCATTGCCTCATAGACCCGGGGGGCGACGAGGGAGGGGCCAGGGCCGAACAGCAGGCGCTTGGGCGGCGCTAACGGAGCGAATGAAGACCACATCCACCTAGTTTACCTTAGTAGAAGTGCTTGCTCTTCCCGTTGACGCGCTGTTGGGCGAACTTCGCGCGTCGCTTCGTACATGCCCCTGCCTGGTATTGGAGGCTCCTCCGGGAGCCGGAAAAACGACCCGTGTCCCTCCCGCGTTGCTGTCGGAAACGCCGGGCGAAGTCTGGGTCCTGGAGCCGCGGAGGCTGGCGGCGCGGCTGGCTGCGCGCCGCGTGGCCGAGGAGATGGGGGAGCGGTTGGGGGAGACCGTCGGGTACCAGGTTCGTTTCGACGAGGTGTCCGGTCCCAAGACGCGCCTGCGGTTTTTGACGGAAGGGGTGCTGACGCGTCGATTACTCTCCGATCCGCAGTTGCAAAGAGTTGGTGCGGTGGTGCTGGACGAGTTCCATGAACGGCACTTGGATGGTGACCTGGCGCTAGCCCTGCTGTTGCAGTTGCAACGAACCCGGCGGCCGGACTTGAAACTGGTCGTCATGTCGGCGACTCTCGACGCTGCGCCGATCGCCGCTCACCTGGGGAACGCGCCCATCTTGCGCAGTGAAGGCAAGTTGCACCCGATCGCGGTGGAATGGACCCCGGAGACCGGCGCCGCGCTGGAGGAGCGGGTGGCGCTTGGCGTTGAGCGCCTCACGCGGCAAGGGCTGACTGGGGACGTCCTGGTGTTTTTGCCCGGGGCGTTCGAGATGCGCCGGGCGGGGCGGGCGCTGGAACGTGTGGCGGACGCGCACAACCTGATCGTGACGCAGTTGCACGGGGACCTTTCGCAGGAGGAACAGGACCGGGCGCTGGCCCCGGCCTCGCTCCGGAAAGTGATTCTTTCGACCAACGTCGCGGAAAGCTCGGTGACGATTGAGGGCGTGACGGCGGTGGTGGATAGCGGACTGGCGCGGGTGGCGGTGGATTCCCCCTGGACAGGAATACCGACCCTCCAGGTAGCGCGGGTAAGCCAGGCTTCCGCCACCCAGCGGGCGGGCCGGGCGGGCCGGACGGCGCCTGGCCGGGTGATCCGACTCTATACGCAAGAAGAGTTTGTCCGGCGGCCTGGACAGGACCCGCCGGAGATTGAGCGGCGGGAGTTGACGCAGTTACTGTTGGAGTTGCATGGCTGCGGCATTGCGGATGCAACCTCTTTGCCGTGGTTGACGCCGCCGCCGGTGGCGTCGCTCAGCGCCGCGGAGTCCTTGTTGGGAAGGCTGGGCGCGGTGGAGGCCGGACGTTTGACCGCTATGGGGCGGTGGATGACGCAGTTGCCGCTACATCCGCGGCTGGCACGCCTTGTGTTGGAGGCCGACGCGCGTGGGGCGGGAGAGGATGGCGCCAGGGCGGCGGCGGTGTTAAGCGCGGGAGAGCGGCTGGAGGGATCGGCGCGGCATCATGTGGAGTCCGACCTGTTTTTCCTGATGGAGCAGCGCTGGCAGCCGCATACCTCGCGCATGGTGGAACAGATCCGCCGGGCGGCACGGCTGAACTCTCGGCGGAGCACCGATGAATCGGCGCTGCTGATGGCGGTGGTGGCGGCGTTCTCGGACCGGTTGGGCCGAAAGAAGTCGAACGGAGAGATTCTGTTGGCTGGGGGCGGCGCGGCGCAGTTGGCCGATTCCTCCGGGGTGCGGGACTGTTCGTTGTTGGTCGCCCTGGATATTGAATACCGGAAAGACCGGGGACAACCGCTGATCCGGCTGGCGAGTAAGGTCGACCCGAACTGGCTGCTGGATCTGTTTCCGGACCGGTTGGATTCGCGGGATGGCGTGGAGTGGAACCGGTCCGCCGAGCGCGTGGAAAGTGTCAGCGCGTTGACGTTTGATGGCTTTGTGATTGAAGAGTCCCGGAGCGGCGCGGTGGATATGGAACTGGCTGCGCGGTTGTTGGCCGAGAAAGCGGTGGAGGCTGGATTGGCGTTGTTTGCCGGGGAAGAAGCGGTGACGGGGTTGTTTGCGCGCTGGCGTTTCGCGGCGGCGCATGGTGCGCCGCCGGTGCCCGATGAGGCGGCGGAGCGGAAGGCGTTGGAATCGGCCTGTTATGGCAGCAAGTCATTTGCGGAATTGCGCGGCCTGCTCGGTGACGGCGGGCTGGAGCGGGTGTTGCTGAATGACTTGCCGCCGGGGCAGCGAGACTTGCTGAATCAAATGGCGCCTGAAAGAATTCAGTTGCCGAATGGCCGGACCGCGAAAGTGCAGTATGTGGATGGCCAGCCGCCGGCGGTGGCTTCGCGATTACAGGATTTCTTCGGCATGCGGGAGACGCCGCGCGTGGCCGGCGGCCGGGTAAATGTGGTTGTTCACTTACTGGCGCCGAACTACCGGCCGGTGCAAATGACGCAGGACTTGGCGGGATTCTGGGAGCGGTTGTATCCGCAGGTAAGGAAGGAACTTGGGCGGCGTTATCCGCGTCATTCGTGGCCGGAGAATCCGCTGTTGAAGTAACTTAGGCTCTGGTTTCTGTAACGACGATGTCGCAGACCGCGCAGGCCGCGGCGCCGGTTTGCTGGAACCAGCGGCAGTCCTGGCGGATGGAGCAGGCTGGCAGTATTGCGTCGTCCGGGCGGTAGCCGGCGTTCTGGATGTCGGTCATGACGGAATCGATAACACCGCACCGCGAGCCGTTCCATTGACGGCAGGCGCCTTGGGCGCAGGGCGAGCTGAAGCGGAAGCGGGTCTCCGGCGGATTGTTGCCCTCGCGGGTGGCGTTTTGGACGAAGCCCTTGTCGACGACAATGCGGTCCGTGGCAAAGGCCACACTGCCGTCGGCGAGAACAATCCCCAATAAAACCGCCCCTTCCTTGCAGGGCGAGCTGGGACAGAGGATGCTCATGGGCGTATCCCGGCTTACCGCGCCTGGACGGTGAGAATGGTTTGCGCCGGCGCTTGCAGATCCTTGAGATTGCGGATCCAAAGACCGCGCCACTCCGGATGGAAGATCACCGAGCCCAGGCCCGTCGGGCCGGTGAGAGCTTTCGAGCCATCCCCGCCGGCGTGCGCGAGATCGAGATCGCCGAGTTGGGAGAGGACCGCTCCCTGAATAGCGGCGGCGATTGCCGCCGTCTGTTTGGCATTCAATTTTGCCGTGTCGATACGAACCACAAAATCACTCATGGAAACTCCTTGTCTATTTGCTGAGGGACCTAACGTCCCCTCTGAGCAGATAGTGGAGTACTAGAGTAATTCGTTTCTGTGATTCAGGTAACGTTAATGGACTTTGACTAACATCACGCCGACCGGGCGGCGTTGGATGTCAAAGCCGACCATCGTAACGGCGTTCGACTTTGGATTTATGTTCTGCAGAACGGGTTGCTGCTGGGCGGGTTGGCCGGGTTGGGCTGGCGCGTTGGGAGCTTGTCCCACGTAGGCGACGTTTTCAGGATTAGGGATGATCTGCAGGTCGCCGGAGACGAGGTCGTAAATAAGGATCTGGGTGCCGGCAGGATCGGTCCGTGTGCCACGGGCGATTAACTTCCGGGTTGCCGGGAAGATGGTCATCGGCTGCACCGAACTGAAATTCGCGGGAGTGGGCAGGAGCCGGGCGCTGGCGTTTTCCAGGTCAAAGATTACGATACCGGCGTCGCCGACGGTGCGGGCTGTCGCCTGGGCGTACAGGATGCCCATGGGTGCGAAAGTACTCACGTTGGCGAAAGAGGCGATCTCCGGCGGAAGGTCGAGCCGGAAAGCGGAACTGGTGACGCCGTCGAAGACGTAGAGCGTGTCGGAACGTCCCTGCTGGGCAGGATCGGTGTTTGTGCCATAGACGTAGTCGTTGACGTCGTTGGCGGCGTTCCCGGTTATGTTGAATTGACCTTGTCCGGGCAGTCCGGTTTCGGCGATTTGGCGGGAGTTCAGGTCGAGCGTGGCAAACCCGGAGGCGCCGCAGGTGGTGCGGATCAGCGTGTCCGGGGTGGGCGAGGTGGGGATGGCGACGCGGCGTGCGAGTTCGAGCGTAAACGTGCGTGTCTGAGCGGTACAGGAGGCCGCGAATTTGCCTTCGGAGAAGGGAAGTGTCTCCGCCGCCTGACCCGCTTGAATCGGGAAGCGGAGGAATGCGTCGCGCGACTTATTGGTCGCTCGCGCAAGGACGTAAAACTGGCGGCCAACGGCGTCATACTGCACGGTTGCGCGGAACCGGTTTACGATATTGCCGCCGGGGTTTCCACCTCCGCCGGGTATCCCGCCGGGAAGTCCTCCTGGCAGTCCCCCTGGGAGCCCTCCTGGCAGCCCGCCGGGGAGTCCGCCTGGCAGACCACCAGGAAATCCGCCTCCGGGATTTCCTCCGCCTCCTCCTCCCTGGTTGCCGCCGCCTTGATTGGGTGCCTGTTCGGTGGGTGCGAGCATGGGGAGCCAGCCGTCGGGAAAGTTGACGATACCCTGGGCCTGCCCTTGCGCATTGAGGATGGCGAACTTGGCCTTCGTTGGGGTGTCCAAGGAATCGACGGCAATGACGGCCTGTTGATTCTGACCGAGTCCAACCGGTTGACTGACGAGTTCTTTCACTCCATCGCCGAGGTCGATCTGGAGGTTGTTGAAATTGATCGCTCCGCCGCCTGCGCCGCCGCCGCCACCGCCTCCACCCGGAAAGCCGCCGGCGGCGGGTTCGCTAACCTCTCCACTTTCCGGATCGATTTGTGCCAGCCGTGGCGGCGTACCGGGGAGCAAAGCGGCAAAGTTGCCGTCAGCGGTGGCAATGAGTGTGGATGCCTTGCCGGGCAGTTCTACTTCTCGCGGGTCCGCGCCGGGTTGGAGAACCGTAACCTTTGTGCTGATTCCTGTATTCGCGTCTCCGTCCGCGGGGCCTTGCAAAGTAGCGAGCGCATTTCCTTCGTTGCTGGCGGTGAAGGGCGTTTGGAGTTGCGCGACCGCCGCGGTTTGGCAACCAGGCAAGCGCGACGAACCGTTTGCGCTGAAATCGACGAGGACGGTCGGCCAGCAGCCGTCATTGCCGCGGGGGCCGTTCAGGACGAGATAGCCGGGCCGGAGGTCACTGGCGACCATGGCGAGGAGGTTGTTCGAATTGGCCGGCAAGGGGACGAAGCTGACTTCCGGAGCTGGGGGTGCGTTCATCGTCACTGCGTTTCCCGTATTGCCTCCGGCAAATAAACGGATAACCTCTCCGGGCGCCGCGGTGGCCGGCAACTCAATCGACACTTCAAAATCGCCAACAACTTCACTGGAAAGCCGGGCGGAGACGGCGGCGGGCATGCCACCGATCAAGGCCCGGAGCGGAACGCGGGGCGAGGCCGTCGTGTCGGCAGACGGCAACTCACCGGGAAGGGTGGGCGGATCTGTTTGGCCCAGCCCGGTGGCTCGCAAAGTGACGGTATTGCCGGCGACGGTGCCGGCCGCTCCGAAGCCGCTGCCGTTGGCGGTGGAGATGGCCGGGCTGGGCTGAATGACGGTAAAGCGGGCGGGCGCGCTCTGCAGTTCGCCCCGCCGGACGACGATCTGGGTGAGCCCCTGCGGGGTATCCACCGGCACTTGCGCAACGATGCGGGACGGAGTGATGGAGTAGAGCGGGATGGGGCGATTGCCGATGCGCACTTCAATGGCCGGGTCGAGCGCCTGCGTCGGGAGCGGCGCGCCCGACGCTTTCCAGCCGGCGGCCGGGCCAAGGTTAATGCCGTTGATCCAGATGATGCCACCGGGGGGCACTGGCGAGGGAGCTGGCTGTTGCGTGTAGGCATTGATGACGCCGCGTGGATTCACAACCGGATTCACCGGGGGCTGGCAGAGCGCGGCTCCGGCCGCAAGCAGACACACCAATACCGTTGTTCGCATTCCCTTACAAACCCCGGACCCTGAAAAGGGTTTCGCTATACTTGAAATTCGTACCCGCATTCGCCGTTCCCCTTCGTAATGAGCTCAAAAACTGCCAGTTTGGCGTCTGATCGTTCGCTTTCCTTTTCGGACAGCGGATCGAATCGGGTTGGCTACCAGGCACTTGCGCTACTGTCGTTTGCGCACTTCTTCATCGACCTGTATTCCAGCGGTTTGAGTTCGTTTCAACCGATGCTGGTGCAGCGGTTTGGCTTGAGTTTAGCGCAGGCCGGGTTGCTGGCGGGGATGTTGATTTTCTCCAGCTCTTTGTTGCAGCCGGTATATGGGATCTTGTCGGACAAATCGGGTTCGCGGCTGTTCACCGTTTTGGCTCCGGCGATGGCTGGGATTTTCATTTCGTCATTGGGATTGGCGACCGGGTATCCGATGCTGATCGCGATGGTGATGCTGGGCGGCATGGGGATTGCGTCGTTTCATCCGCAGGCGTCGGCTAACGCAACGGCGCGCATTCGTGGGAACAAGTCGCGGTGGATGGCGGTGTTTATCAGCTCCGGGACGTTCGGTATGGCATTTGGTCCCGCGTTTTTCACGTTTCTGTCGGAACGTTATGGATTGGAAATGACGTGGTTGGGCGCTGTTCCCGGCGTGTTGGTTTCTGTCTATCTGGCCTTTCAGTTCCGGTTGGCTCCTGTCTCGCGGGAGACCTCGAACCACTTCGATGCGGCCGCGTTGCGGGCGAAGTGGCGGCCGCTGGCAATCCTGTTTTCTCTAGTCTTTATTCGCAGCATCGTGCAGATGGTGTTTTCGCAGTTTCTGCCGCTCTATTTGAATCGGGAACGAGGGTTCTCGGTCCAATCGGCGGCGTTAGGCTTGACGCTGTATCTGGCGTTCGGCGGACTGGGCGGCTTTCTGGGCGGGAACCTGGCGGACCGGTATGGCGGCAAACGTGTGATTCTGATTTCGATGGCCGGATGCCTGCCGTTTTTGGCCATGTTTTTCCTGACGGAGGGGTGGCTGGCACTGGTGGCCCTGGCGCTGGCCGGGCTGTTGCTTCTATTTACGATTCCGGTGAATCTGGTGATGGGGCAGCGGTTAGTGCCGACGCAGGCAGGCACGGTGTCGGCGTTGATGATGGGGTTTGCCTGGGGCAGCGCGGGCCTGGTGTTTATCCCACTGGTTGGCTGGACCGCGGACCGGGTTGGGTTAGGAACGGCGATGGCGTGTGTATCGGCGTTTCCGGTGATTGGCTATTTCTTGGCACGGATGATTGACGAAAATGCGTAAGGCGATTTGTTTGTTGAGCGGGGGACTGGATTCGGCGACTTGCCTGGGTGTGGCCCGCCGGGACGGGTTTACGAGCTATGCGCTGAGCTTCGATTACGGGCAGCGGCACATCTTCGAACTGGAGGCGGCGCGAAATGTGGCCGCGGCATTGGGCGCGGTTGATCATCGTGTGGCGCATATTGATTTGCGGATGTTCGGCGGGTCGGCGTTGACGGCTGGCATCGACGTTCCCAAGCATCATTCTGTGGAGGAGATTGAGCCCGGGATTCCGATTACCTATGTCCCGGCGCGGAATACGATTTTCCTGTCCTTCGCGATGGCATGGGCTGAGGTCTTAGGCGCGTCGGATATTTTTCTGGGCGTGAACGCGGTGGACTATTCGGGGTATCCGGATTGCCGGCCGGAGTTTGTTTCGGCGTTTGAGTCGATGGCGAATCTGGCTACGAAGACTGGCGTGGAGGGGACGACGAAGTTGAAGATCCACACGCCGCTGCTGCAACTTTCGAAGGCGGAAATTATTCGTTTGGGCGTCTCATGCGGGGTGGACTATGGGTTGACGCATAGCTGTTACGACCCCGCTGTCGACGGGCGGCCCTGCGGGGAGTGTGATTCCTGCCTGTTGCGGGCCAAAGGGTTTGCCGAGGCTGGGGTGCGGGACGGGTTGTGGGACCGGTACGGGTTGTGAAGATCGCCGAAGTATTTTATTCGGTGCAAGGGGAAGGGAAGTTAGTTGGAGTTCCCTCGGTGTTTGTCCGGACATCGGGGTGTAACTTGCGTTGTAAGTGGTGCGATACGCCATACACTTCGTGGACACCGGAGGGCGAGGCGCGGACGGTTGATTCGCTGGTGGCGCAAGTGGCCGGCTTTGGTGCGCGGCACGTCGTTGTGACGGGTGGGGAGCCGATGATTGCACCGGAAGTGGTGGCGCTGACGGAGGCCCTGCGTGCGCGAGGCTTGCATATTACGGTTGAGACGGCTGGCACGGTTTTTGCAGCCGTTGCGTGTGACCTGATGAGTATTTCGCCGAAGTTGGCGAACTCCACTCCGAACGATGCGAAATGGGGGCCGGCGCACGAACGGACGCGAATGCAGCCGGACGTTTTGCGGTGTTTGATGGACGCCTATTCGTATCAGTTGAAGTTCGTCGTGGCGGCGCCGGAGGATCTGGCCGAGATTGGCCACGTCGTGTCGGTATTGGGTGCGCCGGCCGAGAACGTATTGCTGATGCCGGAGGGCCGGTCGCCTGAGGTGATTCGGGAGCGGGCGGCGTGGCTGGTGCCGTTGTGTTTGGAATACGGCTACCGTTACAGCCCGCGCGTTCACGTTGACATATGGGGCGACCGGCGCGGCGTGTAGCCGCCGAGGGTGTATAAAAGTTCCATGCCACCGACCATCGAACAAACCGGCCAGGATTTGCTCCGTATGAGCATCGCTTATGCCTTGGCGCTACCGATTGGCTGGAACCGGGAGCGGGAGGCACGCAGCGCCGGATTGCGGACCTTTCCGATCGTGGCCATCGCCAGTTGTGGACTCGCGATGTTGGGCGCCAGTTTTTCGAACTCTTCGCCGGATGCGCTGTCGCGGATCTTGCAGGGGCTGGTGACCGGGATCGGGTTCGTGGGCGGGGGCGCGATTCTTCGGGCGAAGCACAGCGTCAGCGGTACGGCGACGGCGGCAAGTGTGTGGTGCGTCGGCATTCTGGGCGCCGCCGCCGGGTTTGGCTATTTTCATATTGCCGTGGTGCTGAGCCTGGTGAACTTTCTGACGCTACAATACCTAACGCCGTTGAAACGGGAAATTCAACTGGAGTTGGAGCGGGAGCAGCTCGGGACGGATAACTCGTTGGACGATTAGTGATACGATCCTCCTGCATGCGCGCACTGTTTGTTGTTCCCATCCTGATCCTCGCCGGCTGTGCTGAAAAAGCTGCCCCCCAAGCGGCAGCAGCGCCGGAGCCGGAGGCGTCCGTTGCGACCTCGGTGGCCTTCACCGAAGGGCCGGCGCAAGGGCCGGATGGGATGCTCTATTTCACCGACGTTGCCAATAACCGGATTTTGCGTTTCAACCCGCAAACAAAAAAGCATGAAGTGTTCCGTGCGGATTCCAATCGCGCCAATGGCCTGCTGTTCGACCAGCAGGGCCGGTTGATCGCCTGCGAAGGCTCCGACGGGGAGCGGAACAAACCTCGGGTCACGAGGACAGATCTGAAGACGGGGAAAGTGGAAGAGATTGCCACGCAGTTTGAAGGAAAGCTGTTCAACGCTCCGAACGACGTGACGATCGATTCGAAAGGCCGGTTGTATTTTACCGATCCGGCGCCGGATTCGACCTCGCCAGCGACGAAGGCGTCCGGGACTACAGGTAAGCCCGGCGTCTATCGGATCGATCTCGATGGGAAGATTATCCGGTTGTTGACTGAACCTGAAACGGAGTGGCCGAACGGGTTGGTGATTTCGCCCGACGACAAGACGTTTTACCTGATCGAGGCGAACAAGGTGGATGGCGGGGCCCGTGCGATTCGTGCGTTTGACTTATCCGCCGAAGGGACGCTATCCAACCGGCGTGTCCACTACAACTTCTATCCGGGACGCAGCGCCGATGGAATGACCATTGACACGGAAGGCAATATTTATGCGGCCGCGGGGTTGCACCGGCTGCGTGGGACCAAGGAGACACTGGATACAAAATGCGGCGTCCATGTGATTTCGCCGCAAGGGAAGTTACTCCGCTTTATACCCATTCCGGAAGATACGATAACCAATACCGCCTTCGGCGGACCGGACAACAAAACTCTGTATGTGACCGCCGGTAAGACGCTGTTCCAGATTCCGAACTCGATTGTGGGAATGAACCGCTAGCCGTTACAGCGCGGCGTCGCCTCGCTCATTATTTCGAATCCGGATCGCCTCGCCGATATCGTAGACGAAGATCTTGCCGTCGCCAATCTTACCGGTGCGCGCGGTCTTTACGATGGCTTGGATTACCTCCTCGGCGCGGGCGTTGCTGACAATCATTTCCAGCTTTACCTTGGGAATCAGGTCGACCTGATATTCGCGGCCGCGATAGATCTCCACGTGCCCCTTTTGCCGGCCGTGGCCACGCACTTCGCTGACGGTCATACCGTCGATATCGATTGCCTTCAGCGCCTCCTTCACGGCTTCGAGTTTGAACGGTTGGATGATGGCTTCGATTTTCTTCATGGCGAACTCAGGCATCCAAATTGTACCCTTCTTCGCCATGGATCACCAGATCCATTCCTTGTGTCTCTTCTCTCGGTTCCATTCGCAGGCCGCCGGTGAGAGCGGCTGTGAGCTTGAGCGCGATCCAGCTGCCAACCACCGCGAAGGCAACGCCGACAACGATCCCGATGAGTTGCGCCCCGATCTGCGCCATTCGCCCGTCGGCCAGTTTGACGGCGTCGTTATAGGCACCGGTAGCGAGAATTCCCGTAAGCGTGGCCCCGATGATTCCCCCGACCCCATGCACGCCAAAGGCGTCCAGGGTGTCATCGTAGCCCAGTTTCTGCTTGATCACGACCACCATGTAGAAACAAATGAAGCCGCCCGCGAGACCAAAGATCGCACCCGAGAACGGCGCGACAAAGCCCGCTCCTTGTGTGACCGTCGCCAGGCCTGCCACGGCCCCGGAAATGGCGCCCAGTGCGCTGGGACGGCCGTTGTGCCATTGTTCGGCAATCAGCCAGGCTACGGCGCCGGCGGCGGCACCCAGATGCGTGGTGACGAAGGCGACCGATGCCAGTGAAGACGCCGCCAAGGCGCTGCCGGCGTTGAACCCGAACCAGCCGACCCACAGCAGGCAAGCGCCGATGAAACTGAGCACCAGGCTGTGTGGTTTCATGGGGTCGTGCGGGTAGCCGCGGCGAGGGCCGATCATCAGAGCACAAACCAGAGCCGAAATACCCGTCGTGATGTGGACCACCGTGCCGCCGGCGAAATCGAGAACCGGAACAGCCCCGCCCATGAATGCATTGAGGAAACCGCCCTTACCCCACACCATGTGGGCCACCGGGAAGTAGACGAGAAATGCCCAAAGGACCGAATAGACCAACAAGGAGTTGAACTTCACCCGCTCGGCGAAGGCGCCGGTGATCAGCGCTGGGGAGATCACGGCGAACATCATTTGGTAGACCATGAACGTCAGGTGTGGGATCGTCGGGGCGTAATCCGTGTTGGGTGCTGTGCCGACGTTGTTGAGCATGACGAAGTCCAGGCCACCCAGGAACGGCGTGCCGGGAGCAAACACCAGGCTGTAGCCAATCGCCGCCCAAAGCAGCGTCATCACCGCCATCATGATGAAGCTTTGCATCATGGTGCCCAAAACGTTTTTCTTGCGCACCAAACCGCAGTAGAACAGCGCCAAGCCGGGGCCGGTCATCATTAAAACCAGCGCGGCGGACGTTAGCATCCAAGCGTTGTCCCCAGCCGATTGGGAGGCGGCAACAGCCGCTTTCAGTTTTTGCAGTTCGGCGTCAAGCGCAGGATTGGATTGCGCGATTGCAAAGGGGGCAGCCAACACCGTGGCGGCCGCGAGACGGGGCCAATTCATGGAAAGTTGATCCTCGGACAAGGAGTAAGGGAGCTGCCGGACACGGGCCAGCTCGATCAACTATGTTGCTACGGACAGGAGGTTCGTTGCCGATGGTTTTTTCTATAAGGCCGATCAAAAAGACTGATAGAGGGTTAGTCGGTGAGCGACTCTTCCAGCAGTTTTGAAAGGCTGCGGTGTTTGGATTCGGCACTGCGCAACTCATCGGCCAGGTGCATACACGCCAGTACAGCAATGCGCGAGGCGTCCGCATTGGTGCCTCGCGCAATGTTGTTCATCAGCTCGTCGACGCGATGCGCGAGATCCTCAACATCACTTTCCTTGCCCGTGGTGACGAGCGAGTAGGATTGATTGAAAATCGAGACGCGAACGGTCTTTTTCTCGGGCGGAGCTTCGTTAGCCATAGGACGGCCTGACTAACTGGCGCTCAGCAGGTCCATCTGGCCAAGCAGCTTTTCGATGCGGGCCTTTACCTGTTTCCGCTCCGCCTGGAGAACCTCCAGTTCGGATGCCGCCTTACCGGCGTTCGCTTTGAAGGCGGCGAGGGCCTCCTCGACGTCGTTGCGAGCGGCCGCTGCCAGCGTCGCCTCGGATTCGGCTGCGGCCAGCCGCTCTTTCAGCTCCGCATTCTCCTCGCGGAGCTTGCCTACAAGCTGAACGGCCCGGAGGATGCGATCCTCCAGGCCGGATAGTGTATCGGTATCCTCTAACTGCAGGTCCATATACGGTTCCTCTTTAATGCAGGGTTGGATTTACAGGGAACTACGCGAGAGCTGCTTTGGCCTTGTCGACCAGAGCTGTGAAGGCGGCGGCATCGCGCGCGGCGATGTCGGCCAGCATTTTGCGATTCAGGGTGATCTGCGCCTTCTTCAGTCCGTTCATGAACTTGGAATACGACAGGCCGTTGGCGCGGGTACCGGCAGAAATGCGGCAGATCCACAGCGAACGGAAATCGCGCTTCTTAAGGCGGCGACCCTTGTATCCGTAGGAAAGCGACTTTTCGACCGCTTCCTGCGCATAACGGTGCAGCTTCGACTTGGCAAGGAAAAAGCCTTTGGCCAGAGCCAGGACTTTTTTCCGATTATCTGTACGTTTAGTACTTCTTTTTACGCGGGGCACGTTTGTCTCCTTGAGTAATTAGGCCTGTTTGGCCGGGGGCCGGTGAATCGGGCACGTGCCGCGCGCCACGTTCACACGGAGGGGGGAAGGGAAGTCTGCCCTAGTAGGGCAGCATCCGCTTCAGTTCAGGCGAGTTGGTCGGGTCCATGATGGCCGACGCTGCCAAACGGCGCTTGCGAGAAGAATTCTTGGAGGTCAAGATGTGGCGGGCAAAAGCGTGGCTACGCTTGATCTTGCCGGTGCCGGTCTTCTTGAAGCGCTTGGCCGCGCCCTTGTGGGTTTTCAACTTAGGCATTGGTTAGTTCCTGGAAATAGTGCGTTTGGAACGCACTGCCTACGAGTATAGCAGGTTAGCGATGCCAGTCCAGTTCGCGGAATGCCAAATGGCCGCCGGATTGCTTGGGGGGGGCCGTGGCGAACGACTCGCCCCTATGGGACTTGCAGCAAATAGAACCGCTTCATGACGTCCATAGCGGGCTTTCGCCACGGCGTCATGGAATTGTTGTCCGGTCCCCCGTACCCATTCGTACCCACCTTCCACCAGTAGACTCCGCGGAACCAGGGCTTGGTGTAGACGGCTTTCAATAGGCCCTCGTAGCTCCGTTCCTGTTCGGCCAGGTCGAGCGGCTTATCGGTTTCGTCCTCCCAGGGCTCGCGATGCGAGTTTTTGTGTGCGCCAAAACCCGCTTCGGTAAACAAGACAGGCTTGTTGAACTTCTGCTGAACCGCTTCGATCTTGCCAACAAGCGTTGCTGCTGAATACGAATCGTCGAGCGGATAGTAGTTGTCGATGCCGATGTAGTCCAACGCGTCCCAGAACTGCAGCGTCTCGAATTCTTCGCCGTGGTTGGCAGCGTAGACGATGGGGCCTCGATAGTTGGCCCGAACCCGGGCGATGATGTCACGCCATTCGCTTTCGTGCGGCGTGAGACCACGCAACTCAGTGCCGATACAGAAAATGTCGGCGTGGATTCGGGCGGCAAAGGCGGCGTAGTGTTCGATGAACGGCTTGTAGGCGGTGAGCCACTGCTTGGCCTCCGCTTCGGGGATTGGCGTACGGCCTTGTAGTCGCCAGACGTGCGGCTTCAGCATGACCCGCATCCCCAACTTGTGTGCCTCCGCGGTGAGAATCTCCATCCCGTCTTCGCTCTCCCAGGTGTCGCTGCGCCCTGGGATCCGGATCGCCGTTTCGCCTCGAGGCGAGAATCCGTATGGAACCAGGGCGATGGCGTTCACGCCAAACGGCGGAAGTTGCGCCAGCATTGTCCGTGCTTGTGGGGACTGGTAGGAGATGCCTTCGGCTGTATAGCTGACTCCCTTGTGGAAGTATTCTCTATCGTACGGCGCGGCTGGGTCCGCTTTCGGCAACGCCGCCATCGCCGATTGTCTGGCTTCTTTCTCCCTCGCCTGGCTCCATTGGCTACCGCCAAATGTGAACGCGAGTAACAGGGCCGACACGGCAAAGCCCGGCCAGGGCCGCCACGCCGGGACATGCCATTTGGGATGCTGCCTCGCCAGCAACACGATCAACACCGCGCCGATGGCGCAGAGGATCGCCGGTTGCTGCCAGCCCGGTCGAAATCGGATCAATTCCCTGAGAACGATTTGTGGCAGTAGCACTCCCATGAGCAGCGGGACTGTCCCCATTTCGGCGCGCCGGGCACCGACCGCGAAAATGGACACTGCGGCCAAATGAATCCAATCGAGCTGAAATCCGCGAGGTCCCCCCAGGCGGTCGCACAGAGCCAGCCCTGTGGCGATCCAGAGAATCGGGCCTTTTTCCTTCAAGACAACGCCCACAATCGCTGCCAGCGCCAGACCCATCCAAACGTGCTGATCCGGGCTCATCGAAAACACCCCGAACGGCGTGAACCGGACTCCAGCCGCCGGATGGAGCATGATCCCCGGCGCGCCCCACAGCAGGAATCGCGCCATCCAAAACGCCGCAAATGCCCAGCCGATACGGGCCAGCATCTACTTCCGGTGTACCGCTTCGGCGTACAGCAGGTCGCCACTGAACCCGTCGTAGTATTGAATCACCAAATGGGGTCGCGGATAGGCCACCCAGCGTTCCTTGCCCTGCGCGTCGGGATTCCGGTAGACGTTGTTGATCTGCGCGATCGCGTAGATCGGGAAATGCCGGAGCTTGCCTGGAACATCATTCAAGATGAACGACGACCAGCGAATATCGCACTCGCGCCCGCGGGAATCGAACTTGCCGTTAATGGGTCGGCTGCCTTCACTGATTAGCGGATGGTTCTGCGAATTGTGCGGGCCGGCGGCAAACTCCCAAACGGTATCCGTCACCTTTACGGCCCAACTGTTATGCAGATCGCCCGTCATCACAATCACCGGGCGTTTCAGGGAGTCCCAGAATTGAATCAACTCTTCCCGTTCGGCCGTGAATGCCGTCCAGGCATCATCCTTTCCTTCAATCGGATCCGTCGATCCCGGCGATCCGATGTGCGGAATCATCAGATTCACGCTGGATGCCAGAAAGAAGAAATCGGCGTCGCTCGCCGCCATCGACGCCCGCAACCACTCGTGCTGTTTCTTACCCAACATGTATAGCCCTGCTTTTCCAGGGTCCTTCATGTCGTGCATATCGCGCAGGCCACGAGTATCGAGCAGATAAATCTCCGCGTTGCCGCAGCGGAACTTCGAGTAGTTGTGACGGCCGATCGAGTAGGTGCACTGGCCGTTTTGCGTCGCGCCCGGACTCACCCGCACGCGATGTTTATCCAGAATGCTGACGATGCTGTACACACCAGCGTTCGGGTTGCCTGGGCCGGCGTTCTGGCCTGGCGGAACCCCGGCGCGTTGGCCGCCCCAGTGCACGTGTAGGTTGGCGATCTCGTCCTTGTCCAACGCCAGGAAATCGGCCTGTCCATCGGTCAGCACGTCTCCTTCGAAGGTTCCTTCTCCGAAATGTAAGCCCTGCTTGGTCGTCAGCGGCGCGGAGCCGTTGATGTAGTCGTACCAGCCCCGCATGGAGATGTCGCGGAACGTCGCTTCCCGGGATTTCACTCCCGCCGAGCCCGTGCCGTAGACGTCGTTCAGAATCTCGTGGTCGTCCGCCGTGAAATAGCCGGGCACGTTCCGGTGCCACTCCGCCAATGGCTTGCCGCGCTCCAGATAAAGCTTGTAGTTCTCCCACACGCCGGTAATCGATGGCGCCAGTTTCACGATGCGCGGCGTCTCCGCCTCGCTGATACCCACCTGCTTGCGCCACTCCGTCGCCGGGTAGTCTCGCTTCTCTTCGTACAGCCAATCGCCGTTCATGATGCTGAAAAGCACCTTCGGCGCATGCTGGCGGTTCATCACTTTGTAGGCGGGCAGGTCCACGTCCGTCTTCTGGTTGGCACAGGAACCGAAGGCAAACGAGAAATTGAACAACCCGCGCGGATTGGTATCGCGATGACGGTAGTCATCCGCGGAGGGGTGCGTCTTGAACGTACCGGACTGGCCGCCACCGTCCAATTGGTAGTAATAGCGGGTATTGGACTTTAGCCCGGTCAAGTGAATCCAAGCCGTATTGTCATGGTCGGGGGACGTCACGGCGGCCGCCGAAATCTGGTCAAAAGCCCCGGCCGCGGTGCCATAGCGAACCCGAAGCGACCCGGCCCTTTCCGTTCTTCCCCAAACCCAGACATCGTTTACGCCCAGAGTACCCAGCAGCGGGCCGTGCGTGACCCGGGAGCCACCATTGGATTGCGCGGCGACGGGGATGGCGGCCATTGCTGCTTGAGCGAGTTGACGGCGATTCAATTTCATCGCAGCTATTACAACAGTCGGGACGCATCTTTTGCAAAGTACGTCAGGATGATGCTCGCGCCGGCCCGTTTAATGCAGGTCAGCGATTCCATCATGGCGCGCTCCAAATCGATCCATCCATTACTCGCCGCGGCCTGAATCATCGAGAATTCGCCACTCACCTGATAGGCTGCGATCGGTACGTCGAAGTTCTCGTGCGCCGCCTTGATGATGTCCAAATACGGCATCGCCGGCTTCACCATAAGCATGTCGGCACCCTCTTCCAGGTCCAGCGCCATTTCTTTCACGGCTTCACGCGCATTGGCCGGATCCATCTGGTAGCTGCGCCGGTCACCGAACTGCGGCGCGCTCTCGGCGGCATCGCGGAATGGCCCATAGAAGCTGCTGGCATATTTCGCCGCATAGCTCATGATCGGGATATGCGAAAATCCGGCGTCATCGAGCGCGGCACGAATCGCGCCAACCCGTCCGTCCATCATGTCGCTGGGGGCCACAATATCGGCCCCGGCGCGGGCATGGCTCACCGCCCCCTGCGCCAGCCAGTTCAACGTGATGTCGTTGTCGACGTCATCATCGATAATCTTGCCGCAGTGTCCGTGGCTGGTGTATTCGCAGTTGCAAACATCGGTGACCACCAGCAACCCGGGCACTTCACTCTTCAACGCCGCCACGGCCTGCTGCACGATCCCCTCATCGTCGTAGGCGCCGGTGGCATCCTCGTCCTTGTGCTTCGGAATCCCGAACAGAATGACGCCGCCCACTCCCAGCGACTTTGCCTCCTGCGCTTCCTTCACCAATTCATCGATCGACAACTGCGCGTTGCCGGGCATCGACTTAATCTCTTTCCGGATGCCCTCTCCCTCCACAACAAACAGCGGGAGGATGAAATTCGAAGGCTGCAGGTGCGTCTCCCGCACCAGGTCACGCATGGCGGGGGAGCGGCGAAGGCGGCGGGGCCGATCAATCGGGAAGGGCATTCCCCTAGTTTATAGCGCCTGCGCTACTGGCAGGGTCCGGTGCAGACCTTCTCGCTGATCTTCTGCGCCGGCCCCAGAGCGTTTGGATTGTCCACGGCCGGCCGGCGAACGGAAAGCGTTTCCACCATTCCGCCGGCGGTCTTGTTCTTCTCAATTACCTGCTGTTCGCGCAACATCGGTTGTCCTGTCGCGGGCCGTCCCGGCGCATTCATCCCAAAGACGCTAATCTGCTTGGATTCCGATCCGTCGGCTCGCTTTACCGTCTCCGCTACCGTCTGCCCGGAAAGTTCCAACTGCCGCCGTTCGCCGCTCACATAATTCGCGGTGTTTTCCACGGTTCGGCCTTCCTTCGTCTCGCTTTCCTTCACCGCACGCGTAGCCGGAAAAAAGTTCCCACTCGTGTCTTTCCGGTAGGTCAGCGTATCTTCACTTGTCTTCTCGCCGGCCTTCACAATCGTGCTGCTACGTTTCTCAACGGTGTCGAGCCCGCCATTCACAGTCGGCCTCGCAACCAGCGTTTCCACCGTCGTCCGGCCGTTGCTGGTACGTTCCGTCGCCTGGCTACGTTCCGCCAGCGAATAGCCCCCGTTGATGTTGCCATTGAAGACCTGCGTCTCAATGCTCTTGGCGCCATCGGACTCTTTCCGTTCGGTAACCCGGACCCGTTGGGGAGGTTGAGGATTTCCATTTGCGTCATAGGGGCGAATCGTCTTTTCGACAACGCGCTCGGTCCCGTTGTCGCTCAGGACTTTCTCTTCCACCTTCTCCAGCGGAGCCACACGGCCGTTGATACCCTGCACCAGTTGTTCGGACCCGCCCGCTCCGCTCACCTGTTGCCCGGCCAGCGTGCGGCGCCCATTGGCGTCGTAGGTGTAAACATCGGTCTGGCTGCGCGGCTGTTGCTGCCCAACGGCAATCACGGCAAGGAACAGGAAGGCGAGGTACCGCATGCTTCGATCGTAGGTGCGAATGCTATTGGCTGCAATCGGGTAAAGCCCTTAGCGATCACTCTCTATAATGGTATGGAATGAAGTCCTTCTATATCGAGACCTTTGGCTGCCAGATGAACGTGCATGATTCCGAAAAGGTGATCGGCACCCTCATGCAACGTGGCTACAATCAGGTGGAAACGGCGGACCACGCCGACCTCGTACTGTTCAACACCTGTTCGATCCGCGACAAAGCGGAGCAGAAGGTCTTCAATCGCTTGCAGCATCACAAGAAGGGCGGCGCCAAACAAGTCGTCGGACTGCTCGGGTGCGTGGCGCAGCAGGAAGGCGAAAAGGTCTTTGAACGCGCCCCGCATGTGAGCCTCGTGGTCGGGTCGGCGTCGTATACGAAACTCCCGGAGTTGCTGGTCCGGATTGAACAAGGCGAGCGGCGCGTCACAGGGCTCAGTCTGGATACCGACGAGACGTTTGAAACTCCCCTCACCCGGCGCGATAACCCGTTCCGCGCGTTCCTGACAATCATCGAAGGCTGCGACAAAAGCTGCGCCTACTGCGTCGTCCCCTACACCCGCGGCCCGGAACGGAGTCGCACCTTGGCCAGCGTTCTCGACGAAGTGAAAAAACTCGTCGACACCGGTTATACCGAAATCACCCTGCTCGGGCAGAACGTCAATAGCTACCGGGATCCCTCCGCCACCCAGGCCAATTTTGCGCAGTTGCTCGCCGCCGTCGGTCAGGTCCCCGGCATTCGCCGCGTGCGGTTCACCACGTCCCATCCGCGCGATTTCACGAAAGACATCATCGATGCCATCGACGATGTCCCCACGCTCTGCAATCACATCCACCTGCCTGTGCAAAGCGGTTCCACGCGGATCCTCGAGGCCATGCAGCGCCAATACTCGATTGATCAGTACATGCAGCGTATCGAATGGATGAAGAACGCCCGCCGCAAGATGGCGATCACCACCGATCTCATTGTCGGCTTCCCCGGTGAGACCGAGGCAGAGTTCCAGGAAACGCTGAACCTCATGGACGTTGTCGGCTACGACGGCATTTTTAGTTTCAAGTACTCGCCGCGCCCGAATACCCCAGCCCTGCATATGGTGGACGCCGTGCCGGAAGAGGAAAAAGGCCGGCGCCTCCTTCGCCTCGTCGAGCACCAGCGTACGATTCTGATTCGTAACAACGCCGCCTACGTCGGCAGCGTCGAAGAGGTGCACGTCGAATATTTCAACAACGCCACCGGACAGTGGGTGGGCAAGTCGATGCAGCACAAAACCGTGAATTTCACCCACCCGGAAGGCCCATCAGCCCGCTTGGAGGGAACGTATCTCGACGTGTTGGTCACTCGTTCCGGCGTTGCTTCTCTGGTAGGAGAAGCCATGGAAGAAGCAGTTGCTGTTTGATAGTGTTGTAATGGAACTGAGGAGCGGGCAATGGAAGTAGAAATGAAGATCCGCGGCCTGATGATGGATCCGGTCACACAGACCCCGATCGTAATTCTGAAGGACGTGAGCGGTGGGACCATTCTGCCTATTTGGGTGGGAATGTACGAAGCCAACGCGATTGCGCTGGAGATCGAAAAGGTCTCGACACCCAGGCCGATGACGCACGACCTGATCAAAACCCTGCTCTGCGGCCTCCAGGCCGATGTGCGCAAAGTTGTTGTTAGCGAACTGAGGGACGATACCTTCTACGCCATGATCTGGCTGGAAAAGGACGGCGAAATGATCAGTGTCGACTCCCGGCCCAGCGACGCTCTGGCGTTGGCCCTGCGGACCGACTGCCCAATCTACGTCGAAGAGCAGGTGATCCGCACCTCCAAGGCCACCAGTTCGGTGTCGGACAAGGTCACCAACGACGAATTGAAAAAATGGCTGGAGAGCCTCAACGATGAGGATCTCGGCCGCTACAAAATGTAATGGACCCGGTAATCCTTGAGAAGTTGGAACGAATCCTGGCCGCCAAAATTGAGCTGGTTCCGGATCTGAATATCGCCACGCACTACGTGTTCTCTCGCGACGGTTTTGCCTCGCTGGTGGAGAAGCGGAACGGGGCCTTCGGCAATGTCGGAACGCCCGGACTTGTCACCGAAAAAGGGTTCGCGCCGCTGCTCTGGCGCGGGGAGCAAGGTGTGTTCGTTGGCCGCGGTTTTGAAGTGATGGCCACTGTCGATCAGGTCACCGCCATCCGTGCCTTCGACCGGGATCTCAACGAAGCTCTTCGCTAACAAATCCCATTACGCAAACAAAAAGGGCGCTGCCGAAGCAGCGCCCTTTTTTGTGCCCGGTGAAGCCGGGTAGTTACTTCTTCTTCTTGGGAGCGACGCCACCCTTCGGCGCGGCCTTCTTCACGGCAGCCGGGCCAGTCGCCTTGCCCGTCCAGCCGATGATCTTATCCTTCTCCGCAACCACAGTCAGATTGAACGGATCGGCCGTGAATTCCTTGCCAACGGCTTCGAATTCCAGCTCGGTGCCGGGTTCGACCTTGCCGGGCAGGAAACCCTTCTCGTCGATCTCGATGGTGATTTCCGGCGCCGAAGCGTCCGAAATACCAACAACGAT
>CANIVU010000083.1 GCA_947470805.1 Acidobacteriota bacterium | reverse complement strand
TATCTCGATGAGCGTACCGGCCTGGATGTTCTGAACGCCGCCCGCACCTCCCGTCCGGATTGCGCCGTCATCCTTATGTCCGGCCGCGGTTCCATGGAAACAGTCATGGCCGCCACCCGCGGCGGCGCGTTCGACTACCTGGCCAAGCCTTTCGATCTCGACGACATGGTGGAAAAGATCCGCCGTGCCGAAGCGTCGTTCGTTGAACCGGAGGAGAAGGAAACCCGCATCGACGACATCCCGGAAACCGAGATGATCGGCTCCTCCGCCCTTATGGTCGACATCTTTAAGGTGCTCGCCAAAGTGGCCCCCACCGACGCCACTCTCCTCGTCGAAGGCGAAACCGGTACCGGGAAGGAACTCATCGCCCGGATGATCCACCGCTACTCCCGCCGCTCGGAAAAGCCCTTCGTCGCCGTCGATTGCGGCTCCATCCCGCCGTCTTTGCTCGAAAGCGAACTCTTCGGTGCCATGAAGGGCTCGTTCACCGGGGCCGACCGCGACCGCCAGGGCGTCTTTGAATCCGCCAACGGGGGAACGATCTTCCTCGATGAAATCGGCGACATCGATCTCAATTTCCAAGCCAAGCTCCTGCGCGTCCTCCAGGAACGCGAAATCCGGCCCATCGGTGCCCCGCGCGGCCGTCCCATCGATGTCCGCATTGTCGCCGCCACAAACAAAAACGTCCGCCAGCTCGTCGAACAGGGCAAGTTCCGCGAGGATCTCTGGTTCCGCCTCGACGTGGTACGCATTGAAATTCCAGCTCTCCGCGAACGCCGTGGCGACGTGCCGCTCCTCGCCCAGACCTTCCTCGACCGTTACAACAGCCGCTACTTCACCCACGCCATTCTCACCGAGAGCGGCGTGAAGGCCCTCGACGTCCACACCTGGCCCGGCAACGTCCGCCAGCTCCAGCACCTGATGGAACGCCTCGTCATCCTTGCCCCCCAGGGCCGCATCGACGAATCGGCCGTCAACGACGCCATCGCCGATAGCGAAGGCCGCGACACCGCCGGCGAAACCCTCGAAGACGCCAAGGTCGACCAGATTCGCAAGGTGCTCGCCGCTACTGGCGGCAACAAAAGCAAAGCCGCGAAAATTCTCGGTATTGAACGCAAAACTCTCTACCGCCTCATTGACCGGTTCGGTCTCGATAAATAAGAAACCCAAATGCTAACCCGCCGCCATGCGCTCCTGGCCCTCTCCGCCGCCAGTTGCGCCCGCAAATCCGCTGATATGAACTCTCTCGCCGAGCGCTACGTCAAGCTGATCCTCGCCATCGGCCACCACGACCCCAACTACGTCGACGCCTACTACGGCCCCGCCGAATGGAAGCCGGCCAAACAACCCATCGAGAACCTCTCCACCGAAGCCAGCACCCTCCTCGACGCCATCGGGCAGTTTACCGGGGGGGACCTCGGCCGCCAGACTTATCTCCTCACCCAAACCCGCGCCGCCGCCGCCCGCATCAGTCTCCTCCGCGGCGAAAAACTGTCGTTCGACAGGGAAGCCAAGGCGCTCTACGAAGTCGACCCGCCCGGCGTCAGCCTCTCGGAGTTCGAAGCCGGCCGCGCGGCGCTTGAAAAAGCGCTCCCCGGCGACGGTCCTCTCGAAGACCGGTACGCCAAGTTCGATGCCCGCTTCGCCATTCCAGCCGACCGCGTCGACCGCACCTTCAAAGCCGCCATTGCCGAAGCCCGCACCCGCACGAAGAAGTGGATCCCCAACCTCCCCGCCAACGAGTCCTTCGAAATTGAATACGTGAAGGACAAATCCTGGAGCGCCTACAACTGGTACAAAGGCAACGCCCGCTCGCTCATCCAGGTCAACATTGAACTGCCCATCGGCATCGATCGCATCATCCACCTCGCCTGCCACGAAGGCTACCCCGGCCACCACGTCTATAACGCCCTTCTCGAAGCCCGCCTGGTCAAGGAGAAGGGCTGGATGGAGTATTGCGTCTATCCGCTCTTCAGCCCCCAGTCGCTGATCGCCGAAGGAACGGCGGATTACGGCGCCAGCCTGGTGATTCACGGAGAGGAGCGCCTGGCCTTCAAGCGCGATGTGCTCTTCAAGGAAGCCGGCCTCGACCCCGCCTTAGCCGCCGAACAGCATCAGATGCAGAAGTTGCTCCGTCCGCTCCGTCACGCGCCCATCCAGGCCGCCCGTGCCTATCTCGACGGCGTCAAGACCGCCGAGGAGACTGTGGCCTATCTGCAGCGCTACAACCTGCAGACCAAATCCATGGCCGAGCGCCGCCTCCGTTTCTTCAACGAAAACCGGACGTACATCATCAACTACAGCTTCGGCGAAGACATCGTCGCCAACTGGGTTGCCAAGACTGCCGGCGAAGACCCCGCCGCCCGCTGGAAGGCGTTCACCGAAATCCTCTCCACCCCGCGCACCCCCGCCAACCTCCTATAGTGCGAGAAAAGGGGATCGCCCCAATACGCGACACACCGCCCAAAGGAAGCAGCGTCAGCCCCCTGCTCCGCCAACCTGTTGCAAGCAAACGAAAAATAATTGTGAATCGCGGGAACAAATCGGGTGTATTCTCAAATTGGAAATACGCCCAGCGACCCGCGCACCTTACACCCTTTCATACAGCGCACGGGCCACCTGGCGAGACCGATTCGGCCTCATACGTTCATAAGTAGGCACCGACCCCAGGAGGTCTCCCATGTTTGATAGCCTCGACGAAACCATGAAGAAGGACGCGAAAGAACAAACGTCCAATTCCGAACGAATGATGCTATGGCTTGCCGTTGCCGCCGCCAGCGTCCTCGTTTTCGGTGGTCTCTATTTCGGAGTCCGTGTAATCGGATAACCGATTACCAGGGCTCTGTAGCCAGTTGGGACATCACTTTCTTCACCGTTGCCACGTAGTGTGGATTCTGGTTGTACGCCCGTAGCTTGCCCTCCAGGCTTTTGCCGCGGTAGTATGGCGAATTCGCAAGACGCTCGGCGACAGTGTGGATCCCTGCCTGAATGCTCGGGAACTTTTGACGGCAGGAGTCCCAGCCGAAGACATTGTTGTTAACGAACACCTTGCCGCCGCTGCTCTCCACGAGCGCCAGACTCGGAAGAAGTCGCCAGTCCAGATGGTTCTGGTCGGCAGCGGCTACAAGGTCAGCTGCGTAGCGCTCCATCGGGCACGAGCGTTTCTGGAAAAACGCCTTGATTCTCTGGAACCGGGAGTCCTTGGTGTAGTGTTTCTCCGTCAGTACTTCGGCCGGAGATGTCGCCGCGGGCGGCAGAAAAATAGAACACAACACCAATCCTTTGGTTATCCATCGTTTCAAAATCGGTCACCTCTATGTTTGTTTGGGGGTTTTCGGGATCTGCTAGTAGATCCGTTGGGGGTGAATTCGTTGCAGGAAATGCAGGCGGGTTTGCGTGACCCTATAAAGGGAATTTACCAAGGGGTCATGCCTTAATTATACCAAACCCCGCCCGCCGCCCACCCAAATGGGAGATTAAGGAACGATAGACATCGGTACCCGGCGCACTTCAAACTTCTGTGCCACCGGGTCCACCACGGTCAGTTGACAGACGTATTCTCCCGGCTGCAAACGGCCTAGGCGCACCGCCGTCTCCAGGGAGAAAACGCCGTTCCGCCCGGCGGTCGCACGCAGTGGCGCGGACTGCCAGATCTGCTTCCGGTTGTGAAACAGCGCCAATCGCGCCATCGTGCCCGGCGTGTAGGTCTCGCTGAAAACGGTCATCGTCTGCGGACGCCGGAAGACGTGGGTGACGCTTGGCGCCAGTTTCTTCCCGTCCTGGATAAGTGGATTTAACTCTCCGGTTTTCTTTGGTTTACCGGCCTTCCCCACCAGCGCCGCCATGGTCTCCCGGCCCGTCCCCAACACCAGGCTGCTCACCGCCGCCGCCCCGCCCTGGTCCAGATCGGGCACAGTGAACTTGGCTTCAAAGGTTCCCAGTTTCCCCTCCTGGTTCTCGCGAGCCAGGACCTTGATCGTGTATTTTCCAGGAGTTAGCTGGAACCCGGCGTCGTAGAGCAGGCTCCGCTGGGCCAGTTTTTCGGCCGCCCCTTCGGGCAGTTTCACTTTGATCGCGTCGCGCAGCGACGCGACGGTCCGGCCTTTCGAGTCCTTCACGGTTCCGACGAAGTCCAGATCGGTCTTCCCGGACTTCACGCCCACCTTCGAACCCGGAATCTTCACCGCCATCGGGACGTAGTACCGGTTCTTATCTAGCCGGAAATAAAGGAGTTCCACCGCCATCGGGAGTTCCGTTACCGGGTTGCCCAGCCCCATCGCCTCCGACAACTGCTTCTCCTTATCGGAGGTGTCGAACTGGTTCCAGATCTTGTCTGAGTAGTATCCCGGACGGTAGTCGAGCTTGGCTTCCTTTCGGTTCGTTAGCTCCACTTTGATCTTCCGGAACTTCCCATCCTTGGCGGAATTGGACGAATAATACGCCAAAGTATAGTAACTTTCTACGTCTTTTTGCGCGTTTTTGATGCCTAAAGCGAGGTCATTTGAGTCTAATAAAGCCTTGCCGCCGGTGTCCGCCGCCAGTGTGAAGAGCGTTTCCTGCTGGTCGTTCACCCGGTCGCGCGTCTGCCGTTGCTGGGCGCCGCTGAAGATGGCCGTGCCGCGCGGCGCGCCCTTGGAAGCGTCGCCTGCCGGGGCCATAGCGATCAAACCGCGCACATCGATCGGGTACAACGCCACCCCGCCGCGCACCGCCGCGTTCACCGCGGCCTGCAGCTGGCTCTGGTTGTCCATGCCGTTCTTGCCTACGCCGCTCGAGAAGTAGACCACCGCCTTTTTCTCTGGAATTACCGCTAATTCCTTGGAGAGATCCTCCAGCGCGCCCAGCTTCTGGTCGGTATTGAAAATGGCGAACTCGGTCTCGTCGGTAACCAGTGCGCCGTCTTCATCTTCCACGTTTTCAACAACATCGGTGGCGGCGGCGTCTTGCTCGACGCCGGCGGAGACGCCGAAACTCTGTACCGTTTTCAACAATTCTTCCCGGTCGCCGGTAAAATCCACCACCTTTTTTAATTTGGTGTTAAACGTATACAGGGCAATGAGATCGGAGGCGGTCACTTGCTTGGACAGGAACTCCGAAGCGGCTTCTTTCGCCCGAATCAGGTCCATTTGCGGCAGGCTGGTGAAGTCGAAAAACAATACCATCAGCCGTTTATCGCGGAAGGAGGGCTTCGGCGCCGGTTCCAATTCCTCCGGCGGCGGCTTGACGGCGAGCGGCGCGGGTTTCGGGATCGGGACCGCGGCGAGGACCTCTTTACTCAATTCCTGGTATTCAAAGATCGAAAGATTGACCGGCTTGCCGTCTTCATAGACGCGGAAGTCCTCTTTTTTCAATCCGGTAAGCGGTTGGCCGTCTTTGCCTTTGACGGTCACGTTGACCACCACCAGCTGCGAACTCGTCTCGAACTTCAAGTCCTGGCCACAGAGGGCCGCTACCAGCAAGAGAGCCGAAAATTTGCGCATGTTAGAACCGGAACCTCACGACGGCCTGCAGGGTACGCATCGCGGCGGCGCCCTGGGCGAGTCCATAATTCGATGCATTCACCACCGTGCCAAGGGTGGTGATGGAGACCCGATTGGTCAGATTGTTGGCTTCCAGCCGGAACTCCAGCCGCCGGCGGTTGTCGCCGATCCGGAAGCCGCGGCCGATAGAGCCGTTGACGGCAAACAGCGCCGGGCCGGTGATGGTATTGCGCCCCGCGTTCCCGAACCGCCCGGAGGGCGGGAGGGTGAATGCGGCGAGGTTGAAGAAGCCGCTGCCGGAGTCGATGGAGAGTCCGGAGGCGTCCGCCCGGCCGGAGCCGATGACGCCGGTGCCGCTTGAATCCGATTGATTGCCAAGGACGCGCGCCGTGAGCGGCGTGCCGCTCCGGAACGTCGTCGCGCCCATGAGGTTCCACCCTCGGCCGAGAGCGGACCACTTCCCGCCGCTGCGTTCGCGAATGGGGGACTGCAGAACGAAGTTGGTTCCGAAGGTGTGGCTGGCGTTGAAACTGGACAGGCCGCGTTCGGCCCGCAGGTTGTTGTCGTCTTGAGCCACCGTGCCGCCGCCTCCGCCGCCGAGCGTGCTGGCGTTATCGATCGATTTGCCGAACGTGTAATTCACGTTGAACGAGATGTTCTTATTGAACCGCCGGGTGAGCCGGGCCTGCAGGGCATGATAGATGGAGTTGCCTTCGGAGCTATCGAACGTGAAGCCGACGGCGTTGCCGATGCGGCGGCGGTCCTCAGCGTTCAGCGGCGACCCGGGCGCGGCGCGGTTGGGCAGGCGTTGCATGTCGAGCCGGGTTCCTTTGGTGCCAACGATCCCCAGGTCGAGCACGTAGGCGCGCTTGAACTCTTTGACAACATTCAGGTTCCAGGTCTGCGCGTAGCCCACTAGGTACGACCGGTCGATCGCAAATGTGTTGGTGATCTGCTGGGATGGCGTCACAGCAAACCCGTTCTGAATCGTCAGGCGCCGGGAGGCGGTGCTGTTCACCGTGCCCGATTGCGCGAACGGAGGCTGGGAGGCCATGCGCTGCGCGAAGTTCTGATAGATGCTGCCGTTGTAATACCAACCGTAGCCGGCGCGGACGGTGATCTTCTTTTTGTCCGATGCTTTCCAGGCCAGGCCGAAGCGGGGCGAAAAGTTATTGCGATCCGCATCGACCAGCGCCGATGAGAATGCGCCGCCGTAGGGGCCGGTCTGGCCGGGCAGCACGACGGCGACACCGGTAAAGCCGGGGGCGATGTCGAGATTGGCCATACGGTTGTACCGTTCCTGCATGGGGCCGAACATCTCGTAGCGCATACCGAGCGACAGCGACAGATTAGGCCGCAGCTTCCAATCGTCCTGAACGAAGGAGTTGTAGTTCCAGGCGCGGTAATAGTTGGATGAAGACCCGAAGCGGATGGAGGAGGACTGCGGCAGGCCGAGCAGGAAGTCGGCGAAATCGAAGCCGGAGGCCGAGGTCGGATTCCCGGAGGCATCCAGTTGCGATGTGGCTAAGCCATTGAAAGTAAATGTCCCGCGAGCGTTCTGTTCGGTGCGCAGGTTCATCCGGAGGCGCGTGGCGTCGACGCCGGTGGCGATGTTGTGCTTGCCCCGGACGAAGTTCCACCCGGCGCTGACGTTCATCTGCAGATCGCGCCGGGACGAAGGGGCGCCATCGCGGAGCGCGCCGAAGTTGGTGAAGTTCAGGTTGGGCGGGCCCCAGTTGATGGGATCTGTGGAGGCGCCCTGGATACCGAGCTCAGCGGCGACATTGCGGCGGCCGGCGAAGTAGGGCGATGCGTTCGACACGTTGCGGGTGAAGCGGGTGCGGATATTCTGGATGATCTTTGGAGTCAAGTTGCGGGACCAACCCAGATCGGTCGTCCAGCCGTAGCCGTTGGAATCGTCGACAAAGCCGAACAATTGGGCGTTCTGGCCGTCCCGATTTTGCCAGGTGAAGTTCGAGGAGAGCCGGTCCTTTTTGGTGAGCGGGCGGCTGAGCCGGACGTTCAGGTTCTGGGCGTTCTGCGGCACGCCGGTAATATATTGATAGTTCTGGACGCTGACGGGGAGATTGGAAAGCGGAATCAGCGCCAGCAGTCCGGTGGAGGCGGAGTTCACGCGGGACGCCGGAATTCGATTGCCGGCGAAGGGCAGGCCGCTCGCCGGGTCGTAAATCGTGATGGGGCGCGAGGTGATGGACTGGGAGAAGTCCCCGGCGCGTTCGAGCGCGGTGGGAACGGTGGCGACGCCATTGAAAGCGCGCTTCTCTTTCCGGAAATCATAGCTGATGGAGAAGTTCGTCCCTTCACCGAGCTTGGGGAGTTGGCCGCCGATCTGGCTGGAGAACCGGTAGGAAGACTGGTCGGGCTTGGCGTATTCGAGGCCCGTCAACGAGAACGGGCGGGCGTTCCAATCGGCCGAGCGCGCGGTGAGCGAGAGCATGCCGCGAATGGAATCCCGGCCCCGGCGTCGCGACCGATTCCCGATCGTCGCGTTCTGGGCGCGGGCGCGCCGGATGCGTTCCATCATTTCCGGCGTCATTCCGGGCCGGCCGCCCGGGCCACCGCCGGGTCCGCCACCAGGGCCGCCGAAGCCGCCTCTGCCGCCGGGACCACCACCCGGTCCGCCACCGGGACCGCCGCGTCCACCGCCAAAACCACCGCCGGGCCCCCCGCCACGGCCGCCGCCGGGACCTCCGGCGCCACCGGCATCTCCGCCAGCGAAAATATTACCCGGCTGGCCGCCACCTTCGCCGCCTGGGCCGCCCATACCACCCGGGCCCATCCCGCCGGGACCACCGCCAGGAGGGCCGAAGCCCGGCCCGAATCCTTCCGGCAATCCTTCTTGTAGCAGTCCAGGCAGGCCTTGGGCGGTACTGCCGGCGATCAGAAACGAATCGCTTCCCGCGCCCTGGGAGGGGTCGCCGCCGGGAGGCGCCAAGTTGGGCGCGCCGGTCAGCGAGTCCGGAACCGACGGGTCTTCCTGCACTTCCACCGCCGGTTTGGCCGGGTCAACGCCGGGACGGCCGCCCCGTCCGCCAAAGCCCCCGCCGCCGCCGAAGCCGCCTTGCCGCAATTGCAGTGTCCACTGCATGGGCGGAGCGGATGGGCCAGGGTGATGCGTTTGGGTGGCCGGTGCGAACCCGAACATTTCCACGGTGACTTTCCACTCCCCGGCAGGCAGTGTGAGTTCATAGGTCCCATCGTCTCCGGTGGAGGTGGCGACCTTTTCCGTTCCCGAGGCGGCTGTAACCGTAACTCCCGGGACCGGCCGGCCTTGCGCCTTGACGACACCACGTTCGGTGAAGGTGGCCGGTTGCGCGAACAGTGCGCTGGCGGCGAGAGAAACAAAGGTGAGAAGAAAGAGTTTACCCAAGGGAATCCAACGAAAAGACTACATAGTCTGGTCCGCAGGTTACCCCGAAGTGGGAAGGGGAGGGGCTTATTTACCCGGCGCCTGCTGCGGAGTTATGTTTTGGTTCATCGGCAGCGTGGCTTTCGCGATGGGAATCGCCGTTTGCGTATCGCCGATCTTCTTCAAGTTTGCCGCATGGACTAACAACGCGGAGACGAGAAACTTTCCAGTGCAATTCATATAAGTGACCTCCTTCCAGGTGGTACATACCTAGACGCGCGATATCGCGCATAATCCCATCAGCGAGCCCGGCCTATCCTAGCGCACGCGAATAAAATGCCGGCTAAAAGCCGTTTTCGGATATCCAAGCAGGCGAAGAGGACCAAGCAGCGGCGCCACGGCTCGATCACTGGCTACACGAAGGTAAACCCTCTCTCCTTCGCACAGTTGCGGTTCGGCGGTCAGATTCTTCTCCTTGCCGTCGGCGAGCGGGCAGGCGAAGTGGCGCGAGAGCGCGAGCGATACATCGGCCACGCCGGACTCCCGCCGGACGGTTTCTTCGATGGAGCGTGAGAACTGCGTGAGGGCGGCGTCACTGGCGGTGGCGTAGCCGGCCAGGCCGGGTGTCATGCGGCTTACGGTCAACCGGGCAATCTCTTCCATCCGCGTCTGCGACCAGAAGTAGATGGAAAAATCACTGATGCCCAGGAAGAGCGTCAGCGCAAAGGGCAAAGCCATGGCGAATTCGAGCAGCGCGGCTCCTCGTTGACGCCTCCGCCGGTTCACAGACCCGCCTTTACCGCGCCTGGTGTCTCAACGCCAGCGCGGGCGCGGACCGCAACCGGTTGCGGCCGGAGGACCCGTAGAAAATAGACGCCCGCATCCTTTTCCACCAGGACGCTGGTTTTGCCTTCCGCCAATTCCAGATGTACCGCCGCCGAGTCCACACCGTGGGCGTAGCCGTTGAGCGCGGCAGTTGCCCGCGCGGTTTCCACTAGATATTCCTGCGATGCCGCTGGATTTCGTTGTTGCTCCAGGGCGACGGCCGCGGCGACGAGGTTCGCGGTGGTCTGTGCGTTCGACCGAACCCACAGCAGGGACGTGGCATCCACAGTGAGTCCCAGAATCAAGGCGCCGGTCAAGGTCAACAGAAGGGTGAGCAGAAGAGCACTCCCTCGCTCCCTCCGCCCCCGTTGCGCCTCAATGTGTTTCATCGATCCTTCGAAAAGACGCCTCACACAGGTACATCGTCAGCCCGGCGGCCGAACATTAGGCCGGGATTCGATTTTTTCGGGTGCCGGTGGCGCTCCAGGCGGACTGCATCTCCATCCAGACCGCATGCCAGGTGGTTTCGAGCGCCTGGCGACGGCCGGCGAGACCCATTCGGCGGGCCAGATGGCGGTTCTGGGCGAGTTCGACAACGCAACGGGCGAAGGCCGCGTCGGTATCGGCGATGAAGCCGGACTCCCCGGATCGGACGATGAACTTCGGTCCACCGCTGGCGGTGACCACGGCCGGCACGCCGGAGGCGAGCGCTTCCAGAACAACGTTGCCAAAGGTGTCGGTATGGGATGGGAAGACGAAGATGTCCATATTGGCATACGCTTCGGCCAGCGCTTCGCCGCGCAGAACGCCGGTGAAACGCGCGTTGGGCAGTTCCCGTTCCAGCCGGGGCCGCTCGATGCCGTCGCCGACGATCAGGAATCGGGTGTCGGCCAAACCAGCGTCGGTGAGTGCGGCGGCGATCTGGTTCAAAAAATAGATATTCTTCTCCACGGTCAGTCGCCCAACGTAGCCGATGGTGACGGCGGAATCCTCCCGCTGGCGGCGGGCCGGGGTGAACAGTTCGGTGTCGACACCGCGGCGCATGGGAAATCCGGGGCCGGAGCCGTGCTCGGCCAGTAGGTCCAGCAACTCCTGATTGGGCGCCATGACGGTATCGGCCAGGCCGTAGAAGTGCCCCAACGCCTGGAGCGACCCGCCTTCCGCGGCGCGGCCCAGTCCATGGCGCAACGATCCGGGCAGAAACGGCATCACCTTTTCCAATCGCCGGCCGGCGTATTCATGGAGATTGGTATGCCATGACGCGCACAGCGGTATGCCGAGGGCGCGGGCCAGAACCAGGCCGAGCGTGCCCACGTCGCCGGGGCCAGTGATGTGGACGACATCTGGCGCAAAGACGCGGAGCGCGCGTTCGACGGTCGCACGGTGGCGGTAGAACAGAAGGTCGTAGCGGAAATCGCGATCAACGGCGAAGCTGGTGCGGCCGCGCTTGAGCTGGCAACGGGTGACCGGCCCCGAAATCTCCGTCTTCGATTCCGGGCCCCCGTGGACGAGGAAGAAGGAACTCTGGTGCTGGCGGGCGAGCGCGGCCAGCGTGCGGCAGGTATGAGCAACCCCGTTGACTTCGAGGTAGGAGTCGGCAAAAAAGGCGACCCGCGGGAGACTCATCCGGCCGCTTCCTCCTGGCTTGCAGCGAACGCCAGCCGCAGGGCCGTCCGCACGCTCTGCTTCTGAAAGACGCGAAGGGAAGCCGCGGCGTTGCGCACGATATGCGGTCCGGCCCCCTGCCACAGGTCGGTCAGGCTGCGGACGCGGCCGGCGGGGTCGCGGTGGAAGATCCGGTCGCTCCAGCGCTCCCGGCCGACGTATTCGGGGTAATCCCGCAAGGTGTCGGCAACGGCTTCCATGCAGCGCAGGACGTGGGATTCGCGGTATTGCGGGAGAAAAAGAATGTGGCTTTCCTGGCCGGAGCGGATTTCGCCGGCGAACTCGGCGAAGGTGCGGGCGTTGGTGAGGTTGATGTTGGCGTTCGGCTCGCAGCCGTGGCGGTCGCCACCGGAGACGGCGGGCAGACCGCATTCGGTTGCCATGCGGGCCACGACTTGGTTTTCCCGGGCGGAGCGGAGGCCGTTCAGTTCCAGGGCGTGAAGGAACGGGCGGAAGCGGGCGATGAAGTCGAGCACCATTGCCCGCTGGCCATTGGCGCCGATGCCGCCTTCGTCCCAGAGCGGGTGATTGACCACGGTGAGCACGCCGGGCATGGCATGGAGGCCGGCGAGGATGTCCTTGAGAATTCCCGGATTGGGGCGGTGCGTCCAGAATGCGAACAGGCGCATCCAGTTGGGCGCGTCGCCGGCGGGAAGGTTGTGGACGCCGAGGTGGAGGAACGAGGGGCCGTAGGGGACGGTCCATTCGACCGAGACGGGGGCGTTGATGCCGAGCAGTTGGAGGTGTTGGCAGGCGTCGATGGAGTCGTGGTCGGTGAGGGAGACGATGGGGGTGAGGCCGAGTTGGGTGACCTGGCGGGACTCCAGATGGAACGCGTCGGCGGGGGTGAGTGGAGGGGTCCACCAGGCGCGGGCGTAGTCGAAGCCGTGGCCGGGTTTCGGCAGGATTTTGGCCAGGAGCGGAAACCGTCCGGCGTGGCGCGCCAGAAAGGCCAGACTGTCCTGAGAATGCAGGGTGTGGGAATGCAGGGAAATTCCGGTGCGGAAACGATCGGCACAACGGGGATCTTTCCAGGCGCGCAGGATGTGACTGGGCATCTGCCACTAGGGTGCGCCGTGGGTGTCACAATGCGATTGTCGACCGTTGAATGTTTGGTTTCAGAGGCGGTAAAAGTCGCGAGCCGTGCCGCCGAGAAGCTGTTCCCGTAACGCCATTGGCATGGCGCCGAGAGACTGTGTGAAGGCGGCGAGGGTTTCCTTCCACGTTCCGCCGCCGTAGGGCCAGCCGGAGGCGAACATGAGCCGCTCCGGGCCGGGGGCGCGGAGGAGTTGGCGGAGCATCTGGGTCTGTTCGGGCGTGACGGGCAGGCGGAAGCCGGTGAGTTTGACGTAGACGTTCGCCGGGAGTTCGCCGGCCGCGGGCATGCCGTCGAGAGCGACCGGGACCGGGGCGGGGAAGGGCCAGAAGTGCGCGTCGATTTCGGCGGCGAGGTTGCGTTGGCGCAGAATTTCCATGGCGGCCGCCGACGGCTCGGAGAGATGCACGCTGACGATGAGCGGATGTTCGGGCAGCGTTGCGAGCTCTTCGGGCGTCACGCGGGGGACGACGCGGCGAATATAGGGATGGGCGCTGGCGATCGAAAGCGCGTCTTCGAGCGACCCGTCGTGCGGGACGTAGACGGAGCCCTCGAACTTGTTCCGGGCCAGGATTTTGCCGTACCACTCCGGGCCCTGGGCCGGGGGAGCGTAGGAGTGTTGCGCGTCGACGCGAAACATAATGAAAGAAAGTACCCCTGTGCGACGTCTAAAGAAAGTAGACGGTCTGCAACTATTGTAGGAAGGATGTTCCGATACATGGGTTTTCGTTTGTCTCTGGTCGTATTGCTGGCGGTGGCGGCGGGGTGTTCGCGCGAGCGGACATCGGTGGCGGTGGATGCGGCGTTGTTGACGCAAGTGCCGGCCGATTCGGTGATGGTGGGCGCGATGCGCGTAAAGGCGCTGCGCGGGACGGCGGCGTGGAAGAAGCTGTTGGCACAGCCGGGCGTGAATGCACAGTTGGAGAAGTTGGCTGCCGAGACCAGTTTCGATGCGAGGAAAGATTTGTGGGAGATCCTGTGGTCGACCGATGGGAAGGAGCCGCTGGTGTATGCCCGCGGCGAGTTCGCCCCGATGGGGTTGGAACCCAAGATTGAGCGTGAGGGCGTGCAGCGGATGAGCTACAAAGGCTCGATGTTGTTGGGAAATGAGGAGAACGCGGTTTGGTTCGTGAATTCGTCGACCGGGATATTCGGGCATACGGCGAAGCTGCGGCAGTTGATTGATTCGCGCGACACGGGCAAGGCGGGACCGTCGGCGGCGCTGCGGGAGCGGATCAATGCGTTGCCGCCGAATACCCATTTCTGGATGGTGGCCGATGCGGCGGCGATGCCGAAGTTGCCGGCCGCGGGCCGTGAGGATGGCGAAAAACCGCAGAACCAGATGGCGATGAACTTCCTGCAGAACTTGCCGAAGCTGTTGGCGACGGTGCGGACGGTGGCCCTGCAGGTCAGTCTGGTGGATGGAATGGCGCTGGAGATGACGGCGTTTTGCGCGGACGATCCCGGGGCGAAACAGGTGCATGATTCGCTGCGCGGGGTGGTGGGGTTGGCGCGCGTGATGATGCCGGGGCCGCAGCGGGAAGCGGTGTTGCCGCTGCTGGATGCTGTCGAGGTGACGCAGAAGCAGTCCGAGGCGACGTTGCGGGCGCGTTTGACGGTGGAGCAGTTTGAAAATGTGCAGGCGATGCTGCAGCCGAAGACGGGCGCGAAAACTGCCGATTAACCCTCTCTCAAATTTACGCGGGCATAGCCGATACGCTTCATGTGGGTATCGGCTCGACATCTCGTAGTGTTCCTGTCTCCGTGATCGCCTGTCTGGTCGCCGCGGCCGTTTATGGGCAGGCGCCACCTGCTGCCGATGACCTATCTGTGGAAGAGATTCTGCGCACGCAGATCACCAGTGTCGGGCGGAAAGCGCAGCAGGTGGCCAAGGCGCCGGCCGCCGTCTATGTCATCACGCAGGAGGATATTCGGCGCAGCGGGGCGACCAATATACCGGACTTGCTGCGGATTGTTCCTGGCCTGGTGGTGGCGCGGATCAATGGGTCGACCTGGGCGATTTCGGCACGCGGTGACGCCCGGCAGTATAGCCAGAAGATGCTGGTGCTGATCGATGGGCGAAGCGTCTACGGACGGCTCTTCTCGGGCGTTTTCTGGAACTCGCAGGATTTGTTGCTCGAAGACATTGATCGGATTGAGGTCATTCGCGGGCCGGGCGCGGTGATGTGGGGGTCGAACGCCGTCAACGGCGTCATCAGCATCATTACCAAGAGCAGCCAGGCAACGCAGGGCGGATTGGTGACGCTGGGCGTGGGCAGTGACGACAGGGGGCTGGTTGGCTTTCGCTATGGCGGACGCCGCGGGGACCGATTGGCATATCGGTTCTGGGGAAAGTTCAATGCCAGACAGTATCGGGACGCCGGAACCGCCGTCTACCGGCCCAATGTCTCCTACCCGAATACGGGACATTCTTTCGTTCCCGATCTCAGCCTGGCTGGCGATGACGGGCAGTTGTGGCGGACCGGCTTTCGTATGGACTGGGATCGATCGGCGCGCGAGACGCTGACGCTGCTCGGTGAGTTGTACGGGCAACGGTACGCGCAAGCGAGTTGGCAGATCGGTCAGGGTGCGCAGTTGCGCCAACTGTATTCCCGCGATACGCCGGCGGGCGGGAATTTTCTGGCCCGCTGGTCGCGTTCAGTGGCAGCCGGGGAAGACACGACCGTTCAGTTTTACGTGGACCGGGCGAACCAGACCGGTACGCTCTATGACGTGCGCGTCGACACGATCGACGCCGAGATACAGCACCGCCGATTGCTGGCGGAAAATAACGAGATCCACGTCGGCGGCGGTTATCGCCTGACGCTGGATTCGTTGCGCAATGGGCCCTTTCAGTTCCGGCCCGGCAGCAGGAGCGGAGCGCTGTGGAACGGCGTGATCCGCGACGAGCATCAACTGATCGCCCGGAAATTGACGCTTTCGGCCGGATTGCGCGGGGAACACAACGGATATACCGGGTTCGCCTTGCAGCCCTCGGTGCGGCTGCTCTTTACCCCTGTCAAGGAGCAGGCCTGGTGGCTGTCCTGGTCGCGGGCGGTGCGCACACCCTCGCGCGTGGAGGCAGATACCGACGCACTGCCGATCGGCATCTTCTTTGCCCCGCAAATGGGCCTTGGGCAGACGCCGGTGCTGCTGCAGGTGCGAGGGAGCAGTTCGTTCGCCAACGAACGGGTGTCGGCATCGGAGGCGGGCTTTCGGTTGCAGCGTCGCCAACTATGGTCCTTCGACGTGGCGCTGTTCTACAACCGGTATGAACGGTTGAGTTCGGTTTCCTACGGGCAGTTTCACGCTTCGTACTTTCCCGCCGTCGACTTGCGGCAGGACGTGATCTTCTCCAATGGGCGTCACGGGACTAGCCGGGGCGCGGAACTGGCGCTGGCCGGAGCGCCTCGTTCGTGGTGGCGGCTGCATGGTTCCTATTCGTACTTGCGGAGCGTCACTGAACCCTATCCGGGCATCGCCGGATTGGTGGGCAAATCCTCGGCGCTTGATCCGGCGCATCAGGCAAAGCTGCAGTCGTTCTGGAACCTGGGGCGTCGCTGGCAGGCCGATGTGTCTCTCTATGGCGTGGGCCCGGCCAGGGAGCGCAATGTGCCCGGCTATTTGCGGGCCGACACCCGCATCAGTTGGCGGCCTACCCGCAATCAGGACTGGAGCTTCGTCACGCAGGACTTGTTTAACAACGGCCGGCTGGAATGGGAGCCGGACCTCTTTGTCTATTCCATCCCCACTCGAAGGGCCGTGATTCTTCGCTGGACAGTGCAGTTCTAGAGGTTTTCCGTTCTTGACCCTACTGACCCCAATTCGGCTGCGCTGGCTGGCGGCGGCATTGCTGCTGGGATCCAGTCTGAGCGCGCAAGTCGGTGGCGTGCTCCAGCAGGAAGACGACCTGCGCGCGGCCCTGGTTCTGGGCTTCGCCCGGTTTACCGAATGGCCTGCCGCTCAGCGGGAAGGGCCACTGGTGATTGGGGTCTTGGGCCATCCCGGCATCGTCTCCTCCATGGAGACGGTGGCGGCCGGCAAGAGCGTCAATGGCCGTCCCATCACGGTGCGTCCGCTGCGAACGGTTGCCCAGGCGGCTGGTTGCCACATCGTATACTTCGGGCGGCTGCAAGGGTTGAAGTTGGCCGATGCTTTGAAGGAAATACTGGCTGGGGAGGCTCGGCCGGCGCGTTTGCTGATTGGGGAAGATGATCGCTTTCTCTCCGCCGGTGGCGCGGTGCACCTGTTTGAAGAAGACGGGCGGATGAGCTTTGACGCCAATCTGGACGCGTTGCAGCAGGCCAATCTGACGATCAGCTCGAAACTGCTGCGGCTTGGCTATACAACCCGGGACAACAAGCGGGGGAGGGCGAAACCATGATCCGTCGCCTCCGCCAACGACTGGAGACCGCCTTCGCCGACATGCCGTTGGTGCGGAAGTTGGCGGTCGTCACGCTGGGAACGTGCGCGATTTCCCTGGTGCTCGCCTGTGCGTTTTTCGGGGCCTACGAGTTCTTCGAGGCGCGCCGCTCGGTGGCCGGGGAATTGACCGCGGTCGCGACGATTCTTTCCGAAAATGCCAGTGCCGCGGTCAGCCTGGAAGACGATCGCGCGGCCGGCGAAATTCTCGCCTCGCTCCGTTCCGATGTTCGCGTGGAGGAAGCCTGGATTGTCGATCGCAAAGGCCATCTCACGGCCCGCTTCGCTCCCACCGATCCTTGGACGCCGGCGCCGGGGATCCTTGCGGCGCTGGGCGATGCCGCAGGCCGGGATGGCGCGACCTGGGACGGTGGCCAGTTGCGCGTGCGCGTGCCGGTCCGGCTGGAAAATGACCGTATCGGCACACTGGCTATCCGGGCCCGGTTGGCCGGGGGAATGGAGCGGGCGCGATCCTACTTCCTGATTGCCAGCGTCGTGCTGCTGGCTTCGTTGAGCGTCGCCTGGTTGGTCTTGCTCCGCTTCCAATCCTATATTTCACAGCCGGTGCTCGACTTAGCCACTCTGGCCGGCGACGTTGCCCAGTCGGAAAACTACACCCTCCGGATGCCCCACCATCGGCGGGATGAGATCGGCCAACTGATGCTGGCGTTTAATCGAATGCTGGAACAGATTGCCAGTCGCGACGAGCAGTTGGCACTCAATCGCGGACGGCTGGAACAGGAGGTGGCGGCGCAAACGGCAGAGTTGGTGAGTGTGAATCGCGAACTGCGCGCGGCCAAAGAGCGCGCCGAAGATGCGACGCGGCTGAAGAGTGAATTTCTGGCCAACATGAGCCATGAGATCCGGACGCCGATGAATGGCGTGCTCGGTATGACGCAGTTGACGCTCGAGACCGACCTTTCGGTCGAGCAGCGCGAGTACCTGACGGCCGCCAAGGGCGCGGCGGAATCGTTGCTGGGAATCATCAATGACATCCTCGATTTCTCCAAGATTGAAGCCGGAAAATTGCGCTTGGATGAGGTTCCTTGCAGCGTCTCGGAAGTGGCGGCGGGCGCGCTTCGCGCGGTCGCGTTGCGTGCCGCCGAAAAGGAGTTGGAACTGCTGTGTGACCTGCCTCCGGATGTCCCGGCGATGATTATCGGCGATCCACTCCGGTTGCGGCAGATCCTGCTGAATCTGCTGAGCAACGCGGTGAAGTTTACGGCGGCCGGCTCGGTGGTTCTCCGCGTCCGCGCCGTCGCCGGCTGCATTCGCTGGGAGGTGGAGGACACCGGCATTGGTATCCCCGTCGGGAAGTTGCAATCGGTGTTTGACTCCTTTGAACAGGCCGATGGCTCGCACTCCCGGCGCTACGGCGGGACCGGGCTGGGCCTGTCGATCTCTCGCCAGTTGGTGGCCCTCATGGAGGGCGAGATCGGCGTGTCCAGCGATCCGGGGAAGGGAAGTTGCTTCTGGTTCTCCGTCCCGCTGCGGGGGGCGCCGGAGCAAGCAATAACAGGCTCGGTGAACACCGCCCCGCCCCTCCGCGTTCTCGTCGCCAAGCGATCAGCAAATGCAGCCGCGCTACTTGCCAGGTCATTGGAAGCGTGTCATTGTCTCCCCATCCTTGCCTATACCCGCGCTGACGCCTTACGCCAGGCCGCCGCATCCTCCCCGTTCGATCTGATCCTCGCCGATCGCACTCTTCCCGACGGCGGCGGCTTCGACCTGCTTCGGATGTTGCGCGGCCTCCAATCCGGCTCGGCCGCGGTGCCGGTCATTGTTCTCGATGCCCTCCATCTGGCCGAAGGCATCACCGAAGGACGCGCCGCGGGTGTGCAACGCTACCTGCTGGACCCGATCTTTGAGCAGGATCTGCGCCGCCTGCTCGATGGCATTACCCGCTTCGAATCCGCCGAGACCGTCTCGCCCGGCAGCTTGCGCCCGCTGCGCATTCTGCTGGCCGAAGACAACGGCGTGAATCGCCTTGTCGCCACGCAGATGCTCGTCAAGCGGGGCCATTCCGTAACGCCCGCCGTCAATGGGAAACAGGCCGTCGCCGCAGCCGAAAAGGAACAGTTCGACCTCATCCTCATGGACGTGCAGATGCCGGAAATGGATGGCTACGAAGCCACAGCCGTCCTCCGCCGCATGGAGGCTGTCACCAAACGCTACACGCCCATCATCGCGCTCACCGCCCACGCAATGAAGGGCGATCGCGAACGCTGTCTGCTGGCGGGTATGGATGAGTACGTCACCAAGCCGCTCTCCGCCACCGAACTCCTGGAGACGATCGAACGCGTCCTGGCTACGCCTTCTTAACCGGAATCGCGTCGCCCAAGTTGATCGACCCGCCGCCTTCGCTCACGTAGTTCCGGTTCCAGTTCGGAATCTCCACCGTGACGTCCCCCGTCACCACGCACTGGCAACCCAGCCGCGAGTGCAACGTCAGGCCCGGAGACAACTCCACCCGGTCGGCCTCTTCGTCTTCCATCTCCGACAGATTCGCGTCCCCGGACTTCACAATCACGTGGCACGTCGTGCAGGCGCAACTGCCGCCACAGGCGTGCTCCAGATGCAAGCCGTTGTTCAACGCAATGTCTAACAGGGATCCTTTCAACCCATGTTCGGAATACGGCATCGTCTCCGGGTCGTAGTCAATGGTGATGTTCTCTGGAAGAAAGGTTACTTTGGGCACTTTATAACCAGATTATCCAAGTGGCCTCCAGGATGCAGGAAACAATATGTCGATCTTTCTGATCGGGTTTGCTATGATTGATTCCAGTTCGCATGGATTCACACAGCAGAAGTGTCGCCAAGGCCATTAGCTATCGCGTGTTCGGCTCCCTGTCGACCGGGTTCATCTTCTACTTTCTCTCCGGAGACTGGAAACTATCTGCCGGCGCCGGTATCGCCGACTCTGTCATTAAGCTCGGTCTCTACTTCCTGCACGAACGCGTTTGGAACCATATCAACTTCGGCCGCCAGAAAGCGCCCGCGCCCGAGTACGAAATTTAAAGGCCAACTCCGCGCCGGGTACTGGGCCAGTACTCGCTGCCGGTAAACCTGCCCATATAGGAGCCAGGTCCCGGATTCGTAGGACCCGTGGCCTACCAGGCGTCCTATTCACCCGGGAATCCGCTGTTTCCGCTCCGTTTCCCTCCAATAAACCGAAAACTGGGACTGGTACGCCCTTGCCATTTTGCATCGCGCGGCCTCTCGCTATCCTTCGATTGTCAGCCGTTGTTCGACCGCGGCAGAACATTGCAGGGAGTTGTCCGATGCGAATTCGATCTTTGACCCGAGCCCTTACCGTCGCCGCAATTCTGGCGATCGGTTTGTCGACGGCCCAGATCAACGGCCGATCCATCCTCTCTCCCGCCGCCGAGCCGGCCAGTTTTGCCGACTCCGCCGATGTTCCCGAGCCCGGAGTCACCGCGCTGCTGGGCGCCGGATTGCTGGCCCTCGCCGCCCTCCGCCGTCCGCGTTAGTTTTCCTTTCGTTTGGTTTGTTTCGAAGTTCCTCTCTACTCCTTTCTTACGTGCCCGGCGCCTGCAAATGGCCCGGGCCTCTTTTTTTTGGCGGCAAAGGGCGCGGAACCCGCTGATATAATGGAAAAACGTGCTTCCACAACTTGAATCGCGCATTGTCAGCGCGGTTTCCCAACACATCCTCATCCGGTATGGCGTAGATATCGCGGTCGCTTTAGAGCAGCCGCGCCAGGCTTCGTTCGGCGAGTTCGCCCTCCCCGTCGCCTTCCAGCTCGCGCGCCAGCTTAAGAAAGCCCCCCGCGCGATCGCCGACGAGCTGGTCGCCGAACTGCCCTCGATCGATGGCGTGAAGACGCTCGAAGTCGCCGGCGGCGGCTACATCAACCTCCGTCTGGACCGCGCCGCGCTGGCCCTCGCCGCGCTCTCGCCCGCCCCCGTGGCGGCGGCCGCGGGCGATGGCAAAGTCATCGTCGAACACACCAACATCAACCCCAACAAGGCCGCCCACATCGGCCATCTGCGCAACGCCATCCTGGGCGACACCTTCGTGCGCATGCTCCGCGCCGGCGGCCAGCACGTCGAAGTGCAGAACTATATCGATAACACCGGCGTCCAAGTGGCCGATGTCGTCGTCGGCTTCCACTACCTCGACAAAACCACCCCGGCCCAAGTCCACGCCCTCATCGCCGCCGACAAGTTCGATTACACCTGCTGGGACCTCTACGCGAAGATCTCGCAGTACTACAAAGACAATCCCGACTCGCTCCAATGGCGCCGCGACACGCTCCACGCCATCGAATCGGGCGAAGGCGAACTGGCCGAACTCGGCCGCCTCGTTGCCGATGCCATCGTCGAATGCCACATGAACACGATGTGGCGCCTGGGCATCCAATACGACGTCCTCCCGCGCGAAAGCGAAATTCTGCACCTCAAGTTCTGGGCCTCGGCCTTCGAACAGCTGAAGGAACGCAAGGCGATCTACCTCGAAACCGAAGGCAAGAATTCGGGCTGCTGGGTCATGCCCGGCTCGGCCTTCGACGAGAACCGTGAAGACGAAGATTCCAAAGTCATCGTCCGCTCCAACGGCACCGTCACCTACGTCGGCAAGGACATCGCCTACCAGATGTGGAAGTTTGGCCTCCTCGGCAAGGACTTCTACTATCAGCCCTTCCGCACCTACTCCGACGGCCATCCCGTGTTCGTTTCGACAGCGTCCCCCGATGGCGCCGCGCCGGTTGCCTTCGGCGGCGGCCGCAAAGTTTATAACGTCATCGACTCGCGCCAGAGCTACCTGCAGGACGTCGTCGTCGCCGGTTTGAAGGCCCTGAATTACCACGAACAGGCCGCCAACTCCATCCACTTCAGCTACGAAATGGTGGCCATGTCGCCGCGCGCCTGCGTCGAGATGGGCATCGAACTCAGCGCCGAAGATCAGGCCCGCCCCTACGTCGAAGTCAGCGGCCGCAAGGGCCTCGGCGTCAAGGCCGATGACCTCATCGACAAGCTCATCGATTCGGCCCTCGCCGAAGTCGCCAGCCGCAACGAGGACAAGTCCGGCGACGAACAGTTCGCCGTCGCCAGCGCCCTCGCCATCGGCGCCCTGCGCTACTTCATGCTGAAGTTCACGCGCAACACCGTCATCGCCTTCGATTTCCAGGAAGCCCTAAGCTTCACCGGCGAGACCGGCCCCTACGTCCAGTACGGTGCCGTCCGCGCCGGCAAAATCCTGCAGAAGGCCGGTGACCTGCCGGACTTCGCCGCGTTACTCACGCCCGCCGTCTGCGCGCGCCTCCTCGAAGAGGAAGGGCTCTGGCAGTACGTGCTCGCCGTCTCCCGCACCGATCAGGCGCTCACCAGCGCCCTCACCGCCGGGGAACCCGCCCACATGGCCCGCTACGCTTTCCAGTTGGCTCAGCAGTTCGCCAACTTCTATCACGACTATCCCGTCATCCAGGAAACCGACGCCGACAAGCGCGCCTTCCTGCTTTGGCTCACCGCGCAGTTCCGCGCGCAACTCGAACGAACGCTAGGTATCCTGGGCATCACTGTCCCGGCGTTCATGTAAAATCCAGAGGATTCATGGCAAGCAAGAATACATTCGGCGCCGCGAAGACGCTCACCGTCGGCGGCAAAAACTACACGATTTACAGCCTCCGGGCGCTCGAAGAGAAAGGCATCACGAAGCTTTCGCGCCTGCCTTATTCCATCCGCGTCCTTCTTGAAAACATCGTCCGCAACGAAGACGGCGTCTCCTTCAAAGCCGCCGACGCCGAATACGTCGGCAAATGGGACACCGCCGGCGCCGCCCAGGACGTCAACATGATGCCTGCCCGCGTGCTGCTGCAGGACTTCACCGGCGTGCCCTGCGTCGTCGACTTGGCCGCCATGCGCGACGCGCTCGCCGCCAAAGGCGCCGACCCCAAGAAGGCCAACCCGCTCATCCCCGTCGACCTCGTCATCGACCATTCCGTCCAGGTCGATCACTTCGGCGGCGCCGATTCGTTCAACCTGAACACCATCCTCGAATACGATCGCAACCGTGAACGTTACCAGTTCCTGAAGTGGGGCCAAACCGCCCTCCAGAACTTCCGCGCCGTGCCGCCGGAAACCGGCATCGTCCACCAGGTCAACCTCGAATACCTCGCCCCGGTTGTCTTCACCAAGACCGAAGGCGAAGAGACCATCGCCTACCCCGACTCGCTCGTCGGCACCGACTCCCACACCACCATGATCAACGGCATCGGCGTCGTCGGCTGGGGCGTGGGCGGTATTGAAGCCGAAGCCTGCATGCTCGGACAGCCCATCACCATGCTGCTGCCGCAGGTCGTCGGCTTCAAGCTGCATGGCAAGTTGAAGGAAGGCGTCACCGCCACCGATCTCGTTCTCACCGCCACCCAGATGCTCCGCAAGAAGGGTGTTGTCGGCAAGTTCGTCGAATTCTTCGGCGATGGCGTCGCCGCGCTGCCGCTGGCCGATCGCGCGACGATCGCCAACATGGCCCCCGAATACGGCGCCACCATTGGCTTCTTCCCCATCGACGAACAGTCGCTGGCCTACCTGCACCTCTCCAACCGCAGCGAAGAGCAGATCGCCCTCGTCGAAGCCTACGCCCGCGAACAGGGGCTCTTCCTCGTCGCCGGCGCGCCGGACCCGGTCTACAACGACACGTTGGAACTCGATCTCTCCACCGTCGTTCCCTCGCTCGCCGGCCCCAAGCGCCCGCAGGATCGCATCAATCTGCCCGACGTGAAGGAGAACTTCCTCGCCACCCTCACCGGCGAAATCAAGGGCTCTGGCGCGGTGAAAGATGGCGCGGTCGTCATCGCCGCCATCACCAGCTGCACGAATACGTCGAACCCGTCGGTGCTCGTCGCCGCCGGTATCCTCGCCAAGAAGGCTGTCGAAAAGGGCCTCTCCACCAAGCCCTGGGTGAAGACCTCTCTCGCCCCCGGTTCCAAGGTCGTCATCGATTACCTCACCGACGCCAAGCTCCTGCCCTACCTCGAACAGTTGAAATTCAACTTGGTCGGCTACGGCTGCACCACCTGCATCGGCAACTCCGGCCCGCTGCCGGACGATGTTTCGAAGGCAGTCGCCGACGAGAAGCTCACCGTCGCCGCCGTGCTCTCCGGCAACCGCAACTTCGAAGGCCGCGTCAATCCGCAGGTTCGCGCGAACTATCTCGCTTCGCCGCCGCTCGTCGTCGCCTACGCCCTCGCCGGCCGTGTCGACATGGATCTGCAGAACGATTCGCTCGGCAAAGGCACCGACGGCAACGACGTCTACCTCCGCGACATCTGGCCGACCAACGCCGAAATCACCGAGACCCTGAAGCAGAGCGTGCGCCGCGACCAATTCGCTCGCCAGTACGCCGACGTCTTCGCCGGTGACGCCCACTGGGCCGGTATCACCGCGCCTCAGTCCGATCAGTACAACTGGGACGACGCCTCCACCTACATCAAGAAGCCGCCGTACTTCGATAAACCCGTCGATCCGGAAACGTCGATCACCGACATCACCGGCCTCCGCGTGCTGGCTACCCTGGGCGACTCGGTCACCACCGATCACATCTCCCCGGCCGGCAACATCGCCAAGGACTCGCCCGCCGGCAAGTACCTGATGGATCTCGGCGTCGCCGCCAAGGACTTCAACAGCTACGGCGCCCGCCGCGGCAATCATGAAGTTATGGTGCGTGGCACGCTCGCCAACATCCGCTTGAAGAACGCCATGGTCCCCGGCACCGAAGGCACCTGGACCGTCCACGTTCCCTCGGGCGAAAAAATGTGGATCTACGACGCGTCCATGAAGTACCAGGACGCTGGCACGCCACTGATGATCATCGCCGGCAAGGAATACGGCTCTGGTTCGTCGCGCGATTGGGCCGCCAAGGGCGTCGCGCTCCTGGGCGTCCGCGCCGCCATCGCCGAAAGCTTCGAACGCATCCACCGTTCGAACCTGGTCGGCATGGGTGTTCTGCCGCTCGAATTCGTCGACGGCGCGAACAAGGAATCCCTCGGCCTCACCGGCTTCGAGGAGATCTCTGTCACCGGCGTGAAGGAAGCCATCTTCGGCAACAAGATCGCCACCGTCACCGCCACCGCGGCTGACGGTTCCGTGAAAACCTTTAGCGCCAAGGTCCGCATCGACACCCCGATGGAAGTGGAATACTACCGCCACGGCGGCATTCTTCCCTTCGTGCTCGGCCAACTCGCGGCCCGCTAGGCAAACAACCAATCCAAACAAAAAGGGCGCCGCGCAATCGGCGCCCTTTTCGCGTTCCCAGGAACAAACATGCGCACAATCCTCTTCTTTTTCACCCTCACCCTCGCCGCCCAAACCCCCGAATCCCTCTGGCGCGCCGCCCGGTCCAAGCAACCCGCCCCCGAAGCCCAGCCGCCCCAAATTCTCCAGGTCTCCACGCTCGACGCCCTGCTCCGCGGCCTTTACGCCGCCTCCTACACCGTCGCCGACCTCAAGCAGCAAGGCGATTTCGGCGTCGGTACCTACGAAGGGCTGGATGGCGAACTGATCGCTCTAGACGGGCGCTTCTACCAGATGCGTGCCAACGGCCAACTCACCGAAGCCACCGATAAGGACAAGATCCCCTTCGCCGTTCTGGTCAAGTTCAAAGCCGACGTCCAGTTCTCCGCGCGTAACGTCACCCAGGCCCAACTCGGCGAGCTGATCGATTCCCTCATCCCCACCAAAAACCACTTCTACGCCATCAAAGTCCACGGCACCTTCCGCGATCTCACCACCCGCGCCATCGCGAAACAAGTCCTGCCCTACCCGCCGCTCGCCGACCTGATTCCCGGCCAAAGCGTCTTCAACTACGCCAATATCGCCGGAACCGCCGTCGGCATCCGCAGCCCGTCCTTCGTCGCCGGCATCAACCAGGTCGGCCACCACTTCCACTTCGTCTCCGACGACCGCAAGTCCGGCGGCCACGCCCTCGCCTTCACCACCGGCGACGTGACGCTGGAAATCCAACAACTCCGCCGCCACGCCATCTGGCTCCCCGACGACGAACCCTTCCGCAAGGCCGTCCTCCCCATCCAATAACCCAGACAATTCCTAAGTGACTGTCACCCAGGAATTGTCGGAGGGGGAAATCGGATTACCCCCACCACGGCTCGCCCGGCACCAACTGGCTCTTCAAATAATCGAAGTCGAAATCCAGCCCCAATCCGGGCGCCGTGGGCACCGTCAACTGGCTGTTCTTCACAATCGGCGGATTGCCCTTCACCATCTTCTCCACGTGTCGCGTCGCGCGCCCCAGTGCGCTCTCGCTGCGATAGAAGTTGTGAATCGCGCTGCCAAAGTGCGCGCTCGCATACGTCAGCACAATCGACCCCACATTATGCAGCGCCACCGGCGTCCGCGTCTGATACGCATAATCGGCAATCTTCCGCGCCCCCGTGAAACCGCCGCAAAACGCCAGATCCGGATGAATAATGTCGCACGACTGCGCGTCGATAAACGGCTTGAACCCGCGCACCATCTCCAGCTTCTCGCCCGTCAGAATCGGGATCCTCGTCGCCCGCTTCAACGCCATCCACCCCTCGTGATGCGGCACGTTGATCGGGTCTTCCAGGAACAACGGATTCATCGCCTCCACCGCCTTCGCAATCGCAATCGCGCTCGGCGTGTCCGGCTCATTGTGGCAGTGCACGGCAATGTCGATATCGTCGCCCACTGCCTCGCGAACATTCATATACGCCCGCGCCACATTGCGCAGTTGCTGGCTCGTCAACGTCGTCGCATACCGCGCCGAAGGCACCCCCAGCGTCGAATCGATGCCGATCTTAAACGTATTAAACCCCTCCGAAGCCGACTTGATCCGCGCCGCCCACTCCTTGCACGATCCCTTGTCCAACATGTTCAGCCCGATCCCGTGCGAATACATCGGAATCGCCTCCCGGAATGGCCCGCCCAGCAGCACGTTCACCGGCTTGCCCAACAGTTTCCCGGCCAGGTCCCACAGCGCCATATCGATCCCGCTGATCGTCGGAATATGCGCCATATATGTATGCATCAGCGTCGTCAGCTCATGAAAATGGACCTCGATCGACAACGGGTCTTTGCCAATCAACTTCGACTCCATCGTCGCAATCCGCGCCCGCGCCATCGGCCCCGTCGCGCCAGCCTCGCCATACCCCGAAATCCCCGCGTCGGTATCGATCCGGATCAGGCAATTCCCCGCAATATTCTGCAACGCCATCGCTTTGATGGCAGTGATTTTCACCTTCCCCTGAATCGGAGCCGCGGCACGGGCCAGGGCAGGGAACAGGGGAAGTGTCTTCAAGAGATCGCGGCGCGTAAGAAGCATGCGGCCAAATCGTATCATGGCTATATCCATGCTGTCTGTACTTCTTTTGTCCGCCGCCATCACCGTTTCGCCCTCGGGTGGAGTGAAGGCGTTTGAGCAGGCTCGCGATCAGGTTCGCCAGTCCCGCAAGGCCGGGACCATCACTCTCCAACCCGGCGATTATCTGGTCGATCACACCGTCGAACTCGACGCTCGCGAACCCGCCGGAACCGTCTACCGCGCCGCCCCCGGCGTGCGCTGGATTGGCGGCGTCCGTCTCGCGCAGTGGCGCCCCGTGCAGGACACGGAAGTGTTGAAACGCCTCTCTCCTGAAGCGCGCTCCAAAGTGTTGGTGCACGATGTCGCGAACCTCGGCGCCTTCCAGGCCCGCGGCTTCGGCCGTGCCCACCTGCCTGCCCATTCGGAACTTTTCTTCCAGGGCGCGCGCATGACCGTCGCCCGCTGGCCCAATGATGACTTCGCCCGCATTGCCGAATCACTTGATACCGAAGCCCCCGACGATGGCCACGGCAAGCCCCTCGGCCGCCTCCCCTTCGGCTTCCGCTTCGAAGGGGACCGCCCCGCCTCCTGGGCTCCCGACGCCAACATCTGGGTCCACGGCTACTGGTCCTGGGACTGGGCCGATAGCTACGAACGCGTCGTCAAACTTGACCCGAAGACTCGCGAGTTAACCACCGCCGAACCCCACGGCCTCTACGGCTTTCGCAAAGGCCAGCGCTATTATTTTCTGAACGTTCTCGAAGAACTGGACAAGCCCGGCGAATACTATCTCGACGCGAAAGCCAATCGCGTCTACTTCTGGCCCCCGTCGGACCCAGCCAGCGCAGAAGTCTTCCTCTCCCAGCTCGACACCCCCATCTTCCGCATCCGCAACGCCAACCGCCTCACGCTCGATGGCTTCACCATCGAAGCCACGCGCGGCACCGCCATTGAAGTGGAGGGCGGCAGCGCCGTCACCATCACCAACGCGAATATCCGCAACGTCGGCAACTCCGCCGTCATCGTCAACGGCGGCAAGGAGCACAGCGTCCTCCGCTCCGAACTCTCCTACATCGGCGATAGCGCCGTCGAAATCACCGGCGGCGACCGCACCACTCTCGCCTCCGCCAACCACCGCGTCGCGGACTGCGACATCCACCACATGGGTCAGTGGGTCCGCACCTACAACCCCGCCGTCAAGATCAACGGCGTCGGCAACCACATCGCCCACAACCACATTCACGACGCCCCCCATGCCGGCATCATCATCACCGGCAACAACCATCTCATCCAGTACAACAACATCCACCACCTCGCCCTCGAAACCGGCGATGTCGGCGCCATCTACGTCGGCCGAGACTACACGGAACGCGGCACCTTCATTCGCTTCAATTACATCCACGAACTCGGCGGCGTCGGCCTCGGCTCCATGGCCGTGTATCTGGACGATTGCGCCAGCGGCATCAACGTCTTCGGCAACATCTTCTACAAGGTGAAGTATGGCGCCTTCATCGGCGGCGGCCGTGACAACATCATCCAGAACAATGTCTTCATCTCCGCCAGTCCGGCCGTCCACGTCGATGCCCGCTGCATCGATCCCAAGCCCGTGTGGCACAACATGGTCTACGACACGATGAAGCCCAAGGTGCTCGCCCCGGGGCCGTTCCTGACGCGCTACCCGGACCTCCGCGACATCCTACCCTACCTCGCGAAAAACGATGGCGTCCCGCCCGAGGGGAACTACATCCGCCGCAATCTTATCTTTGGAGACGGCATCTCCATCCGCCAGCCCGCGCGCCCCTACGTCACCGCAGTAGCGGAGAACACAACCCTTACCGACATCACCGGCTTCGACCCCGCAACCGGTTCCTATGTCATTCCCGAATCCGCGCCCCACACGCCCATCCCGTTCAAAGAGATCGGCCCCCGCTCGGCAAAATAATCCGATCTCCGCGACCAAGCGCCGTCGAACCACGTGGCCCCCATTTGCAGTGCCGCGTTCGTCGTAAATCCGCTTCGGTCCTATGAACCGGCGTTCCTCCGGCCGCACAACATCAACGACGTGAGCGCCGCGCTGGCCCTGCCGTTTTTCCGGAATCGGGTGCGGTCTCATCGGCTGCGGTGCATTCGCCCGCTGCCCTCACGCAGTTCTTCCCCGAATATATGCCGCACGCCCCAGTGTCCATTATGCCCGAATTACCGTCTCTCTAGACTCCCGCCGCGGTCAATACCGGCCCAATCGCCCGATCTCTTCCCCAATCCGCGACAGCGGCAACACCCGGTCCACCCCGCCCGCCCGGATCGCCTCTGCCGGCATCCCGAACACTACGCAACTCGCCTCGTCCTGCGCAATGTTATACGCCCCGCTCTGCTTCATCTCCAACATCCCCTTCGCTCCGTCGTCCCCCATCCCAGTCAGAATTACCCCCACCGCGTTCCGCCCCGCATACCGCGCCGCCGACCGGAACAGCACGTCCACGCTCGGCCGGTGCCGGCTCACCAGCGGCCCGTCTTTCACCTCCACGAAGTACCGCGCCCCGCTCCGTTTCAGCAGCAAATGATGATTCCCCGGCGCGATCAACACCTGCCCGCGAATCACCGAGTCATTCGTCGCCGCCTCCTTCACTGTCACTTCGCAGATACTGTTCAGCCGCGCCGCGAAGCTCGCCGTGAACTTCTCCGGCATATGTTGCACAATCACCATCCCCGGCGAATCCCCCGGCATCGATTCCAACAGTTCGCGCAGCGCCTCCGTCCCGCCCGTCGAAGCGCCAACCACCACCACTCGCTCGGTCGTCGCGATCATCGCCTGCGACCCCGGCCTCTCCAAAATCACGTCCGCATTTTGCTTCGGCGTCACCGTCAACGGCCGCACCCGTGTTCGCCCCGCCCCCGCATGGTAGGCGCTCTTCACCGCATCGCAAATCAGAATCCGCGACTCTTCAAAAAACGCCCGCGTCTGCAACTTCGGTTTCGTGATGATCTCCCGCGCGCCCAGATCGAGCGCCGCCAGTGCCGTCTGCGAGCCGTTCTCGGCCAGCGATGAACACACCACAACCGGAATCGGCTCCTGCTCCATCAGCTTTTCCAAAAACGTCAGCCCATCCATCCGCGGCATCTCGATGTCGAGCGTGATCACATCCGGCTTCTGCCGCGCAATCATCTCCACCGCCACGAACGGATCGGACGCCGCCCCGATCACCTCCAACTCCGGATCCCCCTCCAGCACCTGTCGCAACGCCTGGCGTACGCTAGCCGAATCGTCCACGATCAATACCTGAATTCGCGCCATTACTCTGTCCTCCGGTACACCGCCGGCGCCGTCATATCGAGCGGCACCGCCAACCCCGCCAGCGATTCCGAATGGCCCGTAAACAACAGTCCCTTCGGTTTCAAATGGCGGCATAGCCGATTCACCACCCGCTCCTGCGTCGGCTTGTCGAAGTAGATCATGACGTTCCGGAAGAAGATCACATCCATCCGGTCGGCCACGCCATAGTCATCGTCCATGAAGTTCAAATGGTGAAACCGTACCCGCTCCCGTAACTCCGGCACCACCCGCACCAGCGTCTGCCGCGCGTCTTTGCTCCGCAGGAAATACTTCTTCCGCAACTCCGGCGGAACCGACAGTACCCGGTCCTGCTCGTAAATCCCCTCAGCCGCCTGCTTCACCATCGCCGTCGAAACATCCGTCGCCAGCACCACAAACTCCACGTCCATCTCCGCCAGCACCATCGCGATCGTATACGGCTCCTCCCCGCTCGAACACCCCGCGCTCCAAACCGTTACCACTCCGCGCGCCTGCCTCGCCTGCCGTTTCAAATGCTCCAGATGCTGCGGCTCACGAAAGAACGACGTGTGATTCGTCGTCACAATATCCAGGAAGTGAGTCCGTTCCTCCTCCGAATACGCCGAGTGAAAGAGCCGCTCCCGGTACTCATCCAGACTCTCGATATTCAACTGCCGGAGGCGTCGCAGGATCCGGCTCTGCAGCATCAGCGACTTCGAAGCGGGCATCTTGATTCCCAACTCCGCGCGCACACACCGCGAGAACTCCGCCAGATCCTGCTCGCTCCAGTCGGCTGTTTCCAGCATTAGCTGACGGCAACCTCCTCCGCCGAAAAACTACTCTGCTTCACCAGTGCCAGCGCGTCCGAAGAGAAGATCGCGTTGATGTCCAGGATGATGATGAAGTCCTCGCCCCGCCGGCCCATGCCGCGGATCAGGTCGGTTCTCCACCGGCTGGCAATCGTCGGCGGCGGGTTGATGTGCGAAGGCTCGAGCTCGATCACCTCATGCACGCTATCGGCCACGCCCCCAACGACGGTCACCTCGCCGTCCATCTCCAGTTCGATCACCACGATCCGCGTGTGAACCGTCGCCTGTCCCTTCGGCAGCCCGAACTTCAGCCGCAGGTCCACCACCGGAATCGCCTTCCCGCGGACATTCACCACGCCCCGCATATACTCCGGGGCCGTCGGAATCCGCGTGATCTGCGACACTTCCAACACTTCCCGCACCTGGGCGACATTAATTGCGAATAGCTCGTCGCCCAGCTTGAACGTCATGTACTGCGCCGTCTCTGTGATTGCAGTTGTCATGATCGTCCTCCGTTCTAGTTGCGGACAAATTCGTCGTCCCGGGCATCGGCCGCCGGCGCCTTCATGCCCAGGTCAATCCGCTTGCCCGCCGGCCGCACGGCTCCGGCAAGCTTTGCCAGCGAGTGCGTCGCCGGTTTGGACTTTGCCGCCGCCGGCCGCGTGGCCGCCATCGACTGCGAGCCATGTGCGGAGACTTTGAAGAATGAAATCGTCGTCTGCAAAACCTCCGCCTGGCTCGACAGCTCCTCCGAAGTGGCCGCCATCTGTTCGCTGGCCGATGCATTCTGTTGGATGATCTGGTCCAGCTGCTGTATCCCTTTGTGCGCCTGTGTGGCGCCCGTGTTCTGCTCCGCGCTCGCCGCGGCTATCTCTTGTACCAACTCGGCCGTCTTCCGGATATCCGGCACCAACTTGGCCAGCAACTTCCCGGCGCCCTCGGCCACGCCCACGCCCTCGGTCGTCAGCCGGTTGATCTCCGCCGCCGCCGTCTGGCTGCGTTCGGCCAGCTTCCGTACCTCGCTCGCCACAACCGCGAAGCCCTTGCCGTGCTCCCCGGCGCGCGCCGCCTCCACCGCCGCGTTCAGCGCCAGCAGGTCGGTCTTTCGGGCGATCTCTTCAATAATGCTGATCTTCTCGGCAATCTCTTTCATCGCCAGGACGGTCTTCTCCACCGCCTCGCCACCGCTGCGGGCGTCCTCGGCCGCTTGCGAGGCGATCTTATCGGTCTGCTTGGCGTTATCGGCATTCTGCTGAATGCTCGCCGCCATCTCTTCCATCGATGACGTGCTCTCCTCGGCCGCCGCCGACTGCTCGGTCGCGCCCTGTGCCAACTGCTGCGCCGTCGCGCTCATCTGCTGGCTGCCCGACGCCACGTTGTCCGATGCCGCCGACACCTCGCCCACCGTCTTCCGCAGGTTCTCGATCATCCGGTTCATCGACGTCATCATCTGCCCCAGCTCATCGCCCGAAACGTTGGTTCCCTGCGACGTCAGGTCGCCCTCGGCCACCTTGTTCACCAGATCCACGGTCTCCGCCAGCGGCACCGTAATCGTCCGCGTCACATAGAACGCAATGCCGACCGCTGAGAATATGGCGATCAGCAACGCAATCACCACCGCCATTTTCCCCGAGCTCACCGAGCCCAGAATCGCCTCGCCCATCGCATCGCCGCCGGCTTTGTTCACCCCCACCAGTTCGTCCACCACCTCCATGTATTTGGCGAAAAGTGGCCGGACCTCCCGGTGGATCGCCTCAATCGAGTCCTTCGTTTTCCCCGCGCCATTCAGCGCCATCACGGCGTCAAACTTCGTCACAAACGCCCCCCGCGCCGCCTTCGTCTTGTCGAACGCGGCCCGCTCTTTTTCCGACGCAATCAGCTTCTCGTAATCCGTGAATATCTTCCCGATCACGCCCCGGCTCGTACGGATCTCGTCTTCCACTCGTGTCCTGTCGGCGTCGTCTTTCGCATAGGTGTGCTGCAGCAGCTGGCTATATGTCTGCTGCGCGCTGTCCTGCAGTTGTCCCAGTTGATACTGCCCGGGGATGGTCTCGGTCGCAATCCGATGCGCGCTCTCGCCAATCGAATACATCTCCAGGTACGCAACCACGCCCAGCGCGATCGCCACCAGCGTCACCGCGCAAAATCCGGCGGCGATTCGTGTTCCCAACTTCCAGTTCTTCATTGGAGCCTCTCGTTAATGTTCAGTTCGAAGGCGCTGGCTGGCCAGTTGCACCAGTCCCGCCATGTTCAGAATCAGTGCCACGCGGCCATCGCCCATGATGGTCGCCCCGGAAACCATATCGATGTTCCGGTAAAAAGTACCGAGCGATTGAATGACTGTCTGATGGCTTCCCAGTACCCTGTCGACCACCAGCCCCACTCTCTGTTCCTCGTGGCGAACAATCACGATCTTTTCGATCTCCGGCTCCTCTCCTTCGATCGAGAACAACTCACGCAAATACAAATAAGGAATCAACTCACCGCGCACGGCCACCACATTCCGGCCGTTGTTCTTCGCGCGGTCGCCGCGGTGCAACTCGACGTTTTCCGTCACCACCGCCATCGGCGCAATAAACTGGTCGCCGCCGATCTCCACCAGCAGCCCGTCAATAATCGCCAGGGTCAGCGGCAGCGTTAGCGAAATCACCGTGCCCTTGCCCAAAGTGCTGGCAATGTTCACCGATCCCCGCAGCGCCTCCACCTGCCGCTTCACCACATCCATCCCCACCCCGCGTCCCGACACCGAAGTCACCTCCTTCGCCATCGAGAACCCGGGCAGGAAGATCAGTTGGAAAATCTCCCGTTCGCTCAGCGCCGCCTCGGCGCCAATCAGCCCCCGTTCGATCGCCTTCCCCCGGATCGCCTCCGGATTCAGCCCCCGCCCGTCGTCCTCAATCGTCACCACGACGTTCGAACCCATATGCCGCGCCGCCAGCCGGATCGTGCCGCGTCCAGCCTTGCCCGCCGCCCGCCGCTGCTCGCCGCTCTCAATGCCGTGGTCCACGCTGTTCCGGATCAGGTGCACCAGCGGATCCCCCAGTTGGTCCAACACGGTCTTGTCCAACTCCGTCTCCGCCCCCTCCGTCACCAGGTCAATCTCTTTGCCCAGCTCCGCCGACAGATCATGCACCAGCCGCTTGAACCGGTGGAACGTCACCCCGATCGGCATCATCCGGATCCCCAACACCGTCTCCCGCAACTCGCCCACCAGCCGTTCAATCTCCTCCACCGGCGCCGCCAACTCCGGCGCGCCCATGCCCGCCGTCGCCTGGCTCAGCCGCGATTGATTCATCACCAGCTCACCCACCAGATTCACCAGTCGGTCCAACTTGCTCGCAGGCACCCGCACCGTCGATTCAGCCGCCGCCGGTTTCGCCGTCACCACCTGCCGCGCGGACTCGGCCACTTCTTTCGCCTTCGCCTCGCCGATCCGTATCTCGCTCCCGTCCTCCACAAAAATGAAAACGTCGCGAATCGCCTCCACCGCCTTCTCTGTCCGCAACCGCGCGTCCCAATGCACGTAGCACGAATGCACATCGATCGCCGCCAGCGCCGGCACCGCGTCCCAATGCGCCCGCACCTGGCACTCCCCCAGTTCCGCCAGTTCGTCCAGCAGCAGCCGCGGATTCGTTCCGTTCTTCAGCACATCCGGATGCAGCCGGATCCCAATCGCCCACTCCTTCGCCGCCGGCTTGCCTTCCAGCAGCCGCTTGATCTCATCCTTGGCCGAAAGCACCGTCTCCACCAGCTCCGCCGTCACCGGCAGATTCTCCGTGCGATACCGGTCGAGGGTTGTCTCCACCCCGTGCGTAAACTCGGCCACCGCCTCGAACCCGAACATCGCCCCGGATCCCTTGATTGTGTGGAACGCCCGGAACAGCCGGTGCACGCACTCCCCACCCGGCTGGTTCACCTCCAACTCCAACGCACTCTCTTCAATCTGCGTCAGCAGGTCCTCTGCTTCCACCAGAAACGTCTCGGCAGGATTCGGCGCGGGCATCTAGCGGCCTCCTTGCAACAACTCGCCGAGCGAACTCCCCAGCCGCCGGCACGCCTCGTCCACCACCCCATCCCCGCCCGTCACCACCACCGGCGTCCCCTGCGCCTCGCCGCTCACCACCGCCGCGCGCAGCAGTTGCAGCCCCGACAGATCACAACTCTCAACCCCGCTCACGTCCACGTGCGGATGTGCCGCCTTTTCCAACAACTCCACCAGCGCGTCGCGAAACGCCTCGGCGCAAGACAAATCAAGCTCACCCGCTACGTCAAGCAGGTCCTCGCGAATTTGGAATTGGGCGTCCATACATCAACCCATCACCTTCTGAATCGTTTGAATCAACTTCTCCGGCTCGAACGGTTTTACGATCCAACCGGTCGCGCCCGCCGCCTTGGCCTCGATCTTTTTTTCCTGCTGGCTCTCGGTCGTCAAAATCAAAATCGGAAGGAATCGCGCCTCCGGCGTCCCCCGCGCCTTCCGGATGAAGTTGATCCCATCCATCACCGGCATGTTCAGGTCGGTCACGATGACCCCCAGCTTCTGCCCGCGCAGCTTGTCCAGCGCGTCCTGGCCATGCTCGGCCTCCAACACCTCAAACCCCGCCTCTTTCAGTGTGAAGCTCACCATCTGCCGCATGGATCGCGAGTCATCGACAATCAGTGCCCGTTTCGGTGCCATCAGAAAAGCTCCACCTCTCCGGCGCTCACGCACGCGGCCGGCTCTCGCTGCTCGCGCATGGAGGTCCGTGTCATCATCGCCCCAATCGCCTCGTGCCCATCCCCGGCCTTCACATGAAACTCCGTGGCCATCTCCGTCCCCACCCGGTCCAACTCGCTGGCAATGAAATCAAGCCGCTGGCTCGCCCGGTCCTGGAATTGCAACCCGCGTACCGATGCGTGAATCTCACCCGTCACCCGGTGGCTGTCGGCCGCCGCCTCCCGCAGGAACCCCTGCGAACGGTCCAGAAACACCCGGAAATCGGCGTGCGTCCGCACCACTTCCTGCTTGCTCTCCGCCATCGCCTCCCGGTCGTGCGACGCCAGGTCCACCAGGTCCTCGCAGGACATCGAAACCGAGGACCGCAGCTGCTCGATCAGCGTCGCGATGCTAGCCGAAAACTCCGTCGACCGCTTCGACTGCATCGTGATCTCATCGGCCACCACGCCAAACCCCCGGCCCTGCTCGCCCAACTGTGCCGCCTGGATGCGCGCATTCACCGCCAGGATCCGATTGGAAACCGTGATGTCGTTAATCTGGTCCACCATGTGCGTCACCCGCACAATCCGCTCATCGATCTCTTTCAATCGCTGAATCGCACTGCGCGACTTCTCGCTCGCCTCCGCCAGCCGGTCCAGCAAATGATGCAGCACCCGCTCGGAGCTGCCGATCAACGCGGCGATGTTCGCCCCGTCCTCCTGCCCCGCGCCGCCCCGCTCCTGGCCCAGAAACTGTGTTGTCCGCTCAAAGTTCTGCTGCGACAACCTCGCCGTACTATCAAAGCTGTCGCAAACTTCCTCGACGGCGGTCTCGATCAGCGACTTTGTTTCTCGAATGTGGCGGCTGAGCAATGTGATCGAACTCACGCTGCCAGCCACGGTATCTTCGGCGGTCATGATACTCCCGTGGGCAAGCATTTCTGCCCTCAAAAACAACACATCGACGGACTGGCGAAGAATATTAGGGTCTCCTAATATTTGCCGGAGCAATCCTCTCCTCCTCAGTTTTTCCCCACCAACCCCCTCCCGGCGTGATATATAATCCCGCAATGCAAATCGCGAAACTCCTCGTCGCCGCTCTCGCGCTTTCCCTCGTCTCCTTCTCACAGGACTCCCGTGGCCAAATCCAAGGTCGCGTCAACGACCCCTCTGGCGCCGTCGTCGTCGCCGCCTCCGTGCGCGCCGTCAACACCGCCACCAACGTCTCCACCTCCGTCACCACCAACTCCACCGGCGACTTCCTCATCCCCTTCCTCGTCCCCGGCGCCTACCGCGTCGAAGTCGAAGCCACCGGCTTCAAACACTGGATCCGCGATGGCATCGGCGTCCAGGTCAACGACCGCGTCACACTCAACATCTCCCTCACCGTCGGCGCCGCCACCGAAACCGTCTCCGTCAATGCCGACGCCCCTCTCGTCGATGCCGCCTCCGCCTCCCTCGGCACCGTCGTCGACCAACGCCGCGTCTCCGAACTCCCCCTCAAAGACGGCAACCCCATCATGCTCTCCTCCCTGAGCCCCGGCGTCATGAACCTCTCCACCGGCGGCTGGTCCCGTCCCTTCGACAACGCCTCCCCCTCCTCCATCGCCATCAGCGGCAACCGCACCGGCACCAATGAATTCACCCTCGACGGCGCGCCCAACACCACCGGTGCCGGCGGCAACGTCGCCTACATCCCTCCCGCCGGCGTCGTCGAAGAGTTCAAAATCCAAACCGCCACCTTCGATGCCGCCAACGGCTTCGCCTCCGGCGCCGTCGTCAACGTCAGCCTCAAAGCCGGCACCAACCAGCTCCACGGCCAGCTCTACGAGTTCTTCCAGAACCCCGTACTCAACGCCAACAGCTTCTTCAACAACCTCTCCAAACAGCCCCGCGCCAACATCCGCCAACACCGCTTCGGCGGCAGCGCCAGCGGCCCCATAAACATCCCCAAACTCTACGATGGCCGCAACAAGTCGTTCTGGATGTACGGCTACGAAGGCATCAAGGATACCTTCCCCCGCCAGACAGTTACCGACACCGTTCCCACCGACGCCGAACGCCGCGGTGACTTCTCCCAACTCCTCGCCGCCGGCTCTCAATACCAGATCTACGACCCCGCCACCATCGCCTCCGCCGCCAACGGCCGCTTCTCCCGCCAACCCCTTCCCGGCAACATCATCCCCCAAAGCCGCATCGCCCCCCTCGCCCTCTCCGTCCAGAAATACTGGCCCGCCGCCAACCTCCCCGGCACCCGCGATGGCTCGAACAACTACACCATCCTCGTCCCCGACATCGATGACTTCTGGAGCCACGTCTACCGCGTCGATCACAACATCAGCGAAAAGAACCGCTTCTTCCTCCGTGGCGACGCCAACCGCCGCCGTTCCGACACCGAAAACCGCTATGGCAACGATGCCTACGGCACCCTCTACTTCCGCCGCAATCTCGGCGCCGGCTTCGATCACGTCTACATCTTCCGCCCCAATCTCCTCCTCAACACCCGCTATAGCTACACCAAGTACTACGACAATCAGGACCCCCGCAGCATGGGCACCGACATCAAGGCTCTCGGCTTCTCCGACGCCTACGTCAATCAGGTCAAGTCCATCTCCCCCAGCGCCGTCTCGCTCCCCTACATCAACGTCGGCGGCTTCGCCCCGCTGAGCCCCTCTGGCGTCTCCAAGGCCTCCCGCGATATCCACTCCGTCGCCGCCAACGTCAACAACATCATCCGCAACCACTCCCTCAAATACGGTTACGAAACCCGCCTCTATCGCGACTACTCCATCAACCTCGGCCTCAACTCCGGCCGCTTCGATTACGCCGCCGATTGGACCCGCGGCCCGCTCGACAACTCCCCCGCCGCCCCCCAAGGCCAGACCCTCGCGTCGTTCATGTTCGGCCTCCCCACCGGCGGCTTCCTCGACTTCAATGACACCTACGCCCAGCAGGCCATGGTCCACGGCTTCTACCTCCAGGACGATTGGAAGCTCAGCCCCAAACTAACCCTCACCATCGGTCTCCGCTACGAACTCGGCCTGCCCACAACGGAACGTTTCAACCGCACCGTCCGCGGCTTTGACGCCAAAGTCGCCAGCCCCCTTGAAGCCGCCGCCCGTGCCAACTACGCCAAATCGCCCATCGCCGACATCGATCCCGCCAACTTCCGCGTCCCCGGCGGCCTCACCTTCGCTGGCGTCAACGGCGAGAATCGCGGTCTCTGGAATGCCGATCGCAACAACTTCTCCCCCCGCTTCGGCTTCGCCTACCAGCTCGATCGCCGCACCGCCCTCCGCGGCGGCTTCGGCCGCTTCTACGATCTCGATCGCCAGACCGTCAATCAGTCCGGCTTCTCTCGCCGCACCCAAATCGTTCCCAGCCTGAACAACGGCGTCAACTTCCTTGCCAACACCGCCAATCCCTACCCCGGCGGTATCGATCGTCCCACCGGCACCGCGCAGGGCCTCCTCACCTTCGCCGGCCAGGGCGTCAGCTACTTCAATCCCAACCTCCGCACCCCCTACGCCCACCGCTGGCAGTTCAGCCTCCAGCGCGAAGTCTGGAAGGATATGGCGCTCGAAGTCGCCTACGTCGGCACCAGCTCAAGTGACCTCCGGATCGGCCGCTCCATCAACCCCACCCCCCGCCAATACCTCAGCCCCGCCCTCACCCGGGACCAGCCCGCTATCGACGCGCTCTCCCGCACCGTTTCCAACCCCTTCTATCCCGCTCTCCCGGGCACCGGTCTCGCCGCCACCACCACCAGCCGCGGCCAGCTCCTCCGCCCCTTCCCGCAGTTCACCGGCGTCTCCGTCACCAATAACGACGGCTACTCCAACTACCACTCGCTCCAGACCCGTCTCGAACGCCGCTTCTCCCGCGGCTACACGCTCATGGCCGCCTACACCTGGTCGAAGTTCATGGAGGGCACCGGCTACCTCAACGAAACCGACGCCAACCCGGAATACGTCGTCAGCGATCAGGATCGCACCCACCGCTTCGTCGCCAGCGGTGTCTGGGAACTCCCCATCGGCCGCGGCAAACTCATCGGCGGCTCCATGCACCGCGTGGCCGACAAAGTCTTCGGCGGCTGGCAAGCCCAGGGCATCTACCAGTACCAGGGCGGCGCTCCGCTCGGCTTCGGCAACGCCATCTTTAATGGCGATCTCAAAGCCATCCCCCTCTCTAGCGGCCAGCGCTCCATCGGCCGCTGGTTCAATACCGACGCGGGCTTCGAACGCAACGCCGCCCGCCAGCTCGGCTCCAACATCCGCTACATGCCCAGCCGCTTCTCCGGCATTCGCTCCGATGGCATCGATAACTGGGATCTTTCGGTCATCAAGAACACCCACTTCACCGAACGCATCTACCTCCAGTTCCGCGCCGAGTTCCTGAACGCCTTCAACCATTCCCAGTTCTCCGCGCCCAATACCACCCCGTCCTCCACCGCCTTCGGCACCGTGACGGAAACCTCGCAAATGCCCCGGCTCATGCAGTTCGGTCTGAAGCTCTTCTTCTGATCTAATGGGCAGTAGCCCCCGATGTCGCGCGCCATTTCGATTCTTCTCTTCACCGTCGCGGTCAGCGCCCAACCCGCACTCCTGTTCTCCCCCGCTGACCGCGACCGCATCCTCGACCTCGCCAAACAACAACCCTGGGCCGCCGGCCTCCGCGATTCCATCCTCCAAACCGCCAACGCTTGGCCCCAATCCCACCTCACCCGCTTCGGCCTTCGCCAGCTCGAAATCCCCGCCGAAGGCGGCCAGTGGTGGCACCACTACGTCTGCCCCACCCAGGGCGTTCGCCTCGAATTCCGCCCGCCCTCCACCCACCGCTGCCCCGTCGACGGCAAGACCTACACAGGGTGGCCCTACGACCAGGTCATCCTCTCCGATCGCCACAACGACCTCGCCGCCGCCGCCCGCGATCTCGGCCTCGCCTGGCAACTCACCAACCAACCCACACACGCCGAAAAAGCCGCCTGGATCCTCACCCAATACGCCGCCCGCTACAAGTCCTACGCCCTCCACGACACCGCCAACAAAATCACCCGCCCCGCCGCCCGCGCCTACGCCCAAACCCTCGACGAAGCCATCTGGCTCATCGACATCGCCTGGGCCTACGACCTCATCCGCGACTCCCTAACCCCCGACCAACGTTCCACTATCGAAGACAACCTCCTCCGCCCCTCCGCCGCCACCATCCGCGCCTACGACGCCGGCGCCTCCAACTGGCAAAGCTGGCACAACGCCGCCCTCGCCGCCGCCGGCTTCACCCTGAACGATTCCAATCTCTGGTCCCCCGCCATCGAAAGCTTCCGCTTCCAAATGCAGAAATCGGTCCTCGACGACGGCTTCTGGTACGAAGGCGCCTGGGGCTATCACTTCTACGCCCTCGACGCCCTCGCCCGCACCGCCGAAATGGCCACCCGCAACGGCATCGATCTCTGGCGCGAAGAACCCAATCTCACGGCCCTGTTCAAAACCCCCAGCCGCCTCATCTTCGCCGACGGCTCGCTGCCCATGTTCAACGACACCGGCGCCCTCAATCTCTTCTCCCAGGACGCCCTCTACGAATACGCCTACAACCGCACGCAAGACGCGGCGTTAATGACCGTCCTCGGCCGCCGCTCCCGCGGTCGCAACGGCCTCCTCTTCGGCGCCGCCCAACTCCCCCCCACCGAACGCGCCCCGCTCGAAAGCCACCTCTTCGAACAGGCCGGCTACGCCGTCCTCCGCGCCCCATCCAACGACCACGCCGTCATGATGAAGTTCGGCCCCCACGGCGGCGGCCACGGCCACTACGACAAACTCGGCCTCGTCTCCTACGCACTCGGCGGCCCCCTCGCTATCGACCCGGGCACCCAGTCCTACACCGCCCCCACCCACGCCACCTGGGATCAAACAACAATCGCCCACAACACCCTCTCCGTCGACGAATCCCAACAGCGCGAAGCCACC
>CANIVU010000082.1 GCA_947470805.1 Acidobacteriota bacterium | reverse complement strand
GGCGGGGGGGATGACGGCGGCGGGGTTGCCGGGGCGGTCGTGGTTGCGGGTGGCGCGGGAGGAGAATCCGGCGGGGTGGGATCACGTGTTTCTGAGCCACACGTTTCATGGGGTGAGCATGTATTATCCGGTGCGGGGGATGCGGACGCGACAGTATAAGTATCTGCGCAACTTGAATCCGGAAATTACGTTTTTGCACGCGACGGATCTGTCGGGTTCGCCGATGTGGCAGGGGCGAGACACGACGTTGCCGATGGGGAAGAGGGCGGTGGAGGCGTATCTGCACCGGCCGGCGGAGGAGCTGTATGATTTGGCGGCGGATCCGGACGAGGTGGTGAATCTGGCTGGATCGGCGGCGCATGCGCAGACGCTGGAGGCGCTGCGCATGCGGGTTTCGGAATGGCGGAAGGCGACGAAGGACCCGTGGTTGTAGGGCGCGTCAGGCTTTGACTTTGTCGTAGTCGAAGAACTCGTTGACGAGGTGGTACTTGGGTTCGCCATCGTTGGAGAGATAGTAGGTCGGCAAGGGGGTTCGCTGGAAGCTGGAGAGCTGGCGGCGGACCGGTTTCTGGCCTTCTTCCCACTCGTAGACGGGGACCTCGTGGGGATTGAACGTATCGAGCAGGCCGCGTTCCTTGGCGATGCGGAAGAGGTTGACGTTGCCCGGTTCGTGGCCGCCGAGCCACATGCCGATCATGTCCAGGCGGAGGCGATCCTTGCCGAACATGAGCATGTTGGTGAGCTTATCGTTGCCGACGCCGAAGCCGTCACCGTCGCGGCCGTAGATGCCTTCGATGATGTTGAGGCCGGGGTTGAGAACCTGCGTGTTATCGCAGGTTTTGTGGGCCCAGATTTCCTGATTCATCGGTCCGAGGGCGTCCTTGCTCTGATAGCGCGCGTAGTTCATGCTGACGTGGCGATCGAAGAACTTATTGACGCGGCGTTCGACTTCCGGGTGGATGTTCTCCTTCATGAAATCGGGCACGCCGGTGACCATTTGCCAGCCGGGGCAGAAGCGGACGTAGGGTTTGACGACGAGGCCCTGGAGATTCTTGGTGGACAGCGTCATGCACATGCCGTGGGACTTCCACTTGGCGATGTTGATCATCCAGGTGTCGGGCTCGTTGACGGGGGCGTAGTGGGGGATGTGGGTGTAGATGACCGGGTCGGGGACCTTGGTCCAGTTCATCTCGTAGCCATCTTTGAAGTTGCGGGGGCGGCGGTCTGGTTCGTTGACTTCGATGCCGTGGCGGTCGTTGATATCGGCCATGCCGCGGTAGTTCCAGGCGTGAAAGGTGTTGGCTTCGAGGAAGTAGAACTTCTTCAGGCCAATTTCCTTGAGGCCGATGACGATGCCTTCGTAGAACTGCGGGTCGGTGCCGGTGCCCCAGTTTTCTTCGTTGGGACGCTGGTTGCGAACGCTGGTGAAGTTGGGCTTGAGGATGACGCGGTGGGAGATGGGGATGGCGCCGGGACCATCGGCGGGGACGAAGACTTCGCGGGCGAAGGCTATGCCTTCCTTAAGCTTGGCGGCTTCGTCCATTTTGTGGGGGACGTGGGTGCGCTTGATGAAGACGGCTTTGGGGTTGGCCTCGATAAACGGGTGAACGGCGAAGTGGGACTTGGGGGCGCGGGACGGGGCACCGATGAGTTGATAGGGCGTAAGGGCGGCCGAGGCGGCGGCGAGGAATTTGCGGCGGCAGATTTTCATGGTGTGGTGAACCCTTCATTATTGGAACTGTACAACAGCGAGGCGGCGGACGGCGGGCGGGAACACTTCCGTAGTGGTGCCGCGGTGGTAAATTTTGAGCGACTGCGGTGGCGCGTCGGGGCGGAGCAGGGTCGCGGATTTGTAGATGCCCTGGACACGGGCCTGGATTTCATTTTCGACGGGGCCGCCGTATTGAATGATGTGGAGCAGGCCGCCGGCGGTGGCGAGAGGGATGGCGGCGGAGGCGTTCCAGAGGCGGGCGGCGCGGCGGCGGTGGGTGAGGAGATCGATGCAGTCGAGCGCGAATTCGCTGGGGTCGCCGATGGGGGTGTGGTAGGCGACGACCTGGCCTTTGCCGTGGGAGTAGATGGTACGGTCCTCGTCCGTTTTTACGGTTTTCCAGCCTTTGGGATGGGCGTAATCGATGACGACGGTGGCGCCGGCGAAGGCGTGTTCGTAGAGGCCGGCGGGAGGCTTTTTGAGGCTGGCGGCGACGAGGAGTTGGATGCGATTGGGATCGGGCTTGGGGACCTGGGTGGTGAGGGCTGGGCTGGCGCCGCGGCGGTAGAGGAGGTTGGCGAGTTCGGCGGTTTCGTCACCGGGCTCGACGATTTGGGTGATGGAGGGGAGCGTGGGGCGGGCGAAGAGAGCTTCGTTGGCGCGGAGCCAGGCGGCGGTGCGGGCGAGGGAGTGCCAGGCTTCGAGGGCCTTGGCGTCGTTGGCGAGGAGGGCGGCGCGGTAGCGGGGTTCGACGTTGAGGACGAAGTTGCCACCGTTGACGCGAGCTTCGATGAGGGCGAGTTCGAGCGAGTCGAAGGGGACGCCCTTTTCGGCGTCTTCGTGTTGGTGGGCGAGGAGGGCGGGTTTACCGAGGGCGCGGTGGTAGGCGGCTAGATAGCCGTTGGCATCGACCCAGGGTTCGCGGGAGGCGCTGGCGATGTCGGCATCGCCCTTTTTGGCGGGCGTGCGGATGCCGGGCCAGAGGCCGCTGGTGACGGCGTTGGGAATGGGGCCGGAACCGAGGATTTGATCGGGCTTGAGGAGAGCGAGGAGCGCATCGTGAGCTGGCTCGCGATTGGGCCAGCGAAGGAGAAGCGGAACGGCCATGCAATTATTCTAATGGGCTGTGATGCTTTTGGGGCGGCGACTGCGCGTGTAGGTATAAGATGCCGAAACCATTTTTGAACCTCATCGCGATTGGGATGCCGCTGGCGGTGGCTGCGAGCGGCTGGATTGTCTATGCCAGTTCGCCGGAAGACCTGGGGCGGATTGCGTTGGTTGTGTTCGCAATCGTGGCGATGGGGGTGGTGAGTTTACTGGGAGCGGTGTCATCGGCGATGTCGCTGGTGCGCCGGGAGCGGCTGCGGTGGCTGAGCGTGGCTGGTTTGTTGGGGAACGTGGCGGTGGTGGCGACGGTGGCGGGTTCGACGGTGGTGTAGGGCGGTATTTCGGCCGGTGGTGGTGGTTTGCGGCCAGTGGATGTTTAGTGGATTTGATGTAAGTTGTTGATTCTTGGGTTTGGCACGCGGCTTGCAATTGTACTGTGCGTAGGCAAGGAGGAAATGCCATGAAACGCTTAGTACTGGGTGTGGTTTTCGGGTTGGTGATGGTGGCGCAGCCTTACGGGCGGCCCGGGTATGGGGGCGGCGGTTACAGCGACGGTCGCGGGGTGCGTGGGAACGGTTTCGCCGAGCGGATTACGCGGGGCGAGCGAATGGGTTTGATTACTCCCCGTGAGGCGCGGAAGTTGTGGGATATGGAGCGGCACCTGCGCTATGAGACAGAAAAGGCGTACCGGAGCGGATACGGCATTTCGCCCCGGGAGCAGAACCGGCTGGCGGAGATGAGCGCGCGTCTTGACCGGGAGATCTCGCGGCAGATGCGGGACGACGAACGGATGCGTCCACGCGGCCGCTGGTAGTGGCGATTTGCTGGAGTGTTTTGACGCGGAGTCCGAGGGGATCGGGCTCCGCGTTTTATTGAGCACTCGGCTATATTGGGAGGGGCCTGATAGAGCCGGGGAAGATGCAGTTCGACAACTATACGGTTGAACGGGAGTTGGGGCGGGGCGCGATGGGGGTTGTCTACCTGGCGCGGGACGAGCAATTGGGGCGTCATGTGGCGATCAAGACGGTGCAGTTAGCTGGTCAGTTTTCGCAGGGGGAGCATGCGTCGCTGCGAGCCCGATTGTTCCGGGAAGCCAAGGCGGCGGCGCGGTTGTCGCACCCGCATATCGTTACGATCTATCAAGTCGGCGAAGCGGCGGGCGTACCGTATCTGGCGATGGAGTTTGTGGATGGGATGACGTTGGAGGCGGCGACGGCGCCGGGAAGCGGATGGCGCGCCGAACCGCTCCTTGCGGGTTTGCAACAAGTGGCCGAGGGGCTGGATTATGCGCACAGTCAAGGATTGGTTCACCGGGATGTGAAGCCGGCCAATATCCTGATCCGCCGGGATGGGTCGTTTAAAGTTGCCGATTTTGGGATCGTGAAATTGCTGGACGAGACGGCGCGGACTGAGACGAATGGGATGATGGGGACGCCGAGTTACCTGTCGCCGGAGCAGGTGCGCGGTGAAGGGGTGAGCGGGCGATCGGACCAATATGCGTTGGCGGTGACGGCGTTTCGAATTTTGACTGAGCGGTTGCCTTTTTGGGGCGATTCGGTGGCGGCGATGTTCTACCAGATCCTGCACTTGGAGCCGGGCGATGAACAGTTGGCGCCGGGGTTAGCGCGGGTATTGCGGCGCGGGATGGCGAAGCGTCCGGCGGAACGATATGGGACGTGCCGGGAGTTTGTGGCGGCGCTGGACGGAGCGTTGCGAGGGGAGGCTGTGGCGGCCCCGCCCGGCGAGCGCAGGTGGAATCCGCTTTGGGCGGCGGGTGTGATTGGACTGGTGCTGATTGGCGGGGCGGGGATGGGGGCGTTGGTTTGGAAGAAACGGCCGGCGGAGCCTGTCATTCCTGAACGGCCGGAGTATTTCACGCAGAAGCAGGACCCGCAAAGGATTGTCCAGGAAGCGCGCCGATCCGTGATCGACGTTTTAGAGAAGGCAAAGCAGGCGGAGCCGCCGAAGGTTGCCGAGGCGGCTACATTCCCGGTAGATCTGGCACCGGCGGGGTCGGCACAACGAGGGGCGAAAGACGGATTGCCGTATGTTTGGATACCGGCAGGATCGTTCCCGATGGGGTGTTCGGCGGGGGAGATGTGCAGTTCCGATGAGGTTCGACACACCGTGCGATTCCAGAAGGGATTCTGGTTGGGCGCGACAGAGGTGACGGCAGGTGCATTTCGGAGGTACGTGAAGGAGAAGGGCGCGAAGATGCCGGAGGCTGGGACCGGCCGGGACGGCTGGAAGGACGAGCGGATGCCGATCAGCTATGTGAATCACCGGAATGCGGCGGCGTTTTGTGCGTGGAGCGGGGGGCGGTTGCCGACCGAGGCGGAGTGGGAGTACGCGGCGAGGGCGGGAACACGGGGGCTTGTGTATGGACCGTTGGAAAAAGTGGCCTGGATTTATCAGGACGACCTGCTGGTTTACACGAAGGCACACGATGGCAATTATCCGCCGGTGGGGACGAAGGCGCCGAACCGTTTCGGGCTGTTCGACATGATCGGTGGCTTGAATGAGTGGGTGTCGGACTTCTATGATGCCGACTATTACAAGTTGAGCCCGGCCGTGGATCCGACAGGACCGGTGCGGGGCGACGGATATGTGCACCGCGGGGGAAGTTTGTTGACGATTCCGAACGATGCGGGGGCATCGCGGCGACGATGGGCGTTGGCGGAGACGGAGGCGCCGGACATCGGATTTCGATGCGTGGGAGGGATGAGCGGTTTGTAGCGGGTGGTGGTGGACTTCAGCCAGGGCGGATGGATTGCACCGGGGAATTGATGGATTTTGGCGGGTTTTTGGTGTTTTTGCACGGTTTTGGTTTGGCGCGCGGATTGCAGTGTATATAGGCGTAGTCAAGCAGTACAAAACAGGAGGCAACACCATGACACGGATATTGATCGCTTTCGCATTTGGCGCGGTACTGGCGGCACAGGGGTATGGCGGCCGTCCTGGATTCGGGGCCACTTATGGGCCCGCGTATGGGGAGGACCGGGTGGTCCGGAGCGAGACCCGGAACTTCGCCGAGCGGATCATGCGCGGGGAGCGGATGGGTCTGATTACGCCCCGGGAGGCTTCGCGGCTGTCGGCGATGGAGCGCGAGTTGCGGTTTGAAACCGCGCGTGCGAACCGGAGCGGGTTCGGCGTGTCGCACCGGGAACGGGAGCGGCTGATGGAGATGAGTCTGCGGCTGGATGCGGCCATTTCGCATGAGATGCGGGATGGGGAGCGGGCGTATCGCGGCGGGCGATGGTAATTATTGACGGGACGGGGCGGGGCTCGCTTGTGGCGGGCTCCGCTTCGTTGGTCGTTTAGGCGGGTGGAGCCTGTATTTGCGGAAGCGGTGGCGGTGTTTCGGGAGTTCCTGGATGGTCAGGGCTAGCGGCGGGAATTGGCGTGGGTGACGCGGGGGGATTTGGCGTGGCGAGACGGGTTGCTTGTTCGGTTCCGCCCGGAGGCGGAGGCAGAGGCCGCGCGACTGACGACCGCCGCGGCGGAACGAGGATTCGGATTTGGGTTACAGGCGATTGCTGTTGTGGGCGACCGGCTGTGCTGTTGTGTGCTGGCACCAGCGAGTGCCGATGAGGCGGCGGAGCAACTGATCGGACTGCCGTTTGTGTGCAAGCTTCGTACGGACTTGCCGATTGGCCGGGCGTCTGGGTGGCTGGAGTGGTTGTTGGCCCGGCCGGATGGGGACTGGCTGGTGTGACACCTACTCGTGGCGGAGGGCTTCGAGGGGGTCGAGGCGGCCGGCGCGGCGGGCGGGGATGAGGCAGGCGGCGAGGCCGGCCGTGAGTAGTGTCAGGCCGACGGTGGTAAAGGTGATTGGGTCTGTCGGGGTGACGTTGATGAGGAGCGTCGCCATGAGGCGGCAGAGGTAGAAGGCGGCGGCGAGGCCGAGAGTCATGCCGATTCCGATCTGGACCAGGCCACGAGTGAGGACTAGCCGCACTATGGAACCGGCGCCGGCGCCGAGGGCGAGGCGGACACCGATTTCGCGGGTTCGTTGCGAGGTGGCGTGGGCGATGACGGCGTAGATGCCGACGGCGGCCATGCCCATGGCAATGACTGCGAAGGCGAGGAAGAGCGTGCCGAAGACGCGGAGGTGCCAGCGGGAGCGGGCGAGATTGTTTTCGAGGGTATCGACGTCGAAGAGGGGGAGGGCGTCGTCGAGCTGTTGGACTTCGCGGCGGAGGGCTGCGGAGAGTGCCGCGGGGTTGCCGGCGGTACGGATGAGGAGTGCCATGCCGCCCTGTCCCTCCCAGTTGTAGGGGACGGTGACGATGGGGCCGGCTTGCGGGCGGCCCGGGTCGGACTGGCGAATGTCAGGGGAAACGGCGATGATGGTCAGCCATTCGCGGGGCTGTTTCTTTTCGTCGAAGAAGCGGATGCGTTGGCCGGTGGGGTCCTGGTTGGGGAAGAATTTCGCGGTGAATTCGCGGCTGACAATGACGGTGTTTTTGCCGGCGAGGCCGTCGGAGGTGTCGAAATCGCGGCCCTGGATGAGATTCAGGCCCAGAAGTTTGAAGTAGCCGGGGGCGGCGGTCATGAATCCGGCGGTGGGGCGGTTTTCGTGTTCTGGGATGGGGTGGCCGGCGATTTCGAACTTATCGAAATCGGCGCCGGAACCGGGGATGTTGGAGACCATGGAGGCCAATTGGGCGCCGGGGAGGGCGGCGAGGCGGGGGAGTAGTTTTTCGTAGAACTGGCGGCGGGAGTCCGCAGTGGGGTAGCGGGCGCTGGGGAGGTTCAAGTGCGCGTGGAGAACCTGTTCGGCCTGGATGCCGGCGAACTCGGATTGGGCGGCGAGGAAGCTGCGGATCATGAGGCCGGCAGCACTGAGAAGGACGACGGCGAGAGTGAATTGGAAGACGACGAGCGCGCCGGAGAGATAGCCGCTGCGCCGGTTGGCGGAGCTTTTGGCGCTTTCCTTGAGCGTCTCGTTCATGTCGGCACGGGTGGCCTGGAGGGCTGGCATGAGGCCGAAGATGATGCCGGAAAGCAGGCAAACGGCGGCGAAGTAGGCGAAGACCACATAGTTCATTTCGAAGGTGATCCAGTAGGGTTTGCCGACATTCTGGACGGCGTTGGAGAAGGCGTCGATGGCGAATTGGGAGAGGGCGAGGCCGATGAGGCCGCCGAGAATGGAGAGCAGGACGCTTTCGACAAGGAGTTGGCGCAGGATGCGGCCGCGGCTGGCGCCCATGGCCACGCGGATAGAGATTTCGCGGCGGCGGGAGAGGGCGCGGCTGAGGAGCATGTTGGCGACGTTGGCGCAGGCAATTAGTAGGACGAAGGCGACGGCGCCCATCATAAGGGAGAACATCAGGCGGATGGGGCCGCCGTTCATCATTTCGTGGAAGGTTTTGACAGCGATGCCGTGGCCTTTGTGGGTGTCGGGGAATTGTTGTTCGAGGCGGCGGGCGGTGAGGTCGAGTTCGGCTTGGGCGGATTCCTTGGAGATGCCGGGCCGGAGCATGGCGACGATAGTGAAGTCGCGGCGGTCTCGCTGTTCGGTGGGGGTGGCGTTGAGCCAGATGTCTTCGTTGTTGGGGAATTTGAAGCCATCGGGCATGACTCCGGCGATGACGGCGGATTTGTCGTTGACGCGGACCGAGCGGCCGATGATGGAGGGGTCCTTGCCGTAGCGGTCTTTCCAGACGCCGTGGCCGATCCACATGGCCGATTCGGCGCCGGCGCGTTCGTCGGCGGGGTTAAGGGCGCGGCCGAGGACGGGTTGGACGTGGAGCATGGCGAACATGCCGCTGGTGACGCGGGTGCCGCGATATCTTTCCGGCGGATTGCCGCGTTCACTGAGGTTGACGGGGAGATTGTTGATGGCTTCGAGGTATTCGAAGGATTGGGAGGATTGGGAGGATTGGCGGATATCGCGGAGGTCGGGGTAGGAGATGGAGACCTGCTGGCGGCCCTGGGCGGGGTTGGTGGCGGTGGCCATGACGAGGCGATCGCCGCCGGGGAAGGGGAGAGGTTTGAAGAGGACGGCGTTGACGAGGGTGAAGACGGTGGTGTTGACGCCGATGCCGAGGGCGAGAGTGGCGATGATGGCCGCGGAGAACCACGGGTGCTGGCGGATCATGCGGAAGGCGTAACGGAGGTCCTGTGTCATCGGAGAGGGAGACGAGGACAGGGGGCGGTTTGTTCCGGGGAAGATGAGGTGTATTGACTATGGTCAAAATATGTGACTATAGTCAGAGATGATAACGATCAATGTTTCTGAGTTTAAGGCATTGTGTTTGCGGCTCCTTGAGGATGTCCGTGAGACCGGCGAGCCGATTCAGATCTTGAAAAATGGGCAACCTTTGGCGATTGTCTATCCGCCGCCCGTTGCTACGGGCCGGGCCCGTTTTGGGGTGATGCGAGAGACACTGGCCGGGGAGGTTGGTGACTTGGTTACTCCGTTGGGTGAGAGCGACTGGGAGGCTTTAGGGAAATGAGTACAGGTCAACGGATTCTGCTCGATACCCACATTTGGCTCTGGTACCTGCTGGGCGACGAGCGATTGCCGCGACGAATCCGCCTCCTCTTGGAGGATGAAAAGACGGAACTGTACTTGAGCCCAATCAGTGTTTGGGAGGCGCATCTACTGATAGAGAAGGGCCGCCTACCGGTGACGGAGAGCCCGGTAGATTGGATTAGCCGAGCACAGCGGCAACTGCCGGTTCGGGACGCGCGATTGACCGCCGCGATTGCCATGCGGTCACGAGTTATCGCGTTGACCCACGATGATCCGGCGGATCGGTTTATCGCCGCGACGGCGATAGAGATGCGGTTGCCGTTGGCGACGGTGGACGCGCGGCTTGTTGCCTGTTCAGAGCTGCGGTGCTACTAAGGGGTTAGTGGTGCTGCCACCAGTGCGGCTTCTTTGCCATCATGGGCCGATTGCGCTTGGCGCTATAGACGTTGGGCTTGCGGTTGAACTTCTGTTTTTTGCGAACCGAGGAGAGGCTGGACTGTTTGCCGGGCGGCCGCTTGGTGGAAGCCGCCTGTGCCTGCGATGCCAGAGGGCCGAGGAGGAGCAAAATGAGGAGCAGAAGGGAGCAAAGGTAGCGCATACTGTTCAGTGACGGCTGCCATGCCGCCTGTTCTTCTATCGGCGACGGCAGTGAAAAACTTGAGTGCTGGCGATGCGATTTCTTTTCCTGCTGTCCTTACTGCCGGTTGCGGTTCTGGCGCAGGCTCCGGTGATCGTCGATACCGACGCCGGGGCTGACGACCTGATCGCGTTGCTATGGCTGATGCGGCAACCGGGAGTACGGATTGAAGCGGTGACGGTGGCGCAGGGGTTGGCGCATCCGGCGGAGGGGGCGCAGTCCGTTCTGCGGGTGTTGGAGGCGGGCGGGTTGACAGGGGTTCCGGTCTACGTGGGCGCGGACCGCCCCGTTCAGGGAACTGGCGCGTTTCCGGCCGATTGGCGGACGGCGTCGGACAAGTTACTGCGCGATGAGTTTCCGGCGCCGAAGCGGAAGCCGGAGGCAAAGGGGGCGGCGGAGTTTCTGGCTGAGCGGCTGATGGACATGCGGCGGCCGGTGCGGGTGTTGGCGCTGGGGCCGTTGACGAATCTGGGGCAGGCGATTGCGTTGGAACCGAGGACGGGACCGGGGTTGCGGGAGTTGGTTTGGATGGGTGGGGCGCTGGAGGTGGCGGGGAATGTCCCGGCGGCGCCGACGGCGGAGTGGAACGCGTGGGTGGACCCGGAGGCGGCCGAGCGGGTGTTGCGCGGGGAGTGGCGGGTGCGGATTGTGCCGTTGGACGCGACGAACCGGGTCCCGATCGGACCGGCGATGTTGCAGTTCTTTGAAGAGCAGGCGCGGGAGTGGGCGTCGACGGTGGTGCTGCGTTTACTGCGGTTGGAGGCGGAGGCGATCCGGGGCGGCCGGTATTTTGCGTGGGATGTGCTGGCGGCGATGACGCTGACGGAACCGACGATTATGACGCAGCGGATGATGGCGCTGGCGGTACGGAAGCGGCCACGGGAACGGGGACGGTTGGTGCGGGTGGAGGGGGCGCGGCCGAATGCGATGATCGGTGTTTCGGCGGACCCGGTGTTGTTTGACCGCTTGTTTAAGGGGCTGGTGCCGTAGCGGATCTTCGGCGGTTAGCGTTCGAACAGGCGCTTCCACCAGGCGGTTAGCATCTGTGCTCCGTATAGGAGGAATCTACCGAATCCCTGTGGCGATGGGGTGGTGGTTACCGAGATTTGGTCCGCACCGGGCGGGCCGGATTGGCGGAAGCGCAGTACGCCCGCCCAAGTGAGTCCGGCGGCTATCAGGGCGAGAAAGATGACAAGGGCGTTCTTTGCCGCCCCTGCGCGCGGGGGCCAGAGGGCCAGCAGAAAGAGCAGCGAGCCCACTGTGATTTCGGTGAGAGCGGAGGGCCAGTTGATCGTTGGCTGGAGGAGATTCCGGGCGCCGGCGCCGAGGGCGAACAGGCCGAGGCAACTGGCCGCGGCCGGGACCACGATCGACCTCCCGCGTGGTGGGGCAACGTTGGGATCCATCGAAGACTTTATCTTAGCTGCGCGAAGTGTTCGCGGCAGACCTTCAGAAAGTTTTCGACGGCCGGGTTGGCGGTACCGGTTTTGCGGCCGATGATGCGGACGGTGGTGGTTGCGTTGGGAATGGGGACGTAGCGGGCGGCTTTGGGGAGCAGGCTTTGAATGGACTGGGGAGCGAGCGAGACGCCCATGCCCGCGCTAACGAGGCTGACGATACTGGACCATTGGCGGGCCTCTTGCGTGACGGTCGGCGTGAAGCCGGCGCGGCGGCAGACGGCCATCACTTCGTCGTAAAGAGATGGGCCGATGTGGCGAGGAAAGAATACGAACGGGTGGGCGCGGAGTTGGGCAAGGCGGAGTGGGCCCTTGGGGAAGTCGTTGGGGACGATGGCGACGAGTGGGTCGGGCCAGGTGAGGTGGGCGTCGACGTGGGGGTCTTTGTCGCGACCGCGGACGAAGCCGAGGTCGGCGGTGCCAGTGGTGACGGATTGGAGGATGGCGCTGGTGGCCATTTCGTGAAGGCGGAATTCGATGCGGGGGTATTTGCGGTGGAAGGCGCGGATGACTTTGGGGAGATCGCCGAGCATGAGGGACGGGGCGGTAGCGACGGTGAGTTGGCCTTCTTCACCGTTGGCGGCGCGGCGGATAGCTTGGAAGGTCAGATTGGTTTCAGCGAGGACGGCGCGGGCGCGGTCGCGCAGGAGTTCGCCGGCGGGCGTGAGACGGGTGGAGCGGGAGGTGCGTTCAAACAGGCGGCAGTCGAGGCGGGATTCGAGAATTTGAATGTGGCGGGTAAGGGGTGGCTGGGCGATGTGGAGGCGGAGGGCGGCGCGGCCAAAGTGGAGTTCTTCGGCGACGGCGAGGAAGTAGCGGAGGTGACTGAGTTCGATCCCGTTCAGATTCATATCTTAAAGGTATCAATTGATCTCATTGATAGTATTTGAGTGAATTGGCGTTTCGCCGCAGGATGGGTGCATATGGTTACCACAGAACATTTGCTGCCTGTTTATGGGATGCGGCCGCTGCTGGTGGAGCGCGGGGAGGGTTGTTATGTCTTTGATGCCGCGGGGCGGCGGTACCTGGACTTCATCACGGGCATTGGGGTGAACGCCTTGGGGTATGGACATCCGGCGCTGGTGGCGGCGATCCGGGAGCAGGCGGGGATGTGCGTGCATTCATCGAACCTGCACCGGCATCCGTATCAGGAAGCGCTGGCGGCGCGGCTGGCTGCGTGGAGCGGGCTGGACCTGGTGTTCCTGAGCAACAGTGGGACGGAGGCGATGGAGGCGGCGCTGAAGGCGGCGCGGGCGCGGGCAAATTCCGCGGGCCGGCGGCGGCAGCGGATTGTGGCGTTGGAGGGCTCGTTTCACGGACGATCGGCTGGATCGTTGGCGGTGACGGGGCAGGGGAAATACCGGGACCCGTTTGGGCCGTTGACGCCGGATGTGGTGTTTGTGGAGGCGAACGATGTGGCCGCGCTGCGGGCGGCGGCGAATGAGGACACGATTGCGATTGTGGCGGAGACGATTCTGGGGGAGGGAGGGATTGTGCCGTTGACGGCGGAGTTTCTGGAAGATATTCGAGAATTGGCGACGCAGCGGGATGCGTTGTGGATTGCCGATGAGACGCAGTGCGGATTAGGACGGACGGGGGAGCGATTTGCGTATCAGGGGTTTGGGTTACTGCCGGACGTGGTGGTGACGGCAAAGCCATTGGGGGGCGGGTTGCCCTTAGGGGCGACGATGTTTTCAGTCGAAGCGGGAGCGGCGTTGGGGCCGGGGATGCACGGGACGACGTTTGGCGGGGGGCCGTTGGCGTGCCGGGTGGCGCTGGCGTTTCTGGAGGAGACGGAGCGGCTGTTGCCGGCTATCGGCGAGATGGGGGCGTATTTTCTAGAGAGGCTGGGCGGGCGGGGGCGGGGGCTGATGGTGGGGTTGGAACTGGACGGGCCGGGCGCTCCGGTGGTGGAGCGGGCGCGGGAGGCGGGGTTGATCATCAACTGCACGCAGGGGAACGTACTGCGGTTTTTGCCACCGTATGTGGTGGGGCGGACGGAGATTGATTTCGCCTGCGAGGTGGTGCGGGCTAGTTACCGAGCAGGCTGAGGATGCGTTCGCGGTAGGTGCGGCTGAGGGTGAGTTCGGTGCCGTCCTTGAGGAGCACGATGTATTCGCCGTGGAACCAGGGGCGAAGTTCCTTGATGCGGTCGGCATTGACGATGGTGGACCGGTGGATGCGGAGGAACCGGTGGGAATCCAGACGCTGTTCGAGGGCGTTCATGGTGTCGCGGATGAGGTGGGTGTCCGTGCCGACGTGGAGGCTGACGTAGTTGTCGGCGGCCTCCATCCAATCGATGTCCTCCTGGCGGACGAAGAAAAGGCGGCCGGGCGTTTTGATGGCGAAGCGGGCGGGTTCCTGATTGCGCTGGCGGAACTCGTTGAGGAGGTTGAGGAGCTTCTCGCTGTTGCGTTCTTCGCTGGCGAGTTGTTTGCGGGCGCGTTCGATGGTCTTTTCGAAGCGGGACTGATCGAAGGGTTTGAGCAGATAGTCGAAGGCGTGGACTTCGAAGGCGCGGAGGGCGTATTCGTCGTAGGCGGTGACGAAGATGACCATGGGAGTGCGATCGGGCGGGAGGGCGTCGAGGAGGCCGAAGCCATCGAGGCCGGGCATCTGGATGTCGAGGAAGAGCAGGTCGGCCGGGTTCGATTCGAGGTAGGCGAGGCCCTCTTCGGAGTTTTCGAACTCGCCATCGACGGCGAAGCCGGGTGCGTCGGTGAGCATGCGGCGGATGCGCTGACGGGCGAGCCGCTCGTCGTCAATGATTACAGTGCGGATGTGTGGCATGGCTGTGGTCGCATAGGGATACGAATGGTAACTTCGAAGCCGCCCGCTGGGGCGTGGCGGAAATCGATGTGATGCTCGCCGCCATAGAGACGTTCGAGGCGGCTGCGGGTGTTGTTGAGACCGACACCTTCCCGTGCGGGTTCTGCAAGATTGACGGGCTCTCGTTTGGGGGCGGGGCCGTTGTTGTAGACCTTCATGGCGAGCTTGCCGTCCTCCTGCATGCAGGAGATACGAAGAACACCATGGGCGGTGTTCCGGGAAATTCCATGTTTCAGCGCATTTTCAACGATGGGCTGGAGGATGAGGTTGGGGACGCGGACGAGCTGCACGGCGGGGTCGATTTGCCAATCGACGGTGAGGCGCTCTTCGAAGCGCATCTGTTCGATTTCGAGATAGCGGCGGAGGAATTCGATCTCCTCGCCGAGGGGGACTTCGGGGATGCCGACGTGATCGAGGGTGAGGCGGAGGAAGTCACTGAGGCGGACGATCATGGTTTCGGCTCGCCCGGGATCGGCGTGGACGAGTTCGGAGATGGAGTGGAGGGTGTTGAAGAGAAAATGCGGGTGGAGCTGCATTTTCAGGGCGTGGAGTTGTGCGGTGGCAAGTTTGGCTTCGAGCTGGGAGGCGCGGAGACGGCCGTCCTCATACTTGCGGTAGTATTCGACGGCGTGGTGGCAGACGATGATGAGGACGTAGTGGAGGACGCCGAAATCAAGGGCGCGGATGACGGATTTCTGGAACGAGTCGAGATCGGTGGGGACAAGAGACGGGGCGACGAAGGGGAGGGCGGTGAAGTCCCAAACGGACTTCGTGAGAACGGCTGCGGCGAAGGCGCACAGGACGTGGGCGAAGGCATTGCGCCAGGAGTGACCGCGGCCCAACGGGAAGCGCCGGCTGAGCACGAGAACGATCGGGGTGACGGCGGCCCAGATCCAGACGTAGGAGAGTTCGTATAGCGCGCATTCGGACCAGCTCATGGCCTTGCCGTAGAGCATGGAGCGGGTGTGCACGACGATCATGTTGAACACGCCGTAGAGCGACCAGAGGCCGACGATGCTCCAGAATCGCTGATTCACGCTATATCCGTACCGCCGGAGAAATTCCACGAGGTGTCCTCTTCGCAATGGTGGCACGAATAGAGGGCGTGTTCATGGTGGTTCGGGAGCGCTCCCCACAAAGGTTGTCTGTTGGGGAAAGGGTCTCTGTGGGGAGCACTCGGGTACAGTTGAGACCAGTTTGCGCCGGGTTTGCGCGGCGGGGAATGAGAATGGGGCGAAATGCGGCGGGGCGGGGTGAACAGCGTTAGCGGGTCTGCCACTGCCACTGGGCACGGATGCCATCGAGGAGGGAGACGGAAGGGGTGTAGTGGAGGATTCGAGCGGCCTTGGTGATGTCGGCAAAGGTGGCATCGACATCGCCGGGCTGGTGCGGGATGTGTTCGCGAAGAGCGGGCCGGTTGGCGACGGCCTCGATGGCGCCGATGACCTCGGTGAGAGGGATAGCGCGGCCGCTGGCGATGTTGACGATTTCGAATGGGGTTGTGAGCTGGAGCGTGGCGGCCAGGGCGCGGGCGGCGTCGGTGCAATACGTATAGTCGCGACGGGAGTCGCCGTTGCCGTAGATGGGGATGGGCTGGCCGGCGGCGATGGCCGCTATGAATTTGTGGAAGGCGAGATCGGGACGCTGGCGGGGGCCGTAGACGGTGAAGAGGCGGGTGACGGTGATGGGCAGATTGTAGAGCCGGGAATAGGCGTGGCAGAGCGCTTCGCCGGCGAGTTTGCTGGCGGTGTAGGGGGAGATGGGCAGTGTTGGTGTGGTGTCCTCTTGAAATGGCATGGGGAGTCCGAGGCCATAGACGGAGCTGGAGGAGACGAAGGTGAGTTTGCGCACGCCGGCGAGGCGGGCGGACTCCAGGACAGAGGTGGTGCCCTGGACATTGATATCGATCGCGCGCTTGGGCTCGCGGACGGAGAGCCGGACGCCGGGGAGGGCGGCGAGGTGGAAGACGGCTTCGGTGCGGTGGTCGCGCAGGGCATTGGTCAGGAGGGCGGTGTCGCGGATGTCGTCTTCGATGAGCGGGGATTCGGTTGGGATGTTGCGGATGTCGAAGAGGATGACTTCGTGATTTTGATTCCGGAGGGTTTCGGCGAGGTGGGAGGCGATGAATCCGGCCCCTCCGGTGATGAGGCAGCGCATGGCTTTATCGAGTGTACTGTGTGTGCTCGCGGAGGGCGGTGAGAAGGTCGCCCCACCAGAGGCCCTTGGCGCGGAGGAAGGCGGCAACGGGTTGGCCGTGGCGGACGGGATGATCGTCACGAAGGGCGGCCCAGCCGGAGTGGACGACGGTGACGCGAGTCCCGGTGGGGACGGCTTCGAAGGTGACTTCTACCTTCGTGCTTTCGCCGGGGACGAAGTTGGTGGCGCGCCATTCGAAACAGAAAGAATGGGGCGGGTGCCAGGCAGTAATTGTGCCGGCGACGAAGGATTGACCGTCGAACTCCTCGATGAGGCGGCCGCCATCGGCCGGCTCGAAGCGGAGCGTGCCGGGGCTGCGACCGGCGGCGCGAAAGCGTGGGCCGCGGCGCCACCAAAGGTCGGTCTCTTCGGTGAAGAGGGCGAAGGCGGTGGCGGGATCGGCGTCGACAGTGACGCTCACGCGCACCTGGTTGCCGGGGGTCATTTGCGCTTCCGTTTGTTGACGTGGTCGCGGAAGCTGCTGAGTTCGGTGACCCAGAAGGATTCGACCTCGTCGAGCCAGCCGCGGAGTTCCTGGAACGGCTCCTGACGGAGTTGGTAGATGCGGACGCGGGCGTCGTCTTCAATGCCTTGCTCGCTGACCAGACCGGCGCGGCGGAGGACGCGGAGGTGGCGGCTCATGGCCTGGGGCGTGAGGTCGAGCGCGGCGGCGATTTCGCTGGCGCGGCGGGGTTCGTTGTGGAGCAGTTCGACGACGGCGCGGCGGGTATCGTCGGCGAGGGCGGCGAGGGTGGCGTTGACCATTTCGCTACTGCTCGCGCGGGTCGCGGAGGCGCTGGGTGAACCACCACATGTGGCCTTCGCAATCGACGGCGCCGTAGCTGCGATCGGCCCAGTAATCTTCGCCGTAGTCGTGGACCTTGGGTTCATCGACAACGACGGCGCCGTTGCTGCGGGCGTGGGCGCAGTGGGCGTCGACATCGTCCACGAAGAGCAGGAGGCATTGGGTGTTTGCGCCGTTGACGCCGCGGGGACTTGCGCCGGGCGGGAAATCTTCGCGGCCGGGCTTGGCGCCGGATTGGGCGACCATGACGAGTGCGTCACCGTAGGTGAGTTCGCTGTGTTCGATGCGGCCACCCTCGCCTTCGACGCGGAGGCGGACGGTGAAGCCGAAGGCGGCGCAGAGCCAATCGATGGCGGCGGCCGCGTCGTCGTAATAGAGGGCGGAGGAGAGGAGGGGCCAACCCTTTGGTGTTTGCTTCATTTGAATATAGTTAACCGAAAGCGATACTACAGTCAATCTTGACATTTTGCGGGACGCTGGCGAAGATAGGGCGAAGATGAATTTCAAGTCAGCGGTTCTAGGGATGGTGTTTATGACGATGTTCGCGGGAACGGCCGAGGTGGCCAAGGGGAGCTTCGAGGTGAAGTTGAAGCCGGTGGAGAGCGCGGCGGTGGGGCGAATGACGATCGACAAAACGTTCGCCGGGGACCTGGCGGGGACAAGCCAGGGAGAAATGCTGGCCCACATGTCGGGGGTGAAGGGATCGGCCGGTTATGTGGCGATGGAGAAGGTGACGGCGACGCTGGCGGGGCGGAAGGGCACGTTCGTCCTACAGCACACGGGCACGATGGCGGGCGGGAAACAGGAGTTGCGGATTACGGTGGTGCCGGATTCTGGGACAGATGGGCTTACCGGGGTGGCCGGGATTATGGACATCCGGATTGAGGGGAAGGACCACTTCTACACGTTTACCTACACGCTGCCTGTTGCGCAGTGACTACGGTTTGGCGCCAACGGCGGCGAGTTGGCGCATTTGTTTGGGCGAAAGGGCGCGGTTGAAAACGGCTACGCCGCCAATAGCGCCCGTAAAGCCTACACTTTTCGAGGTGTGGATGACGCGGCCGATGGTGAACGGGCCGCCATCTTCGGGGGTGCGCGGGTTGTAAAGGTCGTGGGGGAACCAGAAGGGATTGACGCGCAGGGCGACGAGTTCGCGGGTCGTTTTTCCATTCTCGTGCGTGACACGGACTTTGGTGAATTCGAAGGTGAGGAGTTCGACGCGCCGTGAGGCGGACTTTTCGATTACCTGGCGTTTGCGCGGTTTCGCTTCGGGCGGGTTGTAGTCCTTGCCCCAAGCGGAGGCGGGCCATTTGAAGAAGGGATGCTGGGCGGGGTTATCGATCCAGAAATCGGTGGCTTTGCCGTTGAGATAAGCGGTAACGGTGTTGCGTTGATTGTCGAAGGAGAAGGCGACGACGGACCACTGGTTGAGGGGGATGATTTCCGGGGTGACGGAGAGGTTCCGGGCGTATTTGTCGCCGAACGAGCGGGCTCCATTTTCGGAGACGTGAGCGGCGGAGGCGCCGTTGTTGGCTGCCAGACCGGCGAAGAGGGCATACTGGCGGCGGCCGGCTTCGACGCGAACAACGCCGCCCATGTCGGTGCCTTCGTGCCAGATGCCGGCGATGGCGTGGGCACCCGAGTCGCGGCGGAGCCAGACGGCCATGGAGACGGATCGGTTGGGCCCTTTGGCGTCGAGGCCGGAGTCATGGAGGCGGGCGCGGGGAACGAGGAGTGTGGGGCGGAAGGTAGGGTCGGTTTCGTTGCGGAAGAGGACGGCCTGGCCGAAGGGGCCTTCCTTGATGACGGGGATGTCGTCATAGGTTGCGGACCGGCCTTCGCGCCAATATTCGCGCACGTAGTTGACGGCGTCGAGGGCGAAATCGTGTGTGTCGCCGGCGGCGAGGTGGGCGGTGAATCGGCCATCAGGGGAGCGTTTCACGAAATCCCACAGGGCAACGAAGCCGGGGAATTTCTGAACGGCGGTCTGGGGTGGCTGGGCCATCGCGGCGATGGCGATCATGGAAAAGATTGCGACGCGGTACACGATCCTATTTTGCCGCTTTTACTTCCCTGTCGAGGCGGAGGATGAAGCCGGAATCGGTGACGGCCCATAGTTGGCCGTTGGGTTTACGGGCGAGTTGGACACGACGGCCGGTGGCGCGGTAGTCGACATCGTGCTGGGTCCAGATAACGGAGGTGGTGGCTTCGTTGATGGTGGATTCCAGGAAGCGGAACTTCTGGGGAATGGGCAGGGTGCGGAGCGAGGTGTTTTCGGTACCGGCAATGAGGACGGATCCGCTGGGGGCGAGGAGGACGTCGGTGATGGCGGTGGCTTTGTTTCGATAGATGGAGGTGCTTTTGCCGGATTTGAAATCGACGAAGAGGACTTCCGAGGGGACTTCGAAGGTATGGATGTATTCGAGAAGGGCGGTGGCGCCGCGGTTGTCCGGACGGATCCGGAGCGCGGTGAGGGTGCCGAAAAGTGAGTTGGCCGAAGGGGACCAGGATTTGCCGCTGTCGCGAGTTTCCAGAAGCATCATCATGCCGGGCCACTCTCGACGCTTGGCGGCTTCCTCAGGAACCATCCAGTCGGGAAAGAAAGAGTCATCCTTGCGGGGTGGCCGGCTGGTACCACCAATGAGTCCGAAAGCGCCGTTCATGGCGATGGTCATGAATGTGGCGTTTTCGGGGGTGGCTTTCACGTCCTTCAGCGCTTCGAGCAACACCCATGTTTTTCCGCCATCTTTGGTTTCCCACGCCGACTTGCGCACTCCGGCGGCCCAGCCCTGGGTGGCAGAGACGAAGTGCATTTGCAGGATGCCCTTGGTGTCGGAAATCTTCTTCCACTCGCGGCCGCCTTCGTCGCTGCGCCAGACGGATTTAGGAGACGAGATCCAGCAGACTTCATCGGTGAAGCAGGCGAGACTCAGAGGCTCTTCTTTCAGCTTGACTTGATCCCACGTTTTGCCGCCGTTGGCGGTGACCATGGCAACGCCGCGTTGCCGGCCCTTTTCGGTGATGACTCCAATGGCAATGCCGCGCTGGTCGCTGGGGAATTCAATGGCACGGAGGAAGAGGGATGAATCGTCTTGATCGTGGATGTGGGCGACGTTCCATTTATCGGCTCGCGCCAACGGGAGGAGCAGCAGCAGAGCGAGGGCAGCGCGGCGCATAGACGTTAGACCGTCCCAGCCAGCACACCGCTGGCAAGAATCTGTTCAATCGATACTGTGCGTTCGAGGGCTTCGCGGTCGAGCCGGGCCAGCAGCAGCAGGCAGCCGACCTGTTCGCCGACAGTGGTGAGCAGTTCCATTTCGTCGCCGGTATAGGAATGCGGCTGGCGATGTTGGACATTGATGACGCCGACGACGCGGCTGCGTGCTATGACAGGCGCGGAAAGAAATGCTTCGTAAGTATCGGCTTCGAGTTCGGAGAAGGCTTTGAATCGCGGATCGTTAAAGGCGTCGCGGGAGATGGCAACCAGACGGCGATTGCGGGCCACCCAGCCGGTGAGGCCCTCTTCCAACGAGAGCCGGACCTGGCCGATGGCCGAGGAGGGTGCGGTGTTGGAAGCGCAGAGGACGAGTTCCGAGCCGTCGGTGAGATAGATAATGCAGGAGTCGCATTGCAGGTACTCCACCAGCAGGGCAACGATGCTTTGCAGCACTTGTTGCAGCGACGCTTCACGGACCATGAGTCGGCTGATGCGCTGGAAGAGATGGAGCTCTTCTTCCAATCGGGAGATGCGCAGTTCAAAATCTCGGAGTTTCGGCACCGCCCCTATTATCACAGGGATGGGGAGGGGCTGAAAACAGATACAATGCAAAAAGATGCCGCCCATTGTTGAGGCGGTGCGGAAGATCACCGCCCCCGACGCTGACGCCGCCCGCTATCTGGATTACCACCGCCGGCGGTATGAGTATTTACTTACCGTGTTGGAGCGCGCCTTACGTGCACTTACGCCGCGGGAGGGCGAGCGATTGCGCGTGCTGGATATCGGGATGTCCAATCAGACACGGCTGGTGCGCGAGTTGTTCCCCGAAGTTTCGTTATCCACGCTTGGGTTTTACGATCACCGATTTCAGCCGTTAGATGGCGTGACGCATACGGAGTTCAATTTGAACGCGGCGGGTGATGAGGCAACGTGGCCTCAACTGGAGGCGTTCGATCTGATTCTGATGGCGGAGGTGATTGAGCATTTGTATGTGCCGCCGACGCGTACGCTGCGGATGCTGCGAAGCCTGCTGCGGCCGGGCGGGAGTGTGATTATACAGACGCCGAATCCGGTGAACCTGGCGCGGCGGTTGGCGCTGTTAGGCGGCAAGAGCCCGTTCGAAATTATCCGCGACGATGTAAATAACCCCGGACATTACTGCGAGTACACGGTGGAGAATCTGGTGTATTTGGCAGGTGTGGCGGACTTGGAAGTCGTCGATTATTCGGTGCGGAATTACTTTGGCGATCACAAGCCGCTGTATAACCTGGTGTGCGCTTTGTTGCCTGGGCGTATGGCCGAGGGGATTACGATTCAGTTGCGACGGCCCTATTCGTAGCGGAGGGCGTCGAGCGGGTTGATGCGTGTAGCACGGAGCGCCGGGATCCAGACGGCCACGAAGGCGGTGAGCGTCAACGCGATTGGAACGGCGACGAAGACCAGTGGGTCCGATGCTTCGACACCAAAGAGGAACGTCTTGATGAATCGGGCGAGCCCCCAGGCAGCACCCGCCCCAATGGTGACTCCGGCCAAGGCAAAGATCATTCCCTGGCCGATGACCATGCGGCGCACATCCGCGGTGGCGGCGCCGAGGGCGAGGCGGATTCCGATTTCCTGCGTTCGTTGCTGCACGGAATAGGACATCAGTCCGTAGACCCCAATGGCAGCGAGCAGGAGCGCGGCACCGGCGAAGACCGACATGAGGAGCATGTTGAACCGTTCGCGGGAAGTGCTGCGGGCGACGATCTCAGTCATGGTGCGAACGTCGGCAACCGGCAGGCCACTGGCTTGGCGGAGTTGTTCCTGGATAGCGGCGCTGAGCGTCATTGGATCGGTGGCGGTGCGTACGACCCATTTCAACGGGGTGATGCGCGCGTTGAGCGCGTTGAGCGCATCGGGGACCTGGGCGTTGGGTACATACATGACTGGCCGCGGGTCCCGGTTGAGTCCGCCGTCGCGGAGATCGCCCACGATGCCGATGATCTGCCGCGGTTGTTCGGCGGCGAGTTCGGCCATGACTCCTTTGCCGATCCAGATCTTGTCGTTGAGCGGGTCGCTCTCCGGCCAGAACCGTTTTGCCATCGCCTGATTGATAAGCGCAACCGGCGGACCGGCGGCGTTGTCACGGTCGTTAAAGGCACGGCCTCGGATGATGGGGATCCGGAAGACGTCGAAGTATCCTGGCGAGACGGTGAGCCAGCCGCCACCGCCGTGGAATGGGGATTTGTCCAGAGGCCGGCCGACGACGAGGAACGGGAGACCGTAGCCGCCTTCGAGCGGCACACAGCAGGTAGCGCTGGCGCTTTGTACACCCGGCAGCGCGCGGAGGCGTTCGGTTCCGTCGCGAACGAGCGCTTCCATTGCGGTGGAGGTTGTGAACCGTTTTCCGGCGAGCGACATGCGCATGGTGAGAACGTTGTTGGTCTCAAAGCCCGGATTGACGGCGGCGAGCGCCATGGAGGTGCGGATGAGCAACGCCGCTCCGGTGAGGAGCACGACGGCGAGGGCGATTTCAATGACGACCAGAGCGGAGCGGGCCTTGTTCTGGCGCAGACCGCTGCCGGAACGCGAGCCCGATTCCTTGAGCGTGCTGGCGAGTTCAACGCGCGAAACCTGGAGCGCCGGAAAAAGCCCGAAAAGGATGCTTGTCAGCACGGTGACCAGGGCGGTGAAGGCGAGCACGCGCCAATCGAGCGTCACCAGAGAGCCATCCACGCCGACGCGCGGGAGTCCGGCTGTGTTGATCAGCAGTAAAGCGCGAATGGCGGCGAAGCCCAGAGCGGTGCCGAGAATGGCGCCGGCGGCGGCGAGGAGAAAACTCTCTGTGAGGAGTTGGCGGACGAGACGCGCGCGTGCCGCGCCCATGGCGGCGCGAATGGCGATTTCTCGGCGCCGGCCGATGGCGCGCGCGAGCAACAGATTGGCAACGTTGGCGCAGGCGATGAGCAGCACCATCGCCACGGCTGCGACGAGGATCAGCAGGGCGGAGCGGTATTCGCCGACGAGCGCCTCCTGGATCGTCTCGACGGTGAAGGATTGATTGGGTTCGAGCGCGTTGGGAAATTTGCGTCGGTAGGTATCGGCGGAGAGTCGCAACTTCGCTTGCGCCTGGGCCAGCGTGACGCCGGGCTTGAGGCGGCCGGAGGCGCCGAAGTAGTGGCCTTGATCGGCCGAATTGGGGTCGAGTTGAAAAGGCGTCCAGATCTCCGGTTGTTCGCCAAAATCACGGACGTCGAAGCTGTCGGCGACGACGCCGATGATGGAATGCGGCTCGCCGCCGAGTTGAATGGTGCGGGTGAGGATTTGCGGATCGCGGGCGAAGCGACGGGTCCAAAGGGCTTCGCTGATGAGTGTGACGTGGGGGCCGTTGGGGAGATTTTCGGTTGGCGTGAAGGACCGGCCCATTACGAGGGTGGCGCCGAAGAGGCGGAAATAGTCGGCTGACACCTGGCCACCGCGGAGTTGCTCGGGAGTGTCGTTGCCGGTCCAATTCAACGTACTTTCCCGCGAGATGCTGACGAGTTCGACGACGTCACTTTGGGCACGCCAGTGGGCGAATTTGGCGGGGGATGCGCCCGGGAAGGCGCCGTCGGGGCCGGTGTTTTCGAAGACCACAATGCGGTCCGGTTCGGGGAAATTAGGCGGGCGAAGGAGGACGGTGTTGACGACGGAGAAGATGGCGGTGTTGCAGCCGATGCCGAGCGCAAGGGCGGCGACAGCGGCCGCGGTGAAGCCGCGATTCTGCCAGAACATGCGCAGGGAGTGACGAAGATCATGCAGGAATGATTCCATTAACAGCTCGTTGGGGTATACGAGCAGATCCCCAAAAAGTTTCGTTTCTTTTTGGGGATCTGCTATTCTCAAGGCTTCCGAGGTACGCCCTCTTGCGAGGACGTTGAAAAGGGAACCCGGTTCGATTCCGGGACTGCCCCGCAGCGGTAATTGGGAACGAAAGTTGCGAGAGACACTGGGCGTTTTTTCGTCTGGGAAGTAGCAACGAGTAGGCCGCCCATAAGTCCGAAGACCTGCCTGGGAACAGCCATCAAGGCTGCATTCACTTTGCTCTCGAGGGAGGGGCAGGGCTCATGAGCCACACGTCTATCTATTCGTTCGCGGCGGGCATACTACTCACCGCAAATTTATTCGCACAGGTTTCGCCGCACGGCACTGTGCTGGACCCGCAAGGGAAACCCGTCACCGGCGCGTCGCTGGTGCTTTATCGCTCCGGACTGGCCGAACCGGTGGCGCGCGCGCAGAGCGTAAATGGCGATTTTGTGTTTGCCGACACACCGGCTGGCGAGTACCTATTGGAAGCGGCGGCGGATGGATTCCGGCGCGTCTCGCAGCGGATTAACGCCAGGGACGCGGTGACGGTGAAGTTGGAGTTGGCCGGTATCGACCAACGGATTGTCGTGACAGCGGAAGGCGCGGCGCAGACGATCGATCAGGTGTCGAAAGCGGCTACGGTGATCGGCGCGGCGGAAATCGCCCAGCGCAATGAATACAGCCTGGTGGAAGCGCTACGGGATACTCCCGGCTTGCTGATTCGCAATCTGGGTGGCCCGGGGCAGGGTACTTCGATCCGGATGCGCGGCCTGCGCGCGGACGCGACCGCGGTGCTGATTGACGGTCTTCGCTTCCGCGATGTGGCCTCGTTGCAGGGTGATTCGGCATCGTTTCTATCGACGTTTAACGTCATCAATTTCGATCGCGTGGAAGTGCTGCGCGGGTCGGGATCTTCGTTGTACGGGACCAATGCCGTGGGAGGAACCGTGAACGTGGTGAGCGACGCGGGCGGTGGCAAGCTGCATGGCGGACTGCAGATGGAAGGCGGGACGCTTGGTCTCCTCCGCACGCGCGCGACCGTGGGGGGCGGCGTGAAGGACAATCGCCTGACCTACAGCGGCGGGCTGCTGCATTTGAATGTCATGAGTGGCATTGATGGAGACGACCGGATGCGCAGTTCCGGGGCACAGAGTTTCGTGCGGTATGTGTTGACGCCGACGACCTCACTGTCCGGCCGAATCTTTTTCTCCGATGATTTCACGCAGCTCAACCTGAGCCCCACCACCAGCGGTTTGCCGAACGCGAACATTCCCGCAAGCACCATTATTCCGGCCATTCCGCTGGCCCCGGACCAGGTGGTTCGATCGGCGCTTGGCCTGCCCATTACTCCCGGAAACGCGACGTTTGTACCGGGACGGAATGATCCGGACAATCGCCGGGCGTCCCGCTTTTGGAGCGGCGCGCTGATCCTACGACAGCAGTTGCACTCGACTGCCGATTGGCAGACCAGCTACCAGCGCGTGCATACGAATCGCATTGGCCAGAACGGGCCGGGTGGCCCGGGTTTCCAGCCGGCGGTGTCCAACTACAGCCAGTTTCAGGGCGACATCGACACGCTGGATACGAAGGTGCAATGGCGCCCGCGCTCGTGGTTCTCGCTTGCGGGCGGCTATGAGTTTGAGCGTGAGGGATACCTGAATCTGGATGACAATCGGCTGCCGGCTCCGACCGCCGTTCGTACACGGACCAACGCGGGCCAACGTTCGAACGCCATCTATTTCGCCAATCAGATGTCACTGCTGCAACAGCGTCTGCAGGTTTCGTTCTCTGGGCGCGCGCAGATGTTCTCGCTGGATCGACCGGAGTTTATCTACACCGGCGCGGTCAACAACTACGCGAAGGTACAAGCCGTGACGCCGCCGCGGGCGTTGACGGGCGATGTGGCGGTCTCGTACTTCCTTCCTCGCTCCGGAACCAAGCTCCGCGTGCATGGCGGCAATGCGTATCGCGCGCCGGGTTTGTACGAGCGCTACGGCACCGGGTTCTTCTACAACTCAGTGTTGAATGCCATCGCCTTCAGTCCGTATGGCGACCCACGGTTGGCGCCGGACCGGTACAACTCGATCGGCGGCGGTGTGGATCAGTACTTTGCGCGCGACCGGGTTCGTTTGAGCGGCACATGGTTCTACACGCGCACAGTGCAAATCACGCAGTTCGACTCCTCCGGCAACGTTGTGCGCCCGGGCTTCGATCCGTTCGGCAGGAACTCCGGCTACATCAACGGTGCCGGCGGCACCTCGCGGGGCGCGGAATTTACGGCGGAGATGCGCCCTGTTCGTTCCACCCTGTTCCGTGCGTCGTACGCCTATGTGAATGCGGATACCGATCAGGACTCGACAGTTCGCGGGGTGTGGAGTGCGCTGGGTATTCCGGCACATTCGTTCATGGCGATGGTGAACCACCAGTTCGGCCGGAAGACGGATGTGACGGCGGACCTCTACCGGTCTTCGAACTACTATGGGCCGCTGTTCGCGGGAACGCGGACGCGAGCCTATGAGTTCGATGGTGTGACAAAGCTCGATATTGTAGTAAGTCACATGCTGTGGACCGGCGAAAAAGTTTCGCTGAAAGCCTACGCCAAGGTGGATAACGTGTTGAATCAGCGCTATTACGAAAACGGTTTCCAGGCGGTGCGCGGCACTGTACTGACCGGCGTGCAGGTGTTGTTCAAGTAATGAAACGGGAATGGATGCGCGCGGTGATCGGGTTGTTGCTGGCGGCCACGGCCGTTTGCGCAGCGCCGCCCGCGCGCATCGTGTCCACTGCACCAGGCTTTACGGAGACAGTCTTCGCGCTGGGTGCCGGGGACCGGTTGGTGGCCGTTTCCACCTATTGTCACTACCCGGCGGCGGTGGAGAAGTTGCCGCGCGTGGGGGACTATCTGAACCCCAACGTGGAGGCGATTGCGCGACTGCGGCCGGACCTTGTTCTGGTGCATTCTGAGCAGAAGCAAATCCTGGCGCAGTTGAACGGGCTGGGGTTGCGTACGCTGGCGCTGCGGAATACGAATCTGGAGGAGACGCTCCGGTCCGTGCGCGAGATCGGTGCGGCGATCGGCCTGACGGAGAAGGGAATCGCGGTGGAACGGGATATGCGTGCGCGGCTGGCGGCGATTGAAAAGCGCCATGCGGGGAAGCCGCCGCGGTCGTTACTTTTCATCGTGGGACGCACGCCGGCGCGGCTGGATGGGATGATCGCGGTGGGTCGTGGATCCTTTCTGAACGATCTCATCCGGGCCGCCGGCGGACGCAACGTACTGTCGGATTCGCCGGTGACCTATCCGAAGATTTCGCTGGAAGCGGTGCTGCGATTGGCGCCGGACGCGATTGTGGACATGGGTGATATGGCGGCGACGACGGGCGTGACGGAGGAACACAAACGCTCCGTTGTCAGGCTGTGGGAGACGCAGCCGGGAATTCGCGCGGTGGCACAGAAGAAGGTGTTTGCCGTAGCGGCGGACATCTTCGTTGTGCCGGGGCCGCGGGTGGTGGAGGCTGCCGAGGCGTTCGCGGCGATGCTCTACGGGGACCCGCGATGAGCTTACTGGCGGTGGAGAACTTAGCCTTCGCCTACCCAGGCGGTGCGAACGTTGTGAACGGGGTGACGGCCACGGCGGAGCGGCGGGAGGTCATCGCCATCGCTGGCCCGAATGGCGCCGGCAAATCGACGTTATTGGATTTGATCGCCGGGCAGAAACAGCCCGGTGGCGGAGTCTGCCGCGTTCAGGGCCGGGACACCCACACAATGGAGCGCGCCGAACTGTGCCGCCTGGTAGCGCACGTGCCGCAATCGATTCCAGTGGATATTCCATTCACCGTGGAAGAGGTCGTACTGACCGGCCGGATCCCCTATGGACGTGGGCTGTACGAGAACAGCGACGACTACGCGGCGATGGAACTGGCGATCACGCGGGCGAGGCTGGAGCCGTTCCGTACGCGGCGGTTTTCCACGTTGAGCGGCGGCGAGAAGCAGCGTGTACTGGTGGCTGCCGCGTTGTGCCAGCAGGCGCCGATCCTTCTGCTGGACGAACCGGGCGCGCATCTGGACCCTAAGAATGAAGCCCAGTTGTGGGAGCTGTTGGGCTCGCTCCGTGATGACGGACAACTTGTACTGGTGGTGACCCACCACCTGGCGCTGGCGGCGCAGAATGCCGACCGGGTGTGGTTGTTGGAACAGGGCCGATTGGTTGCCGATGGTCCGCCGTGTGACGCGATGCGGCCGGCCGATCTGGAGCGCGTCTTTCACGTGCCATTCCATTGGCATCAGAATACGGAAGGGCGGGTGTTTCTGACATATGGCCGCTGATCTCCGGCAACGCGCGCAACGGGTCTTGTTCCTGTCGCTGCTGGCGGCGGTGGTGACGGCCGTTGTCTGTCCGTTTGTTGGCGGATCGGGAATGGACTACGGGAACCTGCTGCGGCGCGAGGCGCCGGACTGGAATATTTTCGTGAATCTGCGGGTGCCGCGAACGCTGTTGGCGCTACTGACCGGAGCCGCTTTGTCAGTCGCGGGCGCGCTGTTCCAGGCGTTGCTGCGCGATGCTTTGGCGACGCCGTCGAGCCTTGGTGTTTCGTCGGCCGCGTCGCTCGGCGCGGTGACGGCGATCGCGTTCTATCCGGGCGATGCGGCAGGCTTTCCGGTTGTGTGGGTCGCGGCGTTGGCGGGGGCCGCGGTGGTGATTGCGTTTGTGGCCGCGTTGGGGCAACTGCGCCGGTTCACGTCGTTTACTTTGCTGCTGACAGGCATCGCTGTGAATGGCATCTGCATGTCTCTGGTGTTGCTGTTTCACAATCTGGCCGGGATCACTAAGAGCTTCCAAATTACGCACTGGCTGCTGGGCGGCGTGGACGCGGTGGAGTACCCGGTGCTGGCCATTCTGGCGCTCGTGATTCTACCTGTTTGCATTTGGCTGCTGCGCCTGTCGCGAGTCCTGAACGTAATTTCGTTTGGTGACGCCTGGGCCACTGGCCGGGGCGTGGACACGCGGCGCATCACCTGGCAGGGCTTCGCGGCGGGTGCGATTCTGGTGGGCAGCACGACGGCGATCACCGGCCCAATCGCCTTCGTTGGCCTGATCGTACCGCACCTGCTGCGGCGGGTTGTGGGCCCGGACTACCGGGTGCTGATGCCCGCCGCCATCTTTGGCGGCGGCGCGTTTCTGGTGATTTGCGACACAATTTCGCGCAGCGTCCTGGCGCCGATGGAGATACCCGTCGGCGTGACGACGGCGCTGCTTGGCGGGCCGTTTTTCGTGTGGCTGTTATGGTCCCGCTAGAGGCGCTTTTTCAATGAGCGTAGTTCGGGGCCGGATAGATCGCGCCACTGCCCGGGCGTCATGCCGGCGATGGTGAGGTTCTCCATCGACCAGCGGACCAGTCGCAGCGTGGGAAAGCCAACGGCGGCCGTCATGCGGCGTACTTGCCGGTTGCGGCCTTCGGTGAGTGTGAGTGAGATCCAGGACGTCGGAATCGCGGCACGGAACCGTATTGGTGGCACGCGTGCCTCCAGCGCGGGTTCGGCGATTCGCTTTGCCTCGGCGGGGCGCGTCCATTCTCCCTGTACGAGGACGCCCGCGGAGAGTTCCTGCAAGGCGCGGTCGTCCGGGATACCCTCCACTTGTACATAGTAAGTGCGAGTATGGGCGAATTCCGGTTGCATCAGGCGGTTCTTCAGGCGGCCGTCGTCGGTCAGCAGAAGTAGCCCCTCGCTATCGGCATCCAGGCGGCCGGCGGAGTAGACATGGGGGATCGGGACGTAGTCGGCCAGCGTGGGGCGCGGCGGCACGGTACGGTCGGTGAACTGCGTCAGCACGCCAAAGGGTTTGTAGAGCAACAGGTATCGCATAGAAATAAAAACGGCGGCGCCGAAGCGCCGCCGCCTTCTTCCTTTACAGACTAGCGAACTACGGGATGATCAGCACGTCGCCGGGGTGAATGACGGAATGCTCGTCCTTCAACTTGCCGGGGTTGGCGGCGATGATTTCGGGGTAGCGCGCGCCATTGCCCAACTCGTTTTGCGCGATGCGCCAGAGCGAATCGCCGCCGACGACGGTATAGTGCTTCACGTCCGGCGGGGGCGCCGGCAGGCTCGGGTCGATGTTGATGTCGAGCGTCAGATCGGCATGAACCGGGTCGACCGCCTTCGCTTCATTCCAAACGGCGTTCTTCACGTCTTCGTTCGGCGCATCGCCCTTAATGAGCAGCTTGTCGTTTTCAATGTGAACATTGTGCAGCTTCACATTTTTCGATTTGGCCAGGTCAATCACACTCTGATACTTGGCTTTAACGGTTTCGAAATCCATGTTTCGTGTCTCCTCGCAATCCCGTGAAGCCGAACGCTCCACGAATAGGTAGAGTCCCGCAACGCGGGTTCCGTTGCAAGCATAAACAAAAAAATCTCTCGCCGGAGTTTTTAGGAAACAGCTAAATTGGTAGCGGCATCTGTAGTAAGGCGATCGCTTTGGATTGCCGTGGGAAAAGGAAACAGAACGATGAATCTTCTTGAAATGTTGATGAGCGCCGGTGGCAACGCCGCTGTCGGGCAGTTGGGCAGCCGTTTTGGGCTAGATGAGAACCAGACGATGGCGGCGCTGCAACAGTTGGTCCCTGCGCTGGGCGGTGGGTTACAGCGGAACATCTCGGCCGAAGGAGGTCTGGACGGATTACTCGGTGCCCTTTCCGGCGGCAACCACAGCCAGTACCTCGACAATCCTGAGCTTTTGGGTAGCGAAGAGACCACCACCGAAGGCAATGGCATTCTCGGCCACCTTTTGGGCAGTAAAGAAGCGAGCCGCGAAGTGGCGGCGCAGGCCAGCGCGCAGACCGGTATCGGTGCCGACGTGCTGAAACAGATGCTCCCCGTAGTTGCCACGATGGTGATGGGTTCGCTGAGCAAGCAGTCTTCGGCGGCTGGGTTCCTTGGCGGACAGGACGCGCCGGCGCAGCCGGAGGGGTTGTTGGGCATGTTGACGCCGCTGCTTGATTCCAACCGCGACGGGTCGGTGGCCGACGATGTGTTGGGTATGATCGGCCGCTACATGCGCAACCGGTAACTGCTATGGGCCCACTTGGAAACGGTTCGCGGGGAAGCGGCGTCAAGCTGCTTCCCATTCTGCTCTTCGCGCTCTACGGTATCTACTACTATTTCTCCAATCGCGAGGTGGTTCCGCTTACCGGACGCAAGCAGTTAGTGGATATCAGCCGGGATCAGGAGTCGGCGCTGGGTCTACAGTCATATCGGCAGATATTGCGGCAGGAACATGTTGTCACCGAAGGCAAGAACGCGCAATTGATTAAGGAAATCGGCCGGCGCATCAGCGCCGTTTCCGAGGACCCTGGCTTCAAGTGGGATTACAATCTGATCGACTCGCCCCAGGTCAACGCCTTCTGTTTGCCGGGCGGGAAGGTGGCTGTGTACACCGGCATTCTGCCGGTGGCGAAGAATGCCGACGGGCTCGCCGTCATCATGGGGCACGAGATTGCCCACGCCATTGCGAGACACGGTGCGGAGCGAATGGCGCACCAGAAGTTGGTGCAAATCGGCACGATGGCCGCCGGCGTGGCGATCAGCGATATGGAGCCGGGCCAGCAGCGCGCGGTGATGGGGGCTCTCGGCGTCGGGGCGCAGTTCGGAGTACTGTTGCCGTTCTCTCGGGAACATGAATCGGAAGCCGATTATATGGGCCTGATCTACGTGGCGCGCGCGTGTTTCGATCCTACCGAGGCGCCGAAGTTGTGGGAGCGAATGGGGCAGGCCAGCGGTGGCCGCGGCCCATCGCAGTTCATGTCCACCCACCCCAGCCACGAAACCCGCATTCGCCAGTTCCAGAAGTGGATGCCGGAGGCGTTGAAGGTCAAGCAGGAGAAGTGCGGAGGATGATTCTGGCATGGGCAGGTTCCTCCTTCTCATCCTGTTTCTCTGTGCTTCAGTTTCGGCGCTGGATACCGTCAACGCGATTCTGCTCGATAACCGCGTTCTGGCCAACGCTGTTGCCGGCAGCAGCCGTCGCAATCGTTGGGCATCGAGCCGCCGTGCGAAACGGCTTCGCTCTAACGCAAATCCCCCGGCAGCCATTTGCCGCCGCCCGGTTCCACCGGCTCCGCCAATCGCGTGAAAACTTCGTCCAGACTGCGCGCCTCCCGAACCAGTGCCCGATGCTGCGGCCGTAGCAGCCCAGCTTTCACAATCCCGTCCAGAAACGTGAACAACGCATCGTAAAACCCATTCACATTCCACAGCACCAGCGGCTTGGCGTGAAGGCCCAACTGCGCCCACGTGGCAATTTCAAACGTCTCGTCCAACGTGCCGAAGCCGCCCGGCAGCGACACGAATCCATCGGCCAGATCCGCCATCTTCGCCTTGCGGTCGTGCATCGAATCCACCAGATGCAGGTCCTTCAGCGCCAGATACGCCGCCTCTTTTTCCACCAGCAAACGTGGAATCACTCCAGTCACCGCGCCGCCCGCTGCCAGCACCGCGTCAGCCAGCATTCCCATCATCCCCAAGTGGCTACCGCCATACACCAGGCGATCCCCGCGCCGGCCCATCCCGGTTCCCAGTGCGATCGCCGCTTCCCGGAACGCCGGATCAAACCCCGGGTTCGATCCGCAGTACACACAAATATTCATCCCTAGCAGTGTACGCTGAGAACAATGCTCTCCCGTCGCGCCCTGCTCGCCGCCGCTCTCCAGGCCGGCTCGCGCCAAACCGAATTGGCGATCGACGGTGAGCGCTTCCTCATTAACAACAAGCCCACTTATGCCGGCCGTTCCTGGCGCGGGCACAAAATCGAAGGCCTGCTGCTGAATACCCGCATGGTGCAGGGCACGTTTGACGACAGCAATCCCGCCACCACCAACCACTGGCAATACCCCGACACCAAGGCCTGGGACCCAGCCCGCAACACCCGCGAATTCGTCGCCGCCATGCCCGAGTGGCGTAAGCACGGCGTGCTCGGCATCACGCTCAACATGCAGGGCGGCAACCCGCGCGGATACGCGGCGCAGCAACCCTGGAACACCGGCGCCTTCACCCCTCGAGGCGACATCATTTCCGAGTATCTGAACCGCCTCCGCGCCATTCTCGACCGCGCCGACGAACTCGGCATGGCTCCCATCCTCGGCGTCTTCTACTTCGGCCAGGACCAGGTGCTGGAGGACGACAAAGCCGTCCGCCGCGCGCTCAAAAACACAGTGGAATTCGTCCTCTCCCGCGAGTACCGCAACGTGCTGCTGGAAGTCGCCAACGAGTGCAACAATCGCAAGTACGATCACGACATCCTGCGCCCCGATCTCATGCCCCTTCTCATCAAGGAGGCCCAGGCGATCACCTATCACCGCCGCCGGCTACCCGTCGGCGTCAGCTTCAACGGCAACACACTCCCCCCGCCCGAAATCACACAGCTTTCTGACTTCGTCCTCCTCCATGGCAACGGCGTCAAAGACCCCGCCCGCATTGGCCAGATGGTCCGCGCCGTCCGCAAACAGGAAGGCTATAAGCCCAAGCCAATCCTCTTCAACGAAGACGATCACTTCGACTTCGACAAGCCCGCCAACAACTACGTCGCCGCCATCGCCGAATACGCCAGTTGGGGCTTGCTCGACATCGAAGGCTACCAATCGGTCCCCGTCAACTGGGGCATCGACACCGACCGCAAACGCGCCTATTTCCAACTCACCAAGGAGATCACCGGATCATGACCGAACTCGAAGACATTCGCCAGGGCGTCCTCCGCTTCCGCAAAAAAGTGTTCCCCATCCGGCGCGTGATTTACGAGGAACTCGCCCACCATCAGGACCCGCAGGTCCTCTTCATCACCTGTATCGACTCCCGTGTCGACCCCGCCGAACTCTGCGATGCCGACCCCGGCGACATGTTCGCCGAACGAACTCCCGGCAACCTGGTGCCCATCTATAGCGAAAACCGCTCCGGCATCTCCGCCAGCCTCGAATACGCCGTCACCGCGCTCAAAGTCACCGACATCATCATCTGCGGCCACTCCGATTGCGGCGCGTTGAAGGCCCTGCTCACTCCCGAAAAACTGGAAGCCCTGCCCGCCGTTGAACGCTGGCTGCACTATGCCGACGAAGCCATCGACGCCGTCAACACGCTCTACCCCAACGCCCCGCCCGCCGAAAAGCTCCACCACCTCTGCCAGCAAAACGTCATCGCCCAACTGGCCCATATGCAAACGCACCCCTGCATCCAGCGGCGTCTCGCAGAGGGCAACCTTCGCCTCCACGGCTGGGTCTACGAAATCCACACGGGTGAAGTTCACCGCTACGATCCGGAAGCAAAAGCCTTCGCCCTCTGGCCGGACTGACGAACTACGAACGCCAGTCGAGGATGATCTTCCCCGACGCCCCGCTCGCCATCAACTCAAACCCTTCCAAAAATCGCTCCGCCGGGAACTTGTGTGTGATCACCGGCTTGATGTTCAACCCCGATTGCAGCATCACCGTCATCTTGTACCAGGTCTCGTACATCTCGCGGCCGTAGATGCCCTTGATCGTCAGCATATTGAAGATCACGGTGTTCCAATCGATCGCCATCTCCCCGCCCGCCGGAATGCCCAGCATGGCGATCTTCGCCCCGTGCGCCATATTCGCCAGCATGTCGCGGAACGCGTGCGGATTGCCCGACATCTCCAACCCCACGTCGAAGCCTTCCTTCATCCCCAGTTCGTGCTGCACGTCTTTCAACGACTGCTTGCTGACATCCACCGCCAGCGTCACGCCCAGCTTTCGCGCCAACTCCAACCGGTACGGATTCACATCGGTGATCACCGTGTAACGCGCCCCGGCATGCACCGCCACCGCCGCGGCCATAATGCCGATCGGCCCGGCTCCCGTCACCAGCACGTCTTCGCCCAGCACCGGGAACGACAGCGCCGTATGCACCGCGTTGCCAAAGGGATCGAAAATCCCCGCCACGTCGCGATCAATCTTGTCGTCGTGGTGCCACACGTTGGTCATCGGCAGCACGATGTAATCGGCGAAACACCCCGGCCGGTTCACGCCCACGCCGCTGGTATGCGCGCACAGGTGCCGCCGCCCCGCCAGGCAGTTCCGGCACAGCCCGCACGTCACGTGCCCCTCGCCGCTCACCAACATGCCCGGCGTAAAGTCGCGAACGTTCGCGCCCACGTCGACAATCTCGCCCACAAACTCGTGGCCGATCACCATCGGCACGGGAATGGTCTTCGCCGCCCAGGCGTCCCACTTGTAGATGTGGACATCGGTCCCGCAAATGGACGCGCGGTCCACGCGTATCTTCACATCGTTGATGCCCATTTCGGGAACGGGCACCTCTTCCATCCACAGCCCCGGGGTGGCCTCGCGCTTGACGAGAGCCTTCATAGTCGCCATGCCCCTATGGTACGCCGCTACTTCAAAAACTGCATGTCTCCAATGTGTGCCAACGGCGCCGTGTGCTGCGCCTCCATCGCCGCCGTCAACCGCGCCGTCATCGGCGACGAAGCCGCCACGTCCTGCGTCTCGCCCGGGTCTGTCTTCAAGTTGAAAACCTGCAACGGTGCCCCCGGCTTTTCCCGTACCGCCTTCCAATCGCCCATACGAACGGCCATCGCGAAATCCGGCCGTAACTTCTTCGTCGCCGCCACCCACCGGTGGTCTTCCCACACCATCACCCGTTCGGCCGGCTTCTTCAGCGATTCGAGAATCGACACGCCATCCCCGTACGCCTTCGTCTTCCCATCCACCGCCTGCATCACCGTCGCGAACACATCGGCGAAGTACACCGGCGCCGCCGACACAGCCCCCGCCTTCACCCGCCCCGGCCAGCGCACGATCAACGGAACCCGCAGCCCGCCTTCAAACAGCGTCCCCTTCTGCCCGCGCAGCTTCGCCCCGCCCGGCAGCTTCATCGTGCCGAATGTCTCCAGCGAATGACCCTCGCCCGCCACGCCGCCGTTATCGCTGGCGAAGATCACCAGCGTGTCCCGTTCCAACCCGAACTCCCGCAGCATCCCAAGCAACCGCCCGGCGTAACTGTCGCCCTGCGTCACCATCGCGGCATATTTCTTCTCGTCCTCGGGCCAGTCTTTTCCCTCGTACGGCGTCACCGTCGGCGTCTGATACCGCCCATGCGGAACCGTGTAGGTGGCATACAAAAAGAACGGCCGGTCTTTGTTCGCCCGCAAAAACGCGAATGACTTCTCCGCAATCAGCTCCGCGCTATACGCCTTCCCGCCCAACGGAACTTTCTTGTCGTTCTCCCACAGGAACTCCGGAAAGTAGGAGTGCGCATGCACCTGGTGCAGATAGCCGAAGAATGTATCGAACCCATGCTTCCACGGCACGCCCGGCGACCCGGCGTCTCCCAACCCCCACTTGCCGAACCCGCCGCACACATAGCCCTGCTTTTGCAGCCACAGCGGAAAGGTCTTGTCTTCCGGGCCAATCGGCGCCGTCCCGGCGTTCGACCGGATTCGCGCGTGCCCGCCATGCAGGCCGGTCATTAATACACAGCGCGACGGCGCACAAACCGGCCCGCCCGCATAGGCGTCCGTAAATCGCGTGCCCTCGCGCGCCAGCGAATCGATATGCGGCGTCTGAATCTGCGTCTGCCCGTAGCAGCCCACATCGCCGTATCCCAGGTCATCCAACAGGACAAATAGGATATTCGGCTTCTTAGGCGCAGCCATCAATGCGGCCGAGGCCGCCAGGAACTCTCTTCGTAGCACTCACCCAGTCTACAGAAACGACGAAAGGCGCCCTGACTCCTGGCGCCTTTCATCCCCATCACAACAGGCGGCGCAGAAACTTGTATGCCGCGAATATCGCCATTCTGGCAGGTCCGCGGGGGGCCACGCAAGTCATTCTGTCCCGGCCGAAAAAAAAGCTGTCTCCGCCGCCGCTCGGAATCGGCTAAACTTGTGGGTAGTTCCGCTGGCCCTACCCGGGATACCCCGGCCGGCTAGCCACAGTTTTTCTTGTCCAGGTTTCATACGTGATGACGCAGCCGACCTACGGCTTCCAAATCTCGCCCGCCTACTGCCATACAGTCGGCGCCTCCCTCGCGGGCCGTTTCACCGCCCGCGCCCAATCGTCTTTCCTCCCCGGAAGTGTTGCCTTACCCGCAACCGCCGGTGGCTTCAGTTGTACCCCTTTTTCTGCAATTTCCCGCCGTCGCCCGCTACCAGGTAGTGCGGCCCCGGCAGACCGAGAACGTTAGCGGCGGCTCGTCAAGCGCCAGTACAAAAAGATTCAATCGCCGGCCGCGTCCCGTGTTCGCTGCCCTCCCCCAAAGACATGGGGCCGGTTTATTCACAAAATTGTTGCCTATCGACATTTCGCAAATCCCGCTTTGGCCCGCTCCCGGTAGTTTCACGCCGCCGGTGGCCCGTCCTGCGCCTTTTGCTCCACCCGGCCGTTTCTTCCGTACTGCTGCTACACCACGCGCCGCCTGCTCCCTAAGGAGAGCATGCGATGAGCAAAGAATTAGTAATTTCCTCCAACCGCCACGAAACAAAGGTGGCCATTCTTGAGGACGATGTCCTCGTAGAGATTTTCTTCCAGCGGGCCAACGAGTACTCCCTCGCCGGCAGCATCCACAAGGGCCGCGTCACCCGCGTGCTCCCCGGCATGCAATCGGCTTTCGTGGACCTCGGTCTGGAACGGGACACCTTCTTATATGTCTCCGACTTTGCCGACGATCATTCCGATGATCTCGACAAGGTGGGCGACGAAAAGCCCATCCCCGTTGCCGCCCGCCACTCCCGTGAGCGCGACCAGGCCCCCTACCGCGCCCCAGTTATCGAACCAGTGGAAGCGGCTGAACCCGCCGAAGCCGTCGAAGAGGGCGAAGCCCCAGCCGTCGCCGCTGCCGAAGGCGCCGCCGCTCCCGCCGCCAATGGCGAAGTACGCCCCTTCCGGGATCGCGACCGGGATCGGGGCCGTGATCGTGGCCGAGGCCGCGACCGGGGTCGTGATCGGGATCGTGGTCGCGGTGGAGACCGTGGCCGTCGCCGTGGCGGTTCCGGACTGCCGGACTCGAAGTATGCCTCGGCCGATGCCCCCGCCGATGCGCCTCCTGTCGTCGAAGGTGCCGACGCTCCCGAACTAGCCGCTCCCGCCGCCCGGGCCGATGCGCCGTTCATCGCGCCCCGCGTTGCCGAATTCCTGAGCCCGGAACCGTCGGAGCCCGTCTTCCTGCTCCCCGGCGAATCGCTGGCCAAGTACCGCCGCCCGGCAGTTACCGCCGCGCCGCCGCCCCCTCCTCCTCCCGCAGTTGAGCCGGAACCCGAAGTCGCCGCCGTCGTTGAACCGGAGCCCGAGCCGGAACCGGAGCCCGAACCCGAGCCCGAGCCCGCCACCGAGCCCGTTGCCGCCGTCGTGATCGCCGCCGAACCGGAAGTTGCCGAGCCAGTCGCGGTCGTTGAGCCGCCTCCGATGCCCGAGCCCCCGCCCGTGGTTGTCGCCGAAGCGCCCGTCGCCGACCCCGTCGCCGAATATATCGATAACTCCTTCGCCAAGATCGCCGACGACATCGACCCGACAGAATTGGAAGACGTCGACGCCATCGACGAAGCTCGCGAAGAGCTTCTGACCGAAGTCGACGAAGACGAAGAAGACGAAGCCGACGCTGCCCAGCGCGCCGCCGAAGAACTCGTTGCCGCCGAAGACGGTGAGCCCCTTGCCGCCGCCGATGCCGGCGACGGGGAAGAGGGTGACGAAGGCGAAGACGGCGAAGGTGCCGAAGGCGAAGAGGGTGCCGATGGTGGCCCCGAACCCGCCCGCCAGCCCCATAGCCTGACGGCCGCTCTCCGCGAGCGCGATCGTGGCGCCCGCTTCCAGCGTGGCCGCCGTGGCCGCCGCCGCCGTGGCCGTGGCAATGACCGTGAGGACGCCCGCCCCGGCGATCGTCCCGCAATCGCCGCCGCCGCTGGCGCCGCGCCTGCCCTGGCACCCGAAGGTGTCGTTGAAGCCGCTCCCGTTGAAGAGCGTGCCGCCGAAGCCCGGCCGGAACGCGATCGCGATCGTGACCGGGATCGTGGCGAACGCGGTGAGCGTGGCGGTGATCGCGGTGAACGCGGTGCAGACCGTGGCGGAGATCGTGGTGGTGACCGCGGCGGAGACCGCGGTGGTGACCGTGGCCCCCGTCCCTCCTTCCGCGACCGCGACCGTACCGAACGTCCCCCGCTCCCGTCGATTACCGACCTGCTCAAGGCCGGCCAGGAGATCCTGGTCCAGATCGCCAAAGAGCCCATCGCCCAGAAGGGCGCCCGCATCACCAGCCACATCGCCCTCCCCGGCCGCTACTGCGTCTACATGCCGACCGTCGATCACAACGGCGTCTCCCGCAAAATCGCCAGCGACGAAGAACGCCTCCGCCTGAAGCGCATTCTCCAGCAGCATCGCCAGGGCATGTCCGGCGGCTTCATTATCCGAACCGCCGGCGAAGGCCAGACCGAAGAGGATATCGCCAACGATATGCAGTTCCTCTACAACCTCTGGCTCGACATCCGCGCCAAGGCCGAAAAGCGCAGCGCCCCGTGCCTGGTTCATCACGATCTCGACATCGTCCAGCGCACCCTCCGCGATCAGGTGTCGTCCGACTTCAAGACCATCTGGCTCGACAACGAAGAGCTCTACGCCAGTACGCTCCAGTTCGTCCAGCGCTTCCAGCCGCAGATGATCAACCGCGTCAAACTCTGGACTCGCCCGGTGCCCATCTTCGACGCTTTTGGCATCACCAATGAGCTCGAAAAGGCGCTCCGGCCCAAGGTGTGGCTCAAATCTGGCGGTTATATCGTCATCAATCAGACGGAGGCGCTCGTCGCCATCGATATCAACACCGGCAAGTTCGTCGGCAAGTCGAACCGTCTGGAAGACACGATCGTCAAGACGAACACCGAAGCCGTCAAAGAGATCGTTCGCCAGATCCGTCTCCGCGATCTCGGCGGCATCATCGTCGTCGACTTCATCGACATGGATGAGCGCAAGAACCGGCAGAAAGTCATGGCCGCGCTCGAAGACGCCATGCGTGTCGACCGCGCCCCGTACAAGATTCTCCAGTTCAACGACTTCGGCCTCGTGGCCATCACGCGCAAACGTGTGAAGCAGTCGCTCGAACGCACGCTCTGCCAGCCCTGCCCGTACTGCGAAGGCGCGGGTTCGGTGAAGAGCGTCGCCACCGTCATCGGCGAAATTCTCCTGGAAGCCCAGAAGATTTCCAAAGCCGTCGACGACAAGACCGTCGTTCTCCGCGTTCACCCCGAAGTGGCCAAGGTGCTCAAGTCGCACCGTAACCAGCACCTCGAAGAACTCGAGGGCATCTTCGGCCGTTCGGTGCTCGTCACTGGCGACGCGGCTGTTCACATCGAGAAATTCGACCTCGGGTAGTCGTAGGCGTCCCGCCATGCGCTCCTGGAGCCAACTCGTGTTTGTCGCTTGTGCCATCGCGCTGCCCGCGCAGGAACTCTACGTTCATTCAGAGTTCCAGCGCGTCGGCGCCGATGGCAAAGTGGTCGCGGTGGATCGTGCCGACTACCCTCGCGAGATCCTCTCCCCGGCCCTGGCCCGTAACGGCTTCGCCAGCTACATGCTGACGGCCAACGTGCCCGCCGGCATCGATTATTCACTCGAAATCGGCCAGAACCCGGAGGACACCGTCCGCGTTGTCCTCTACCGCCAGCACTACGGCGCCAACGGCATCCCGGACCGGTTGGAAAAGGTGGATCTCCCCATCCACGGCCATTCGAATGCCGAAGAGAACCTGACGTTTTGGATGGATCTGTACGTCGCCAACACCGCGCCCGTTCGGCGATTCAAGATCGAGCCGCAACTCTGGGTCGGCGACCGTTGGGTGATCTACCCGATGGAAGGCCGCATCGTCGCCGCGCAGATCCCCGTGTTCCAACCCAAGTTCTGGGGCCTGCCGGCGGTGGAAGCGCGGTCGGACTCAGCCATGGTTAGCCCGTGGCGTGATCATCTCTGCCGCCCTTTGAAGAGCGAATTCCAGCCAAAGGAAACGTCGATCCGCCTCCTCCAGCAACGCAACATCCAGCAGGATGTTGCGTTGGCGAAGAAGCTCGGCCGCGATGTCGGAATCCAGGCCTTCGTCCGCGGCGGCATCGCCCCGGAGACGGCCGTCCCCGACGCCTGGTGCGCAGCGCCGGTCGATCAATGGCGCAACGCGCTCGGCGCCGAATGGTATCTCAAAGTGCGCGACCGGCTGTATCAGTAGCGCAGGTAGGCGTAGAACGTCCACGCAGGAATCGGCGCGCCGCTCTTGGAGCGAAGTTGCAGTTCGAAGGAACCGTACTCCAGATCCCCGCCGTTCCCCCGGCCGTCCGTTGGCACGAATATCGTAACTTGAGAGACGTAGGGGTGATACGCCGTTGGAGCAACGGCCACCACGGGAAGAGCCACCGAATAGGGATTTCGCAGCCCGTTCAGGACGTTGGGGGCTGTCCAGAAGTTTGCGCGCAGAGCGGCCTGCGGTGCGACGTCCTCCGCGTCAATTCCGCTTATGAGAAGGCGGCGCGTGTCAACGACTTTGAGACAGTCGGTCAAGGAGTTTACTGAGTATCGTCGTTTGTTGTTGTTGGTTTGTTGATCCAGGCGTGCGCTGGGGCAAGCGGGGATTTGGGTGGATGCTTAACGAACCGTTCCGGGTGAACGAGAT
>CANIVU010000081.1 GCA_947470805.1 Acidobacteriota bacterium | reverse complement strand
CGAACTCCCCGCTGCCATGTACCTGAAGCAGGTGCTCGAAGCCGAAGGCGTCGACGTCAAAATCTTCGCCGTCAACAAGGATCGCCCCAACGTAGTCGCCCGCCTCAAGGGCACCGGCAAGAAGCGCCCGCTGCTCATCATGGGCCATACCGACACCGTCAACGTCGACCCCAAGAAATGGACCCACCCGCCCTACGGCGCCGTCCGCGAAGGCGGCTACGTCTACGGCCGCGGCACCCTCGACGACAAGGACAACCTCACCGCCGCCCTCATGAGCGTCCTCCTCCTCAAACGCGCCGGCACCCCGCTCGACCGCGACGTCATCTTCCTCGCCGAATCCGGCGAAGAGGGCCACACCCGGGTCGGCATCCAGTACATGGTCGGTGCCCACTTCAATGAAATCGACGCCGAATACTGCATCGCCGAAGGCTGGGGCGGCCTCCGCCAAAAAGGCCAGCTGAAATACGTCGGCGTTTCGACGACCGAAAAGACCCCCTACCGTGCCACCCTCATCTCCCGTGGCCCAGCCGGCCACGGCTCCAAACCGCTCCTCACCAACTCCCTCGTCCACCTCTCCACCGCCATCACGAAGGTCGCCAACTACCGCCCGCCGCTGCGCCTCAACGACACCACCCGCGCCTACTTCGAACGCCTCGCCACCATCTCATCGCCCGAAGAAGCCACCCGCTACAACGGCATCGTCGACCCCGCCCGCACCGAGTCCATCCAGGACTATCTGCAAGCCAACGAGCCCGGCAACTACTCGATGCTCCGCACTAGCGTGTCGCCGACGATCGTCCACGGCGGCATCCGCAACAACACCATTCCCTCGGAATCCGAAGCCACGCTCGACATCCGTCTCGCCCCTGGTGACGACGGCCCCAAATTCCTCCAAACCCTCCGCGATCTCATCAACGATCCGCAGGTCGAAGTCGTCCGCGCCGTCGCCGACATCCGCCCAGCCGGCGCCCCCTCCCCGCTCAACAACGACGCCTTCAAAGTCATCGAAGAGGCCGGCAAAAACGTCTACCCCGGCGTGCCCACCATCCCCACCATGATGACCGGCGCCACCGACATGGCCAACCTCCGCGCCAAGGGCGTGCAGTGCTACGGCATCGGCCCCGCCGTCGACGATGAGGACACCGCCAAAGGCTTCGGTCCGCACTCCGACCAGGAACGGATCCTCGAAGTGGAACTCCACAAGTTTGTGAAGTACCACTTCGAAATCGTCAAAAACCTCGCGAAGTAATTACTTCTTATCGCCCAACTGCGCCGTCGTCCGCGCCAGGTAGTTTTCCACCTGCGCTTCGTTGCGGATCGCTTCCAGATACGCGCCGCGCAGCAACTGGTCTTTCCGGTTCAACAGCGTTTCGCGGATCGTCTGCTGCACGCGCGGGTCGTTCAACTCGCGCTGCCCGGCCGGCTCGCGGCTCAACAGCTTCAGAATCCGGTAGCCCTCGCCCGTCTTCAACACGTTCGAAACCTGCCCCGGCTTCATCTCGTTGATCATCTTGCGCAATTCCGCGCTCGCCTTCGCCAACGCCGACTCGGCCACAAAACCCATGTCCCCGCCGTTCGACGACGAACCCGGATCCTCCGAATAGTTCTGCGCCAGCATCGAGAAGTCTTCCCCGTTCCGCAGCCGCTGTTCGATGTTCTGAATCTTCCGCCGCGCCTGGTCGTCGTTCTGCGCCTTGTCGTTCTTCAAATTCCGGAATTCGGCTTCAGCGTTCGGCGTCACCAGAATCTGCGCCAGATGCACGGTGGGCTCGGCCAGGTTGAAGCTCGGCCGGTTGGCGCCGTAGAAATCGGCAATATCTTTCTCGGTGATGTTGATCTTCGAGGTGATCTCTTTGTTGATCACTTTTTCAATGGAGAGCTTCTTCCGGATATCGGACTTCAGATCTTCCACCGTCATCTTCTTCGCCGTCAGCTGCTTCTGAAACTCTTCCTGCGTGTAGGGCGATTTCAACTTGTTAAATTCGGCCTCAACGTCAGCTTCCGGCGCCAGCAGGCTCTGCTTCTCCGCCCGCTGCATCATGATCTCCTGGTCGATCATCGCCCGCAGCGTTTCCAGCTTGTTGATCTGCACCCCATCGTCAGCCGCCGCCGGCGAACCCGATTGCGGAAACTGAATCGAATACTGTTTATCCAAATCCGCATAACTAATCGACCTCCCGTTCACCGCCGCCGCCACATTGGCCGGAGGAGTCTTCTTGCAGCCGGCAAGAATCGAAACGATCGCAAGGGTGACGAGGGTTGTGTTACGGGATAGAGACATTGGGGTTTGCAATGGCCTATTGTAGCGCGGTGCGAAAAACTCTACATCACCGCACCGTACGCTATAGTGGGTCTAGACCCCGGAATGAGTACCAAAAAGAAAAACACGGCCAAAGACGTCAAGGTCATTGCCGACGAGATTCTCGAAAGCGCCCACCTCGCCGCTGGGGTTGCTCCTGCCAAGCGCAAGGAAAAATGCGAAGTCTGCAACGCCGAAGTCGCGCCCAATTCCACTGAGCCCCTCTGCTGGGTCTGCCGCCGCCTGAAAATCAGTGCCTGGCGCGATTCCGACCTGCAGGCCGCCGCTCCGGAATAAACCGTGCGCGCCGCCGCCATCCTGGTCTTGACGCTCCTCGCCGCCTGCGATTCCTACAAGTTGCCCAAAGCCGTGCCGCCCGTCAAAGGCAAGCTGCGCCAGCAATACGTCATGCGCGTCATCGAAGTCGCCCCCGGCACCGGCAAGCTCTACGAACCCGGCAAGCTGATCCAGGTCCACTACACCGGCTACCTCCGCGACGGCACGAAGTTCGACTCCTCCCGCGACCGCAACAAGCCCTTCGAATTCGAACAGGGCAAACGCAAAGTCATCCCCGGCTTCGACAACTGTTGCGAAGGCCTCCGCGTCGGCGGCAAACGCCGCCTGCTCATCCCCTACCAAATCGCCTACGGGGAAAAAGGGCGCCTGCCCAAGATCCCCGCCAAAGCCGAACTGATCTTCGACATCGAACTGCTAGACGTTCTCGAGCCCCCGCCCGCCCCCGCTCCCGCCAAGTGATTCATACACCCACCCGGCCACGGCGACATCTTCCAACCCCAACCCCACACTCTTAAAAACGGTAATCTCCTCCGCGTTCTGCCGCACCCGCCCGTCCCGCAACTCTTCCACCCGGCCCCACCCCGCCTCGTCCAAGCCCAACAGCAGATCTCCCGCCTCCATCCGCGCCTGCTCAATCGAATCCGCCACAATCGCCGACGCCCGTGCCAACAGCTCTCCCGGCAACTCCCGCCGCCCCGCCGCGTTCGACCCGGCCGCATTCACATGCGTCCCCGGCCTTACCGAAGCCGCGTCGAATAGCGGATCCTTCGCAAACGTAGCCGTGACGACGACATTAGCCTCCCTTACCGCCGCATCCGCCGAATCGGCCACCTCCGCCCCCATCTCCGCAGCAAACGCCTCCGCATTCTCCCGCTTCCGGCTCCACACCAAAACCCGCGACACTTCCCGCACCGCGCGCACCGCGTCCAACTGCCCCTTCGCCTGAAACCCGCTGCCCAATACCGCCACCGTCACCGGCCCCGCCACCGCCAACCGCCGTGTCGCCAAGCCGGAAGCCGCCCCTGTCCTGATCTGCCCCAGCCAGTTGGCTTCAAACAGCGCCAGCGGCCGCGCCGTCGCAGCGTCATAGAGCAGGAAATGAAACCACGCCCCATGCTTTGCATGCGTTGCATACACCTTGGTGCCAAAGTACTTCTCGTTGTAACCGGCCAGAGCATGCAGCACCGCCCCGCTCGGCATCACCATCCGCCTGCGCGGCTGATTGAAGGCCCGCCCCGCCCGCCAATCATCAAACGCCGCCTCCAAAAGGTCCACGGCCTTCCCCATAGACAAATGCGCCCGAACCGCCGCCTCGTCGACATGAATCATTTCTTTCCTCTTTGCAAAGTCCAAGTCCCGCCCTGCCGCCGATAAATCGATTCCCCCTGCAACGGCATCCGCCCTTGCAACGCCCCATCGGCGACCCACGCCTCATGCGTCTCCGCCGTCAAGAACAAGGTCCGCACCGTGAACCGCGCCCGTCCCTCAGCCACCGCGCACCCCTCCAGCGGCAACACCGTCGAAGTCGGCGGTTCCGCCGCAAACACCGTCCACGTCCCCGAACACGCCGCCCCCTCCACGTTCAATTGCAACGTTACATTCGCCTGCCGCCCATACAGCCACACCGTCCCCTCCCACCGCCCCGCCACGTCCCCGCCAGCCCCGGCCACAACGGACTCCCCCACAAACACCGGCCGCGCCAATTTCCAATACCCTCCCTCCTCCCGCAATCGCGCAACAGCCCCCGCCGCCGCCCGCCGCAAAATCACCCCCTCCTCGGAAGATAACGAAACCAACGCCCCCCGCTCCTCCCGCAACCGCGCCGCCGCATTGTCCATCAACACACCCTCCACCCGGTCCGCACACTCCCCCCGCACCAACACCATCACCGCCACACAAGCCGCCAAATACGAACCAGCGGCCGACGGATGCGTCCCGTCGGCGGCAAACAACTCCACCCCGCCCGCCAGCCCAAACGCCGCCCCGACAGGCAACAACTCCGCCCCCAACTCCCGCGCAATAAGCGCATGAGCCCAATCCAAATGCCCCTGCAACTCCCCCCGCCCCTTCCGCGCCCAGGCGTTATAGAAAAGCGTCCGCGCCCCCGCCCGCCGAATCTCCTCATCCCAAATCCGCGCCCAAGTAAAGAACCCCGCCGGATCGTTCACCACCATGTCGCCGTTAAACTGCGATACTCCCAGCGTGCTCTGCTCCTGCAACACCACCACGTCCCAACGCGAAGCCCGCAGCACCTCGCGCGCGTCCGTCAGCGTGTACAACTCCCCCAGCGTCGCCCCGCCCCGCGTCACGGCCGCCGTCTGAATCCGCCCCGCCGACATTCCCTCCACCATCCCCGCCAGATTGTTGTAGTAGGTATAACTGTTCCCAATAAACAGCACCCGCAGCGGCGCCTCGGCCCCAGTCAAGCCGGCCCCCGCCATCAACCAGCCAAAAAGCAAAAGGCGGACCGCTCCGGGTCCGCCTTTTGCCAAGTCAAACATCAAATAACCTACGCCAGCGAAGGATCAGCGCTCTCCGGCTTCAGCCCGAGTTCGGCAATCGCCGCGGCAGCCCGCCCAGCGTCAAACTTGCCGTCTCGCGCCAACCGCGACAACGTCGCCGCCACAATCGCCGCCGAGTCCACTTCGAAGTGGCGCCGCAGATGTTCGCGATTGTCGCTGCGTCCGAAGCCATCGGTGCCCAGCGAAACCAGCCGTCCGGGAACCCACGGCGCAATCTGATCCGGAACAATCTTCATGTAGTCGCTCGCCGCGATAATCGGCAAGGTGGACCCATTCAGCATCCAGTCCAGATAGGACGTCCGCGGCGTTTCGGTCGGGTGCAACCGGTTCCAGCGTTCCACGTCCAGGCAGTCGCGGCGCAGCTCGTTGTAGCTCGTCGCGCTGTACAGATCGGTGGCCACGCCGTACTTATCGCGCAGAATCTCCTGCGCCTTGGCGGCTTCGTTGAAGATCGCACCGCTGCCGAACAGCAACGCCTGCGCCTGGCCGTTGTCGGCCGCCTTGTACTTGTACAGGCCCTTCAGGATGCCGTCGGCAACATCGCCAGGCATCGCCGGGTGAGCGTAATCGTCGTTGCAGATGCAGATGTAGTAGAAGCGGTCTTCGTTCAGCTCATACATCCGCTTAATGCCGTCCTGCACAATCACGGCGATTTCGTAGGCGAACGCCGGATCGTAGGAGTGGCACGTCGGCACCGTGCTCGAAAGAACCAGACTGTGGCCGTCCTGGTGCTGCAGGCCCTCGCCCGACAGCGTCGTGCGCCCGGCCGTGGCGCCCATCAGGAAGCCCTTGCCGCGCGAATCCGCAAACGCCCAGGCCATATCGCCCACACGCTGGAACCCGAACATCGAGTAGTACGTGAAGAACGGAATCATCGGCACGCCGTAGTTGGCGTACGCCGTACCAGCCGCCGTAAACGAACCCATCGAACCGGCTTCGGTAATGCCTTCTTCCAGAATCTGGCCGTTGGTCGCTTCGTGGTAGTACAGGAACATGTCGGCGTCAACGGGCTTATACAGCTGCCCGTGCGCCGCGTAAATGCCCACCTGCCGGAACAACGAATCCATACCGAACGTACGCGCTTCGTCGGGAATGATCGGCACAACGTATTTGCCGATCGCCGCATCTTTCAACAGCGTCGTCAAAATACGAACAAACGCCATCGTCGTCGACAGTTCGCGCCCGCCCGAACCGGCCAGCGCGTCCTTAAAGTTGTCCAACGCCGGCGCCGTAATCTGCACCTTCGCCGGCGTCCGCGACGGCATGTAGCCGCCCAGTTCCTTACGCCGCGCATGCATGTACTGCATCTCCGGCGTGTCTTCGGCGGGCTTCACAAACCCGGCCTTCATCGCCAGCTCATCGGAAATCGGCACGTTGAACCGGTTCCGGATGTAGATCAGCTGCGTCTCGTCCAGCTTCTTCTGCTGGTGCGTGAAGTTGCGCGCTTCGCCCGCGTCGCCCATGCCGAAACCCTTGATGGTCTTGGCCAGAATCACCGTCGGCGAACCGTTTTCCTTCGTCGCGCGGAGATAGGCGTTGTAGATCTTCTGCGGATCGTGACCGCCGCGGCGAAGCTGACCCAGCTCGTCGTCGCTCATGTCCTTCACAAGTTCCAACAGTTCCGGATACTTGCCGAAGAACTCTTTGCGGATGAACGCCCCGCCCTTGGCCTTGAAGTTCTGGAATTCGCCGTCGACGCACTCTTCCATGCGCTGCACCAGCAGGCCGGTCGTGTCTTTCGCCAACAACCCGTCCCACTCCGAACCCCACAACAGCTTGATCACGTTCCAACCCGCACCGCGGAACAGGCCTTCCAGCTCGCGCACAACGCTGCCGTTGCCGCGCACCGGGCCGTCCAACCGCTGCAGGTTGCAGTTGATCACCCAAACCAGATTGTCCAGCTTCTCGCTGGTGGCAATGCGAATGGCGCCGTACGATTCCGGTTCGTCCATTTCGCCGTCGCCCAGGTACGCCCAAACTTTGCGGTCGCTCTTCGCAATCAACGACCGGTTTTCCAGGTACCGCATGAAGCGCGCCTGATAGATCGAATTGATCGGACCCAACCCCATCGAAACCGTCGGGAACTGCCAGAAATCCGGCATCAGCCACGGGTGCGGATAGGAGCTCAAACCCGGATGCTCGCGCAATTCGTGACGGAAATTTTCAAGGTGCTTCTCGGTCAGCCGGCCTTCCAAAAAGGCGCGCGAATACTGCCCCGGCGACGCATGGCCCTGGAAATACACCAGGTCGCCCGCCTCGCCATTGATCGTGGCGCGGAAGAAATGGTTCTGCGCCACTTCCACCAGCGACGCCTGCGACGAGAAGGTGGCGATATGGCCGCCAATGCCCACGTCGTACTTGTTCGCCCGGACCACCATGGCGATCGCGTTCCAGCGCACCAGCGCCTTCAGCCGCGTCTCAACCGCCAGGTCCCCCGGATAAGGAACTTCTTCTTCCGGCGGGATCGTATTTACATACGGACCAATCGCCGTGAATGGGGTCTCAACGCCACCCACCGCCGCCTTTCGCACTAACCGTTCCAGAAGGAACTTGGCCCGGTCGGGTCCGGCTTGATCAATAATCTGGTCCAGCGCTTCCAGCCATTCGCCAGTTTCCTGCGGATCCAGATCTGCTTGGTTTGTAACCTTGAGTTTGAGCATTGTTTGCGGAGTTTGGGGCCCCGCCCGGTGAGGCGGGAGTGTGATGGATACTCCCATATTCTACTATCCCCGGCACCCAAAACGGGGACAAAAACACGAAGCCCCGCGTGGTTAAACGCGGGGCTACATGTCTTTTGCGGGAGGGACTACTACAAGAGCCTAAAATTAACTTCTACCGTGGCCGCAACCGTCACCGGCTTGCCATCTTTGAACCCCGGCCGGAACTTCCATTTCGACACGGCTTCAATCGCTTTTTCATCCAAGCCCAACCCCAGCGCACGCACCACGCGCAGGTTCTTCGGCTTGCCATTCTCGTCAACTTCGATGTAGAGCATCACCGTACCCTGGAATTTCGCCTTGCGAGCTTCTTCCGAGTACTCCGGCTCCACTTTCGCCAATACTGCCGGTGCCGAAACACCGCCACCGATGCGATACGCACCGCCGCCAATGCCCCCGCCCGATCCCGGTCCCACGCCGCGTCCGTTCCCGGAACCAACGCCGCCGCCCTTGCCGGAACCAATGCCCGCGCCCGAACCCGGCCCGTTCGAAGGAATCTTGCCGATCCCCATCGGGTCGCCCAGCGCGTTGATGTTCACCTGCGGCAACACCGCGTTCGGCTGCACTTCAATTGAAGGCTCCATGATCAACTTCGGGTTTTCGTTCAAAACCACCGCGCTCGGAGGTGTAAATTGTTTCGCGATCTTCGGCAACTTGCCCTTGCTCGCGTCCAACGGCGACAAATTACCGCCGCCACCGCCACCGCCCATCGACTGCTTCTGCGGAGCCGCTTTCGGCTGGTAAGGCGCCAAATCCACCGGCGCCGTCAAGTGGACAACATCTTTTGCCACTTTTTGAACCGTCTCGTTCGTGCCGATCAGGAACAGCAGCGCCACAACGCCGCCATGCACCAGCACCGACCCCAGCCCAGCGGTTTTCTCGTTCCCGCCCGACTGGCCCCAGATGTCCTTCACCGCGACGGGTTTCGACGTCACCTCGAGCGGTGGCAATTCCGGCGGCCGGAAAAATTCTTTTATGTTTTTGGCGAACTGCTTGTGCCACGGAGGGGCTTCTTTAAGCAGCCGCTCCAGGTGCAAATCGGAATGGTCCACGTACGGCTGTGGGGTTGGATTCGCGTTCTCGTTGGTAGGTGGTAGCGGAGTTGTCGTCATCGGGCTGCCTGATCCCTGCGTGTACAGACGCTCCAGATTACTGGATGGTTGCAGATTATGGAATTCTACAACGCAGAATCTATGGAAAAGTGTAACATCTACGCAACAGCGGTGAGACCGCTGCGCCGCAACAGCGCATTCGGGTCCGGATCCCGGCCCATGAACTGCCGGTACAGCTCAGCCGGGTCTTCGCTATCGCCCTTGGCCAGAATGCAATCCCGGAACGCCCGGCCCGTTTCGGCGTTGAAAACGCCCTCGTCCCGGAACCGGCTGAACGCGTCGGCGTCCAGAACTTCCGCCCATTTGTACGAATAGTACCCGGCCGCGTAGCCCACGGGGCTCGAAAACAGGTGCGAAAAACTGGCGATCGTCGCATGATCGGCCGGCAGCGTCACCGCCGAAAACGCCTGCAGGATCGCCCGCGACCAGGCCACAACATCGCCATCCACCGCCGGGTCATACCGCATGTGCACCGCCAAATCCATCAGCGAAAAGCTCAACTGCCGCATCTGCCCGTTCGCCATCCGGTACGTCCGCGCCCGCTTCATCTTGGCGAACAGCTCTTCCGGAATCGCTTCGCCCGTTTCAAAATGGCGGGCAAACAGGTCCAACGCCTCCCGCTCCCAGCACCAGTTCTCCATGATCTGCGACGGCAGCTCCACGAAGTCCCACGGCACGCTCGTCCCCGCCAGGTCCCGCACCGGCACCCGCGTCAGCGAGTGGTGCAGCAGATGGCCAAACTCGTGGAACAGCGTCTCCACATCCCGATGCGTCAACAACGCGGGCTGGTCGCCAATCGGCGGCGTCAGGTTTCCGCACATCAACCCCAAATGGGCCGACTCCCCCGGCATGCCAGTCAAAAACGCGTCCATCCACGCCCCGCCGCGCTTGTTCTCCCGCGGATACATATCGGCGTAGAAACTCGCCAAATGCTCACCACTTCCCGCATCGAAAATATCGAAATACTGGACATCTTTGTCCCAACCCGGCACGCCCGCCCGCGCCGCCACCCGGATCCCAAACAGCTTGCCCGTAAGCTCAAACATCCCCGCCATCGCCCCAGCCAGTGAAAAATAGGGACGCAACTGCTCTTCATCGAAGTCGTAAAGCGCCACCCGCTGCTTCTCGGCGTAGTAGCCCACGTCCCACGGCTCCAGCTCGATCCCGCCCGCGAACGCTTTCAGTTGCGCATTCTCCCGTTCAAAGAACGGCACGGTCTTCTCTTGCAAATCGGTGAGGAACTTCTCCGCCGCCGCCCCGGTCTTCGCCATCCGGTCGATGGCCACCAAATCGGCAAACTGTGAAAAGCCCAACAATTTGGCCTTTTCCTGCCGCAGCGCCAAAATCTGCAACAGAATGTCGCGGTTGTCGTATTGCCCGCTCGCCGCCCGCGTCGCAAAGGCGCGATACAGCGTCTCCCGAACCGAACGGTCGTCCAGGTACGTCATCACCGGCAGGTAGGAAGGAGCCTGCAACGTAAACCGCCAGCCAGCCAGGCCCTTCGATTCCGCGCTCTGCGTCGCCGCCGCCACCGCGCTCGGCGGCAATCCCGCCAGACGCTGTTCGGAATCGATGATCAACTCAAACGCATTCGTAGCGTCCAAGACATTCTCAGAAAACTTCGTCGTCAACTGCGTCAGCTCGACATCAATCTCGGCCGAACGCTTCTTCCCCGCCGCGTCCAGATCCGCGCCCGACAACCGAAAAGCCGTAAGAGTCTTGTGCAAATGCCGCGCCCGCACCCCAGTCAACGCCTTGGCGTCATCGGTCTCGGCGTAGGCTTTAATCGCAGCCCAAAGCCCATCGTGCAACCGGATAGAGGAGTAGAACTCGCTAGCCGGCCCCATCACCGCGTTGTGCGCTTCCCTAAAGGCGGGATAGGTAGTCACGGACTCCAAATGGCGGATCACGCCAAAGGCGATATCGAGCGGCTCGGTGGCATGATCCAGCGCATACATGGTGTTGGCATAGGTGCGAGGCCCCTCCAGGGAGGCAATCCCCTCAATCCGCGCCCGCGCTTCATCAATCAATTGCGCCACAGCAGGCTCAACGTGTTCCGCCCGGATCTGGTCGAACGGGATGGCAAACGGAATAGACAGTAAAGGGTTAGCGTCACTCATGCTTCACTAACCAGCCTACCGCGCCAAGGCGCCTTCATAGATGGCAGCCATCCACACCGAGCAATCGATTCCAGTAAACACGCACGTCGCCTCCAACCCCGTCACGTCCTTCACCACCCAACGGCCGCCCTCGTCCCGAGTGTGAATCTCCACCCACGCGCGGTCCACCGCCACATACGCACACTGCCGTACCGTTGGACTCGCCCTGTAGATCCGCGCCTTCTCCGCGAGGTCCGCGCCGGCGATTCCCCAAGTCACCACCTCGGTGATCAAAGACCGGAGCATCCAGGACAACCGCAACGTCCGGATAGACGTCGTGAAAACGGTATTCTCCGCCATGAACGAGCCACCCGCGTTCCGCGCCAGCAGCATGGAGCGCGGCGACCAGGTTCCCACGCAACACCCCATGGACCCCATCCGCACCGTCCCCGTCTACCAAGGCTCACCGCGTGGATGAACGATCCCCGCGAAATACTCATGCTTCGTCTCTGCAATCGCTTCCCGATCTAAAAACTCGTCCGGTGAAATCCGCCCCATTCCAATCAGCAACCAGCTCAACATACCCTTGAGTTCACGTTCGGCCCATTCCCCCGCAGAGGAAAGAAAGGATCATAAGAAATCCAAAGCACCCCGGGGACAAGGCGGGCAAAACCCCAATAATTTCGGCCCGTAACCCAACAGCAGCCTTGTCCCCTAAGACGCGACACCACCCGCAGAAGGAATATCGGATCACGAAAAACCAAAACTCCCCCGAGGACATCGCCCCCCTACGTATCCGTCGTCACCTCATCCCACTCCTGCCCGCAGTACCCAATCAGCCAATTAAACGCATGATGCCGCTCCTGCAACACCCCCGGATGCAACCCCTCCGGCACCGGCCTCGCGTTCAACCGCGCATCCCGCACCGCCCAATGCGCCTGATAAATCGCCTCGTAAAAGGTCAATATCTCCACCTCGTCCCGCAACGCCGCACCCGCCACAAACTCCCCCGTCGCCCCATACAGACCCGGCAACGCCGCCCGCAGCACCGGCACGTTCCCAATCTCGGCCGCCTCCACCTTCCCCAACGCCCACAACAAAACGCCCAACGCCTCCGTCCGCCACGTCGCGTTAATCATCTCCTGATCCGTCGGCTCCCCGCCCTCTAAAAACGCCATCTCCAACGGACTCACATCCCCCAACAACCCTTCCCCACGCAGCCAATCCACCAGCCCCGCCCTCCCCTGCCGGTTACCCGCCGCCACAATCGCATACAACACCACACACCGCCGCGCCACCGCGCCCGCGGTTCGCGGCACGTCCTCTTCCAACAGTTCTTCCGGCATTACTTTAGAAACCCGCTCCGGCCACTACCCACCGAGGAAATCGCGTCATTTCTCTCATCATCCAAGGCCAACACCCGCCGCATCAACGGCGACAACCCCGCCTGCGTCTCCGCCCGCAACAGCTTCTTCTGATACTGCTGCTGCGGCTTATCCCCGCGCACATAAAACCCGTGCAACGACCGCCGCGGCACCGCCGTCCGGTTCGCCGTCCCCCCATGCCACATATGCGAATTAGTCAGGATCACGTCGCCCGCTTTCCCCAACGCCACCATCTCATCCGGGTGGGGCGCGTTCCCCAGGTCCGGCAACACGCCGGACTTATGCGATCCCGGCACAAATCGCGTCGGCCCATTCTCCGGCGTGAAATCATCCAACATCCAAATGGAGTTAAACACCGCGTTTCCCAACTCGTCCGGCACCAAACCCATATCGCAGTGCAGCGGCTGCAGACTCTGATCCCCCGGCAGCGCCGCCCGATAATTCAAACTCGACAACTTCCAATCCTGCCCCAACACCACCTCCACCGCCTCCAACAACAGCGGGTGCGAAACCAGCCGCTGAAAGCACTCGCCCTTATCCACCAGATTCGCCAACCGGTCGGACCCAATCTCCTTCCGGAACTCCCCGCCGGCGTTCTCCCCCTCCTCCCGCAGCAACCGCCCCGTCGCCTCCCGCAACTCCGCCAGCCACGCCGAGTCCATCACATTGCGCACGATCAGGTACCCTTGTTCCTGTAGGAAAATCTTCTCTTCCGCCGTCATGGAAAAAGCATAACCCATGGAGTTCCGTCGCATCCTGATCCGCGCCACCAATTGGGTCGGCGACGCGGTAATGTGTATCCCGGCCCTCGCCGAGATCCGCCACCGCTTCCCCGACGCGCGCATCACTCTGCTTGCCCGCCCCTGGGTCTCCGGCCTATACGACAGCTCCCTCGTCGATGACATCATCCCCTACAACCTCGCCCGCGGCGCCAAAGATATCCCCGCCAAATGGCGTTTAGCCAAGGAACTTCGCAAGCTCGATTTCGATTGCGCCATCCTCCTCCCCAACTCCTTCGACGCCGCCGCCGTCGTTTGGGCCGCCCGCATCCCCACCCGCATCGGCTACGCCCGCGATGGCCGCGGCCTGCTCCTCACCGACCCCATCACCCCGCCCAAACCCGGCGAGATCCCCGACCACCAGCGCTATTACTACCTCGAACTCCTCCGCCGCGCCGGGCTCATCGACCGGGTCCCGGACGTGGACGCCATCCGCCTCCCCGGCATCCCCTATCTGGTCAAACAAGGGCGCGAAATCCTCCGCAAACTCGACTTAAACGAGGACTGGATCGGCGTCAGCCCCGGCGCCGCCTTCGGCACCGCCAAACGCTGGCTCCCCGAACGGTTCGCCGAGGCCGCCGCCGAAACCGCCCGCAAAACGGCAACCGGCGTGGCCATATTCGGCTCTGCTGACGAACGCGAACTCTGCCAGCAAGTCAAGCAGTTACTCGACGCGGCGGGCGTACAAAACCACAATTTTGCTGGGGAAACAAAGCTTGACGAGTTCATCGCTATCGCCTCCACCTGCACCGCATTTCTTACGAATGACTCGGGCGCGATGCATATCGCCAGCGCCCTCGGCATCCCCTCGGTCACCGTCTTCGGCGCGACCGATCATGTCGCCACCGGGCCCACCGGCCCCTTCGCCCGCATCATCCGTGAGCCGTTCGACTGCGCCCCCTGCCAACTCCGCGAATGTCCCATCGACCATCGCTGCATGAAGGCGGTGGAGGCCTCGCGCGTCGTCAAAGAGGCGATGGAACTCATCCAACTGAAGCGCGCATGAAGGAACGGTTTCTCCCGCTCGCCCTCGCCGTGGCGTTCCTTGGCCTCGGAAGTTTTGTCCTCGACCTCCCCGGCATCCAAGCCGACGAGGCGCTCTTCGCCGGCGTCCTTTTCGAGCCAAAGGTGGAGCCGGTAAACGTTCGTTTGATATTTTGGCGCTTCCCAGCGATGTGTTTTCCCTACATTGGGACGCTAAAAACAGGCATTTATGCACTCATTTGGCGCGTTTTTGCACCTACTTCCGCGACCGTTCACTTCCCCGCCCTGGTACTCGGAGCGCTCTCGATCTATGTTTTTGCCCGCCTCCTACAGCGTCTGAACCAGCCTCTTTGGGCCGCTGTTCTACTAGCGACCGATGCCACCTACCTGTTCACCGTCCGTTCCGATTGGGGGCCGGTGGCGATGCAGCATCTGATGGCCATCAGCGGCGTCTACGCCATCGTCCGCTACGCGCAAACCGAACATTTGAAATGGGTTGCGCTCGGCGGCTTCCTGTTCGGGCTGGGTTTTTGGGACAAGATCACCTTCCTATGGATCCTGGTGGCGCTTGGCGCTGGCCTCCTCGCCACCGCGCGGAACCTATTGAAAATAAAGCCCATCGCCATCGGGACCGTATTTTTCCTGGCCGGCTGTTATCCGCTCCTGGTGTACAACTACAAGACCGGCGGCAACTCGTTCAAAGGAAACGGGTTACTGGATGATTTCGCCGCCTGGCGGAAGGTGGAAGTGCTCTGGGGCGCCCTCGGGGATCTGAACATCTTTAACGCGGGGCGAGAACACGCCCTCCCCCCGGTTGGCTCCTATCCCTTTGATTTCACATACCCTTTGCTGCCGTGGCTCGTCGCGGCTGGGCTGGCGGCGGCGCCCTGGCTGTGGCGCAACGCCTACTACCGCTTCTATCTGGTTGCAATCATTGTGGGTTATGGCTACATGTTCTCGGTGCGCAACGCCGGCGGCGGCGCGCATCACGTGGTTCTGTTGTGGCCGCTCCCCCATCTGCTGGCCAGCTGCCTGCCATTGCGGCGGTGGATGCTGGGCCTCGTGGTGGCCGCTAACTTATTACAAATAAACCACTACTACGCCCAACTGGTGCGGCGGGAGGTGTCGGTGGAATGGTCCGACGCCACCACCCGACTGGCCGAACGGTTGAAGGACGACCCGGGCACCTATCGAGTGCTCGATTGGGGCATTTATGACTCCCTGCACCTGCTGACGAAGGGAAAAACCGACCTCTACTATGGCGTCGGACCCGGCGGGCGGTATATCACCCACGTGCCGCAACTTGCTTTTAATCAACAGGATACGCCGCTCATCCCGGACGAGACGATCACCGATTCCGCGGGCCGGCCCGTATTTATCATCGCCCGCCTGGCCCAAGTTGAGGGAAAATAGAAGGACATGCTCGACACCAGAACCAAGATTGTCGCCGCGGACCGCGTGGCGGGTCGGACGGTGGTAGCCGCCTACTTCGACCCCATGGTGGCGACGCATGCCCAGCGTTTTCATGAACTTGCCGAGCAGCACGGGCCGCTTGCGGTGTGCATCTGCGACCCCGGGGACGCGTTGCTTTCGCCCCAGGCGCGGGCCGAACTGGCGGCGGCGTTGCGTGTTGTGGAACTGGTGGTGATCGGGGAAGATGCCCTTTCGCAAGCTGCTGCAATCATTGATGAAAGGCCCGGCGACCTGGCCCGCCGCGAGGCCCTGATGGCACACGTTCGCAGCCGCCAAGATGCCTGACGGCCCGCACATTTTGCTGGTCCGGTTGGGCGCGTTTGGCGATGTTTTGCACGCTTTGCCGGCCGCCGCGTCGATGAAGCGCACCATTCCCGGGGCGCGGCTGACCTGGGCCATCGATCCGAAGTGGCAGTGGCTTTTGGAGGGCAACCCGGACGTCGATTGCGTGCTGCCGGTGAACCGGAAGAGCCGCGAGAGCCTGCGGGCGGCGTGGCAGTATTTCCGCCAAACCCCTGTGGACATTGGGGTTGACGTGCAGGGACTGATCAAATCCGGGCTCCTGCTGCGCGCTTCGCGCGCAGCGCGTCGCATCGGTTTCGCCGCCGGATTCCTGCGCGAGCGGGCGGCCGGGGTCTTCTATACCGAGCGGGTTTCGCCGGAGAAATCGCACGTCGTTGAGTGGAATTTGGCACTGGCTCGAGCGGCTGGCGCCACGGCGGACGTATTGGACGCGCCGGTGCCGCCGGGGTGCCCGGAGGGCGAATTGCCCGAAAAACCCTTTGTTTTGGCCTGTCCGTTCGCCGGTTGGGGGGCAAAACAGTGGCCTTTGGAGCATTACGAAGAGCTGGGCGGGCTGCTGGCGGAGTTGGGATTTGAGTTGGTGCTGAACGTGGCCGCGCGTACCCAGACAGCTAGGTATCAGCATGTTTCCGGGCTACCGGGGCTGATCGACGCGACGCGACGTGCGGCCGCGGTGGTGGGGTTGGACAGTGGCCCGCTGCATCTGGCGGCGGCGTTGGGAAAGCCTGGCGTTGCCCTGTTCGGGCCGACCGATCCGGCGCGAAATGGCCCCTTTGGCGCCACCATTACGACCTTGCGGGCGCCTGATGCGCCGACGACCTATCGACGAATGAACGAGATACTCCCTTGCATGCGTGCGCTCTCGCCGCGTATGGTATTTGAAACCCTTCTTCCATGCCTCACTACCGCTTCCCCAAACCGTACGCCGACGCGGTAGCCCGTCTTCGCGTGCCTTCGGGCTTCCTGCTGCTGATTGCCTTCGCCTGGCTGAGCCGGCCGACAGAGGCGAGCCTGTTGCGGGGGGTACCGATATCGCTGGCCGGGTTGGCGTTGCGCGCCTGGGCGGCGGGGCATTTGGCGAAGAATCAGAAACTGGTCGATAGCGGGCCGTACCGGCATACGCGGAACCCATTGTATTTAGGGACGCTCATTACGGCGATGGGGCTGGCGGTGGCGGCGCAGTCGTGGTGGGTGGGTGGCATTTTCGCGGCGGTGTTTGTGTTGGTTTATTTGCCGGTGATGGAGTTGGAGGAACAGCATTTGCGGAAGCTGTTTCCGTCGTATAACGCGTATGCGGACGCGGTGCCGCTGTTGATTCCACGCGTGCCGGGGGCGGGGTCGGACACGCCGTTTTCGAAGGCGCTGTACTTGAAGAACGAAGAGTATCAGGCGCTGATCGGATTTTTGTTGGGCGTGGCGTATTTGTGGTGGCGCTCGGGGAGTGTCGTTTAGGTTCCGGTTGAGAGTGCGGTTCGGAGTGGCGTTGGTGTGGCATCGGATTCTGCGGGCGATTGTGGGCCGGGGACCGGATGCGAGTGGTTCGGTTGGGGAATGTGTTGATCCGCCGTTGGATTCTGCGGGTGATTTGGGCGGTGGCCGGTGGCTGTGAGTGGGTGGTACGGTTGGCGTTGGCGTGGCGTCGAATTCCGCGGTGATTGGCGGTCTTGGTCCGGGGATGTGGCGCTGTTGGGGATGGGGTTGGAGGGGGATTGGGTTTGCGGGCGATTGGTGGGTTTGGGGGACACCCGCCCTTCGGGCCGCGGGTGTCCCCGCCCGGTTGGTCGCTGCGTTGGGGATGGTGCGGTGTGTTAGGCTACGGTCGAGTTCTTTCATCTTTTCTTGGGGGCTGGTTTATGGGTTGCGGCTTGCGTTTGCTTGGGTTGGCTTTGGTCGCCTTGCCTCTCGTTGCCGCGCCGTTGCCGCAGTTTGAGAAAGATGTCCTGCCGCTGCTGGAAGCCAAGTGCGCTAAGTGTCACGCCGGCTCGGAGGCGCAGGGCGGGTTGGATATTCGAACTCGCGCGTCGCTCTTGAAGGGCGGGAAGACCGGTCCTTCGTTCTTCTCCGGGGAGCCGGATCAGAGTCTTCTGATTGCTCGGATTCGGACGGGGCAGATGCCTCCGGGTGGGCCGAAGTTGGATGACGCCTCCATTGAGTTATTGCGGAAATGGATCGAGGTCGGCGCTCCGGCCGCTCGTCCCGATGCGTTGCCGGTGAGTGGGCATATCTCGGAGAAAGACCGGAAACATTGGGCTTTTCAGCCGTTGCGGCAGTCGACGGCGCGGGGGAGTATTGACTCCTTTGTGGTGGCGGCGTTGCGGAAGAAAGGCCTCTCGATGAACCCGGAGGCGGGGCGGGCTGCGCTGTTGCGGCGGGTCGCGTTTGACTTGACTGGGTTGCCGCCGGGGCCGGAGCTGATTGAGAAGTTTTTGGCGGATCGGCGACCGGATGCGTATGAACGGATTGTGGATGAGTTGCTGGCGAGTCCCCGGTATGGGGAGCGGTGGGCGCGGCAGTGGTTGGATATTGCCGGGTATGCCGATTCCGAGGGCGTGTTGGACGCCGATGTGGTTCGGCCCAACTCATGGCGGTATCGGGACTATGTGATTCGCGCTTTCAACAGCGACAAACCGTATGACCAGTTTCTGCGGGAGCAGATTGCCGGCGATGAGTTGAGCGAGTATTGGAAGCACGATGGGCTGCCGCGGGAGGTGGCTGAGCAGTTGGCCGCGACGGGCTTTTTGCGCACGGCGGTGGATGCGACTAGGGAAGACTTCTTACCGAAGGATTTTGCGGAGTATCAGTGGCGGACGCTGTTTGATACGGAGCAGATTTTGGCTTCGTCCGTGCTGGGCATGACGATGCAGTGTTCGCGTTGCCACGACCACAAGTACGAGCCGATTACGCAGCGGGATTACTACGGACTGCAGGCGGTGCTGGCGAGCGCGATCCGGCCGACGGGTCCGGTGCTGCCGACCTATAAGCGTATTGTGGTGGATGCGACGAAGGCCGATCAGCGTCTGGCGGAGGAGAATAACAAGCCGTTGGAGGCCGTGGCGAAGGCGTTGCGGGATTTGCAGAATGCGCGGCGGACGCAGTTCCGGGCGCGGCATTCGAACAAGGACAAGTCTACTGAGGATGAGTTGAAGGCGGCGTTTCCGGAGTATGCGGCGCGGGCGGCGGAGACGGTTAAGGAGTTGGCCGAGGTCAATGCCAAGATCATTGCGCTGCCGACGATTCGGATGTTGAACGATATCGATTCGGCGCCTCCGCCGACCTACGTTTTGCGGCGCGGCGATCCGTTGAATCCGGGGGAAATTGTGCAGCCGGCGGTGCCGGATGTGTTGTCGTTGGCGCCACGGCCTTATGTGGTGCCTACTGTGGAGGCGGGCGCTAAGACTACGGGGCGGCGGCTTGCGTTTGCGGAGTGGTTGACGCAGCCGGAACATCCGCTGACGGCTCGGGTGATGGTGAATCGGATTTGGGCCGGGCACTTTGGGAATGGGATTGTGGCATCGCTCGATAACTTCGGGAAGTCGGGGACGGCGCCGACGCATCCGGAGTTGCTGGATTCACTGGCGGCGGAGTTTGTGGCCGATGGGTGGAGTTTGAAGCGGCTGCACAAGCGGATTGTGATGTCGGCTACTTATCGGCAGTCGGGTGCGGCTCGGGCGGATGGGTTGGCGGCGGACCCGGAGAACACGTTGTTGTGGCGGATGGCGCCACGCCGGTTGGAGGCGGAGGCGGTGCGGGATTCGTTGTTGGCGGTGGCGGGGCGGTTGGACGCGACGATGTTTGGGGAGCCGGTGAAGACGGTGACGAAGACGTCGGGCGAGGTGGTGCCGGAGAAGGAGTTGGAGGCGGCGGGGCGGCGGTCCGTTTATCAGTTGGTTCGGCGGAATACGCCGCAGAGTTTGTTGAACGTTTTTGATGCGCCGGTGATGGAGATTAATTGCGCGCGGCGGGCGTCGACGACGTCGGCGACGCAGGCGCTGGCGCTGATGAATGGCGAGTTTGTGACGGCGCAGGCGGAGCATTTTGCGCGGCGGATTTTGGAGGGTGTTTCCGATGATGCCGGGCGGGTGCGGCAGGCGTTCCGGATTGCGCTGGCGCGGGACCCGAGCGCGGCGGAGATGGACAGGCTGTTGACGTTTGCGCGGACGCAGGAGGGTTTTTACAAAGACCTTTCGGAGGCGGAGCGGCGGGTGCGGGTGTTCCGTGATTTGTGCCAGGCGCTGTTGGGGACGAACGAATTTATCTATCTGGACTGACTATGAGCCACGTGTTGCGTACTCCGATTCGAGGGCTGCTTTCGCGGCGGGATTTGTTCCGCGGAGGGCTGCATGCCAGCGTGGCTGGGATGGCGTTGGGCTCGCTGCTGCAGGGGGCGCCGCGGTTTGATTTGCTGCCGAAACAGCCGCATTTTCCGGCGCGGGCGAAGCGCGTGATTCTGCTGTTTCAAAACGGCGGGCCGAGCCAGATGGACCTCTTCGATCCGAAGCCGCTTTTGAAGAAACACCACGGGGAGAAGCCGGGCGAGGGCTTCATTAACACCGTGGATATCAAGAAAACCGGGACTTGGATGGGGAGTCCGTTTTCGTTTGCGAAGCAGGGACAGTGTGGGATGGAACTGTCGGAATTGCTGCCGGGGTTGGCGCGGCACGCCGATGACATTACGCTGGTTCGTTCGATGGTGAGTGAGCATTCGAATCATGAGCAGGCGATCTGGTATTTCAATACGGGCCTGACGACGCCGGGGCGGCCGGCGATGGGTTCGTGGGTCACCTATGGGTTGGGGACGGAGAATCAGAATCTGCCGGCGTTTGCGGCGATTATGCATCCGAAGGGACTTCCCGTTGACGGGGCGCGGAACTATTCGTCGGGGTGGATGCCGCCGTTGTACCAGGGCATGGCGATGCGGGCCGAGGGGACGCCGGTGTTGAATTTGAAGCCCTCGGGGCCGGGGGATGCGGCGGCGGCGCGGTTTGCGTTGATGCAGCAGATGAACCGGGAACACTTGACGGGGCATGCGGACCAGCTGGCGCTGGAGGCTCGGATTGCGAGTTATGAGTTGGCGGCGCGGATGCAGTTGGCGGCGTCGGAGGCGTTGGACTTAACGAAAGAGCCGGCTTCGATGCATGCGTTGTATCAGACCGACGATGCCGAGGCGGGGATTCATGGGCGGCAGTTGTTGCTGGCGCGGCGGCTGGCCGAGCGGGGCGTGCGGTTTGTGCAGGTGTTATTGAACGGGCAGCCTTGGGATACGCATCAGAAGAATGAAGCCGGGAACCGAGAGGTGGCGCGGCGGACGGATGGGCCGGCGGCGGCGTTGTTGACCGATTTGAAGCAGCGGGGATTGTTGGACGACACGCTGGTGATTTGGGGTGGGGAGTTTGGGCGGACGCCGATGGCCGAGGGGGCCGATGGGCGGGATCATCATAAGTTTGGGTTTTCGTTGTGGGTGGCCGGGGGCGGGGCAAAGCGCGGGTGTGTGTATGGGGCGACCGATGATTTCGGGTATCACGCGACGGAGAACCGGGTGACGATGGCCGATTTCCATGCGACCGTTTTGCATTTATTGGGGCTGGATTTTGAGCGGTTGAGTTTTCATCACGACACGCGGGATGAGAAGTTGACCGATGTGCGGAAGGCGCAGGTGGTGCGGGGGATTTTGGGTTAGAACGCTGATGGCGTTCCGCCGCTGTTGGCAGTGTTGGTACTGAACTTTTGATTGCGGCGCCGACAGCTGGGTGCGCCTGTTTCGTGATCCCTAGCGGCCGAACTACAATGAGGCATGCGCTTCGATGACTACAAGCTCGTCATCTATCGAAATCAGCCGGACGGATGGGTGGCGGAGATCCCGTCGATTCCGGGATGCCACGCGCTCATGCCGACCGCAGAAGCGGCGGTGAGAGAACTTGCCGCAGTGTTCCAGCTCATTGAAGAGGAACATTGCCTTAGCGGTCAGACACTCCCGCGCGACACAACCGAAATCGTTCATGCCTAGTGCGCGGGCGGCTGAACTGCAACGAGTAGCTTCCAGACTTGGATTTGAAAGCACGCCAAACGGGAAGCCACGAGCGATGGCGGCACAGAGATGGCCGGGCAACGACAATTCCGATTCATGGAGGGCGGGAAATTGGCCCGCCGCTCATCCATCGAATTCTGGAGCAACTCGGTATCGACCTGGAGACGTTCGAGCGCCTGCGGTAGTGATGGCCTTGCAAAGGCTACCGAAGACGGCTTAATCGCATCACGATGACGTCAGGGGGCAGGCACCGCGACTTCCCTTTATCTTTTGACAGGGAGCGGGAATGATTCGGCGCGAGGCTCTGTCCTATTTCGGCAGCGTGGCGATGAAGGCGTTCATTTCGCGGAGAACGTCGGCTTCGTTGGAGTTGAAGACGTAGTGATTGGCGTTGGGCAGGCGCACGACTTTGGCTGTGGGGATAGCGGTTTCGAGTGCTTTCGCCTGGGCTTCGGCGACGGGGTTTTTGTCGGATGTCGCGAAGATGGCGAGGATGGGGCCGCCGATTTTTGTGTGCTTTTCGACGCCGTTCATGATGGCCGCGCGGGGGCCGTCGAAGGGGGCGGCCATGGCCTTTAGCTGGGTATCGGGCATGGCTTCGAGCAGACGTTGGTGGGCTTTGAGGGAGCGCTCGAAATTGGGGAGAGTGGTCTCGCGGATTTCGCGGACGAGGTCCTTCGAGTGTGATTGGTTGCCGGGGGCGAGTTGAGCGAGTTTGTTGCGGAGTTCGGCGAGATCAACAAAGAGATCGCCGCGGGCGGGATCGTAGAGGGCGTAGGGGTAGACGGCGTCGAGATAGATGAGGCCGGCGACTCTGTTGGGGAAACGGGTGCCGATGGAGCTGAGTTCCTGGCCGGCGATGGAGTGGCCGGCCAGGATGGGGCGGGTGAGTTTGAGCGCGTCGATGACGGTGAGAACGTCGTCGGCCAGGCGGGTGGCGGTGTAGCCGGTTTCGGGTTTGCTGCTGGCGCCGAAGCCGCGGCGTGTGATGCCGTAGACGTGATAGTTGGGGGTTAGTTTTGTGACGAATTTGTCGAAGACGTGGGCGTTGTTGCCCAGGCCGGTTAGGAGAACCAGGGGACGGCCGGTGCCGCCCCAGTCGAGGACTTCGAGTTTGACGTCTTTGGCGACTTCGATGAATTGGATGGTGTGGGGGGTGGCATGTTTGTTGCGGTCCCAGGCGGTGGCGGGGGTGGAGCGGGTGAGGTTGAGCGGGAGAGGGATGCCTTGGGTCCAGTGGCCGGTGAGCTGGGTGGCGGCGGGATTGAGGGTGCCTTCGTAGCCGCCGCCGATGGCGGGGATGGTGAGTTTGACGACGTTGTTTTCGAGCGTGACGGAGGCGACGGGAATGGCGTCGCTGGCTTGATCGATGCTCAGCATGTTGGCGGTCCACTGGCCGGTGGGGGCTTTGGTGATGTCGACGATCACGCGGAGTTTGTTGGCGCCGGATTCGAGGGTGCCTTGCCAGGCGCCGGTGATGTCCTGGGCGGTTAGGGTGATGAGGGCGAGAAAGGCGAGAATGTATTTTTTCACTCTGATTGCCTATTGTAGAGGGGTATGTCTTTAGATCGGGTGCGGAAGATCGTGCTGGCGTTTCCGGAGGCGGAGGAGACCGAGTCGTTCGGGGAGCCTTGGTTTCGGGCTGGGGGCAAGGTGTTTACGGTTTATGGGGCGGAGCCGAATGGATGGTCGCTGTGCTTCAAGTGCGGGAAGATGCAGATGGGCATTTTCCTGGAAGACTCGCGGTTTACGCAGACGCCTTATGTGGGGCGGCATGGGTGGGTGACGCTGAAGTTCCTGGGGCGGGATATGCCGAATTGGGAAGAGGTGACGGAGCTGCTGAAGATGAGCTATCGGAATAATGTTCCGGCGCGGTTGGCTAAAAAGCTGGTTTGAGCATGGTCACTTTGGTGTAGGCGACTTGGAAGCCGTGGCGTTCGTAGTTGCGCTGGGACTGGCTGCCGGGGGTGACGTCGGCGGTGGCGAGGTCGCAGCCGGCTTGGGCGGCGAGAGAGAGGCGGCGGCGGATTAGCTTGTTCTGCAGGCCGTGGCCGCGGGCCGGTTGGATGGTGCCGTCGCACTGGAAGATGGCGAGCGCGTCACGGATATCGAGTTGGGCTCCGGCGGCGGAGGGCACGATGAGATTTGTGCAAGTGGGGAGGGCGAAGAGGGTTTGGGCGAGGTCGCGGCCCATGTTGGTGGCGACGCCGAAGAAGGCTTCGGACATGAGTTCGCTCCACTCTTTGGCGTCCGCGGCGGGGAGGATGGCGGGGTCTTCTTCCGTGATGTCGGCGGCGGTGATGGCGCGGATGAGCGTGTTTTCAAAAGTCCCGAAGTCGTAGCCGCGGTGGGTCAAATTTGTGAAGAGGGCGGGGTGGGCGAAGGGGGTGAGGGTGAGCGTCACCGGGGCCATGCGGGAGGCGAAGAACTCTTCGACTTCGTCGAGGGAGAATTCGGCGTAGCCGGCGCCGCGGATCTGGGTGAGCGGGGACTCTTCGTTGAGAAAAACAGCCACGCCGCTGCCGCATTCCAGGGCTGCGGCTTCGGAGTGGGGGAATAGGCCCCGGTGCGCCTGGACGGCATCGTGTCCAAGCGCGGCCGAGGCCCGTTCGAGACGCTGGGCGAGCGCGAGATTGACGTGGATCATCCGTGAACCGCGGCGCCGGCGAAGCTGAAGAGACGGTCGTTGGTGCGATCCTTATCCCACTCGGGCGTGGGGAGGAAGTAGCCGGGTTGTTCGGGATGGAGGTGTTTCTTGACGACCTCGTCGTTGAGGGTAACGCCCAGGCCGGGCGCGCTGGGGACGGTGATGAAGCCTTTGTCGATAATGGGCTTCGGGATGCCTGTAACCATGTCTTCCCACCATGGTACGTCGGCGGAGTGGAATTCCATGACAAGGAAATTTTCGGTGGCGGCGGCGCAGTGGACATTGGCCATTGCTGAGACCGGGGTGCCGGCGAAGTGCATGGCCATGGGGACGCCGTATTCCTGGATGGCGTCGGCCATTTTCTTGGTTTCGAGGATGCCGCCGGAGGTGGCGAGATCGGGGTGGAGGATGTCGACGGCGTGGGCTTTGGCGAGCTCGATGAAGGGCTCTTTGAGGTAGATGTCTTCGCCGGTGAGGGTGGGGATGTCGACGGCGTCGGTGATCTTTTTCCAGAGCTCGGTGTTCTGCCAGGGGATCATGTCTTCGAGCCAAGCGAGGTTGTATTTTTCGAGGGCCTTGCCGAGGCGGATGCAGGAGTTGACGCCGATGTGGCCGAAGTGGTCGGCGGAGAGAGGGATGTCGTAGCCGAGTTTTTCGCGGACGCGGCCGACGTATTCGGCGAGCATGTCGACGCCTTTGGGGGTGAGTTCCATGCCGGTGAACATGTGCTGCGTCATCTGCGCTTCGCGCGGGGAGAGGCCGATGGGTTGGGTGAGGGTGCCGGGGGTTTTGGAGACGAGGCCGACGCCGACATCCATTTTGAGCCAGGTGAAGCCGCGGTCGCGACGCTCCTTGACGCGTTCGGCCATGACGTTGGTGTCGGGGGAGGAATCGGTGTCGGCGTAGAGGCGGATTTTGTCGCGGAACTTGCCGCCGAGGAGTTGATGGACGGGGGCGTTGTAGGCTTTGCCGGCGAGGTCCCAGAGGGCCATTTCGACGCCGCAGACGCCGCCGCCCTGGCGGGCGTGGAAGCCGAATTGTTTGATTTTGCGGAAGAGTTTGTCGACGTTGCAGGGGTTTTCGTTTAATAGCAGGCGCTTGAGCATGAGGGCGTAGTTTTTGCTGGCGCCGTCGCGGACTTCGCCGAGGCCGTAGATGCCCTGATTGGTATCGATGCGGATGAGCGGGCATGTCATCGGGGCACCCTGGACGGTGGCGATGCGCATGTCGGTGATCTTCAGTTCGGAGGGTTTGGAGTTCGTGTTGACGTGGGATTGGTAGGCATCCAATTCCACGCCGGACCAGAGGGCGGCGGCTCCCGTGCCGGCAAGCGAACGGAGCAGGTTACGGCGATTGATCGGCATGATGCTTGCATCATACGCCTCTTCGGCGCCTTTTGTAAGCGCTTAATATTGGACTATTTTGGGTGGAGATTGGGGGATAATCGGGACTGTGAAGAGCGGGGCCCGGATGTTACTGATTGGGATGGCGGCGAAGGCCGCGGGGGTTATCGCATTTCGGATTTTCGGTTGGGCGGAATTGCTGGCGGTGTTGACTGTGTGGGACCCGGTAGGAATGTGGTTCGCGGAGAGCGGGGTGGGCCTGATCTTTGACATGCGCGGGATTGCGGCGCCGGCGGGAGCAGACGTGGCGTTTGATTTTTTGCTGGTTGTCAGCTTCGGGCTGCAGTGTGGGATTGTGGGGTGGGGTTGGGATTTGATCCGAAGCTCGTTGGGCCGATAGCGACTTAGGAGATGGTGACTTGCAGCTTAGGCTGGTCGATCGATCTCGGTGGGTTCTGTTCCTCGCGTACCGCCAGACACTCGCGAATGGCGTCGGCGATGTTCTGTTGCGCTTCGCTTTCGGAACGCCCCTGGCTTATGCATCCAGGGATCGACGGACATTCAGCGATGTAGATCCCGTCTTCGTCCCGATAGATGTTGACGCAACTTCATACAAGTAGAGTCTACGCGATTCCTACTCCGCGCAGGCCACGGCGGCGGGGCTCCGGTCGGGGCCGTTGGCATAGGTGATGTTGCGATGGCCGCGGAGCCAGTTTTCTGAGATGACCGAACTGGCGGCGAGTTGATTGGCTTCGGCGTCAACCTTGGGCTATTTGGCGTTGCGATTGGGGTAGAGGGCCTTGGCCCATTGGGGATCGCGGTGGACGCCGGTGAGGGTGATTTCGATGTCGTCATTGCCGGCGGGGAGGCGGAAGTTATCGGCGTAGCGCCATTCGTGATCGGCGAAGCGGGTGGGGCGACGCGCGGGGACGTTGGCGGCAGCGGTGAGCCAGTAGTCGACGCCCTGGAGGAGTTTCAGTTCGAAGAAGCCATTCGTCAATTGGTAGTTAGCAACGTAGATGCCCTGATTAGCGTAGGCATCGATGGCGCCACCACGGGGGATCGATCCGTCGGGCAGGCGGAGGTGGACGCGCACGGTACGGAAGGGGCGGGGCGGGAGCAGAGTGAGGACGAGATTTCGCTTCTGCTCATTGGGCTTGAGCTCGATTTCTGTGGCGGCGGAACGGGCGGCGACGCCGGGGTAGTAGGTGGGCGGCGTCTGGTCTGGATGGCGGGTGGAGCGGTGGATATTCATACCGAGAAGAAAGGTGCCGCCGGGAAGATTGGTAAAGGCAAATTCGCCATTGGGCCCTGTTTTTGGCCGATTGGAGTATTCGGTAATGGAAGGAAAGTTGGGGTCGGCGTCGATGAGTTCGAGTTCGAGGTTGGCGGCGGGGGTGCCATCGGGACGCTTGACGATGCCGGAGATGCCGGCGTTGGTGAAGGCGCCGAAGTGACCGAGGCCGCAGCCGTTGGGTGGCACTTCGATGGTGTGGGCTTTTTGGAAGGCGTAGCCGGGGGACTGGAGGGAAATGGTGTATGTACCAGGAGCGACGTTATCGCGGTGGTAGGCACCGTTGGCGTCGGTTTTCAACGTGATGGGGCCAGCGGGGCCTGTGAGCGTGACGGTTGCATTGGAAACGCCGCGCCACTGATCCGTGGGCCAGGCTTCCAGTGCGAACGGACTGGCAATGTAGTGACGAAGGATGGATCCGGCGAGGTACGGCTGGAAATTGCCGCGAAGCCGGGCACGGAGATAGGCGATGTCGGCTTCGGCGTTCTCCGCAGGCCGGGTGTTTCCACACATGGCGAAGTGGAAGCCGTTGGCGGTGCGTTCGGCATGGACGAAGAAGCGGCGGCCGATTATCGCTGTTCCTCCGCCGAGCCCGAGGTGGACGCGGATGTTGGATTCGTTGGGACGCAGGCCGGAGAGAGGCTCTTCGATTTTGAACTGATACCAGGTGCTGGCAAAGTCCGGGTTTTGGTGATCGTCGGGATTCTCATTCGTAGCGATGGCGGTGCCGATGAAGGCAACGTCGATCTTCTTCGGGAATTGGCAGAGGGGCGTGCCCGGAGGCGGGACGCAGTTGAATTCGGTTGCTTGTGTAATCGTGGCGAAGGCGAGGAGGGCGAGGCAGATCTTGGCAACCATTGGTTACTCCGAGCAGGCCACGCCGGCGGGGGCTCCGGTGGGGGCGCCCATGCGGATTTTGTCTGATTCCAGGCGGCGGAACTCGATGTGCTGGACGAGCGGGGGTTGGGTGGGGGCGAGGGTGAAGAAGACGCCGATGGGGCCGTTGGCACAGGTTATGTTGAACTGGCCGCGGAGCCAGTTTTCGGGTATCACCGGGCCCGCGGCGGTGCAGCGGCCGGCCTCCTTTTTCAGGGCGGCGATTTCGGCGCGGCGCTGGGGGATGGGGGCGTCGAGGAAGAGGTTCATGGCCGCGATTTGGTTGGCTTCGGCGTCGGTCCAGTTGTTCCACAGATTCCAGATATGGGCGCGCATTTCGGTGAGCGGTTTCGACGGCGGGGCTTCGCGCTTTTGGCGGCCGCCGGTTTTGTTGAGAACGTCCCAGGCTTGGTTGATTGTCTTCGATGGGCCGGAGTAGGTGAGCGTCGTCATGGCGAAGATGCCGACGCCGTAGTCCGGTAGCCAGGCCATGTACGACCCGAAGCCGGGGAGGCCGCCGCCGTGGCCGACGATGTGGTTGAAGCGGCAATCGGAACTAATGCGCAGACCGTAGCCGTAGCCGCTGATGGACGCCGTGCCGGCGCGGGCGTTGAGGTTGGACGGGGTCCAGAGATGGCTCATTTCGCGGACGGAGGCGCGGCGGATGGGGCCGTTGTCGGCTTCGTCGCGCGGGGGGAAGGCGGCGAGGTGGAAGGCGACGTATTTGCCGAGATCGTTGGCGGTGGTGAGCAGGCCGCCCATGGCGCCGAAGACACCGTGGGGAAGGGGTTGCTCCTCTTCGAACGTGCCGTCGGGCTTGAGGCGGTAGCCGATGGCGCGGGTGGATTTGGGCACTTGCGAGAATTCGAACGTGGAGTTGGCCATGCCGAGTTTGGCGAGGATCTGTTGCTGCACGTACTTTTCGTAGGGCTGACGGGCGGCTTTGGTGACGATGCGGCCGAGGAGGCCGAAGGCGTAGTTGGAGTACTCGTAGCGGGTGTCGGGGGCGGTGGAGAAGGGGATGCCGGCGCGGAGCCATTTGTCGAGGTCGGCGTCGCTGGCGCCGAGTTGCTGGTCGCCCCAGGGGTTGTCTTCGGGGAGGCCGGCGGAGTGGCTCATGAGATTTCGGATGCGGAGGGGGGCGGTGTCGCGGGTGGGGAGTTCCATACGGGAGAATTCGGGGATCCACTTGGCGATGGGGTCTTCGAGGGAGAGCTTGCCTTCGTCGCGGAGTTTGAGAATGGCGAGGGCGGTGAAGCTCTTGGTCATTGATGCGATGCGGAAGACGGTGTTGGCGGTGGTGGGGGCTTTGGTTGTGCGGTCCTGGACGCCGGTGGCACCGACGTGGGCGAGTTTGCCATCGATGACGACGCCCCAGACGATGCCGGGGACTTTTTCGGCGGCGGCGTAGCGGCGGAAGAGTTGATCGATTTCGGGGAGGGCGGATTGGAGCTTGGTGAGGCGTTGGGGATCGGTGAAGGCGGGGGGCGGGTAGGCGTCGTTGGCGAAGAGAGTGGCCGTGAAGAGGAGGGCGAGGGCGCGCATTTCTATACGATGGCACGGGCGTGGTAGGTTAGCGGCTGTGACTGCGAAAGTTTTGTTTGTTGGGTATCTGGTTTTGACGACGTGGGCGGGGATTGCGCCGCACGACCGGGCGACTTGGTGGGCGGAGAATATCCCGCTGTTTTTGATTGTGATCACGCTGGTGGGGCTGTATTTGCGGGGGTTCGTGTTTTCGGCGACGGCGTATTGCCTGATGGCGGTGTTGCTGTTTTTGCACACGATTGGGGGGCACTATACGTTTGAGCTGGTGCCGTTTGGGTTTGTGACGGATCTATTTGGGTTTCAGCGGAATCACTTTGACCGGATTGCGCATTTCAGCGTGGGGTTTTATGCGTACGCGATTGCGGAGAGTTTGGTGGAGACTGGCGCGGTGCGGAGCCGGGTGGTTTTGTTCCTGTTTCCGGTGTTTGCGATTGCGTTTGTGGCGATGGGGTATGAGTTGATTGAGTGGTGGTACGCGGCGTTGGCGGGGGGCGCGAGCGGGGCGGCGTTTTTGGGGAGCCAGGGGGATATCTGGGATGCGCAGAAGGATATGCTGGCCGATACGTTGGGGGCGGTGGTGGCGACGGGGTTGTTCTTTTGGCGGGGGAAGGGGAAGGGGAACGGGTTGGCTGCGGTGGCCATGATGGTGCTGGCTGGAGCGGCGCCGGGCTGGGCGGGTCCATTGATTTTGGAACCGGTGTGGGAACTCCCGGTGCGGAAGCTGTTGGAGGCGGCACCAGAGAAGGGCGCGTTGCTGCCGGTATGGGGACTGGCGTTTTCTCCGGATGGGGAGATGCTGGCGGTGGGCTACGGAACGGTCAAGGGAAATCCGCCTCGAACGGAATACCGGAGCTGGGTCACATTGGTGCGAACGGCGACGCCGGCGGTGGCGCAGACGTTCCCGGTTGATTTTCGGCCTTGGATAAACAGGCCGGCGATTCATTGGAGCGGGAACGGCGAATGGCTATCGGTATCGCACGCGGGGTACGACTATGACTCCGTCTTTCTGCTGAGCCGGAAGAGCGGAGAGGTGCGGGTATTGGCGAAGAATATGCACTCCGTCCATGGATTCGGGCCGGGGCCCGAGTTGGTGATGAGTAAGTACGACACGAAGAAGAATCTGATGGCCATGCAGTTTTTGCACGCGGAGACGCAAGCGGTCCGGCGGTTGGAGATTCCGGGAGCGCCTTTTGTGGTGGGGATGCGGGGCTCCACGGGAGACCTGGTGGTGAGCACGAGGGAACGCGTGCAGGTGCTCGATGGGAGGAATGGCAGTTCATTGGCGGAGTGGGCCGTTGATCGGCAGAACGGGGCGGGATTTGTGGACGGTGAACGGCGGATCTGCATGTACCCAAGTGCCGCCGCGAATGGGGTCCGAGACTTGCGTTGCGTTGAAGCTGATGGCGGAAAGGAGGTGGGACGGCGAAAGATTGGAGTGGCGGGACAGGTGCAGTTGCAAGTCGCGGGCGGAACGCGTATCGGCGTGGTGGATGTCGCGACCGTTCAGTTGCCCGGCGCGCTGGCTAGAGCGCTGGAAACCGATTACGTCCGAACCGGCACCCGGAGGCTGGTTTGGGATTTCAAGACAGGGGAAGAGACGGCAGGATGGAACATCCGGCAGCAACGAGTGCTGCCGGAATATTCAGTGGACGTTCCGTGGGCGATTTCGCCCGATGGCAGATGGATCGCCGAAGGGGGAAGCGGATTGGTGACGCTTCAGCGCCTTCGCTACTAGGGGATGATGAGCTTGCTGCCGATGGAGTCGAGCGTGATGGTGAAGGTGAGATCTTCGCCGGCGAGGGGGTGATTGGCGTCGAGGATGACGCCGTCCTCTTCAATGCCGACGATCTGGGCGACGAGGACGCCTCCGGGACCTTGGAGCTGGAGCTCCTGGCCGACTTCGATGGGCATGTCTTCGGGGAACTGATCCTTCGGGATCTTGATGACCATCTCTTCGCGCATGGGGCCATAGGCCTCGTCGGCGGGGATGGTCTTTGTGATGCTGGAACCGACTTCCAAACCGGTCACCGCGTTTTCAAAACCAGGGATTACTTGACCTTGGCCGAGCGTGAATTCCAAGGGTTCGCGCCCTTCGCTCGAATCGAATACTGTCCCATCCGTGAGCGTTCCTTTGTAGTGAACGCGGACGAGATCTCCTTTAATGGCCGGCATGGGGACATTCCTTTCCAGAGGGCGCTCGCGCCCATCGAAGAATACCACGGGGGAGGCCCGCGCCGGGCTTGGTACAATCGAGGGGAATGGCTACGAAGCGTATTGGAATCCTGACCGGGGGCGGCGACGTCCCGGGATTGAACTCGGTGATCAAGGGCGTTACCTATCGCGCCTACGAAGCAGGCATGGAAGTGATGGGTTTCCGTCGCGGTTGGGAGGGGTTGACCCACCTCAACATGGAAGACGAAGCATCGAAGACCGCGTATCTGCGTCCGTTGGACCGCATGAACACGCGCACGATCGACCGCGACGGCGGCACTTACCTGCATTCGAGCCGGACGAATCCGGCGAAGATGCGGAAGCTGCCGACGTTCCTGGACGCCGATAGCTATCCGAGCGAGATGGTGACGAAGAAGGGCGAGACGTACAAGGCCTGGGACGTTTCCAAGCACGTCATCAAGAATTTGGAGTCGCTGGGCGTGGACACGCTGGTGGCAATTGGCGGCGACGATACGTTGAGCTACGCGCAGAAGTTGCACGCGCAGGGGTTCAAGGTTGTCTGCGTGCCGAAGACGATGGACAACGACGTGCGGAACACCGAGTACTGCATCGGTTTTTCGACGGCGATTACGCGCGCGCATGACGCCATTCAGCGGCAGCGCACGACGGTGGGTTCGCACGAGCGCGTTGGCGTTTTCCGCGTATTCGGGCGCGACGCGGGGTATACGGCGCTCTACACCGCCTATGTGACTTCGATCCGTTGCGCGATTCCGGAGTATTCCTTCGACGTGCAGAAGATGGCGGAGCTGATTTCGGCGGACAAGGCCAATAACCCTTCGAAGTATGCACTGGTGGTGCTGAGCGAAGGCGCGGCGTGGGATGGCTACATTGTGCAGGAGTACGGCGATCCGGACGACTACGGTCATCGCAAGAAGATGAACGTGGGCGAGGCGCTGGCCGATGAGTTGAAGAAGCGAGAGAAACTGGAGTGCATCGTCAGCGACTTGACGTATGACCTGCGCGGCGGCTCGCCGGACTTCACCGATAAGCTGGTGGCGACGACGTTCGGCAACATGGCGTTTGACGCGATTCTGCAGGGCAAGAGCGGCCTGATGGCGGCGATCGCCGATGGGCGTTACTGCATGGCCGAAATCCCGGATCCGAAGCACGGTCCGCGCAAGGTGGACGTGGCCACGATGTACAACGTGGACCGTTACCGCCCGAACTACACCGGCAAAGCGGGCATGCCGATATTCCTGACCAATCCGTAGACTGTGCGGAACTGGTTGCGTAGTTTGTTTGGTTCTGAAAAAGAACCGGCGTTGACGGCGGATCTGCAACAGCGGATCCGCCGTTCGTTTGAGGAGTCGGCTTCGGACGAAGAACATTTTCCGTCTACGATTGATCCGCGGATTTTGCATGTACGGGTGATCTTGGAGACATTCGGGGACCTGGCGGGGAAGCGGGTTCTGGACGCGGGGTGCGGGAAGGGGCGGTTCGCGCGGGTGTTGTTGGGGGAGTATCCGGACGTGCGTTTGCATACGATGGATATCGCGGTGGCGATGCTGCGATTTGTGGAGGCGCCGTTGATGCCTTGCGCGGGATCGTTGACTTCCCTGCCGTATGCGGACGGGGCGTTTGATTGTTTGTACGCGACCGAATCGCTGGAGCATGCAGTGGATATTGAACGGGCGGTGGCGGAGCTTTGCCGGGTGGTGAAGCCCGGTGGGCGGATTGTCGTTATCGACAAGAACAAGGACCACTGGGGACGGCTGGAGACACCGGAGTGGGAGCGGTGGTTTGGGGAGAAAGAGTTGGCGGGGATGCTGGGGCGGCACTGCCGGAAGGTGACGAGCCGTCCGATTAGTTACTGGGAAGACGTCGATCCCGATGGGTTGTTTCTGGTTTGGATGGTGGAGCGATAGAATAAGCGCATTGTGAGAATCTGGTTGCTCCTTTCGGTGGCCGCGTTTGGGAATGACTTCTTTGAGGCGCGGGTGCGGCCGGTATTGGCGGAGAAGTGCTTGGGGTGTCATGGGGAGAATGCGGCTGGGGGGCTGCGATTGGATTCGCGGGCTGGGTTGTTGGCGGGCGGAAAGCGTGGGGCGGCGGTCGTTGTGGGGGATCCCGCGGCAAGTTTGATGGTGCAGGCGGTGCGGAGGGTGGGGGCGTTGAAAATGCCGCCGGGCGGGGCGTTGGCGGAAACCGAGATAGCCTCGATTGAGAAGTGGATTCGGGATGGGGCGGATTGGCCGGTGGTTGTCGCGAAACCTGGCAGGGCGCTGTGGTCGACCGAGCCGTTGCAGGCTGTTTCCGGGTCGATCGATTCACATGTAAAGGCGGGGCTGGCGGCTAAGGGAATTTCGCCCAATCCTCGGGCTGACCGGCGGACGATCTTGCGCCGTGTTTATGCGGATCTGGTTGGGTTGCCGGCGCCGGCGACGTCTCCCTATCTGCAGCATGGGGATTTAGGGAAGTTGGTGGACGGGTTGCTGGCGTCACCGCAATTTGGCGAACGGTGGGGGCGGCATTGGTTGGATGTGGCGCGGTTTGGAGAAGACGACTTCACGGGTACGCAGCCGCGGCCCTATCCGAATGCGTGGCGGTATCGGGATTGGGTGATTGAGCAGTTCAATCGGGACTTACCATATGACGTATTTGTGAAGGCGCAGATTGCCGGCGACTTGCTGCCGGATAACTCGTCATTAGTTGGCGGGTTAGGGCTGTTTGGGCTTGGGCCCTGGTATTACGGGATTACGCAACCACCACAGGCACGGGCGGATGAACGGCACGACCGCGTGGATATGGTAACTCGCGGCTTCCTGGGATTGACGGCGGCCTGCGCGCGCTGCCATGACCATAAGTACGATCCGATTCCGCAGAAAGATTACTACGCGCTGGCTGGGGTGTTTGCCAGTTCCGCGTACAAGGAATACCCGTTGGCGGCGCCGGCTACGGTGGACGCTTACGATGCCGCGCAGAGGCGGATTCAGTCGCTGCAAAAGGAGATTGATTCGTTTTTGGCCGCGCAAAGAGAACAGCTGGCGCTCATTTATGCTCGTCAGGCGGCGGATTTTCTAATGGGTAAACCGGGGAGCGATGCTGATGTATTGAAGAAAGTCCGCGCCTATCTGGCAAAGCCGGAAGAGGATCATCCATTTCTGAATGCCTGGGCGGCGAGTAAGTCAGAGACAGATGCCCGGGCATTTCAGGACATTTTACTTTCTGTGATCGAGCAGAAGAGAGTAATGGACGAGGAGAATCGGACGGCGGTCATTCGTGGGACCGCGCCGGTGGCCAAACGGCGGAAAACCATTTTGCCGTTCAACTATGACTCGGAGGCGGATTTCAATCCTGGCTCGGAGGTCGTTACTAAGTCGCTGGATCGCGAACGGTATCAGTTGTGGCAGAAATTTATCGGCAGGACGGATGCGGTGTTCCGACTGGAGGGCGAGGCAGTTGAGACGCGATTGACTGGAGAGTACAGCCGGCACCTGGCGGCTCTTCGGGCGGAGTTGGCGGCGGCAAAGAAGGCGGCTCCGGCTGCGTATGGGTATCACCATGGTATGGCGGAACACGAGGAACCCATCGACCTGCCGTTGAACAAGCGAGGGAATCCTACGGATCCAGGGGAAATTGTGCCGCGGCATTTTTTGTCTGCGCTGGGAGGGGTACCGCTGCGGGAGGGAAGTGGGCGGTTGCAGTTGGCGAATTCGATCGTGGAGAGCCCATTGGCGGCCCGCGTGATGGCGAATCGGATTTGGGGGTGGCTGTTTGGAGCGGGGATCGTGCGGACACCTTCTAATTTCGGGTTAATGGGGGATCGGCCCGCAAACCGGAATTTGTTGGACCATCTGGCGGGGCGATTTCGCGAGTCGGGATTTTCGATGAAGCGGCTGATTCGCGAGATTGTGTTGTCGGATGCTTATTTGGCGTCGAGTGGCAATTCGGCGGCGGGTAGCGCCAAGGATCCGGACAACCGGTTGTTCTGGCGGGCGAACCGGAGACGGCTGGACGCCGAGGCGATCAGGGACTCGATTCTCGCGGTGAGTGGGGAACTGGATGGTCGGGTGGGTGGGGATTCGGCCGAGTTGGCGGATGGAAACTTGAGGCGAACGGTGTATGTCCGAGTGGGACGATATCAGCAGAACGAGACGCTAGCACTGTTTGATTTTCCCAGTACGTCCATTCACGTGGAGCAACGTGGTGTTACGAATGTTCCCCTGCAGAAATTGTTCTTTTTGAATTCTTCGTTTCTGCGGTTGCGGGCGGTAGCGCTGGCTCAACGGGTGGAGTGCATGGCGCAGACGAATCCGGAACGGTTTACGGCGGTTTATGCGTTGCTGTTTCAGCGGACGCCGAGCGCACGGGAGCGGGAGGTGGGTGCCACGTTCCTCGGTCAGGCCGATTGGGCCCAGTACATCCAAGTTTTGTTGAGTTCGAACGAGTTTCTCTATGTGGACTAATCGACGCAGTTTTTTGGCCCGCATGGCGGGTGGATTTGGAACGGTCGCGCTGGCGGACCAGATGGATCCCTTTGCGGCTAAGGCGCCGCATTTTGCCCCGAAGGCGAAGCACATTATCTACCTGGTGATGAATGGGGGCATGTCGCAGGTCGATACGTTCGACCCCAAGCCCTCGCTGACTAAGTATCATGGCCAGCCAATGCCGGGCGAGCAGGTTAAGACGGAACGGATTACGGGTTCCCTGATGCGATCACCGTTTTCGTTTAAGCAGTACGGGCAGAGCGGAATTGAAGTGAGCGAGATATTTCCTAATATCGCGCGGAACATCGATAAGTTCACGGTGATTCGGTCGATGCATACAGACGTTCCTAATCATGAGCCTTCTTTGTTCATGATGAATTGCGGGACGATTCAACCGGGCCGTCCGTCTTTGGGGTCGTGGCTCACGTATGGACTTGGTACGGAGAATCGAAATCTGCCTGGCTATGTAGTTTTGTGTCCGGGTACGCCGGTTGTTGGGCCGCCGCTTTGGGAGTCGGCGTTTCTGCCTGCAGTGTTTCAGGGTACTTTCATCAAAGCGACGGAGAAGGACCCGAAGAAGTTGGTCCAGTTCCTGGAACGCGGGGGGAAGACGGCGTCGGATCAGCGTCGTCAGTTGGACCTGCTGAAGGAGTTGAATACCGGGCACCTGGCGGAGCGAGCCGGGGATTCGAATCTGGAAGCGGCAATCCAATCGATGGAAACGGCGTTCCGGATGCAGACGGAGGTGCCTGAGGTTTTTGATGTCATGAAGGAGCCAGAGAAGATTCGGGCACGGTATGGAGATTCCGATTTTGGCCGCGGATGTTTGATGGCCTTGCGACTGGTGGAGAAAGGTGTCCGGATGGTGCAGATTTACTACGGCAACTCCCAACCATGGGACTCGCACGAAGATATCCAGGCGCACAAGGCGAACGCGCGGAAGGCGGATCCCGCAGTGGGCGCGTTAGTTGAGGACCTAGCGGCGCGCGGGCTATTGGACGAAACGCTTGTCGTGTTCGGGACGGAGTTTGGACGGACGCCGGCTGTGGAGAATTCTTCTTTGGTGAAGCTACAGAATGGGCGGGATCACAACTCTGCGGGCTATTCGATTCTACTTGCGGGCGGAGGCGTGAAGGCGGGGTACATACACGGAGCGACGGATGAGTTCGGGTACCGCGCCGTCGAAAAGAAGGTTCATAACCACGATCTGAATGCGACGTTACTGCATTTGATGGGTCTCGATCACTTGAAGCTGACGTATTTCTATAGTGGCCGGCACTTCCGGTTGACTGATGTTCACGGGGAGCTAGTTAAGGAGATACTGGCGTAGGGGAACGAAAAAACCGCCCCTGAGGGCGGTTTTGAATGAATTTGGGCGACTTCCTACTCTCCCACACACTCGCGCGTGCAGTACCATCGGGGCTGAGAGGCTTAACTTCCGTGTTCGGGATGGGAACGGGTGGGACCCTCTCGCTAGGATCACCCAAAAGTTGTAGAAACTTTTGAAGAAGATCTAAGGATCTTTGTATTGAATACTGACGGGCAACGGAAAGCCTAAATTACTCTGAAGTATCGTGCATGTATGCACAGTAAATTTTATGGTCAAGCCGAACGGGCTATTAGTAACGGTTAGCTCAAAGTATTACTACTCTTACACACCCGTCCTATCAACGTGGTAGTCTTCCACGGCCCTTCTTACCTTACGGTTGGGAAAACTCATCTTGGGGAAGGTTTCGCACTTATATGCATTCAGCGCTTATCCTAACCGAACTTCGCTACACAGCTGTGCCACTGGAGTGACAACTGTATCACAAGAGGTTCGTTCAGCCCGGTCCTCTCGTACTAAGGCCAAGCCCCCTCAATTTTCCTGCGCCCACCACAGATAGGGACCGAACTGTCTCGCGACGTTCTGAACCCAGTTCACGTACCGCTTTAATAGGCGAACAGCCTAACCCTTGGGAGCTTCTACACCCCCGGGATGCGATGAACCGACATCGAGGTGCCAAACCGGAGCGTCGATGTGAACTCTTGACTCCGATCAGCCTGTTATCCCCGGCGTACCTTTTATCCGTTGAGCGATGACCCTTCCATACAGAATCACCGGATCACTAAGTCCTGGTTTCCCACCTGCTTGACTTGTAGGTCTCGCAGTTAACCGCGTTTATGCCTTTGCACTCGACGGTGGATTTCCAAACCACCTGAACGCAGCTTCGAGCGCCTCCGTTACAATTTAGGAGGCGACCGCCCCAGTCAAACTACCCGCCTACCAGTGTCCCTCTTCCCGATCAGGGAAGTAGGTTAGAATCACAGATTGAACAGGGTGGTATCTCACCATTGGCTCCATCGACTCCAAAAAGCCGATCTCAAAGCCTCCCACCTATCCTGCGCAGTTCAACCCATAATTCACTGATAGGGTATAGTAAAGGTGCACGGGGTCTTTCCGTCTTGTGGCGGGCATCCGGCGTCTTCACCGGAACCACAAATTCGCCGGGCGAGTTGTTAAGACAGTCGTCAGATCGTTACGCCATTCGTGCAGGTCGGAACTTACCCGACAAGGAATTTCGCTACCTTAGGACCGTTATAGTTACGGCCGCCGTTCACCGGGGCTTCAGTTTACAGCTTCGCTTGCGCTAACCGCTCCCTTTAACCTTCCGGCACCGGGCAGGCGTCAGCCCCTATACGTCGTTTTCGACTTAGCAGAGACCTGTGTTTTTGTTAAACAGTCGCCTGACGCTATTCACTGCGGCCCACTTGCGTGGGCACCCCTTCTCCCGAAGTTACGGGGTTAATTTGCCTAGTTCCTGAACAACTCATCACCCGAGCGCCTGAGAATACTCATCTCGTCCACGTGTGTCCGTTTGTGGTACAGTTACCTAACTCTCCTTAGAGGATTTTCCTGGCAGACGATCTGGCGGATTTGCCTTTCCAGATCTCCCTTCACCTAGGTTTGTAACCATTTCGCCCCTAGGCTTACGGTCTGCGTCCCCCCATCGGTCTTGATCGAGTTTTGGTAGTCACGGAATATTAACCGTGTGTCCATCGGCTACGCCTGTCGGCCTCGCCTTAGGCACTGACTAACCCTGAGCGGATTAACCTTTCTCAGGAAACCTTAGACTTACGGCGACCAGGGTTCTCACCTGGTTTATCGCTACTTATGCTGGCAGAGTCTCTTCTCACCGCTCCAGCCGTCCTCACGGTCGACCTTCACTGCTGTGAGAATGCTCTCCTACCACGCATCATCCAAAGATGATGCATCCGTAACTTCGGCACTATGCTTAAGCCCCGTTGGATTGTCGGCACCGGGGTGCTCGACCAGTGAGCTATTACGCTTTCTTTAAAGGATGGCTGCTTCTAAGCCAACCTCCTGGCTGTCTAAGCCTCCCGACTTCCTTTACCACTTAGCATAGATTTAGGGGCCTTAGTTGACGGTCTGGGCTCTTCCCCTTTCGACCACGAAGCTTAGCCCTCGCAGTCTGACTCCCGTATTACACGTTCCCGGCATTCGAAGTTTGGTTGGATTCGGTAACCTGGAAAGGCCCCTAGTCCATTCAGTTCTCTACCACCGGGACGGATCATACGAGGCTAGCCCTAAAGCTATTTCGGAGAGAACGAGCTATCACGGAATTTGATTAGCCTTTCACCCCTATCCTCAGCTCATCCAAGCTGTTTTCAACCAACACTGGTTCGGACCTCCATCCGCTGTTACACGGACTTCATCCTGGCCAAGGATAGATCATCCCGCTTCGCGTCTAATCCCAGCGACTCAACGCCCTATTCAGACTCGCTTTCGCTTCGGCTCGCTTACGCTTAACCTTGCCACTGAGACTAACTAGCCAGCTCATTATTCAATAGGCACGAGGTCAGACATTCCGCTTGCGCGGCATAGTCCTCCCACTGCTTGTAGGCACGCGGTTTCAGGTACTATTTCACTCCCCTCGCAGGGGTTCTTTTCACCTTTCCCTCACGGTACTAGTTCACTATCGGTCGCAAGAGAGTATTTAGCCTTACCGGATGGTCCCGGTAGATTCTCGCTGGGTTCCACGTGTCCCGCGATACTCAGGAGCCACTTAAAGGAGGATTGCATTTTCAAATACGGGGCTGTCACCCTCTATGGCCGGCCTTTCCAGACCGTTCTCTTAACACTTTCCTATCCCTCTTTTAACCAACTGAACCTTCGAGATTTCTCATTTCTGATTCACCCCGATTGCCCAGTTGATTATTGTGGTCCTACAACCCCGGACTCTCCGTTAGAATTGTCCGGTTTGGGCTGTTCCGCGTTCGCTCGCCACTACTAGCGGAATCACTGTTGTTTTCTCTTCCTCCAGGTACTAAGATGGTTCACTTCCCTGGGTTTGCTTCATACCCCTATGTATTCAGAGTATGATAACTCGTGTTCACACGAGTTGGATTTCTCCATTCGGAAATCCCCGGATCACAGTTTACTTGCAACTCCCCGAGGCTTATCGCAGCTAGTTACGTCCTTCATCGCCTTCTTGCGCCTAGGCATCCACACGCGTGCCCTTAGTAGCTTGACCATAAAATTTACTCAACACACATACACGCTACTCAGGCCGGCAACCGTACATATACCCGTGCAGAGTATACGTCTCTCTGGGCTGCCAGTATTAATTTGTGCTTTATTATGCCCGTCAGTATTCAATTGTCAAAGATCTTGGTTCCTCGCTTCGAAAAGCTCAGAAGTAAACTCCGTATCTCTACGACGTTTGCTTCTGCTCTCTACGAACTGTACCGGAGTGTTTCGATTGTGGTGGGCCTGGGTAGATTCGAACTACCGACCTCACCCTTATCAGGGGTGCGCTCTAACCAACTGAGCTACAGGCCCTCTCTTTCGATGCAGCCTGCTGCAAGCTTTTGCTGGTGGAGCTGATCGGGATCGAACCGACGACCTCCTGAATGCAAATCAGGCGCTCTCCCAGCTGAGCTACAGCCCCCGAACTCTTGTGATATTGCTTATCAGTTGAGTGAATGGGCTGCCATCCACTCAACTGACCAGCTCACGAGAGTTAACTCGTCGAGGCCAATTGGATGTTTCTGCCGATCGCGCAAAGGCGACCTGACGTAACCACTAGAATAATCGAGTAAATAAGGAAGCGACGATGTGGAATAGAACGGCTGTCATTTACTAAGTACAATCACCTTTGGCGAAAGACTTGTCTTCAATGACTCTATCCACGTCCTCGTTTAGAAAGGAGGTGATCCAGCCGCAGGTTCTCCTACGGCTACCTTGTTACGACTTCACCCCAATCATGAGTCATACCTTGGGCCGTGGCCTCCATTGCTGGTTAGCGCACAGACTTCTAGTACAACCCACTTTCGTGATGTGACGGGCGGTGTGTACAAGGCCCGGGAACGTATTCACGGCAGCATGCTGATCTGCCATTACTAGCGATTCCAGCTTCACGCAGGCGAGTTGCAGCCTGCGATCCGAACTGAGAACGGTTTTTTGCGATTAGCTCCACCTCGCGGCTTCGCAGCGCTTTGTACCGTCCATTGTAGCACGTGTGTAGCCCTGGACATAAAGGCCATGATGACTTGACATCATCCCCACCTTCCTCCAACTTATCGCTGGCGGTCCCCTGATAGTTCCCAACTTAATGATGGCAAAACAGGGCAAGGGTTGCGCTCGTTGCGGGACT
>CANIVU010000080.1 GCA_947470805.1 Acidobacteriota bacterium | reverse complement strand
GACTGGTTCCAGCAACAAGACCCGCAAATCCCCATCAAAATCTCCGGCTACGGCGAAGGCGGCCTCGTCGCCTTCTACGCCGCCGCGGCCGACGAGCGCATCCAAACCACCGTCGTCTCCGGCTACTTCCGCAATCGCCGCAATCTCCATAACGAACCCATCTATCGCAACGTCTGGGGCCTCCTTCCCAACTATGGCGACGCCGAAATCGCCCGCCTCATTGCCCCCCGCCCGCTCATCATCGAGGCCCAGCGCCACCCCAACGTCCAAGGTCCCCCGCCCGAACGCCCCGGCCGCGCCGGTGCCGCCCCCGGCGCCATCTCGACCCCATCCCTCGACGAAGTTAAAGCCGAAATCCAACGTGCCCAAACCAGCAATATCACCCTCATCGAACAGCCCGGCGAAGCCACCCTCAAAGCTTTCCTGAATCACGAACCCGTAAAACCCGGACCCGCCCCCCAGCTCCCCAAAGTCAACCGCATGGAACGCCAGTTCCGCCAACTCGTCCAGTTCACCCAACTCGCCGTCCGAAACTCGGAAAAGACCCGCAAACAATACTGGGCCAATGCCAACTTGACCACCCCCGCCAAATGGGCCGAAACCCGTGCCTTCTACGACCAGCAGTTCCAATCGGAAATCATCGGTGCCCTCCCCAAACCCAGCGGTGCCCCCAAACCCGAAACCCGCCAGATCTACGACACCCATCTCTTCGAAGGCCACGAAGTCTACATCCCCGTCGACGGCGAAGTCTTCTCCTACGGCATCCTCCTCATCCCTAAAGGCATGAAGCCCGGCGAACGCCGTCCACTAGTCATCGCCCAGCACGGCCTCGAAGGCCGTCCGCAGGAGATCATCCAACCCACCATCCCTGGCGAAATGAAAACCTACCAGCGCTTCGCCGCTCGCCTCGCCGAACGCGGCTTCGTAGTCTTCGCCCCGCAGAACCCCTACATCCACGGCTCCAAATTTCGCCAGCTCTGCCGCAAAGGCGATCCGCTCGCCATCGGCCTGTTCGCCTTCATCGCCGCCCAATACTCGCGGTCCATCGATTGGCTGGAGACCCTCCCGTTCGTCGACAAAGATCGCATCGGCTTCTATGGCCTAAGCTACGGTGGCGCCACCGCCGTCCGCATCCCCGCCGTGGAACCGCGAATCAAAGCCGTCGTCTGCTCCGGCAACTTCAACGAGTGGTCGTGGAAAATCACCACCGACGAACAGCCTTTCTCCTACCAGTTCACCCGCGAATACGAGATCTACGAGTTCAACCAAACCAACACCTTCGGGCACGCCGAGATGGCCACGCTCATCGCCCCGCGCCCCTTCTTCGTCGAACGCGGCCACGCCGATGGCGTCGGCATCGACGAATGGGTCTCCTACGAATTCGCGAAGGTCCGCCGCCTCTTCGCCAACTGGCAGCTAGCGGACCACACGCAAATTGAATACTTCAACGGCATCCATCAGATCTGGGGACACGGCGCCTTCGAATTCCTGCACCGTCACCTCCAGTGGCCGTAGTCCGATCTACGCCGCCCCAGGGTACCGCCGCGCGATGCGCAGAATGCTGCGTTCGGCGTTGATGCGCACCTTTTCACTGTGATCCTTGCGCAACTCACGAAGTATTTCCGCACCCTCACGCCAGTACACACGCCCAATCGCCCACGCCGCCGTCGCGCGGAAACCGGAGTCCGGGTGACGCGCCATCCGCTCCACCACTTCCACCGCTAGCGGGTCATTAAAGTTGAACAGCCCCACCAGGCCATTCCCCGCTACCCGGTTCCGTTCCTGCAACGCCGCTCTCTTGAATATCTCCAGCAACGGCTCGGTCGGTGTCGCCCGCCACAGCGCTTCCACAACATTGGCGGCCACGCGCGCATCATCGTCATTAATCTGCGCATCGGCCCAGCGCAGGTCCGCGCTCGCCGCTGCGTAGAGCTTCCATGCCTTCGACCGAATTCGCGAATTCGATGACGGCATCACCCGGTCCAGCAACGGTAACAGCCGTTCCGGTCCAGTAATCCTCGGCAACAATTCCAACATTCGCTCGGCCCGCCCATTATCCGGCGGCGGCTCTCCCTGCAAGGCCAAGGCGAGGCGTTCAGGAATGCGCTGCCCTTCAGCTATCAGCTGCAGCGCCATCTGTTCCGCTTCTTCTAAAGAGAATCTTCCAGGGTCCACGACATCAGCAAAGGAAGGCGGTTGTATCGACATGATTCATTTCCCTGTCCTTCATTTCGACGACTCCGCCCCGGTTCTTAACAAAACTGAACTCTTCCCGAAACTTTTTAGTCCCGCTCAAATTCCGCGCTTTGATACCCTTGCAATTTGCATGGTTGATATCCTCTCCCCCTGGCTATTCCTCTGCCTCGCCGCCTTCGCTGCCGGGATCGTCAACGCCGCCGCCGGCGGTGGCACCCTCCTCACCTTCCCCAGCCTCCTCGCCGTCCTGAGCCCTGTCGCCGCCAACGCCACCAGCACCTTCGCCCTCTTCCCCGGCTCCCTGGCCTCCGGCCTCGGCTATCGCAAAGAACTGGCTCTCTGCCGCCCCCATCTCATCCGCCTTCTCCCGCCCAGCTTGATCGGCGGCCTCATCGGCTCGCTCCTGGTCACCCGCCTCCCCGAACGCGTCTTCGCCAGCGCCGTCCCCTGGCTCCTCATCGCCGCCTCCGTCCTCCTCCTCCTCCAGCGCCCCATCGCCCGCTACTTCGGCGCCCACCCCCACGAAGCCCCCACTCCCAAAACGGTCGCCATCATCGTCTTCTTCCAATTTCTGGTCGGCGTCTACGGCGGCTACTTCGGCGCCGGCATCGGCATCCTGATGCTCAGCTCCCTCGCCTTCATGGGCATCCCGGACATCCACCAGATGAACGCCGTCAAGTCCATCCTCGCCGCCGCCATGAATGGCATCACAATTTTCATCTTTCTCCTCTCCGGCGCCATTGTATGGAAATACGCCATCGCCATGGGCCTCGCCGGCACCCTCGGCGGCTACGTCGGCGCCCGCGTCGCCCGCAAAATGAAACCGGACTACATCCGCGCCTTCGTCGTCTTCATCGGCTTTGCCGTCGCGTTCTACTCCTGGTTCGGAAAGAAGTAATGTCCTTTCAATTCGACAACACCTACGCCCGCCTCCTGTCCGGCTTCTACGCCCCTGGCCAACCCGCCCCGGCCCCGGCCCCCAAACTCATCAAGCTCAACACCCAATTGGCCGCGGAACTCCAGCTCGAAATCCCGCAAGAAACTGCCGCCCAAATATTCTCCGGCAACACGCCCCCCGAAGGCGCGCAAGTCATCGCCCAGGCCTACGCCGGCCACCAGTTCGGCCACTTCGTCCCCCAATTGGGCGATGGCCGCGCCCTCCTCTACGGCGAAGTCATCGACTCGAACGGCCGCCGCCGCGACATCCAGTTGAAGGGTTCCGGCCGCACGGCGTTCTCAAGAGGGGGCGACGGCAAAGCCGCCCTCGGCCCCGTCCTCCGGGAATACCTCATGGGAGAGGGCATGCACGCCCTCGGCATCCCGACAACCCGCGCCCTCGCCGCCGTCGCCACCGGCGAACCCGTCTACCGCGAACGCGCCCTCCCCGGAGCGGTGCTAACCCGAGTCGCCGCCAGCCACATCCGCGTCGGTACGTTCCAATTCTTCGCCGCCCACGCCAGTCCGGACAAGGTCCGTCTCCTCGCCGAATACTCCATTGCCCGCCACTATCCCCAAGCCACCAGCCCCCTCGAACTCCTCACCGCCGTCCGCGACGCCCAGGCCGCGCTCATCGCCAAATGGATGCTCGTCGGCTTCATCCACGGCGTCATGAACACCGACAACATGGCCATCTCCGGCGAGACGATCGACTACGGCCCCTGCGCCTTCATGGACACCTACAGCCCGAAAACGGTCTTCAGTTCCATCGATCAAAACGGCCGCTACGCCTACGGCCAGCAGCCGTCGATTGCCGTCTGGAACCTCTCCCGCCTCGCCGAAACCCTTCTACCCCTCATCCACGAAGACGAAAAGACGGCCATCGACATCGCCACCGAAGTCCTCCGCGGCTTCATGCCCGAGTACGAAAAACACTGGCTAAACGGCATGCGCGCCAAACTCGGCATCACCGTCCCCGAGGAATCGGACCGCCAGCTCATCACCGATTTCCTGCAAACCCTCGAAGCCCAAAAGCTCGACTTCACCCAATCCTTCCGCCGCCTCAGCACCGGCGAAACCCCAGACGCCAACTGGGCCAAACGCTGGCAACCCCGCCGCACCGCCACCCAGGCGGAGATGGATGCGGTGAACCCCCTCTACATCCCCCGCAACCACAAGGTGGAAGAGGCTCTCAAGAGCGCCGAAGCCAATAACATCGAGCCCTTCGAAACCCTCAACGAAGTGCTAAAAGACCCCTTCACCGAACGCCCCGGCCTGGACGCCTACTCGCAACCCAATCCCAGTCCCAACCCCGCCTACCGCACCTTTTGCGGCACGTGAGTGTAGCCGTCCTGCGCCGCTTCTACAAATACTCCTTCACCCATCTCCCCGCGCGTGCCGCATCCACCATATCCTGCACCGTAACGGGCGGAGGCAACTCGGCCCGATCCACAAGGAAGCGGGAATGCAGCCATCCCAATAGAATCAGAATCACCAACGACGACGCCCACGCCAGAATCGCGGGAACAAAGTGTGAAACTCCAAATCCGCACGCTCCGGCGATACCGGCCAAAATCCAGAACCCCGGGCCGATTTCTAACCCCTCCGGTACAAAATACAACTCCCACTGCAGCCATAACTTCTGTAAATCCACCGAAAACTCCCGCCCGAACTTTTCAAACAACTCCACCGCATCGTCTCCGTCAATCCCCAAATCGTCCGAAATGCGGGACGACAATTGGATCTTCCCCCGCTTCAACTCCATCTCCGCCGCAATAAATGCCATCACCCGATTTTCCATACACTCGCAACCCTCCCCCCTCCTCACACATCAAACATGAAGAACCCCTCCCGCCTACGCTAAACTGGTAGGAGGCGCCCTGCGCCCATTGTCTATGTTTCCAAACGTACTCGCGAAAATCTTCGGCACCAAAGCGGACCGGGATATCAAGGCCCTCCAGCCGCTCAAAGAAGCCATCAACGCTCGCGAGCCCCACTACAAATCGCTCTCCGACGCCGAGCTCGCCGCCAAAACCGCCGAATTCAAGCACCAATTGGACAACGGCGCCTCCCTCGACGATCTCCTCGTCGAAGCCTTCGCTACCGTTCGCGAAGCCGGCCGCCGCATCCTTTCGATGCGCCATTACGACGTCCAGTTGATCGGCGGCATGGAGCTCCACAAGGGCCGCATCGCCGAAATGAAAACCGGTGAAGGCAAAACCCTTGTCGCCACGCTCCCCGTCTATCTGAACGCGCTCGCCGGCAAAGGCACCCACGTCGTTACCGTTAACGACTACCTCGCCAAGCGCGACGCCGAGTGGATGGGCAGAATTTACAAGTTCCTCGGCCTCACCGTCGGCTGCATCACCCACGACATCAGCGATCGCGATCGCCGCGCCGCCTACCAGGCCGACATCACCTACGGCACCAACAACGAGTTCGGCTTCGACTACCTCCGCGACAACATGAAGTTCCGCCTGGAAGATTGCGTCCAACGCGGCCACTTCTTCGCCATCGTCGACGAAGTCGATTCGATCCTGATCGACGAAGCCCGCACCCCGCTCATCATCTCCGGCCCCTCCGAAGAGTCGACAGACAAGTACTACCGCATCAATCAGATCATCCCGCGCCTCGTTCGCGGCGAAGTCATCGAAGGCAAAGAACCCGGCGAAAAGTACTTCACCGGGGACTACACCGTCGACGAAAAACACCGCGCCGTCGCCCTCACCGAAGAGGGCGTTATGAAGATCGAGCGCCTCCTCGGCCTCGGCAACCTCTACGAAGCCCAGAACATCGAATTCAACCATCACGTCCAGCAAGCTCTCAAAGCCCACGTGATGTACACCCGGGACAAGGAATACGTCGTCCGCCCCGGCGAAGAAGGTGAACTCGAAGTCATCATCGTCGACGAATTCACCGGCCGCCTCATGCCCGGCCGCCGCTGGTCCGACGGTCTCCATCAGGCCATCGAAGCCAAGGAAAACGTCAAAATCCAGCGCGAAAACCAAACCCTCGCGACGATCACCTTCCAGAACTACTTCCGTATGTACAAAAAGCTGGCCGGCATGACCGGTACGGCCGACACGGAAGCCGCCGAATTCGGCAAAACCTACAAGCTCGACGTCACCCCCATTCCTCCCAACCGCGTCGCCAAACGGGAAGACGCCAACGACATCGTCTACCGCACCGAAGAAGAAAAGTTCCGCAACGCCGCCCGCGAAATCAAAGACCGCAACGCCAAGGGCCAGCCGGTCCTGGTCGGCACCATCTCGGTCACCAAGAGCGAAAAGCTCTCCTCGATTCTCACTAAAATGGGCGTCAAGCACGAAGTGCTGAACGCCAAGAATCACGAACGCGAAGCCTACATCATCGCTCAGGCCGGCCGCTACGCCGGCGTTACCGTCTCCACCAACATGGCCGGCCGCGGTACCGACATTCTCCTTGGCGGCAACCCCGATTTCCTCTCCCAGGAAGAGTCCATCAAAAAGGCGATCGCCGAATCCGTCGACGAACATGAAGCCGGTTTCGTCGCCGACGATCGTTTCTACTACTTCCAACGTGCCGACATGAACTATCGTGTCCCGCTCGAAGCCTGGCACGAGATGCACGCGCGTCACAAAGCCAACTGCGATGCCGACCGTGAGAAAGTCGTCGCCGTCGGAGGCCTCTGCATCATCGGCACCGAACGCCACGAATCCCGCCGTATCGATAACCAGCTCCGTGGCCGTTCCGGCCGCCAGGGCGACCCCGGCTCCTCCCGTTTCTTCCTCTCCCTCCAGGACGATCTCCTCCGCATCTTCGGCGGCGAACGCATGCAGAACCTCATGCTCCGCCTCGGCATGGAAGAGGACGTGCCGATCGATTCCGGCCTCATCACCAAGCGCATCGCCGCCGCCCAAAAAGCCGTCGAAGCCCAGAACTTCGCCTCCCGTAAACACGTCCTCGAATACGACGACGTCATGAACAAACAGCGCGGCGCCGTCTACACCATGCGCCGCAACCTCCTCGAAGGGACCGACCAGAAGGAACGCATCTACGAGATGGCCAAAGGCATCATCGCCTCTGTCGTCGCCGAGCGTATCCCGGAAAAGGCCCGCCCCGACGAATGGGACATCACCGGTCTCGAAAGCGATATTCTCACCCGCTTTGGCGCCCAGCTTCACCTCCACGAACTCCGCGGTTCCAACCTCGATGACGTCGAAGACAAGATCTTCGAATCCATCAAAACGAAGTACGAGGAGAAGGAATCCCTCATCGGCGACGAATATCTCCGCGAAGCCGAACGTGTCATCATGCTCAACGTCATCGACAACCAGTGGAAAGACCACCTCCTGTCGATGGACCACCTCAAAGAAGGTATCGGCCTTCGCGGCTACGGCCAGAAGGACCCCCTTCTCGAATACAAGAAGGAGTCCTACACCCTCTTCCAGGACATGATGGACCGGATCGAAGACGATACCGTCCGCTATCTCTTCTTCCTCCAGGTTGCCGAAAACAATCGGCCCGATGTCCCCTTCGAAGCCGATTACGATCTCGAAGACGACGATCAGCCAGTCCTCGAAGCAGCGCCCGAGCCCTCTCCGGCCGATCGCCAGGCCGCCCGCGCCTCCATCGACGACTTTACCCGCAACATCCAGAAGAAAAAAGAACGCGAACTCGCCGATCTACAGTTTTTAGGTGGCGAACCCGCGGCACCAAAAGGCCCCGTGTTGGCGTCTAAGAAACCAGGCCGCAACGACGCTTGCTGGTGCGGCTCCGGGAAAAAATACAAAAAATGCCACGGTGTAAACGAGTAATCTTCGCCCTGTTCGCCCTCAGCCTTCCGGCCGCCATCCTGCCGGAAGGCATGGAACATCACTCTCGCAAAACCGTCAAGGCGCTGAAGCCGGAGCCAGCCGCGGTTTGGAGTGAGTACGGTTTGCAGGAAGCAGAGACAGCTAGGTATGAAGGCGCCAAAGGTGCCTTCACCGTCTCCGCTTGGCGTCTGCCGGACGCAACCAACGCCCTCGCCGCCATCCAACTCCTCCGCGGCGCCCGACCCGCCGGCGCCACCATCCAGCAGCGTGGCAACTACGTCCTCCAGTTCGATGGCTATAAGCCCGAAGAGGAGACCATGAACCAGCTCATCCTGGCCATGCCCCGCTACGACGCCTCCTCGCTCCCCGCACTCACCGGCTTCCTCCCGGCCTCCAACCGTCACGGCAATAGCGAACGCTACATCCTCGGCCCGAACTCGCTGGAGGCCTTCGTCCCCGGCATGTCCCCGTCTCTGGTCGCCTTCCACTTCGGTACCGAAGCCCAGCTCGCCCGGTACAAAGACAAGGACGGCGACGTCACCCTCGTTCTCTTCAACTACCCCAACCCCCAAATCGCCAAGGAACGCATCGCCGCCTTCCAGGAGCAAAAACAGTACGTCAGCCGTCGCTCCGGTCCGCTTGTTGCCGTTGTTACCCAAACTCCCACCCCGGACGCCGCCGAACGCATCCTCTCCCAGGTTCGCTGGGAGGTCAACATGACCATCAACCAGCAAATGCCCGATCCTAAGGGCGACAATATCGGCGTTCTGTTTATGAACGTCAGTAAGTTTTCCGGCATGATGATCCTCTTCGCCCTGCTCGCCGGTGGTGGTTTTGCGCTTTTTCGCCGTCTAGGTAGAAAAATTTCCGGTCAAAAGACGGGTGACGACTCTTCCGTCATCGCCCTCCACATCGACCAATAACCTCCCCAAATTCATCAACTTGCCGCCCTCTCCTCCGCTTTTTCCTAGGTGACTGTCACCTAGGAAAAATACGGTAAGTTTCATGCAATCAATCACTTCCGTCAAATCCAGCAATCCACATCTTTGCTCTTGACGAAATCCTCAAGACGCCATAACATCACAGACACATACCAGGAATCGCGGGCAAGCGTAGCCTCGAGGCCTGATTCTCCCACAATGTCGACCGGCGGGCCTTGGCCCGCCGTAGTCGTCTATACTCCGAGAATGAATCCCCACGCCCCGAAGGCAGATCCCCCGGCCTCCTGGCGCGACCGCCTTCACGCCCTCCGCAACCTGCCCCCACTCCTGGCCATGGTCTGGGAAACCAGCCCGATTCTCTGCCTCGTCTCCTTGTTTTGCCGCCTTCTGTGGTCTTTGGTGCCCTTGGGTACCCTCTGGGTCGCCAAACTCATCATTGACCGCATAGCAGCCGCCGCAGCCGCCAAATCCGGCGTTCCTGACGACCTCTGGCCCCTCGTCGCCGCCGAATTCGCTCTCGCCATCTCCGGCGACCTCCTCATGCGTGCCGCCGGCCTCGCCGAATCCCTCCTCGGCGACCGCTTCACCCACCACATCGGCGTCCGCCTTATGCGCCACGCCGCCACGCTCGACCTCGCCAGCTTCGAAGACCCCATCTTCTACGACAAACTCGAGCGCGCCCGCCGCCAATCCGCCGCCCGCCTCGGCATGCTCTCCCAAATCGCCGGGCTCCTCCAAACACTTCTATCACTACTTGCAGTCTCCGCCGTAATCATCTCATTCTCCTGGTGGTTCCTGCCGATACTAATTCTCGCTCTCCTCCCCGTCTTCTGGGGCGAAACCAAATTCGCCATGCTCGCCTACTCGCTCCTCTACCGCTGGACACCGGAACGCCGCGAGCTCGATTACCTCCGTCTCCTCGGCGCCTCCATCTCCACCGCCAAAGAGGTCAAACTCTTCGGCCTCGGTGATTTCCTGATAAACCGCACTGAAGCTCTGTTCGACCGTTACTTTCAAGAAAACCGCAAACTCGCTATTCAGAAGGCATTTACCAACGCCGCTCTCAACGTCCTTCCCCTCGCCGGCTACTACGGCGCCTACGCCGTCATCCTCTACCGCACCGCCAAGGGCGAACTCTCCTTGGGAGACCTCACTTTCCTGGCCGGTGCCTTTCTACGCTCCCGAAATGCACTCGAAAACGTGTTTTCTACCCTCTCAAACGTGTCAGAACAGGCACTTTTCGTACGCGATTTGTTCGAATTTTTCGACTCCAAACCCTCCATCGAATCCAAAACCGCCCTCCTCCCGGCTCCCCGTCCCATCAAAACCGGCTTCGAATTCCAAAACGTCTCCTTCTCCTACGCCAACTCCAACAAGCCCGTCCTTGAGAACGTCAGCTTCCACCTCCACCCCGAAGAGCGCCTGGCCCTGATCGGTGAAAACGGCGCCGGTAAAACCACCCTCATCAAACTCATCAGCCGCCTCTACGACCCCACCGCCGGCCGCATCCTCCTCGACGGCGTCGACCTCCGCGAATACTCCCCCGCCGATCTTCGTAAAGAGATCGGAGTCATCTTCCAGGACTACGTGAAATACGACATGTTAGTCAAAGAAAATATAGGAGTTGGCCGTATCGATGAGATCACCAATCAGCTCAAGATTGAAGACGCCGCCCACAAATCCCTCGCCTCCGACGTCGTCGCCCAACTCACCAACGGCTACTCCCATATGCTCGGCCGCCGCTTCGAAGGCGGCGCCGATCTCTCCATGGGGCAGTGGCAAAAGATCGCCCTGGCAAGAGCCTACATGCGCGATGCCCAGCTCCTCGTCCTCGACGAACCTACGAGCTCGCTCGACGCCCGCGCCGAATTCGAAGTCTTCCAACGATTCGCCGAACTCACCAAAGGCAAGATGGCCATCCTAATTTCCCACAGGTTTTCCACAGTCCGCATGGCCGATCGCATTCTCGTCCTCGGCAACGGCCGCATCGAAGAACAAGGCACCCACGAAGAACTCCTAGCCAACCGCGCCCGCTACGCTGAACTCTTCGAACTCCAGGCAGCTGGCTATCGGTAAAATCCTGATACTCTAAAAACCAAATCCTATGAGTTGGACGCTCAATCGAAGTTCCGGCACCTGGGTCTGCACCAGCTACGACGACGTCACGAGTGGCGTCATGAACGACTTCGCCGAATATGGCCAACCCGTCAGCCCCTACGAGCGCGGTTTCGACCAGAACTACGATCCCGATTTCGCCAAAATCGTCATCGAAATGCCCCAAACCGCGGTCATGACCGATGGCTACGGCAAAGAAATCACGGCCGAGCACTTCGACATCGTCAAGAAATTCCTCGACGAAGACCTCTCCCTCCCCTTCGGCACCTACACCTTCGACGATCTCATCGCCCAGGGCTTCGCCACCAAATCCGACCGCACACTCGGCGGTAATCTATACACCGGCGGCAACAACGGCTTCGTCCCCGGCTCCATCGGCGGTCCCGATGCCGCCTACGTCCACGGCACCGTCTCGGTAGCCCTCATGAAGAGCACCACCTTCAAATACGAGGACGGCCTGCGCCAGGTCGATGCCGAAATCGGGGCTCGCAACGACAACTGGGACTTCGAATCGGCCACCATCCCGGACTTCCTCAACCGCCTTGTGGAAATCATTCTCGGCCCCAGCCACAACAATCTCGAAGGCCCCATCTCCCTCAACTACACCGGCCCCGGCAAAAAATCCCTAGCCGAACGCCGCACACCGAAGAAGAACCCGGACGCAACGGCACCGGGTACCAATCCCACCAACCCTCCCGATGGCGGAACCACCCCGCCCGGCGGCGGAACCCCAGCCCCAGGTGACGACGCTGGCACCCCGATTCTTCCCCCCGGAGGTAAACACGGCAGCCACCCGCCTGTCTCCGATCTCCCCGTCCACGCCGCCCCCCGCACCGGCAAAGAAACCACCACCATTCGCCTCGAACTGGTCTCCGTCGCCTGCTGGAAACTGAACAACGTCCGCTTCGCCTTTGGCTCCTCCTTCGTGGTCCCCGAAACCCGCCAGGAATTCGTCCACCTGGCCGATCTACGCAAACAGTTCCCCGGCGCTCCCCTCTCCGTCTTCGGCCATGCCGACCCTACAGGCGACGACGCCTTCAACAAACAACTCTCCGGCGAACGCGCCGAATCCATTTACGCCATCCTCGTCCACAGCGTCTCCCGCTACGAAAGCCTTTACAACCGGGCCCACGGCTGGGGCTCGGATTGCATTCAGTCCATGCTCACCGCCTTGGACTACGCCCCCGATGGCGTCCGCGAATTCCAATCCAAAAACGGCCTGACCGCCGACGGCGTTGCCGGTTCCAAAACTCGCGAAAAACTCTTCCTCGCCTACTTCCAATTCCTCTGGCCCACGCCCCTCTCCCCGGCTGATTTCCTCGCTAAGGGCGCCGACAAACAGGGTAAAGTCGATTTCCAGGGCTGTGGTGAATTCAACCCCTATCTGGTGTTCTCCAAAGCCGAAGCCGAGCGCTACCTGCAAGCCGAAAACCGCCCCGAACGCGACGCCGAAAACGAAGTCAACCGGCGCGTGATGGTCCTGTTCTTCCGCCCCGGCACCTTCGTCCCGCCCGATAAATGGCCCTGCCCGCGCGTCACCGAAGGCACCACCGGCTGCGTGAAACGCTTCTGGTCCGATGGCAACACACGGCGCAACCCCCAGGACGAACGCCGCGAGTTCCCCATCACGCAGAACACCTTCGCCTGCCGCTTCTACCATCGTCTCGCCGGCGCCTCCCCCTGCGAAGGCGTCGAAACGCAACTGTTCGATTTCGAGTTCTCCGTCTAACCCGCCATGCCCAAAACAGTCCTCCGCACCGTCCCCATCTGGCATCAAGGACAATAGGTAGATTTCCCCATCTACGACTGTGGCCTCGCGCTCGACAAACGCCAATATGAGCATGTCGGCGTCAATCCCGTTCGCAAACAAAAGAACCAGATCGTTCTCCACTTCACCGCCGGGAATGGCAGCGGCCTCCAAAACGTCGAGTGGTGGAACATGATTGCCCCTCTCGATAAAGCTCTCTTCTATTGCAAGAAATACTTTGGCCCCGGTACCAAGCACGAGTTCTCCAGCCCCACTGGAGGTCTCTGCCCGGAGGGCCACAAACTCGACCATTTCCCTACTCGCGCCAGCGCCCACTACGTCGTTGAACGTGCCAACCACCGTCTCGACGCCTCCCAGCCCTACGTCGACATCGTCGAAGTCGTCCCCTCCAATACCATCGCCTACCACGGCGAAGCCCTCAATAATAACTCCATCGGGATCGAACACTCCAATGTTGGCTGGGGCTGGGCCGCCGCCCAAAGCGATACCTTCACCGGCACCGGCGAAAACAAACGCCCCACGGATCAGAACCACTGGCTCCATCTCCCGGGCACCACATTTCCCAAAAGCAACCTGGTTCATACCGATTTCCAGGCCTATCAGGAGGAGCAGTACCGGGGCATGATCCTCCTCCTCCGCTACCTCTGCATCCATCACCGTATCCCCCGCCGTTTCCTCGGTGACACCACCGCCGAGAAAATGGCTCGCTGGACGCCCCAAACTGACGCTCTCACCCGTAGCAGCGTCATGCGCTTCCGCGGCATTCTCTCCCACATGAACTGCCATGGGGAAAAGGAGTGCGGCGGCCCGGCCCTTCACCGCTCCCGCCTTTTCCGCGCCATCATCGACGAATGGTGGCTCCCCATCGATTTCTCCGGCGGCCCTCGCCAGTACTACATGGGCCCCTTCGACCCCCAGCCCAACCAGCCCAGTCACTTCCGTTTCACCGGCTCCGCCTGGGGCGGTGTCACCTTCCACGACGCCAACCTCGACGCGCTTCAGGAGACGCGCAGCTACTTCGATCTCGACAAAATCTCCTCTTACTACGCCGATACGGAAATCCTCACCATCGGCGGCACCTACCCCATCGGACGCAACAAGTTCTGGCACGGCGGCATCCACTTCCAACCCCCAGTCGACGCCCCGCAGGTCTACGCCGCCGCTTCCGGCCGCATCGTCGCCGCTCGCCTCGGTTCCGACGCCGCCGTTGAAGCCGATCCCGTCTTCGGTAGCCAGCGCTTCGTCCTCATTCGCCACACCGTTTACTGGAGGCAGGAAGCTGATCCCGGCGGCGGCGAACGTACCGACTACACAACAGATCCAACCTACTTCTTCACGCTCTACATGCACCTTGCGGCCCCCGCCGATATCGCCGCCGAGAGCCCCGCCAACCCGCCCTGGCTCAACTTCTGGCATCGCCGAAAGGCCGCCGGTGCCGATGCCAGCAAAGTCTTCAACCCCGATGTCGCCGTCTCCGTTGGCGATTGGCTCGGCAACTGCGGTATCTACAAGGGCCAGCAGATGATCCACTTCGAAGTCGTTGGCCGCGAAGAACTTTCTGTCGCTCCGTGGGACGACTCCGAAAAACGGATCCACGATACTGATACGAACGTTATCTGCGACGACAGAAAGGTCGAAAAATTCGTCACGGCCATCGCTGGCCAGCCCCTCAGTCGGCTTGATGTTCTCCGCGCCGCCAAAGACCTACGCAAAGTGAAGAGCTACCACAAGAGCGAATGGTCGCTTGCCGATGCCGCCGCCCTCACCCCCGTCATTCCCAACGCCACCCAGCGCAACAAGTTCTGGAACAGCCTCAAGCACTTCATGTGGCACGCCGACGCACTCGCCGCCTGCCCTGATTTGACCACCCAACTCGCCGCAGCCGATGGACTGATGTGGCACTACCACCCCATCACTTTCATGCACTTCGTCAACGGCCTCATCCTCAAGGAAAACGGCCAGGTCTCCGAGCCCGATTCCGCCGACACCAACGTCACCATGGAAGGCGAATTCCTCACTAATTACGTCACGTTTGCCAGTGGCTCCGCCGTCGGGCAGGCCGCCGACAAACAGCCCATCAAACCCTTCTCCGCAGCCATCAATTACAGTTTCACCCGGAAGGAACTAGCCTGCAATCAGCCCGTCCCGCACGAACCGGACGAAAACCCGCCTCATGGTACCCGGTTCCACCTTACCCTCCTCGACGTGCTGGAAAACGTGCGCCAGGTCTACGCCAACTCCATCACCGTCTCGCTCAGCCACGTCTGCGCGGCCCACAACGTCGACGCCCACAACGCCGCGTGCGTCCTCGGTAACGCCAGCGGCCGAGCCGCCCACAACGCCGGCCTCGCCGTCGATATTCGCCCCTCCGGCGCCAATCTCGCCCGCTGCCGTGCCCTGCTCCGCGCCTGCCGCGAAGCTGCCGCCCGCATCCTCGCCACCTGTGGCGAACACGGTGGCGAACCCTCCCGTGGCGATCTCCCTGGCCACGTCCAAGGCGTCACCATCGCCACCGATCCCGTCATCGAGGCTAAAATCAACGATGGCAAGGCTACGGCCGCCCAGATCGTCGCCTTCACCATTCACATTGAACTCATCGAAAAGAGCGAAATCGCCTACTTCGTCGCCTCCCTCCGCAACTCTGTTTCCGCCAAAACCGTCTATCTCTCTGGCGGTAGCGTCATGGCTGAATTCGAATTCGAAGGGCTCGCCAACGGCAACCGCGAACCCGGTTCACCGAAGGCCTTCAACGTCGGCTCTGGCTGGATGGTCACCCTCATCACCAAAACCAAAGCCGTCCGTATCGAAATGCGGGGCGTCCAACTGGTCGGCATGTGGGACAACTTCGGCGACGCCAAACTCGAAACAGATAGCGGTAACCCATGGGTCGAAAAGTTCCAACTCTAGTCGCCCTCCTCGCCTGCACCCTCGGCGCCCAACCCCCCGCGGCGCTCCCCGCCAAGGACCTCTCCTTCCACGGCTGGAGCGGCGAAACGGCGGTCTTCCAAAAGGAACCGCCCGATCGCCCGACATTCCTCGCCTGGGATCCCGGCACCCGCCCCTACCGCGTCTCTAAACGCCCCGTCCAACCCGGCCACACCCCCACGCTCCACCTCGCGCTCGATATGCCTCCCGGCCCCACCGCCGATCTCCAAAAGGCGCTTGCCGCCTGGGCCGAACAGGGCAGGGACTCAAAGCTCGACTTCCCCCGGGTCCCCGCTAAACTGCTCCTCTACGACGAATCCAACCGCCTCCTTTGGACCCTCCACCGCACGGTCTCCGCGACTCCCGCCGAGAACGGCTTCATCTACGATCCGCCCCGCCTCCGCAACGCCTGGCTCTCCCCCCGCCGCATGACACTTCTCATCGAACTCCTGGGCGACAATCAATCCGTCTTCTATCGCATCCCGCTCCGCGTTCCGCTGCGGTAAACTCGCTCCATGCGAATTCCCCGTCGTCTCGCGCTTGCGCTTCTCTCGGTCGCGGCCGTATTGGCCCAACAGCCGCCCCCGATCGTCTCCCCTGACGTCTCGGCCGACCGCAAAGTCACGTTCCGCCTCCTCGCTTCCAATGCAGAATCGGTCAAGGTGATGGGCGGCGATATGCCCGGCAATAACCAGGGCACAGCCATGACCAAGGGCGAAAAAGGTATCTGGGAAGTAACAGTCGGCCCGCTCCCCGGCGGCGCCTATCGCTACACATTCAACGCCGGCGGCCTCACCATGCTCGACCCGCGCAACCCCTCCAATTCCGAATCGAACAACAACGTTTGGAGCATGGTCACCGTCCCCGGTGACGATCGCTTTGACACGAAGCAGGTTCCCCACGGTGCCGTCGCCGCCGTCACCTATTACTCCTCCGAACTCAAGCGCCACCGCCGCATGACCATCTACACGCCCCCCGGCTACGAAGGCGGCAAGGACAAATACCCTGTCTTCTACCTCCTCCATGGCGCCTCGGATTCCGATCACTCCTGGTCTTCCGTCGGCCGCGCCGGCGTCATTCTCGACAACCTCATCGCTGAGAAAAAGGCCAAGCCCATGATCATGGTGATGCCCGCCGGCCATACCAATGCGGGAGGCTTCCGCGTCCCCGGCGGCGCCGACGAATTCGCCAAAGATTTCGTCACGGATATCATGCCCTACGTCGACAAGCACTACCGCGTTCAGACCGGCCGCGCCCACCGCGCCATCGCCGGCCTCTCCATGGGCGGCAATCAGACGCTCGCCGTCGGTATCCCCCATCTCGATAAGTTCGCCTACCTCGGTGTCTTCAGTTCGGGCTTGATCGGCGAATTCGGTCCCACCCGCCCCGGCGCGCCGGTCCGCCAAGGCCCCAGCTTCGAAGAAACGCACAAAGCCGAACTCGATAACCCCGCCACCAAAAAAGGCCTCAAATTGGTTTGGTTTGGCATCGGTAAAGACGACTTCCTGCTCAAAACCGCCGAAGGTACCGTGGCCATGTTGAAGAAACACGGTTTCGACGTAACCTACAAGGAAACCGCCGGCGGCCACACCTGGCTCAACTGGCGAGACTACCTGGCCGAATTCGCCCCAAAACTCTTCCAATAACCCCATGACCCAGCCCGTCCCCGCCAGCATCGCCGCCATCAAACGGCCCATCGATCCTCTCTGGACCTACTACCTCCTGAAGGCGGCCGCCACCACGGTCGCCTTCCCGGTGACGGCGCTGGTGCTCTACTTCCGCTTCCACACCATGCGCTACGACTTCGGCGCCGAAGGCCTTCGCATGAGCTGGGGTATCCTCTTCCGCAACGAAGTCCTGCTCAACTACGCCCGCATTCAGGACATTCATCTCCGCTCCAACGCCATCGAGCGCGCCCTCGGGTTGGCCCGTATCGAAATCCAAACCGCCAGCGGCTCATCGTCCTCCGTCATGACCCTCGAAGGCCTAGCCGACCCGGAAGCCATGCGCGATTACCTCTATTCCCGCATGCATGGCGCGACGGATCATAAGCAGGCCGATACCCTCACCACCGTCCTCCTGGAAGTCGCCGCCGAACTGAAGACCGTCCGCCTCGCCCTGGAGAAGCGCGCATGAGTCGTCTGCTGCTTAAATGGCTCCGCGTCCCCCATGAACCGGCCCCGCCTGAAGGCTCCCCGGACTCCATAAAGATCTTCCGCGCGGGCGCCAACTACTACCGCTGGCGCCTCGTAGTCTGGGTCTTCAGCTGGTTCGGATCCATGGTGCCGCTCCTTCTCAGCGCGCTCTTCGTCATGGGCCTTCATAAGTTGCCTCCACTCGCACGCGCCCTGATCCTTGCCGGTGAAGTCCTCTTCTTCGCGTGGCTCGTTCTCCTTCTTCCTTTCTCGTATCTGATGCAGCGCCTGAACTACGAACAGCGCTGGTACATCGTCACGGACCGCAGTCTCCGCATCCGCGCCGGCATCTGGAGCGTGGAGGAACTGACCATGACCTTTGCCAACATTCAGGACATCCGCATCACCTCCGGCCCGCTCCAGAAGTTCCTGGGCCTGGCCGATCTGGAAGTAGCCAGCGCCGGCGGCGGCAGCACCGGCCCCAAGGGCGAACAGATTGCGAGTTCCCATATCGCCTGCTTCGCCGGCGTGGACAACGCCGAACAGATCCGCGACCTTATCCAGGACCGTCTCCGCCACTACCGCGACGCCGGCCTCGGGGACCCCAACACTGCCCCCGCCACCCCGACTGTCGATCAGGCCGCCGCCAATCTTCTGGCTGAAGCCCGCGCCCTCCGTGCCGCTGCTTCCGCGTAGGCGCTTTCTAAGCCATCCGCCATGACGATCAGCGATTGCGGGTTGGCTTTGTTTGGTTGAGTGCGATGGCTGCGTGGATGAGTGCCCTGAATGCGGCGGGGTCGATTTCCGCGCCTTCAGGGATGTCGATGGCGCGGCGGACGTTGCCTTCGAGGCTGGCGTTGAACAAGCCAGCAGGGTCGGGGAGAGAGGCGCCTTTGTGGAACGTCAGCTTGACCACCTTCTTGTAGTGCTCGCCGGTACAGAGGATGCCTGCATGGGACCAGACGGGGGTGCCCATCCACTTCCACTCTTCCTCCACTTCGGGTCGGCTTCGTGGATGAGTTCGCGGACGCGGGCGAGGGCGGCGCCGCGCCAGCCGGCAAGTTCGGCGATGCGGTTGGTGATCAGTTCGGACGGGGTGGGTGTCATTGTGTCACGTACTTCTCAAGTTGGCGGAGGATGCCGTCGGGGGCGACGCCGGCTTCGGTGATGGCGTCGGCGCGGGTTTGGGTGTCGGCGACGGCGTAGATTCGCAGTTCGTCGGCGTTGCCGGAGGGGCGGATGTGGGCGACGTCGCCGTTGGAGAATATCATGCGGACGCCGTCGGTGGTGTCGATTTTGCTCAATGCGGTGAAGCCGTGGGAGGCATTGAAGAACCGCTCGATGGTGCCGGGGTGGAGGACTTCGAGGATTTTCATGCTGGTGGGGCGGGGGAACTCTTTGAGAAGCGCGGCTTTGGAGTAACGGGCGGGAAGGCGGTCAAACTGGGCGGCGAGGGGTTCGTTGCCGGCGGCGAAGAGGGCACAGAGGAGCGGGAGAAACGCGTCGCGGGTGGCGAGGGCTTTCAGGTTGCCGATGTCGGAACCGAGGAGGAATCCTCCGTTGGCTTCCCAGCCGCAGACCACTTTTTTGCCCCTGGAGCGGGCGGCGTCCATGCCGGCGATGACGAAGGGGGAGCCGATTTTGGTTTTGGGTTCGGTGACTTGGGCGAGAGGGCCGCGGTCGATGGCGTCGTTGCAACTAATGGGGACGACGACGGCGTCGGCTTGGAGGTATTGGGCGACGATCATGCCGAGGAGGTCGCCGCCGAAGAAGCGGACCTGTTGGTTTTCGTCGACGCCGAGGAGGAGCGGGCGGTCGGAGTCGCCGTCGATGGAGGCAACGGCCAAGTAGGGTTCGGTGACGAGGGCTTGGATGGCTTCGAGCTGGGCGGCTTCGATGTTTTCGGTGTCGATGGGGACGAAGACGTCGCTGCGGCCGGCGGGAGTAACTTGGGCGCCTAATTTGATTAGTAAGTCGACGAGTAAGTCGCGGCCGACGGCGGAGTGCTGGTAGACGAGGACTTTTCGGCCATTGAGGGATTTGCCGGCGAAGAAGGCGATGTAGCGGTCGAGGTAGGCGTTGGCGGCGTCGGCGGTGGGTTCTGGGAGGGAGGCGGGTTCTGTTTTGAAGTGGCCCTGGGTGTTGAACTTTGATTCGGCGGCGGGTTGCGAGTAGAGTTCTTCGCGGACTTTAGCGACCTGGGCGTTGATGGGGCCTTCGTGGTGTTTGAGGAGTTCGCCCTGGGAGGTGTTCAGCTTGTAGCCGTTGCGGTTGAAGGGGATGTGGCTGCCGGTGACCATGAGGGAGCCTTTTTGGCGTTGGAGGGCGAAGTATGTAAGGGCTGGAGTTGGGATGGCGCCGCAGTGGACGGGGTTCATGCCGGTGTCGCGGAGGGCCTGGACGGCGGCGAGGGCGAGGGTGGGGGAAGAGGGACGGAGGTCGAGGGCGAAGTAGAAATCGTCGCCTTTGGCGATACCGCCTTCCTGGACAGGCAGGGCGAGGAGGTATTCGATTTCGGCCCGAACGTTTAAGTAGATTTCGAGAGGGGTAAGGTGGATGATTTCTCCGCGGCGGCCGGAGGTTCCGAATTTCAGGACGACGGGCGCGTAGGTGAGGGAGGAGAGCAGGGTCACACTCAGTATTTTCGCACTGATCAGATTGGGGGGCGGGTTGCGCCTTGTTAGGTATGCGTCATTTTTTGTTGGTGGTGGCGGTGTTGTTGACGGGAGCGTTGTGGCCGGCTACGTTTACGATTGGGGCACATAACGGCCGGGATGGGCAGCCGGCGGCGTTGTTGCTGGTGGTGTTGTGTTTGCTGCGGGGGGTGGTGTTGACGGGCGCGGGGATGGGATTTGGGTGGGCGGTGGTGTTGGAGGTTGGGTGTATGGGGTTATTGGTTCTGGCGATTGATGGGGCGGTGGTAGCGGGGTGGCGGGTGCTGTTTACGGCCGTGGCGTTTTTGGGGCCGGTGGCGGTTTTGGCGGGGCTATGGTTGGGGATGCGGAATTTAGTTTTGGCTGCGGTTGGTGTGGTGGCGGTGGCGCGATTGGGTGGCTGGGGGTTTTATGGCCCATTGACGGAGGCGTGGCGGACGGAGCGGATGCGGGCGGGGAATTCTTAGGGGGCGGCTTTTTCCGGGTACCCGATTTTTCGGTAGCACGGCTCTGTGGAAAAGGGGTTAGCGAATGGCGAACCAGGGGAGGCGGCCGAGGAGTTTGGCGCGGTTGTCGAGATAGGCCTGGCTGGTGACGAACTTCGTTTTGGCGACTGACAGGGCGAGCATGACGGTGATGACGGCGAGGGCCCAGAGGGCGGTTTCGCCGAGCGGAGTCTTCTGTTTGTACGGTTCGGCCCAGCGGCCGTAGACCAGTTCGATGTGGACCCAGTAGATGAGCAGCGACGTTTGGCCGAGCTGGCGGGGGATGCTGAAGCGCGGGCCGAGGCCAGCGCCGGCGCGGATACGGGGGATCCACTGGTTCCAGAAGAAACCGAAGGCGCAGACCATGAGAATGACGCCGACCTTGATGAGTGTGAGGCACGGGCTATCGAGCCAGAACTCGCTGTGGGCGTAGATGTTGTAGGGGAGATTGGACACGTACTGGCCGGCGAAGGCGAGGGCGAAGCCGGCCCAACCGGCCCACTGCATTAAGTCTTCACGCCCTTCTTCGGAGACGCAGCGGAACACGGTCCCGCAGGCCATGCCGAAGGCGACGAAGGTGCCCCAGGGGAAAAGGGCGAAGGCGCCGTAGTCGGGGGCGAGGTACATACGCATTAGGCTTTCGGGAGCGTCGGCCTTCCAATCGCTCATGAAGGGCGCGCCGAAGGCGATGATGGCGGCCACAGCCATGGCGCCGCGGATACGGCCGAGGCGGCCGAAGGCGGAAATGGGGGCGAGCATGACGCAGGCGGCGGCCATGCAGTTGAGAATGTCGACACGGAGAATGTCGCGCCAGGGCGAATTGGGCCAGTAGAAGGCGAACATCTGGAGGCGGAAGAGGATGGCGAGAGAGCCGAGGAAGGCGGCTCTTTTCAGGGCGGCGTAGCTGCGGCCGCCGGGGCTGGCGCCTTTCTGTTGGCGGCTATCGATGAGGAAGGCGAGCGTGACGCCGGAAAGGAAGAGGAAGACCGCCGGGGCGACGCCACCGGGGAATTGGGACATCATGTAGACGCCGGTATCGCGGAGATCCTTGTGGGTGAAGCTCTCCCAGACGTGGCCCTGGAGCATGACGAGGGTGGCGGCGCCACGGGTCCAATCGATGAATCCCAGGCGTTCGGCGCGCGATGTTTTGCTGGGCGGCGCCGGGGTTGCCGGCAATGTCTCGACGGGACTGCTCACGTTTGACCTTTTCTCACGGTATCGTATTTCTGATGCCTACGGACTTCACACGCCGCACAGTTTTGCTATCGGGGATGGCTGCGGCCGTTTCCGCCCAGACTCCCCAGGAGCGGATCCTGGATCTGCACCAGCATTCGCCGTACTCCGGGCGAACGGACGCCGAGATGATTGCGCATCAGGAGAAGATGGGGGTTTTCAAGACCGTGTTGCTGCCGGCGGGTGCGCGGTATGGCCTGGCGGCGGGGGCGGGCGGGAACGATGTTTGCCTGAACCTGGTGAAGAAGTTTCCAGGGAAGTTCGTGATGTTTGCCAATGAGGGGCCGGCGCCGGACCGGACCAAGGCGGTGATTGAGAAGTATTTGAAGCTGGGTGCGATCGGGATTGGGGAGCAGAAGTTTCCTGTCGACTCCGACGGCGCGCATGTGCACCTTATCGCCCAGATTGCGCGGGATTATAAAGTTCCGGTGTTACTCCACTTTGAGCACAATACTTACAACATCGCGTTTCAGCGGTTTTACCGGATTTTGGAGAAATATCCGACGGTGAATTTCATTGGGCATGCGCAGACCTGGTGGGGGAATATTGACAAGGATTTGCAGCAGGAGGTGCTGTATCCGCGGACTCGGGTGACGCCGGGCGGGATTACGGACCAGTATTTGAGGGACTATCCGAATATGTATGGGGACATGTCGGCGGGGTCGGGGTTGAATGCGTTGTTACGGGACGAGGAGCATGCGCGGGGGTTCCTGGAGCGTCATCAGAATAAGTTGATTTACGGGAGCGATTGCAACGATCCGGTGGGCGAGGGGGATCGGTGCAGCGGGGCGAAGCAGATTGAGACGATCCGGCGGCTGAGTCCGCATGCGTCGGTGACGCGGAAGATTTTCTGGGAGAACGGGCTGCGGGTGTTGGGGGTGAAGGGGTAATGGGAAATAAATAGGCACTGAGCGTTCCTCCTGACCGATGAGGGTAGTAGCGGGGCTTTGGAGACCCGGCTTTACACTTCTTTGCATTGAGTTTGAAACGAGATTGTTACAAATCGAGTTTCAACAATAATGCTTCCAACGACAGGGTCCAGGATGGAAACGATTCACATTGCCCGAACGGAGGCCAAATACCGTGTACGCGCCGAGGAGTTGCCGGCGATGCGGGATTGGCTGCTGCGGTACTGCGCGCCGGATGAGAATTCGCGGGGCGGGGACTGGTATGCGATTCGGAGCCTGTATCTGGACAATGGGGCGCACCGGCTTTTCCATGATGCGCAGCAGAAATTGGCCTACCGGTTGAAACTGCGGGCGCGGGCGTATGGGGATGCCGCTGGGGCCGTGAAGCTGGAAGTGAAACGGCGGGTGAGGGAGCAGATCGTGAAGACATCGGCGACGCTGCGGGCGGAGCAGTGGACGGCGGTGACGGCAACGGGGCTGAGCGCGATTCACGAGATGGGGAAGCCATCGACGGGGGAGTTTCTGCAGTTGGCCGAGACGTTGCGGGCGGAGCCGAAAATGCTGGTCTATTACGAGCGGCAGGCGTTCTCGAGCTTGGTGGATGAGTATGTGCGGGTGACCTTTGACCGGAGTGTATTGTGCCAGCCGGTGCGGGAGTGGGACTTGGCGGGCGATCCGCGGGCGTGGGTAGCGGTGGATGGGGCGAGCGGATTTGGGGAGCGCGAGTCGACCTACATTCTGGAAGTGAAGTATATGGACGCGCCGCCGGCGTGGCTGCGCGATTTGGTTTTGACGTTCGGACTGCAGCGGCGGGGCGGTTCGAAGTACGTGAAGGCGATGCAGCGGGGGATGTTCTACCGGGAGCCAGCATGGGACCTGGTGGGGGCGTCGTGATGACGGCCCTGTTTACTCCGGCGGCGATCGCCGATGCGCGGGTGGCGGCGACGGTGCTGCTGGCTGCGTTTGCGATGTCGCATTTATTGGCATTGGTGTATGTGTGGACGCACCGGGGACTGTCGTATTCGCAGAGCTATGTGCAGACGCTGGTGATGAGCAGCGTGGTGACGGCGCTGATGATGCTGACGATTGGGACGAACCTGGTGTTTGGGATCGGGATGGTAGGGGCAATGGCGCTGGTTCGGTTCCGGACGAACTTGCGGGACCCGCGGGACATGGTGTTTGTGTTTGCGGCGCTGGTGTGCGGGATTGCGACCGGGACCCGGGCGTATGGGCTGGGCGCGGTGGGGGTGGTGGCGTTTTCGGTGGTGGCTTTGTACTTGGCCTATGTGCCGTTTGGGGCGAAGAAGAGTTTCGACGGATTACTGCGCTACACGGCGCCGTGGGAGGGCGGGGCGGTGGAGGCGGCTGGTGAGGCGTTGCAGCGGCACTGCCGGCAGTCTGTGCTGGCGACGGTGCGCGAGGTGCGGCAAGGGGAGGCGAGTGAACATGTTTACCATGTGCGGTTCCGGAAAGATGAATCGCGGGGGCTGCTGGCGAGGGAATTGGCGGGGGTAAAGGGTTTGAGCGGCGTGGCGATCCTGGTGGAAGACACGCGGGTGGAGGTGTAGCCATGGTTTCCCGACAGTTGGTAAGTGTATTGGTGTGGATGGCATCGGCAATTGGTGCGGTTTGGTTGGCGCGCGGGGACGCGGGCGTGGCGGATGCGCCGGCGCAGATTGTGCCGCAGGAGTTTCGGGTGGCGGCGGCGGAGACGGGGCGGCTGGCGGAGTTGCGCGTGGCTGTTGGACAGAGGGTGCGGGCGGGGGATCTCCTGGCGCGATTGGATACATCGGTGTTGGAGCGGGAAATTGCGATGGGTGAGGCCCATTTGAAGCAGTTGCGAAGCGAGCCGGGGGCGAGTTCGGCGTTGATGAACTCCGATGGGTATGCGTCGGAACGGAGCTTTCAGGCCGATGTGGAGAGCGCGGCGGGGCAACTGGAAACGGCGCGGGCGGCGCAGGCACAACAGGCGTCGGAGCTGGCGGCGTTGCGGGAAGAGATCGGGCGGCAACGGCGGCTGGTGCGGGAGGGATTGACGCGGGCCGACCGGGTAGAGGAGTTGGAAGTGCGGGCGCGGAGTATGGCGGAAACCGTGGCGGCATGGCCGGGGCGGATTGAGGCGATTGCGGCGCGGCAGCGGGCGGCGGAGGCGCGACTGGCGGAGTGGCGGGCGGAGCACAAGACCTCGTCGGCACCGGTGGCGCGGGACGCGCGTCTGCAGCCATTGCGAGAGCGGGTGGCCGAGCAGACCGAGGCGCTGCGGGTGTTGCGGGCGCGGGTGGAGGCGTCGCGAATTGTGGCCCCGGAGGATGGGGAGATTGTGACCGTTTTGGCCCGTAGCGGGGATGTGGCCGCGGCGGGTATTCCGTTTGTGATGCTGCACGGGACGGGACCGCGGATGCTGGTGGCCTACGTGAATGAACGGGCGCAACTCGCGGCCGGGGCGCAGGCGGTGGCGAGGCGGCGGACGCCGGGGCGGGAGGAGTTGCCGACGACGGTGCGCCGGGTGGCCGATGCGGTGGTGCAGATTCCGCCGCGCTTCTGGCTGATGCCGACTTTGCCGCAGTGGGGCAGGGAGGTGTATTTGGAGTTGCCGGCTGGAGGGGCGTTGGATGCTGGCGAGGCGGTGGATGTGAAGTTTTTGACGGGAGGCGGGCGGTGAGGTGTCTGTGTCTTTTACTGGCCTGGCCGGCGATGGGGCAGGTGTTGACGTTGGAGGAGGCGGTGGCGCGGGCGTTGGTGACAAACCCGGAGTTGGTGGCGGTACGGGCGGCACGGGCGGTGACGGCGTTTCAACTGCAGGCGGCGCGGGCGTTGCCGCTGCCGGAGGTGCGGGTGATTGCGAATAACTTTTCTCTGGATCCGGAGTCGTCGGATTTGCGGAATAGTATGGCGTTTAAGTGGGTGCCGCCGCGGCCGGGTTCGATTGCGTTGAAGACACGTGTGGTGACGGCGAAGCGGACGGTGGTGGATTCGGAAATTCGCGCGGCCGAAGAGCGGGTGGCGGTGGCTGTACGGCAGGCCTATCGCCGGGCGGCGGTGGGTGAAGAACGACTGGCGGTGGCGGGGAAGTTGGTGGAATTGCGCCGGGCGGCACTGGATGTGGTGCGGCGGCAGGTGGCAAATGGGTTGAAAGAGGCTGTGGAGGCGGACTTGGCGGAGTTGGCTGTGTTTGATGCCGAGGCCGGGTTGGCGAAGGTGCGGGGAGTGGCGGAGTCCGAACGGCGGCGGTTGGCGCGATTGCTGGAGCCGAGCGGCACGGTTACGTTTTCACTGGCATTGGAGGCCACCGTGGCGTTTCGGGATGTGAGCGGGTTGGTGGAACGGGCACTGGCCGGGCGGGCGGATGTGGCGCGCGCGGCGGCTGCATGCGGGCAGGCGGATGCGTCGCGGGCGGTGGCCCGGAATGAGTTGTATCCGTGGTTGAGTACGTCGCAAGTGACGCGGCGGATTGGTGCGTTGTCGGGCCGGACGGGAGCTTGGGGTTTTCAGGTGGGCGTGGAGTTGCCGTTGTTCCGGTCTGCCGCGCGGGCGTTGTACGGGATGGCCGGGGCGGAGGCGGAGCGGTGCCGGTTGGAGGAGCGGGCGGTTCGGGTGCGGGTGCGGCAGGAGGTGGAGGAGGCGGCGGCGTTGTGGTCGGCGGCGGCGGCGGAGTTGGAAAAGTTGGAGCGTTTGTCGAGCGGGCCGGCGGCGCGGGCGTTGGCGCATACGCAGGCGGCTTTGGCGGCAGGGAGGGCTGACCGGGCGGACGTGTTGGTTGCCGAGGCTCGACAGTTGGGTTTGCGGGACCGGTGGTTGGAGAAGCGGTTGGAGCTGACGGGGTTGGAGGCGCAATTGGAGTTGGCGGCGGGATTGTAGGGAACTTTTTGGGTGACGCCCTGTCGGCGGGCGCGCCGGGGTAGGGTTTGTTGTTTGTTGCCGGACATGGGCGAACCAGGTTGCTCCAATTCCGCGGCGCCGCTGGCGTGAGGTTCCCGGGTGTTACAGCAAAGGCGGTACGGAACGGAGTATCTTATTAGCCATGGCCGGGGCGAAGACGCGCTGGTCCGGGAAGGCTGCGCACGATGCGTCAACACAGTCAGATTTCGGTTCAGATACCGGAAGATTTTCTTGATCTGTTTCTTGCCAGAGTTTCCGAATACGCCGCCCGGCGATGGCGGCGGGATTTCGAAGTCGAGGCCAACGGGCTCGACTTAGCGGGTGTACTCGGCGTTCGTTACGTTTACTTTGTGCGGGTGACAGGGAAGCCCGCGGAGATTGTGTTTATTTACTCCAATGAGCAGTTGAAGCTGATCAACCTGTTCACGGACGGGCATGGGATCGGCTACACCGAGCATGAGCGGATCAGCGCGGAGTTCTGGAAGGCCGGGATGAAGCGGGCATGCGAGGACATGCAGTTGTCGGGGCAGTTTGTGCCAAGCAAGACAGTGCGGCCGGAGGAAGGGTTGCCGCCGGATGTGGTGGCGGCGCTGTACCGGTTTTCCATTTGCGTGAACAAAAGCGATGGCGGGACGGCGCATCCGAGCGATATGGCATTGTGGTGCCAGTTTCTCAGCGTTTCGCACATGCGGGCGGCGCGGATGGACGACGCGCGGCTGTCGGAGTACCTGCTGGAGAAGAAGTTTCCGGAGGACGCCGTGGAGGCGCTGGTGTTGCAGTACGAGATGGCGATGTCGCTATTGCCGCTGTACGACCGGTTGGCGGAGCGGACGACGCCGGTGTTGGTGCAGTAGGCTGGCGTGTCTGCCTGGTACGGTGAAGGTGAACCAGCCGGAGTGCGGCCTAGGTACCAGCGTGACTGTGGGCATGGCGATTGCAACGATGGCGTAGTGGCAGCCCCCCTACCGCCAAAGCTTTGGTGCCCGGATCGTCGTGGGCCGCTGCGTTATTTTGTAGCGCTCAGACCGGGGGCGGTCAGTTCGGCCGTACGGAGGGTACCGGATTTGATGTTGAACAGGCCGGGGTGGGTCTTGGCCCAAGTGGCGTTGGCGGCTGGGAGGTATTGGCGGGAGTTCGCCTCAATGCCGGAGACGCCGGGGACGTGGGAGGCGATGCCTGCCGAGTGGATGAGAGACGCGCCGGGGCAGGTGAGGTCCTGGACGCAGAGGAACATCTTGTACTTCTGGCCGGCGGCGGCCATGAGCATGGCTTGGCTTTGGCCTTTGCAGGCTTTGAGTGCTACGCCGGTGTAGCCGATTTCGCGGGCGAGGAGGAGTGTTTCGAGGTCGGTTAGAGACTCATCGATGACGACGGGGCGGAGCTTGGCGGCTTCGTGCATGACGTTGCGGCGATCGGCCTTGAGGTCGCGAGCGGTGGGCTGTTCGATGTACTCGATGCGTTCGAAGCCTTTGGGGGTTTTGGCTTTGACCTGGCGGAGGAATTCGAGGAGGTAGTCGATGTTGGGGCAGCGTTCGTTGAAGTCGACGCAGTAGCGCCAGTCAATGTCGGGGCGGGCTTCATTGGCGATGCGATCGATGGAGACGACGCGTTCGATGTCCCATTTGAGTTCGTCGCCCTGGAGTTTGATTTTGATGTGGTGGAGGCCGTTGAACTTTATCCATTCGGGGAGGGTTTCGGGGAGTCCGTCGCCGACGGGTTTGACGATGTCGGCGGTGGTGAGGGGGTCGGCGCCGCCGACGGAGTGGTAGAGATTGACGGTTTGGCGGGGCTTTTTGAGGATGTATTTATCGAGGTGTTCGTTTTGGAAGTCTTTGCCGAGGAAGACGTCGAGGGTGGGGCCGAGGAGATCAGGGCCGTAGGTGTCGTAGCAGTTGCGGTTGTGGACTTTGCCGAAGGCGTCGTGGACGGCGGCGTCGAAGGCACTGGCGGTGACGAGAGTGCAGAGTTTCGGGATGGCCGGGTCGACTTCGTGGGAGGCCTTTAGATACTGGGGTTCGAGGGCTGTGTTGATCTCGATGGGGTGGCCGTATTCCTTGTGGGCGGCGGTGAGGGGGCCGAGGCGGGAGGCGAGCTGGCGCATGGCGCCGAGGGTGGTGTCGTAGGGCATGGTCTTCGAGGGGAAGGACCAGACGTTGCCGAGGGGCATGGAGCCGAAGCCTTTGGCGACTTTGCCGTTGCGGGTGCGGACGGTGGCGGTGACGTTGACGAGGGTGGCGCGGTCGACGGCGACGCCGCCGAATTTGTAGGGGAAGCGGTAGCGGATGTCCTCGAAGGCGACCTGGACATCTTCGATGCGGATGTCGGTGGGCTTATTCGTTTTGGCCAGGAGCGCGGGGGCGGCGAGGAAGAGGCGGCGGGTGAGATTCGGCATTGGAACATTTCATAACTACCATGATTTTTGAGAGGATATGTGTTTGCTATGAAAACCACACCCGTGCAGTTTGCCGATCGCCATGGCGTGATCGCCGTTCCCCCGTTGTGCCGCGATGATTCCGGCGCATTGAGTTTCCGCGAGAGCGAGAAGATTGTCGAGCATATTCGAGCGGGGGGCGTGACGCGGCTGATGTATGGCGGGAACGCGTTTTTGTACCACATTACGCTGGCTGAGTATGCCCAGATGCTGGAGTGGCTGACGGGGCTGGACGATTCGTTGTGGTGCATTCCGGCGGCGGGGCCATCGTTTGGGCGGTTGATGGACCAGGCGCCGTTGTTGAAGAAGTACAAGTTTCCGGCGGTGATGTCGTTGCCGTGCGCGGACCCGCGGGATGCCAAGGGAATTGAGGCGGGGTTGCGGCGGTTTGCGGACGCGGCGGAGACGCCGCTGATTTGCTATTTGAAGGACGAGCCGAATTTCGGGACGGATTTGATGGCGGGGTTGGACGCTGTGGCGCGGTTGGTTAGTGACGGGGTTTGCGTCGGGATCAAGTATGCCGTGGTGCGGAAGGATCCATCGGTGGATGCGTATTTGACGGCGTTGTTGGAACGGGTGGATCGGAAGTTTGTAATTAGCGGGATTGGGGAGCGGCCGGCGATTGTGCATTGGCGGCAGTTCGGGTTGGCTGGGTTTACGTCGGGGTCTGTTTGCGTGGCGCCGGGGAAGACGCAGGCGATTTTTGAGGCGTTGGAAGCGGGGGATGTGGCGAAGGCGGAGGCGGTACGGGCGGAGTTTATCCCGCATGAAGACTTCCGGGATGCTTGGGGGCCGGCGCGGGTGCTGCATGCGTCGATGTCGCTAGTGGGGATTGCTGAGGGCGGGCCGATTCCGCCGTTTGTGAGCGGGTTGAGCCTTGAACAGAAAGAGCAGTTGCGCAGCGCGGCGGTGACGTTGCGGGGATGAAATCTATCGGACAAATCCTGGGTTACAGTCACCCAGGATTTGCCTTAGATGTAGAACATGAGGCCGTCAGTGTCGTGGGCGGCGGCGCGGGCGTCGTCCATACGATGGCAGACCTGAGCGAGGGTGGTGTTATCGAGGATGGTCGCCATGGCGTTGCGGACTTCGCGCATGACCATGCGGGTGCCGCAGAAACGGTCGTCGACGCATTCGTCGCACTTGCGGTAGGCCGTTTCGCTGGCGCAAGGCAGCGGGGCGAGCGGGCCTTCCATCAGCCGGATGACGCGCCCGAGTGTGATTTCTTCCGGAGGGGAAAGGAGGGCGTAACCGCCCCCCTTTCCTTTTTTACTGCTGACGAGGCCTTCGCGCTTTAGGTAGAGCAGGATGTTCTCCAGGAAGTCCTGGGGAATTGTCTCTTCCTTAGCGATTTTGGCGCTGAGGGTGGGGCCTTGGCCGTAGGAGCGGGAAAGCGAGTATAGGGCGCGAAGCGTGTATTGCGTCTTCTTGGAAAGTGTCCGCATCGACTATCTTCAGGTTACCAGTCCGCCACGGAGCCGTCGCGGCGGAAGACGTCCATTGTCACTTCTGGCTGCCAGGGGTGCTTGTCGGCTTCGGCTTCGTTGATATCGATTCCGAGACCGGGGGCGGTGGGCGGGACGGCGTGGCCGTTTTCGATGGGGATCTGGCCGTTGACGACGTCCTTGCGCCAGGGCACATCTTTGCGGACGACTTCCTGGATGAGGTAGTTGGGCGTGGCGAAGGCGACGTGGGTGCAGGCGGCGGTGGAGATGGGGCCTTGCGGGTTGTGGCAGGCAATGGCGATGGAATAGACCTCGGCCATGGCGGCGATTTTGCGGACTTCGCTGATGCCGCCGCAGTGGGAGCAATCGGGCTGAGCGATGGCGCAGGCGCGCTTTTCGAAGAGCTCGCGGAACTCCCAGCGGCCGACCAGGCGTTCACCGGTGGCGATAGGGAAGGGAAGAGCGCGGGCGACTTCGGCGAGGCCGTCGATGGATTCGGGCCAGCAGGGCTCTTCGTACCAGTAGAGGTTGTAGTCGACCAGGAGGCGGCCGAACTGGATGGCGGCGGCGGGGGTGGTGCGGGCGTGCAGGTCGAGCATGATGTCCAACTCGTCTCCACCGGCGAGGCGCATGGCTTCGACACACTTGGCGGCGCGTTTCAGGACGGCCGGGGACTCGATGGGATCGCTGACGGGGATGGGCATGGACTTGAGGGCGGTGAATCCTTCCTCCATGCTCTGGTGGACGCGCTCGGCGAATTCGGATGGTTCGAGGACGCCGTAGATGTCTTCGAGCTTGCCGCCGCCCAGGTGGTCGTAGAAGCGGAGTTTATCGCGGACGGGGCCGCCGAGAATTTCGTGGACGGGGCGGTTGAGTTCCTTGCCCTTGATGTCCCAGAGGGCTTGATCGATACCGCTCATGGCGGTGTAGTTGATGATGCCGCCGCGCCAGAAGTATTGGCGGTGCATGATCTGCCAGAGGTGTTCGATGCGGCGTGGATCCTGGCCGATGAGCAGCACCGAGAGATCCTCGACGGCGCCGACGACGGACTTGGTTTTCCACTCGAGGGTGGCTTCGCCCCAGCCGTAGAGGCCTGGTTGGTCGGTCTCGACTTTGACGAAGATCCAGTTGCGCATGCGGGCGTGGACGACTTTGGTGCGGATGCGGGTGATTTTCATGTCGAACTCAACAGCGTATCGCGAGAACATGGAGAGATGGAAATGTCTTTTGTGCGGGCGGATGTGGAGCGGGAGGCGCGGCGGTTGCGGGAGTTCGATAAGCAGGTGTTTCCGGCGGCGGATGTGTTTCCGGCTTCGTACTGGCGGGAGTGTGAGGTGTATTGGCTGGTGGTGGGGGCAAAGCGCGTGGGGTGTTGCGCGATGCAGGCGGAGGAGGGGGGCGTGTTGTATATCGCTTCCACCGGGTTGTTGCCGGCGTGGCAGGGGAAGGGGTTGGGGGCGGTGATGAAGGCCTGGCAGTTGGCGTATGCGCGCGGGAATGGGTTTGAACGGGTGGTGACGGAGTGCCGGGCGGGGAATGCGCGGATGATTGAATTGAACAAACAGTTTGGGTTTCGGATCCGGAAGCGGGTGAAGGGGTATTACCTGGAACCGGAAGAGACGGCGGTGGTGATGGAGTTGGTGCTGTAGGAGTTGGGTCAGGTCATTCGGCAGTCGCAGACAGGGAAGTCTGGGGCCAGTGACGGAGGACGGATTCGCGGTTCACGATTTCTTTCCACCGTTGGTCGAAATCGTTGGCTATTCGCGGGTGGGCGGCCAGAACCGGGCCGAGGCCGAGTTGCACGTGGGGCTGGGCGACGACCTCTTCGAAGACCAATCGTTCGTGGACTTCGTCCCATTGATCGGTGAGGCCGCCCGAGTCGAGGAGCACGATGCGGTCGCCGGCGACGCCGAAGTTTTTCAGATGGGCGTCGAGGGAGAAGAGCCCCCGTTGCCATCCGGATTGACGGAGATCCAGGAAGCGGTTGAGCCACCGGTGAATCTCTTCCGGGTCACGCAGTTTCGAAAGGTGATCGTGGAGTGTGTTTTCGACGCGCGCGGTGGCTTCGGTTACGGTGAGGCAGCCCAGGAAACCGCCAACGTGTACCTCTGTGGGTGGAAAGGTGATGACTTCGGGGACTAACGGCGTGCCTTCCAGGTGCTGGCGGGCCAGACGTTCGCCGCGGCGGTCGCGCGTGCTGTAGATACGCCACACCTCCTTGACGTGGGCGCTGAGCCACACGCTGGCGGGCACGATGCGCATGACGGCTTGGAGGCAGACGCGGAGGAGTCGCAGTGGGCGGGATGGGCGGGTGAGGAGGGGGCGAGGGAGAATCTTCCAGAGGAGGATGAGGGCGACGATTTCCGATGGCGTCCGGGGCCGTTTGATGACCCAATGCTCAGAGGCGTACACGACTTTGCCGATGCCTTCTCCGAGGCGTTTTAAGCGGCCGGCGGTGAGTTCGGGCGGCGCGTGAAGCAGGACTCGTGGGGCGGCCATGAGTACCCTCCGCCTATACGGTAATCCCTTTTCGGGCGAAGTACCAGAGAAAACAGGCGGCTACAACGCAGATGGCCAGTTCGTTGGCAATGGTGGTGGCGAGATTGCTGAGTAGAACGATGTTGACGACGACTGCGGCCGGGGCGGTGAGCCAGGCAGATGGTACGCGGAAAGGGCGGGGCCGATTGGGTTCGCGGCGGCGGAGGAGGGGAATGGCGGCGGCGACGACGGTGAAGGCGATGAGGGTACCGGTGACGGCGAGGTTGTAGAGGGTTTGGAGGGGAATGAGGATGCAGGCGGTGGCGACGAGGGCGCCGGTGACGAGGATGGCGACAGTGGGGGCGCTGGTGCGTGCGTGGGTCCTGAGGAGAGCGGAGGGGAGGAGCCCATCGGAGGCCATGGCGAAGAAGATGCGGCTTTGGCCCATCATCATGATGAGCAGGACGGTGGAAAGGCCGACGTAAACGCAGAGGTTGATGAGTTGGCCGACAGCTCCGGCTCCGGTGGCGAGGGCGGCGCCGAGGAGCCCCTCCCCTGCTGGGTTGGGGACCATGGCGTATGTGGCGATGACGGCCAGGTAGAGCAGCGTGGTGATCGCGAGCGAACCGATGACGCCGATGGGGATATCGCGTTGCGGGTTACGGCATTCCAGACCGAGCGTGGAGACGGATTCAAACCCCAGATAGCTGAAGACGGCGAGCCCGGCGACAGAGCGCCAGGCGGTGGTTTCGCCCTGGAGCGGGCAGGCGGCCTGGTGGCCGGTGGCCCAGTAGAGGATCCAGGCGATGAAGAGAACGAGCGTACCGCATTTGAGGAAGACGAGAGCGGTGTTGACGTTGGCAGAGACGCGGATGCCGAGGACGAGCAGAAGCGTCGCGGCGGCGACCATTCCGGCGGCGTAGAGCGGGTTGCCGGTCCAAAGGACTGCGACGGCTGCGGAGCCAAAGCTGTATTCCAGAAACAGGGAGCAGCCGATGAGCCAGGCAGGGAAAGGGCCGAGCGAGGCGCGGGCGTATTGATAGGCCGAACCGGCGCCGGGTTCGAGCGCGGCGAATTCGGCATAACAGAGGGCGGTAAGGGCGCAGCCAAGGGCGGCGACGAGATACCCCGCTAAAAGCGAAGGCGCGCCGAACTGGCGCGCCAACGTTGAGGTAGTAAGGAAGATACCCCCGCCCACCATACAGCCGATACCGGCGGCGATGAGGTGGCCTGGACCCAGGGAGCGGGAGAGCAATGGACGGGCCTAGGTGATCGGCTTGACTTCGCGCGACGAGGTGACGACGCGGTCGAGCATGCCGTATTCGACAGCCTGAGCGGGATCCATGATGTAATCGCGGTCGACATCGCGGGCGATCTTATCGACCGGCTGGCCGCAGGCGCTGGCGAGGATCTGGTTGAGAGACTCGCGCATGCGGAGGATTTCGCGGGCGTAGATATCGATGTCAGTCGCCTGTCCGGCCAGACCGTGCATCGACGGTTGGTGGATGAGGATGCGGGAGTTGGGGAGGCTGAAGCGCTTGCCCTTGGTACCGCAGGCGAGAAGGACGGCTGCCATGGAGGCGGCCTGACCGACACAGTAGGTGGTGATATCCGGCTCGATGAGGTTCATCGTGTCGAGGATGGCCAGGCCGGCGGTGATGGAACCACCGGGTGAGTTGATGTAGAGAGAGATGTCCCGTTCGGGATCTTCAGCGGCCAGGAAGAGCATCTGGGCGATGATGAGGTTGGCGACCTGGTCGTCGATGGGGGTCCCGAGAAAGATGATGTTTTCTTTGAGCAGGCGCGAGTAGATATCGTAGGCACGTTCACCGCGCGAGGTCTGCTCGACCACCATGGGGACCAGAACAGAATTTTCCATTTGGGGCATGCTTCTCTCATGATAGCCCCATACTCCATGGAGTAGGGAGAAAGAAACGAAAAAGAGATTGATGGTGTAACGCAGTTGTTTGCGCGTGTGTCGTATCCGGAAAGAAAGCAATTGTAGTACTTCGTGGTCGGAGCGTACTGCAAGAAATTCAGTGTAATCCCATTGGAATGGAGTGGTCTGGCAACGTATGCTTAATGAGAGATTGGGGAAATGGTCTGCGCGGAAGGCAGACCGAAAAAACAATGCGTCGCAAGAAGTTCCCGGTCTAAGAATTCGCACGACAGGTCGATAAGGTTTAAGTGAATTCTCATCACGGACCAATCATGAGAATCCTGATAGCGGACGACAGCAACGTTTCCCGGCATTTGCTGGAGAGCATTGTCAAAAAGTGGGGCTACCAGGTGATAACGACTGCTGACGGCAACCAGGCTTGGGATGCACTTCAGCAGCCAGATGCGCCGCGTATGGCGATTTTGGATTGGATGATGCCGGGCTTGACGGGGCCGGAGGTTTGCCGTTTGGTTCGGCAAAAGGGGATTGAACCCTACACCTACATCCTGTTGCTGACCTCGCGGACACAGAAGGAAGATGTGATTGAGGGCATGACGGCCGGGGCGGACGACTACGTTGTGAAGCCCTTCGATCAACAGGAATTAAACGTCCGGTTGCGCGCCGGGCGGCGGATTATCGACCTGCAGGATGAACTGTTAAAAGCGCAGGCGGCGCTGCGGCACCAGGCAACGCACGACGCGTTGACCGGGGTGAACAACCGCGGGCAGATTACTGAAGTTCTGGATGGGTGTGTTGCCGGGGCCGGGCCGCTGGGTGTGATTATGCTCGACATCGATAAGTTCAAGCTTGTGAACGACACCTTTGGCCATGCGGCGGGAGACGCCGTATTGATAGCAACGGCAGAGCGATTGGCCGGGGCGTTGTCCGAGCAGGACACAATTGGTCGGTATGGTGGCGAGGAGTTCCTGGTGGTGACACGGCGCGAACCTGCCGAATTGGCTGCGTTCGCGGAGATGTTACGACAGCGGATTGCCGGGGATCCGGTGTTGGTAGGTGGGCAGGAGTTTAACGTCACGGCCAGTTTCGGTGTGGCGAGCCGGAACGGGAAAAAGATTGAGGGCGGGAACGAGCTGTTGAAAGCCGCCGACGAGGCTTTGTACTCGGCCAAGCATCAGGGGCGGAACCGGGTGGTTGTCGCGGCCAATCGGGAGTAGCCTACTCGTCTTCGGCGCGGCGGACGGATGCGAAGTGGCTGAGTGAGTCGGCGTACTGCGCGATGCCCTTGTAGAGGGCTTCGGCGATCTTCTGGCGTGTTTCGGACTTCTTCAGTTCCTTCTCGTCACGCGGGTTGGAGAGAAATCCTATTTCGGTGAGGATGGAGGGCATGGACGCTCCGATCAGCACGACGAAGGGCGCCTTCTTTACGCCGCGGTTCCGCGTGGCGGGCGTTTGTCCCCACACCCGGAAGAGCGAGGCGTTGACGCGGGAAGCGAAATCGCGGGACTCCTCCACTTTTTCCTGCAAGGCGATCTTTTGCAGAAGATCGCGCAGTTCAAAGACGCTGCGTTCGCTGGTAGCGTTTTCGCGGGCGGCCACGTCGAGGGCTTCTTTGGAAGTGGTGAAGCTGAGGTAGTAGGTTTCGACTCCGGAGACGGCACGGACCACCGAGGAGTTGGCGTGGATGGAAACAAAGAGGTCGGCTTTGCTTTCATTGGCCATTTTGGTGCGGGTCTCGAGCGGAACGAAGTGATCGTCGCTGCGTGTGTAGACGACTTCGCTGCCAAGGTTTGCGGTGATAAGTTCGCCGAGGCGGAGGGCGACGTCGAGAACCAGTTCCTTTTCCAGCAGGCCGGTGGGGCCGGAGGAGCCTTGATCGTGACCGCCATGGCCGGGGTCAAGGACGACGCGGCGGATTTTTAGGCCGAGGGCGCGCGTCATCGAATTTGCGCCGGTGGCGCCGCGACGAGCGCCTTGTGCCGATTGAGTGGGCGACGGGTTGGTGGGCGGGGTGGGCGGTTGGGGCTGGGTCGTTTTTGCGGTGGCCGTTATTGCCGTGTTGGCGGTGGCGCGATAGGGGGGGAAGTTGACCTTGGGCGCCGGCGGTGCGGGTTTTCGCCAGAGGGCAAGGAAAACCATCGGAGGGGGCGTTGGTAGAGAGGCTGCGATCGTCGCCGGGCGTGGGCGTGCTGGCGGCGGAGTGAACGGTTTTGCGGTCTGACGCAGTCTCCGGATGGAGGCAAACTGGATTTGCGGCGCGGGAGGCAGCGCGGTGCGGAATTGGGAGAGAAGTACGAGAGTCGGCGGGTCTGGGAGAATGGGTGTCTTGGCGACAGCGCGGGCTCGAGGCGCCGGTGGCGGAAACGCCTTGGCTGCTTTCCCGGTCTTGAGCGCGGGAGCGGCTGAGATGACTTGGGGTACCACCAGTTCGGCGGGCGATTGGGTCCCAGGCACCTTGATCTCAATAACCAGGCGATATGGATTGGAGAGTTCGGACGTGGAGACGTCGGCTTTGTCGACGAGATCGAGCACGACGCGGGAGACGCCGGGTCTGGCTTCGGCAACGCGGATCTGGCGGACGAGCGAATCGCCAACGGCGATCGTCTGCATGCCTTTCTTCGAAGTGCCGGTGTTTTGGAAATCAAAGAAGTAGCGTTCGGGTTTGGATAGGCGATCCCGGCGGATTTCCGCCTTCCCGGTGAGTTGTACAGCAACACGCGTGACGCCGCCCTGCGTCCAGTGGCGGACATCCTGAAGGACCAGATTTTCGGCGGGCAACGGCGCCTGGGTACACAACAGGAGCAATGCCACTGGCCAGGCTCCGGGTTGTGAGAATAGGCGCATTACTTCGTTCGCATGTGCAAACGCCCTTCCGCGTCAACGAAGGCTTCTACCTGGCGGGTTTGCGGCTCCTCCGGTTGGGCGGCAACCGGAGCGGGCGACGGAGCGGCGGCGGGTGTGGCGGCTACCTGTGTGGCGGCGGCGCGGCGCGCTTCTCCGTACTTCTTTCCCACTTTGTAAACATACTCCTGCGTCTCGGGGTAGGGCGGAATCCACTGGTATTTGTTGACGGCACCGGCACCCGCGTTATAAGCGGCGAGGGCGAGGCGATCGTCTTTGTAGGTGTCTTTCAGTTCCTTGAGGTGGCGGACGCCGGCGCGGATGTTCTCTTCCACGTCGAAGGAGTTGCGCACGCCGAGCGAGCGGGCGGTGGCGGGCATCAGTTGCATCAAACCCTGGGCGCCGGCGTGCGAAATCGCGTACTGGTTATACGCGCTTTCCACTTGAATGACGGCGTGCACCAGCAAAGGGTCGAGGTCATACTGCCGGGCAGCCTGTTCGACAGCGGCATTGATTTTCGGATTCGCAGCTAAGGGAAGAGAAACGGCCGAGGGCTTTGCGGGAGCCGGATCGGGAGCGTTTGCTGCATTTGGTTCAATGACTTTGGATTCTACGGTGACACGGCGGACGAGGCGTCCGGAACGGCGGTCGGCCCGGACGTCGATGCGCACGTTATCGTCCGCGGCGGGGGCAACGGGACCGTCGGCGGCAAGCACAGGGAGCGCAAGCAGCAGACTCGAAAAACAAAACTGGACCGATTTGTTCAAAACATTCTTCAGTCGCAATGATTATACACCTTCGATAGATGGGGTTCGTCCCATGCCCGATGCTATGATTCTCTCATGTCGCGGAGAGCATCGGGGCGGGAGGCTGGTTACGTGCTGGCCGGCGGCGCCAGCCGGCGAATGGGCCGGGACAAGGCGTTGCTGGCGGACGGGGGCGAGCCTCTTCTGGTACGGGTGGCAGAAGTGGTCGCTGCGGCGGCGGGAAGTTGCGTGGTGGTTGCGCCGGCCGGGCGCTATGAAGGACTGGGCGTTCCGGTGCTCGATGACTTGTGGCCGGGCGAAGGTCCCCTGGGCGGGATTCTGACGGCGGTCGGCGGCGGTGAGGCAGAGTGGAACCTGATCGTGGCGGTGGACATGCCGTTCTTGGAGAGAGATTTCTTGCGGATGCTGCTGGATGAGGCGCGGAAGGTGGGCCGGTCGTTGGCTCCGGTTCACGCCGATGGCGGGTTGGAGCCGTTGTGCGGTGTATATCACTCCGGCGATGTGGACAAGCTGCGGGCGTTTTTCGCGGCCGGCGGGCGTCGTGTGAAGGACGCGTTGCGGGAGATTGACGTGGCCACGGTGCCGGCGGTGGCTGGTATGCTGCGTAGCGTGAATACCCCCGAGCAGTGGGAGGCGGCGAGAAGCTAGATGCCCCCACAACAGGAGTTTCCCCACTACATTGAATTTCGGCACGTGTATAAGACGTTCGATAAGCCGGTTTTAGTCGACTCGAATTTTTATATTGATGCCGGCGAGACGATTGCGATCATCGGGCGGAGCGGCGTGGGTAAGAGCGTAAGCCTCGGCCACATCATGGGCTTCCTGAAGCCGGACAAGGGCCGGGTGATTGTGGCGCACGAGGACATCACCGATTATCCGGAGGCGGAACTGCGGCGGATCCGGAAAAAGGTGACGATGGTTTTTCAGTCCGGGGCGCTGTTCGATTCGATGACGGTTGGCGAGAATATTGAGTTTTCCCTGGAGTTGCGCGACGACTACGACGTGCAGAACAAGGAAGACGTGGTGCAGGGCCTGTTGGACCTGGTGGACCTGAGCGAGTACCGGGACGTGTATCCGACCGATCTGTCGACCGGTTACAAGCGCGCGGTGGCGATTGCGCGGGCGCTAGCGGCGCAGCCGGAGTGCATTCTTTACGACGAGCCGACGACGATGGTGGACCCGATCATGAGCGACCATCTGGGCAACCTGATGTTGCGTTTGAAGCAGCAGTTACGGTTGACTTCGGCGGTGGTAACGCACGATTTGGAGCTGATGCGGAAGGTGGCCGATAAGGTTGTCATCCTGCACCAGGGGCAGGTGATCTACTTTGGGCCCGTGTCGCAACTGGATCAGTCGCAACACGAGCACATCAAAGAGTTTCTGGCGATGGACCGGGTGGAACTGGGTTAGAGCCCGGCGCGCAGGTAGCTGATCAGGTCAGCCATATCCTTCTTGCTGACGTTCTTCTCCAGGCCTTCGGGCATGAGTGAGATGGCCGAGGCGCGGACTTCGGAGACGTTGCGGCGAAGGATGGTTTGGTCGCCATCTTCGGTGCCGCCACGGAGGGTGATGGCGGCCGGAGTTTCGTTGGCGATGATGCCGTCGAAGACCTGCCCGTCTTTGGTGGTGACCATGTAGTTGACGAAGCGGGGCTCGATGGCGGCGGAGGGATCGAGGATGGCCTTCAGCAGCTCTTCGCGGGTTTTGTTGTTTACGCCCGAGAGATCCGGACCAACGCGGCCGCCCTGTTTGCGGGGCATGTGGCAGCGGGCGCAGGTCTCTTCGAAGACGGCTTTGCCGTGGGTGGCATCACCGTTGCCGGTGGCGGCTTCTTTGTATTCGGCGAGGATCTTGGCGCGATCGGAGGAGCCGGAGGTGAAGAGCGCCTTCGCTTTCTTTACCAGTTCGGGGTCGCCGCTTTCGAGGAGGCGGGCCTGGGCGCCGACGTCGACGCCGGCGGCTTCCACCTGATTGCTTTCGATGGCGGCGAGGAGTTTCGGAATCCATTCCTTGCGGCCGACGAGAGCGCCGACGGCGCGGGTGCGGGCGTCAGCCCGGAGTGATTTCCAGGCGGCGAGAATCATGGCCGGGGCCTTGGCGTCACCGGTTTCGCCGATGGCGGCGACGGCGGCGGCCTGGACTTCGGCGGTGGGATTGCCGGCGAGGATCTTTTCGAGCACCGGGAGCGACTTGGCCGATTCGACGCCGCCGAGGGCGCGAATGGCGGCAACGCGCGGGGCGGGGGCGAGCGAGTCGTTGGCCGCGTCGGTCAATGCTTTGGCGAAGACGCCGGGCATGTCGAAGGCGCGGGCGGCGGCCCAGGCGGACTGCTGGAGTTTATCGTCGCTGGCGGTGAGGACGCGGCGGAAGACGGCTTCGGCCTTGGGCGAAGCCAGGCGCGGGCCGCCGGCCAGTTTCATGCCACGCGAGAGGCCAGCGTAGGCGGGGGCCTCGTTGCCGGCGATTTCAAGCAGGGTTTCGATTTCGGCCTTGTCCTTGCGGGCGCCGATGACTTGCGAGAGTTGCTGCAGGAAGTCGGCGTGTTCCAGGCCCTTTTTCTGGGATTGCAGGACCTTCAGGAACTCGGCGGGTTTGTTGGCGACCGAGGTGAGGACGGCGGTGCGGAACCACTTGTCTTCGCCATGTTCGGCGATGATTTTGGCGAGCAGGTTGCGGGCGGCGGGCGTGTCGATCTGGCCCAGGGTGAAGGCCAGTTGATAACGCACGCGGAGATCCTTATCGGCGGCCATGGAGAAGATCTGGTCTCGGAGGGCGGGCGTGCCGGCGAGGAACGCTTCGCTCATCTTGACGGCGTGTTCGCGGATGGGGGCTTCGGGGTCCTTCAGCGCTTTCGCGACGTCGGCCGGTTGCAGTGCGCCCATGCCCTGTAGCAGGTAGAGCGCGTGGAGTCGGGCCTGCGGCATCTTCGATTCGGCGGCCATGGCGGTGAGCAGCGGGGCGACCGATTTGTCCTGGCGTTCGAACAGCAGGCGGTGGGCGGTGTCGCGATGCCAGCCGTTGGTTTCTTCGAGGAGTTTGACCAGTTCGGCGGAGGTCATCTTGCCGAGGTTGACGGCGAGCGGGCGCTGCTTGCGCTGCTGCTTGGACTTTACGCGGAAGATGCGGCCCTTGTCGTCGCCGCTCCAGAAGTTGAGACCCTTCTTGATCTCTTCGGGAATTGACTCGGGGGTTTCGATGTACTCGCGGTACATGTCGAGGATGTAGAGGTTGCCGTCGGGCGCGTTGGCGAAGTGGCAGGGGCGGAACCAGACGTCGGTGGAGGCGAGGAATTCCTTGCCTTCGGTGGCGGGTTTCGAGAGGAACGTCACCCCATTGGGGACCAGCGTTTCGCGGCGAACCAAATTGGCGCTGACGTCGCCGGTGAAGATCGAACCGTAGTACTGTTCGGGCCACGCGTCGCCATTGTAGATG
>CANIVU010000079.1 GCA_947470805.1 Acidobacteriota bacterium | reverse complement strand
TCCGGAATCGGCTGGCTCGGTGCTTCTTCCCATTCACCCGCAGGGTGAATCTCCATCCCTGGATTGTCTTCCCACATCCCTCCCAGTTTCAACATCTTCCGCCAAAATGCAACTCGGAGGGCTCAGCCGACTGCCGGATTTAGGTTCATCGGCCTCTTCGGCTCGCTGGAAGAGGTCAACGTCTTTCTCCGCGCCGGCAAACCCCGCACCCCCGACCGCCACACTCCAAATATTTTGTGAAACGCCCTCGCCGTGGCGTCCGCCGCAGGAACGGGATACAACCCTGCTCGATGCCCAACCGCAGCGTGGCCGCCTAACCCCGAGAAAGCCGCCACAAAGCGAGAGCGGCCGCACGGCTCGCCCCGAATCTACCATCATCGCCGCCTCCGGTCCCTCGCCGTGTCGGACCGTCACGCCTTCCCGATCGTCCAAAAGAAGCCCCTCAACCCGTCGGTCACCGGCCTGATTCCGCACCCTGGATGGCGCCCCTCTGCCATCGCGCCCTTCAAAATGTGCGAAAAATGACTTCTGTGGAAAAGTCAGTCACAAGACTTGAAAATAAATTTAAGATCTCTGCAATCGATAGACAATAAGCCACTTCCTCCCACCGTCGGCGCGCCATCCGCGCGGACCCCGATCCGTTTTTCGATTTTCGATTGCTAGAATCGGGGCGCTAGGATTTACCATGTCTCACCGGTACACCCTGGACCCGCAGGTGCATCTGCATTGGGTCCGTGAGACGCCGTCGCGCGTTCTCGTTTCGCCAGTATCTCAGTCGCTCGATTCCATCGAACGGCTGCCCCCTTGCGTCCAAACGGCCGTCCGCGCAGTCGGGCTGCCATCGGTGGAACTACACCTGCCGCCCTACCGCGCCTCCCTCGATCCCGAACTGCCGGAATGGTTCGCCGGCCTCCGCTTCCGCCAATCCGCCCTCGGCCGACTCGTCGCCACCCACTGGGACGACGCCCAGTCGCTCGCCACCCAGGCCACCCACCAGGCGCTCGTCCTGATCTGCCGCGCCATCACCGGGGACACGACGCCGCTTAGCCTGATTGCCGAATCGCCCGGCTCCCCGCTCCTCCGCCAACCGCTCGCCTCGCGTCATGCCTGCGCCCGCCGTGGCGGGCTCGCCGACGCCCCGGAAGAACGGTCGCACAACTACGACCGCGCCTACAAAGCCGTCGCCGTCTCCATTCAATCCGCGCTCCGCGCCACCGTGCCCGCCGCCCACCTCCAGACCATGGACCAGCTCGAAGACCGCCCCCACTCCATGGCACTGCTCGCCTGGAGCGCCGCCTCCCCCGTCGTCGGCCGCCACGTCGACCAGCTCGGTGTCGACGTTCTCAACTCCCGGCTCCTCGAGCGATCCTTCGGTGGCATGTGCTCGCGCCTGGAGCCCCGCCTGGCCGAGGTCTGGCAGATCCTCACCCGGCACGGCGCTGAGCCTCGCTATCGCAACAGCTACAGGCCCAACAAGGTGGAAGCCATCGTCAACCGCTACCGCCGCGGCGACCAGTTCCTCCACCTCCTGTTCGCCAACGAAATGCGCCTCATCACCGCCTTTGTCCGTTTCTGTGTCCAGATCCAGGGCTGGCGCCAGCGCGCCAGCGGCGACCCGGCCATTGTCTACCGTTCCATCATCTCCGCCTGGGAAGATGTCGAGGTCCACATCCGTGCGTTTTACCAGCGCCATCCGCACCCCGCCATCGGGGCTCATCTATTGCTCGAAGCCGCCCGGACTCTGGAAGCGATAGACTAAAGACAATTGCAATGAACTACTCGGGGAAACGGGTCCTGGTCACGGGTGGGCTGGGATTCATCGGCAGCAATCTGGCCGTCCGGCTGGCGCGCGAAGGCGCCTCGGTCACCGTGCTCGATTCCACCGTGCGCGGGTGTGGTGCAAACAGGCGCAATTTAGCACCGTTTTTAGCGCAAATTGACGTCATAAACGACGATATCGGTGCACTTTCCGCGTACCACTCCGCCGTAGTGGGCACCGATGTGGTGTTCAACATGGCTGGCGAGATCAGCCACATCAACAGCATGCGCGATCCGGTGCGCGATCTGGAATTGAACACTACATCGCAACTCCGATTCCTGCTGGCGCTGCGCGATATCTGCCCGGGAGTGAAGGTTGTTTATGCCTCCACCCGCCAGGTATATGGGGTCCCGCAGTACCTCCCGATCAACGAGTCTCATCCGATTAACCCCATTGATTTCAATGGGATACATAAACACGCCGCCGCCTCCTACCACCGCCTCCTGACAGCCCGCGGCGAACTCGACGCGACCATTCTCCGCCTGACTAACATCTACGGTCCGCGCATGGCGCTGAACATTCCCGAACAAGGCGTGCTGGGCCACTTCTTCCGCCGTGCTCTGAACGGGGAGGATATCGAGGTGTTCGGTGATGGCCAGCAGCTCCGCGACCCCGTGTATGTTGATGATATTGTTGATGCTTGTCTCTTAGCGGGGGCCCAGAAGGCTCTGCCCAACACCAACATGAATGCCGGTGGTTTGGAGGCGTTGCCGCTAGCAGAGATGGCCAGGATTCTGGTGGCCGAAGGCGGCGGCGCGCTGCGCTTCCGGCCCTTCCCGGACGGCCATAAGTCGATTGATATCGGCAGCTTCTCCACCGATAACTCGTTCATTCGAGAGATGTTAGGTTGGGTTCCAAAGGTGCCATTCGCGACTGGCGCCCGTCTGACATTGGAGTACTATCGCGAGCACCGGGAGCACTATCTGCCATGATGAATCCGGCTGAGTTCGCCAACATCGCCAAAGCCGAGAACGACTTCTGGTGGTATCGCGGTATGCGCCACATAATGTTCGGGTTATTGGATCCGGTGGCGAAACAGCGGCAGTTCGGACGGGTGCTCGAAGCCGGATGCGGGACCGGGCACTTTGCCCAGGCGCTGGCCCAGCGGTACCGCTGGCCGATGTTCCCATTGGACCTCGGGTGGGAGGGGCTGGAGTACGGTAAGGGGTTGGGAATCAATCACTTAACGCAGGGCGATATCCAGTCGTTGCCGTATAAAGATGCGGCCTTCGACGCGGTGGTGAGTATGGACGTGATTGTCCATATGCCGCTCGGCGATGAGCGCCGGCCAATGGAGGAGTTCCACCGGGTACTGAAGCCGGGCGGGTTCCTGGCATTGCGGGCCTCGGCGCTGGATATTCTGAAGAGCCACCACTCGATTCACGCGATGGAGCGGCAGCGATTTACCCGGTCTCGATTGATGCAACTGGCTGAAGATACAGGGTTTAAAGTGCTGCGCTGCACGTACGCGAACTCCTTGTTGTTGCCAGTCGCGCTGTTGAAGTTCCGGGTGATCGAGCCCCTTCTGGGCGGTGATCCCGAGAGCGGTGTGCAGCCTGTTTCGCCGTGGCTGGACAAGTTGCTCTACGGCCCGTTGGCGATGGAGTCGAAGTTGCTGCCCGCCGGGGTCAATCTGCCGTTGGGCCAGTCGCTGATCCTGCTGGCCGAACGGCGGTAGAGGCTAGGATGTTTCCGTAAAACGCATACTGAGACGGCGCCCGGCTTCGGGTGCCGACGAGGTGTGAGTGGCTGGGCTGTTCGCGGTCAGTGCTTTGCCAGCTGGTAGGGTTTTCCCGTAACCGGCAGAAGCGGCGCGGTGCGGCAGGGTAGGGCTGGCGCGCGGGGTTTGCGGGTCTGGGGTGGCTGGCGGTCTGCGGGCGCTCCCGGGCGGGCGTGACCGGGCGGATGGGGCTGTCGTGTCTAGGTGTGGGTCTGGGTGCGCGTGGCGTTGTTGGTTGGGCGGCCTCGATTGGTGTGCGAGAGGTCTGGGCGGACGGCGGTCTGCTCCCTTTGTGCTTAGGGGGAGGGCGGGCGGAGGGTTTGGGTCGCTGGGGATTGGGTCGAGGGGGTCCATTCGTGCCAGGCGCCGGTTAGGGGGAAGTAGAGGCCGAGTTTGATTGGGCGGTGGTCCAGGCGGCTGATTAGTTCGGCGTATTGCTCCAGTTGGGCTCGGTATTGGTCATGGTTGCCGCCGGTTTTGTAGTCGACGATCCAGCGGACGCCATCGGCTATGAATGATCGGTCTAACTTGCGGCTGTAGATGTTATTGCCGAAGACTCCACTTACTTCCCATTCGTTGACTGCTTCTTCGTGCTCTTGTAAGATCCAGCGGCCTCGGTCGCTGGTCAGCGTCTGGCGGATGACTTCCAACGTTCTTTCGGTTGCGGAGTCGAGTTCGTTGCGGGGGACTCCCATTGCGGATAACTGGGTCCGGATTGCGGCTTCGCGATCCTCGCTCCAGCCTTGTTGGGCGATTAGCTGCAACACGCGGTGGACCAGCGTTCCGATGATCCGGTAGGTCTCGTTGTCGGCGGTGTATACGTCCAGCGCTTCGTCGCCGGTGCGGTCTTCGACTTTCCACGCCAGGGCCGGTTGGGGTTGGGGGATCTCGAAGTTTTCGGGGACTCGGCGGAGGGGGACTCCGCGGCTGATGGGCACTGTGGGCGCGGATGGCATCGCGGCGGACGGAGCAGGGAATTGGTCGCCTACGGCGTGCCAGAGGCGTGCCAGGAAGCTGCCCTTTTCGTCCTTTTCGCCAAAAAGGTGGAGGCGCTTTTTTGCTCTGGTTGTGGCTACGTAGAGGAGACGGCCGGATTCGTGGTCGGCCTTGCGGCGCTCGTGGACGCCGAGGTAGTCGTAGACGGCGTCGCGGTCGGAACCGGTTTCGCGGATGGTCCCGATCACCAGATCTTCCATCTCGCTCCAGCGGAGGAGGGGGCTGTTGCCGGCGCGCGGCTTCGTTGAGAGGCAGGGGAGGATGACGTTGTCGAATTCGAGCCCTTTGGATTTGTGCATGGTCATTACCTGCACACGGTCGGGGGCGTTGGGGTCGGGGGCGGCGTTGAGCTTTTGGAGTGCTTCGTCGAGGGTGGTGAAGTCGGGGAGGTCGCTGGCTTGGTCGAGGGTGTCGAGGAGGGTGAAGAACGTTTGGGCGTCGACCTCTTCGGCTTTGTCGCGGAGGCAGGCGGGGCCGCCGAGGGCGCGCCAGGTTTCTTCGACGTGGCGGCGGAGGCTGCGGCGGCGGGACTCCGTTAACGCTGTTCGCAGGATGGGGGCGATGCGTTGGAGTCGCGGATGGCTCGCCGTGGATAGCGCTTCGGGAATTACGGGGAATTGCGCGGTTTTGGTGAGTTCGGCGAGTTCGAGGCCGCACCAGGGGGCGCGGAGGATGGCGAGCCAGGAGACGCGGTCGGCCGGGTGGAGGAGGGCGCGGGTGAGGGCGCGGAGGTCCTGGACGATGGACCGTTCGGCGAGGGGATCCATTTCGACGGCCTGGAAGAGGATGTTGCGGCGGCGGAGTTCGGTGACGATGGCGTGGGCGTCGGCACGGCGGCGGACGAGGATGGCGACTTTGCCTTCGGCGGATTCGACGACGTCGGCGATGGCGGCGGGTTCGGTTTCGGCGGTGACGGGGTGGCAGAGGACGGGCGGGCCGTCGATGGGATCGCGTTGGGCGGCGCTGGGGGAGTAGGCGACGGCGCCGCTGGTGGGGTCGTCTTCGGGGGCCAGGACCTTGGGGAATGTTGCGTTGAACCAGTCGACCAGATTGCTGGTGGAGCGGAAGTTGGCTCTTAGGGTTAGCGATTCCAGGGGCAGGCGGCCGAGGCCTTTGCGGCGGCACTGTTCGAACAAAGACACGTCGGCTTCCTGGAAGCTGTAGATGCTTTGCATGGGGTCGCCGACGGCGAAGACGGTGCGGCCGTCGCCGGGGGCCCAGTCGGCGATGACTCGTTCCAACAGGGCCAGTTTGCTGCGGGACGTGTCCTGGAATTCGTCGAGGAGGAGGTGCTGGATTTTGAAGTCGAGGGCGTAGGCGAGGGGGGTGGGTTCGGCGTCGGTGCCGAGGGCCTGGGTGGCGCTGAGGGTGAGTTCGACGAAGTCGGTTGTGCGGCGTTCCTGGAAGACGATGCGGAGTTGGGCGACGGCGAGTTTCAGGACGCCTTCGAGGGCTTCAATGATGCCCCATTGTTTGTCGGTGTAGTGGGCGGGCGGGGCGAGGCGGAGGGCGTGGAGGTCGGTGGCGAAATGGGGGTCGAGGTTGCGGCAGAGCGACTCCATTTCGGGCTTGCGGGGGTCCTTGGGGGGGAAGCCTTCGTTCTTGGTGATGCGGCTGCGGGGGTTGCCTTCTTTGGTGAGGAGGAAGTCGGCGAGGGCCTGGTGGCGAGTGAGGGCGTCGTCGGTATCGGGGGTGAGTTGGGCGTAGGCGAGGAGGTCCCAGGCGTTGAAGGGGACGCGGTGGCGGACGCGGTTGACGGCGGCGTCGGAGATGGCTTTGAGGCTGGCTTCGAGGTGTTGGCGGTTGAGGCCGCTGGCGATGTGGCGGAGCCATTGGTCGCGGCGGCCGAGCATGTGCATGAGGAGCTCGGCGACGCGGGGGAGGTTGTTGTCGAGGTGGAGGAGGAGGGTGGTGAGTTCGTGCTGATAGATGTCGGGTTGCTCGAGGCAGGCGAGGGTTTTGAGGGCGGCTTCGTGGTGGAGGGTGGAGGGGTCGTCGGCCAAGGCGGGCGGGCCGCCCATGCGGCTGAGCCAGGGCATTTGGGAGGTGAGGGAGGCGCAGAGGGAGTCGAGTGTGAGGATGCGGAGGCGGGAGGGGTTTTCGAGGAGGCCCCATTGGAGTTGGGCGTCACGGGAGAGGGCGGCGTGGGCGAGTTGCCAGGTGCGTTGGGCGTGGGGTTCGGCGGGTTGTGGGCACTGGGCTTTTTGGAGGGCGCCGGTGATGCGGGTGCGCATTTCGCCGGCGGCTTTGCGGGTGAAGGTGATGGCTACGATAGCTTCGGGGTTTTCGACTGTTGATAGGAGGGCGAGGAAACGTTGGGTGAGGAGTTCGGTTTTGCCGGAGCCGGCGGGGGCCTGGACGAGGAAGGATTCGGAGATGTCGAGGGCGCGTTCGCGGGTGGCGGCGTCGGGCGGGGGCATGGGTGATTTTAGGGTAGCGTGGTTGGGGGGGGATTCTTAGAACGTCTGCGCCGAACCCAGTTGGTTAGGGACAGCGCAGATATCGAGTCGGGCGAAGGATGAAGATCGTTCTCTGACGTGCCCAGCCAGGCGATTCGACCGGCGAGATCTCTGAATGTCCACACTTCGGCTGGAGGAGCACTCCGTTTGTTAGCCAGTTCGTCTCTCGTGGCGGCTGGCGAGGTTGCGTTCATGACTACAGCTACCCGGGTGGATCGGCGATGGAAAGCCTGCGGCAGATTCGTTTCGCCAGCACATTTGCAATCTCGACATGGCGCGGCACGGCTTCGGCGTGACCGGTTTGTGGGTTCTCCCAGATTGTATGCTCCTTCCCCTCGCGGCGAATCACGCAGCCGTGACGCCGAAGGTGACGAAGCAAGGTGTCGCGCTTCATCCGACGATGACGAGTTCCTGTCTGGCGTCTGGGGGGAGGGACCGCAACGACTCGTCGCGGCGGTACTCGAGGATGAGCGCGATTGCCTGCCGCAGATTTGCGAGACACTCTTCGCGAGTTTCACCCTGTCCGTTGGCTCCAGGCACCTCCGCGCAATAGGCAATGAACCATGGGCCGTCCTGCTCGACAATCGCCGTAAACTCGTTCCGCATGCCCGTATTCTAGCGCGGTGGTTACGGGCGTGGCTCTGGCAGCACTTATTGGGTGGGTCAATTGTCCTACCGGTAAATGCTGCGCTCCAGGGCTGGCGATCTGCGCGGATTGACGGCGCGGCGCCGCTTATTCCTAAGCCGGATACACAGAGGGTTTAGGGGGGCTTCGCGCGCCCAGTCCTCCTGGAGGGTGGCAGTGTGTCCGAGCAGGTCCTTGATGCATCGGAGTGTGCTGCCCAGAATGGATCCGGCTGATGCGAAAATTTTGGGAGAGCTCGGCTGGAGAAGGTTTGGGGGAGAATTGGGCATGGCGGCTATTGTCAATTCGCGGTGTGTGCTGGCGGTTTGTGATTTGGCGGTTTCGACGCGGTACTACGTCGATGTGCTGGGGTTTCGGGAGGATCCGATTCGGGCGGAGGGGTGGAGCTTTCTGACGCGGGATTGCTTTCGGGTGATGTTGGGGGAGTGTATCGGTGAACGGCCGGCGGGGGAGTTGGGAAATCACTCGTATTATGCGTATTGGAATGTGACTGGCGTGGATGCGCTGTATGAGGAGTTTGTGGGGAAGGGGGCGATGGTGACTTCGCGGCCGACCAATAAGCCGTGGGGGTTGCGGGAGTTTGGGTTGACGACGCCGGATGGGCACCGGATTGTTTGCGGGGAGGAGATTTGTTAGGGCAGCTTGCGGCCGTCGAAGGTGATCGTCCCGCCGATGCGGCGCAGATATTTGGCTAGGATGGGGGCTCGGTCCGGGTCTTGCTCCTCCGAGATTTCGCGGATCGGCTGACCGTTGGGATGGGCGTGGAAGAAGGGGTAGGTGACGACGGACTTCAGGACGCGCTTTTGGTAGATGAGGTCGCTGCGGTGAGGGCCGGTTTCGATGATGTGGACGAAGTTGACGCCGGGGATTTTGGTGATGGTTTTGGCGGGGAGTTGGACGACGGCGAGGGTGCTGGCGGTGGCGTAGGTGGGGATGATGAGATAGAGTTTTGAGCCGTCGGGAGAGAGTTGGGCTTGCTCGAAGATGCAGAAGCCGTCGATGGGCTGATCAAAGATGACGGTTTCGGCTTTGGTGGTGGGGTGGATGGTGACGATCCAGTTTTTGGCGGCTGGATTGGCGCAGTTGAAAGGGTCTCCGTAGCGGAACTCGGGGCCGCGGATGAGGACTGTCGCTAGGAGGAAGAGGGCCGGGGGCATGCTTTGTTCCTTTATACACTGGGGGGGATGTTGCGCCTCGTGATTTGTTTGCTGCTGTGTTTTGCCGCCTTGTTTGCGCAGGTGGATGGGGGCGCAGCGTATGCTGCCTTTTTGAATTGGCGGAAGGTGCCGGCGAATGGGGCGTTGCCGTGGGCGGTGGCGATGGAACGGTATCGGGCGAAGTTGGTCGCAGATGGCGTGCCGCCGGGGGAGGCGGGGCGGATACTGTCGGTCATTGCGTCGCGGGATGAGGGTGTGTTTTATGACTCGATTTATGGGGACGCGGGGGCGGGTTTTTTGCGGGCTCCGAATGCGTTGTTGGTGGAGGCGGTGAAGGGGCGGAAGCCGGGGCGGGCGTTGGATGTGGGGATGGGGCAGGGAAGGAATGCGGTGTATTTGGCGAAGCTGGGTTGGGATGTGACGGGGTTTGATACTTCGGCGGCCGGGTTGGCCCAGGCGCGGAGGGCGGGGGTGAAGTTGAATGCCGTTTTAGCTTCGGATGAGGAGTTTGATTTTGGCGTGGGACAGTGGGATTTGATTGCTCTGATTTATCCGCTTGAGAAGCGGAGTGTGTATCGGATTCGGGAGGCGTTGCGGCCGGGCGGCGTGGTGGTGGTGGAGTGCGCTCACAAGGAGGCGGGCGGTATGGGTTTTGAGTATGAGACCAATGAGTTGTTGCGGATTTTTGATGGGTTTGTGATTCGGAAGTACGAGGACGTAGTGGCCGAGCATGAGTGGGCGCGGAAGCCGTTGCGGTTGGTTCGATTGGTGGCGGAGAAGGCGCCGTTGTAGCGATGGCGTGGGCTAGCGCATGGCGAGGGCCAGGTCCTGCATGTCGCCTTGCTTGGCGTAGGCGGCGGCGACGCCGATCTCCGTCTTCACTTTGTCCGTGGGGGCGTTCGTCTTTTCGGCTACCGACTTCCAGATTTCGACGAACTCGCGGGCCTGCTTTTCGGTGAGCTTGTCGGGGTCTTCGGGGTCCTTGGCTTGCTTCGCCTTTTCGATAAGCGGGAGGACGGCGCGGCCGGAGGCGATGATGGCTGGGGTGAGCGTGTCGGGGAATGTCTGGTGGTATAGCAGGGCTTTGAGGGCTCCGAGGACGATGGCGGGGTCGGGGTCGGTTAGGAGCGCTTCGAATTCGGGGAGGCGGGTGGCGAGGTAGCGCTGGGCACGGCCGGAGATGTCGTCGCTGTTGTAGGAGTTGGCGAAGGGCAGCCAGGCTTTGAGCGGGGACGATTCGTTGAGGGCGGCGAAGTCGCGTTGGCGGTTTTCATACGCCGCTGTTTCGGCGGCTTGGCGCTCGGCGCGGACCACGTCGTCGCGCTGCACGCGGACGCGGTATTCGTAGCCGGTGGTTTGGGGTTGGGCGAAACCGGTGGAGGACCAGGGGGCCCACTGCTCGTTGGCGGCGGTGGGCTGGGATGGCAGGGGCGAGACGAATTCGAGATTGGACTTGTTGCCGAGGTGGAGGCTAACGAGGAGAGGGGCGCGGGTGGAGTGGATGGGGACTTGGCAGGGGACGATCCAGCGGCCGTCCTGTTGGGTGGCCTTTTCGAAATCGAGTGTCCCGTGGCGAGGGCGGCGGCGCTGGTTGCCGCCGGCGAGGGATGTCAGCAGGCAGTAGTTTTGGCCGGCTTGGGCCAGATGCGAGGGTTGCCAGCCGGGGGCCATGCGCATTTCGACTTGGAGGTGGAGACTGTCGCCGTTGAGTTCGGGCGGGACGTCGCCACCCATGCGGGCGAGGACATAGACTACGCCGGAGACGGCGGCGACGGCGGCGAGGGCGAGGCCGGTGCCGTTGAGGAAGCCGGTGCCGAACGATTTCGCTACCGCGAAGCCGAGGAGGAAGCCGGCGAGGAGGCCTCCCAGGGACATGAAGATGACGGCGTAGCCGGAGCCGCCTTCGAAGCTGCTAATGCGATACCAGGTAACGCATTTCTCGCCGATGTAGAAGGCGAGGAGGCAGCCGGCGATGGCGGCGACGACGGCGGCGGAGAGAGAAAGTAACCAGCCCATACACGGTTAGGCGCGAATGGGCTGGCGATGTTGTCATTGGCGGCGGCGGAGGTAGCCGATGGCGGCGAGGCCGGCACCGAAGAGAGCGTAGGAGGAGGGTTCGGGGACGCTGGTTTGGGGGTCGGGCGTGAAGCTGGCGTTGTAGATATTGCTGAAAGTGCCGATGCTGACATTGCCCGAGTTACCGGCGAGGGCGATGATATTGCCGGTGCTCAACGTGGTGGTAGTGCCGGCGGGCAGCGTGCAGATGTCGAGCGTGGAGGTGGTGATTGCCTGGCAGGTGGGTGCGCCGGAGAGGACGAGTTGGACGGCGCCGGAGCCATTGTTGGTGAAGGAACTTGTGTTGAGTTCGACGCTGGCGGGGTTGATCAGGTTGACGGTGCCGGCGCCGATGGCGGCGATGGAGAGGTCGTAGCTGAAGGAGAACGTGGAAACGCCGCCGCTGTTGGCCAGGAAGACGACGTTGGGATTGGCGGTGGTGGTGGCTTTGCTCACTTGGAGGATACCGGAGAGGCCGCCACCAGTGATCAGGTTGAGATTGATGTTATCGGCGGCGACGAGCGGGGCGCCGCCGGAGTTGGAATTGGTGACGAAGGCGAAGTTGCTGAAGGTGTACTGAACCTGATTGTTGACGTTTAGCGTGCAGGCGCCGGGGGTGGCGACTGTGCCGCAGGAGATTGCAGACGCCGAAAAGGCGCCTCCGAAGAAGATGAGTGTGAGTGCTGATAGTGTTTTCATGGTTTACCTCTTGGTTGAGAGTGGGGCATTGTGGCGGGAAAGATGTAAGGAAGTTGTAAGGAGTTCGGGGTAGGCTGGGAATTATGGCGATTCGGATGGCAATGATTTTTGTGCGGGATCTGGTGGGGATGACGACTTTTTACCGGGATGTGATGGGGCTGGCGGTGAAGGGGGAGTCTGAGGGGTGGGTGGAGTTTGAGGGGTTTGGGTTGCACGGGGTGGAGGGGGATTGGGAGGTGGGTCCGGTGCGGGAGGAGACGCCGATCAAGTTGGTTTTTGACGGGGACGTGGCGCGGCTGGAGGGGTTGGGCGTGCGGTTGTTGCGGCGGCCGTGGGGGGGCGTGGATGGGGTGGATCCGGAGGGGAATGTGTTTGGGATTATTTCGACTTGATGGGGATGGTGGTGGTCAGGGATTCCAGGGTGATGGTGGCGGTGAGGTCGATCGGCGTGCCGAATTGTTCGAGTTCGATGGGGTGGATGAGCCATTCGAGGGTGACGGATTTGTGGGGTGGGATTTGGGTGTTTTTTTGGCGGAGTTCCTGGGGAGCGAGGTTGGTGCGGAGGTAGGTGTGTTGTTGCGTGCGGGTGTCGGTTAGTTTGATGGACGGGCCGGTTTTTTGGAGGTATTCGAGGGGGAAGGGGATGGGGGCGTTGGTGGTGTTGGTGATTGTCAGGGTGAGGAAGAGGTCGGCTGTGGGGCTGGGGGTGCCCTTGCATTCGGCGCGGAGGGTGAGGGCGGGGTTGGCCATGGCGATTGCAAGGGCGAGGAGGAGCATTAGAGTGTGGCGGCGAGGGCGGCGAGTTGATCTGTCGCGATGCCCCAGTCGGTGTGGAAACCCATGTTTTCGTGGGCTTCGCGGTCGGCGACGGACCAGTGGCGGGCGATGGCGGTGTATTGGGTTTTGCCGTTGACGTTTTCGAAGGTGAGGATGAGGGTCATGAAGGGTTTTGGGGAGGGTTCCCAGGCGGCGGTGTAGGCGTCGGTGGCGACGATTTTTTCGTTGGGGATGACTTCGAGGTAGATGCCGGGGTTGGGGATTTCGACGCCTTCGGGGCTGCGCATGACGATGAGGCTGCTGCCGCCGGGGCGGAGGTCGATTTCGGCGCGGATGGTCTCATAGGGGGGCGGTGTGAACCATTTTGTGATGAGACTGGGGGTGGTCCAGCATTTGAAGACGGCTTCGGGCGGGGCGTCGATTAAGCGGGTGATGGTGAGGTCTCGGTTCGTTAATTCCATGGGAGTGGCTCCTATGTTGATATAGACGGGCGAGGGCGGGGGAAATCATCGGTCGCTTTGTGTAGCGTCGTCGGTGTTGGGCTGGATGGTGGTGTCGTAGACGCGGCAGAGGGAGTGGAGATGGCACTGGCGGCAGGGTTTGCCGTTGTCCTTTGGGTCGACGTCGGCGCGGCCGTCTTCGAACTCCTTCCAGATTTTGGCGATGGTTTCGCGCCACTCCTGTAGCTGTTCGGGCCAGCCTTGTTGTGGCGGCTTGACGCCGGGCATCAGGCCTTCGGCCGCGGCCAGGCCGTCGAACTTGTGTTCGCCGCGTTTGAGTTGGGCGAAGACGATGGCACTTGGGGTCTCCGGAAGCGACGTGGCGTAGAGGGGGAGTTGGAGATTGTCGGGGCGGTCGCCGCTCCACACCTTCTTGCTGGGGGCGGTGCTTTTGTAGTCGATGAGGACGAGTTCGCCGGTGGGGAGACGGTCGATGCGGTCGGCGCGGGCTTTGAGCGGGAGGCCGAGTTTGACTTCACTTTCGATCGCCTCGACGGTGAAGTTGTCGCGCTCGAAATCGAGTTCGATCCAATCGGCGAGCACGGCTTCGAGGCGGATCTGCTCGAGTTCCAACAGACGTTCGCGACCGTTGGCGGGGAGGGTGTTGAGGCCGGTTTGGGCAGCTTCGGTGATGGCTTCTCGGCGGTCCATTTCGCCGATTCTGGCGAGGGCATCGCGGGTTTTGAAGCGATTCCACAACGCTGCCAGCGCGCCGTGGAGGGCGTTGCCGCGTTCGAGCGCGGAGAGGCCGGGTTCGGGTTCCTCCCACACTTCCGCTTTGAGGCGCACGCGGGCGAAGGCTTGGAAGGGGCACACCGATTGCCAGGCGAGGATGCCGGTGCCGCCGCGGACGGGGGTGTCTTTTGTTAGCGCCGGGGCGGTGGTGTCGGCGGTTTCTTCGAGCGGCGCGGCGATGGCGTAACCGGGGTATTCGTTCGATTCCGGGGGGATTTCGGGGTATTCGAGGATTAGGCGGCTGGGGCGGAGTTCTTCGTCGCCGTCGCGTTCGGGGTGGCTGAAGATCACGGTGTTGGCGCTGCGGAGAAGACGGTCGGTAACTTCGCGGGCGAAGCGGAGTTCGCGTTCGGGGGTGGCGTGGGGGAAGTCGAATTCGCGTTGGAGGATGCGGGGGATAAATGGGTTGGGTTTGGCGGGGGCGGGCCAGACGGTGTCGGTCATGCCCATGGCCCAGAGGGCGTCGAAGCGGGAGCCGGCGGCTTGGAGGGCTTCGAGGATTTGGATGGGCATCTCGGCGGTTTCGGGCTGGAAGATGGCTTCTTTGGCGAGGTCGTTCAGGAGCGAAATTGCCTGGGCGAAGGGGAGGGAGGGTTCGACCATATCGAGGGCGGCGAACTCGCGGAGGGTCTGTTGCCAGCGGGCGAGGGCCTGGCGTTCGGGGCTGGACTGGGTGCGGCTGCCGGGCCAGCCGGCGGCTTCGAGAATTGCCGGGATTTGGCGGGCCCAGGCGCCGGGGGATTGCTGGCGGGGTTGGGCGTCGATTTGAGCTTGGGCCTGGCGGAGGGCTTCGGCCAATAGGGGCGGGCCTTGGGGGGTTAGTTCCAGGACGTTATTGGCACGGAGGGCGACGTCGTATTGGGCACGGGCGGCGCGTTCGGCGTCGGCATCTTTTAGGAACGGGGAGCGGAGGAGGACGCCGGCGCTGCCGATGTCGAGCGGGCGGGCGAGCCAGCGGAGGAGGAGCAGAGCATCGGCGATGATGGGCCATTCGGTGAGCGGGCGGCCGAGGGAGATGTTGAAGAGGGGCGCGCCGAGGGTGTCTTCGAAGATGGCTTCGACGGAGGGGCGGAGGTCGGCAAGTTTTTGGACGACGATGCCGATGGACTTTGCTTCGCCGCGTTCGAGGAGGGTGCGGGCCCAGCGTGCGGCGGCGTGGATTTCGGCGGTGGCGTCGGCGTAGTGGGCGCGCTGGATGTTGCCTGCGGGGCGGGTGGCGGATTCGTAGACGCGGTGGTTGAGCTTGTTGATGAGGGTGCGCTGGGCGGGGGTGGTTTCGTCGAAGCCATCGAGCCAGACTTCGCGGATGGTGAGCGGGAGATGTTCGGCGAGCCACTGTTCACGGCGGGCGGCGGGGAGCCAGTTGTTCTTCTTGGCGCGGCGTTCGAAGTCCTGGGCCCAGTCGCGGAACTTGGCGGTGTCGTCGGTTTGATCGAAGGACGGGTGGGCGAGGGGGAGTTCGTATTGCTGGCAGAGGGCCCAGGCCTGGGCGGCGCCATCGGCGGTGGCTTGTTGATCGAGGAGGGGGCCGGCGTTGATGATTTTGAACCAGCCGCGGCGTTCGGCGAAGGGGGTGGGGATGAGGTGATCGGGGAAGAGCGAGTCGATGGATTCGGTGACCCAATCGGGCCAGGCGCGGATGGCGGGGGCGGGCCAGGCGGTGGCTCCGTTGGCCTTCTGTTGTTCGTCGTAGACGATGCGCCAGTGGCGGGCGAGGCGGCGGTTGGCGGTGAGGAGGAGGGCTCCTTGGGCGAGCGCGCTGAGAAGTGCGTCCTGCATGCGGGAGACTTCATTGTAGCCGGGGCGATATACTCGAAACCTATGCGTACGCTGCTACTGTTCTGCACGGCCTTTGTGGCCACCTCTTTCGCTCAGACTCCTGCTCCTTCGCCTTCGTTGAAGACGACGGGGAAGCTCTATGAACTTCGGATTTACCATGCCATGCCGGGCAAGTTGGAAAACGTGCATGACCGGTTCCGGAAGCACACGATTGCGTTGTTTGAAAAGCACGGAATGGAAGTGGTTGGTTTCTGGGGCCCCACTGATAAAGAGAAGGGTTCGGAGAAGGACCTGATTTATGTGTTGGCGTACCCGAGTCGGGAAGCGCGTGAAGCTTCTTGGAAGGCGTTCCAGGCGGATCCGGAATGGCAGGCCGCTCGCAAGGCTTCCGAAGTGGACGGGAAGATTGTGGAGAAGGCGGACTTCGTTTATATGAGCGAAGTAAACTACTTCACGATGGGCCAGAAGTCGAAGGCGAAGAAGAAGTAGGGTTTCGCTATGCGTGGCTGGCTGGCGACGAAATCCGACGGCCGGATTGAGAGCCGTTTTGGAGAGATCGATGATGCGTGGTTGCCCGCGGGCGACGTGCGGATTCGTGTGCACTGGTCGAGCTTGAATTACAAAGACGGCCTGGCGATGACGGGATCGCCAGGCGTCATTCGAACGTTCCCGATGGTGCCGGGGATTGATTTGGCGGGGGTGGTGGAGGAGTCGGTTTCGGCTGATTTTGCGGTGGGGGATGCGGTTGTTGTGACGGGGTGCGGGTTGAGCGAGAAGTATTGGGGCGGGTATGCGGAGGTGGCGCGGGTGCCGGCTTCGTTTGTGGTGCCGTTGCCGGCGGTTTTTTCGTTGCGGCAGGCGATGGCGATTGGGACGGCCGGGTTTACGGCGATGCAGTGCGTGGATGCTTTGGAGCGGCACGGGTTGCGGCCGGATGGGCGGGATGTGGTGGTGACTGGCGCGGCTGGGGGTGTGGGGTCGATTGCGGTGGCGCTGTTGGCACGGAAGGGATACCGGGTGGTGGCGAGTACGGGACGGCTGGAGGAGGCTGCGTATTTGCAGGGTTTGGGGGCGGCGGAGGTGATGGACCGGGCGGAATTGTCGGCACCGGCGACGCGGCCGATGGAGAGTGAGCGGTGGAGTGGGGCGGTTGATACGGTGGGCGGGGATACGCTGGCCGGGTTGATCCGGACGATGGGGCAGGGGGGCGCGGTGGCGGCTTGTGGGTTGGCTGGGGGCGTTTCGTTGAATACTACGGTGTTTCCCTTTATTTTGCGGGGTGTGAGTTTGTTGGGTGTGAATTCGGTGGAGGTTGCTAATTCTGAGCGGCGGCGGATTTGGGGGTTGTTGGCGGAGGGATTGGATGTTGGGTTGTTGGATTCGTTGACGGCGGAGATTGGGTTGGCGGAGTTGCCGGAGTATGCGGGGCGGGTGTTGGCGGGGCAGGTGCGGGGGCGGGTGGTGGTGCGTCTTGACGAGCCGTTGTTGCAGAATTCATAGAGGTGATACAGGGAATTGATGGAATTGTAAAGCCCTGTTGATATTCGTTTAGGGATGCAAAGATTCCTATTGTGCGTGCTCTGTGTAGGGGCCGCGTTCGCACAGACCTTTAAGATTGAGAAGCTGGGCGGTGTCAGCACCGGTGTTTTTGACCAGGGGGCGGCGGAGATTGCCGCGTATGACCCGGCGACGAAACGGCTGTTTTTTACGAACGCCTACGTGCCGGCGGTGGAAGGGGTGGATATTTCCAATCCCGCGAAGCCGGTGGCGGTGTTTCGGATTTTTATCCCCGCGATTTATGGCAAGGTTGCCAATAGTGTAGCGGTGAAGAACGGGATTGTGGCCGTCGCGGTGGAGGCCGATCCGAAGACGAATCCGGGCAGCGTATTGTTCTATGACGCGACGGGAAATCTGCAGGGCGCGGTGCGCGTGGGCGCGCAGCCGGACATGGTTACGTTTACGCCGGATGGGAAGTATGTGCTGACGGCGAACGAAGGTGAGCCGAGCTTGAATTACAAGGAAGATCCGGAAGGGTCGGTGTCGATCATCGATGTGAGCAACGGGGTGATCGGCATTGGGCAATCGGCTGTGCGGACGGCGGATTTCAAGGCGTTTAAGAGAGAAGAGCTGGACGCGTCGATTCGCATTTACGGGCGGAACGCGAGCGTGGCGCAGGACCTGGAGCCGGAGTATATTGCGGTGGCGGCGGATTCGAAGACGGCGTTTGTGACGCTGCAGGAGAACAACGCGATTGGGATTCTGGACATCGCGGCGGGCAAGTTCACGAAGTTGGCTGGGCTAGGGTTTAAAGACCACAATCTGCCGGGAAATGGGATCGATGCGAGCGACCGGGATAACGCGATCAACATCGCCAACTGGCCGGTGCTGGGAATGTATCAGCCGGACGGAATTGCGGCTTTCCAGGCGAAAGGGAAGACGTGGCTGATTACCGCGAATGAAGGGGATTCGCGCGACTGGGGCGACTTTACAGAAGAGGCGCGGGTGGCGACGTTGAACCTGGACGCGAAGGCGTTCCCGAATGGGGCGGCGTTGAAGGGGAACGCGCAGTTGGGCCGGTTGACGGTGACGACGTTTGGCGGGGACACCGATGGCGACGGGGATCAGGACCGATTGCTGGTTCTGGGCGGGCGTTCGTTCAGCATTTGGGACACGGCCGGGAAGCTGGTGTGGGATAGCGGTGACCAGTTTGAACGGTACTTCGAGAAGAACCTGCCGGACTATTTCAACGTCAGCAGTACGAACAACACGAAGGACGACCGGAGCGATAACAAGGGTCCGGAGCCGGAGGGTGTTGTTGTCTCCGAAATCAACGGGAGAATGTATGCGTTCATCTGTTTGGAGCGCATGGGCGGCGTGATGGTTTATGACGTGACGGATCCGGAAAAGCCGGTGTTTGTGAATTACACGACGTCGCGGGATTTCAAGGGCAATCCGACGGCGGTGACGGGTGGCGATCTGGCTCCGGAAGGGATTCTGGTGATTCCGGCGGCCGATAGCCCGACGAAGCAGCCGATGCTGGTGTTGGCGAATGAGACGAGCGGCACGATTGCGATGTACGGGATTACTGCGCCGCCGGCGCCGACGGTGACGGAGGCGAAGATCGCGCCGACGGACCGGGCGACGACTGTGTTCGAAATGACGCTGGATGGGAGCACGTCGGTGGGTTCGGGGTTGCAGTACAAGTGGAAGGTGAGCGGCGGTTCGGCGGGGATCTTCCCGGCGACGGCTGATACGCCGAAGATCACGGTGCAGTTCGCGCAGGCTTACACGGACTACGTGATTGAGCTGACGGTGACCGATGCCGCGGGGAATTCGAGCGTCACTTCGCGGACCGTTTCCTACGTGGGGCGGTAGGCGGTATCGCGGTGATGGGGGAGTTCCTGGTCTGGGGTACAGTCCTGTACCCCGGACTGGGGCCATTGTATCGGGGGTTCTGCCCGGGCAGTCCCCGTGGGGTGTTCGCTGCGTGGGGACAAGAAGAGCGGTTGATTATGGTGCCTTCGCGTGCGCTTCGGCGGCGGCTTCGTCAATGTTGACGCGGGTCAACAGGGCGAAGCCGGCGATGAAGAAGATGGCCAGAGAAAGCGCGGCGAGGCGGTAGGAGCCGGTCATCTGCAGGGCGAGGCCGAAGACGAGGGGGCCGAGCCAGCTGGTGCCCTTGTCACTGATTTCGTAGAGGCTAAAGTACTCGGCTTCTTTGCCTTCGGGGATCATGAGGGAGAAGAGTGAGCGACTGAGCGCCTGGCTGCCGCCCATGACGATGCCGACGAGTGCGGCCATGATGAAGAACTCCGTGGGCGTGGAGACCGAGACGTAGATGTAGATGAGGACGCCGGTCCAGATGATTAGCGCCGCTAGCACGGTGCTTTTCGCGGTGAATTTGGTGCTGATCCAGTTGAAGAGCAGCGCGCCGGCGAAGGCGACGAACTGGACCATGAGGATGGCGAGGGTGAGTTGCTCCATCGGCATTTTCAATTCGTCGGAGCCGAACTGGCCGGCCATGGCGATGACGGTTTGGATGGCGTCGTTATAGGTGAGATAGGCAGCCAGGAAGAGGAGCGTTTTGGGGTAGCGCTTGAGGCCTTTTATGGTGTGGGAGAACTGTTGGAAGCCGACTTTGAAGAGTGATTGGCCGGGCGGGAGGGAACGCTGCGCGCCGCGGTTTTTGAGGCCGGCCATGGGGATGAGCGTGAACAGCGCCCACCAGATGCCGGCGCTGCCCATGCTGATTCGGACGGCCATGCCTTTGGTGATGCCGAGGGTTGTTGCGAACGAGAGGAAGGCGAGGTTGAGGGCGAGCAAAAGACCGCCGCCGAGGTAGCCGATGCCCCAGCCTTTGGATGAGATGTTGTCGCGTTCTTCGGGCGCGCTGATTTCGGGGAGGAAGGCGTTGTAGACCACCATGGAGGCGCCGAAGGTGAGGTTGGCGATGAGGAATAACGCCGCGCCGAGGAGGTAGTTCGCGCCTTCGACGAAGAAGAGGCACATCGTTGCGACGGCGCCAGTGTAGGCGAGGGCGCCGAGGATTTCGCGCTTGCGGCGGCCGTAGTCGGCGATGGCTCCGATGAGGGGGAGGATGAGGACTTGGGTGAGGACGGAGAGGCTGACGAGGTAGCCCCAGAGGGAGCGGGGATCGATGGGCAGGCCGAAGGGGTGGATGAAGCCGTCGGGGCCGGCGGCGGATTTGGCGATGGCTGTTAGGTACGGCCCGAGGAAGAGCGTGACGACGGTCGAACTGTAGGCGGAGTTCGCCCAGTCGTACATGAACCAGGCGCGTTGCTCGCGTTTTAGAGATGCTTGCGCAGGAAGGCCCATGCGATGTCTCCGCGCCATTCGTGGCCGCCGTCGAATTCCTGGAATTCAAAGAGCCCGTTGGGGGCGTAGTGGGTCTTGGCTTCGGCGGCGGCGTGGCGCACCATGTCGATGGGCAGGCCTTTGTCGTTGACGCCGTTTTGCAGTTGCAGGGCGCGCGGGGCGATGAGGGAGACAAGATCGGGGCCGGTCATATCGAAGGGGCGGCCCTCGGGCTGCTTACCGGCGGGCATTTCCTTCGTCATGGCTTCGCGGTCGCGGAAGGAGCAACTGGCGACGCCGACTTTGATGCGCGGGTCGAGCGCCATGGTGTAGAGCGTGAAGTAGCCGCCGTAGGATAGGCCGATCATGGCGACGCGTTTGGGGTCGACTTCGGGCCGGCGGAGCATGGCGTCGAGCGAGAGGGAGATGCGCATGGTTTCGACGCCCATGAGGCTGGTGCCGAGGTTGCGGAACTGCGCGTCCATGTCGCGGCGGACTTCGAGGGGGATGGGGGTGCCGTTGTCGCGATCGCGGAAGGGGTGCATCAGCGTGATGGGCGCCCAGACGACATAGCCTTCCTTTGCGGCGCCGCGGATCATGTCCTTGTAGTTGCCGCCGCCTTTGAAGATGGCGAGTTCGGGGTAGCCGCCGCCGCCGTGCTTGGCGATGACAAGAGGGGCGGGGAACTTGGCGTTTTTCGGGACGAGGTAGAGGCCGTAGACGTCCATGTCGGGCGCGACGGGGACCCAGGCGCGGTAGTATGTGGCGACGCTGTCTTCACCGAATTGCTCCATGCGGGGCTGGCCGGCGCCGGTGAAGCCGGGGGCGGGATAGCCGAGTGCCTTGGCCAATTCACGACGGCGGTCCTCCTGCGGCTTCTCCTTTTCCAGGCGGGCGGCGAAGCGCTGGAATTGGGCGTAGCTTTCTTCGCGGTATTTGCGTGAGGCGGGGATTTCCTCTTCGAGGAGGGCGGCGGTTTCGGCTTTGTAGAAACGGACATTGTCGAGTTCGAGCCACGCGCGTTCGCCGCCGGGGCGGGCGATTTCGAAGGTCAGCAGGGTGAGTTGCGCGAGGTCGAGTTTGGCATCGAAGGGGATGCGGACGGTGGCCCAGACCGGGGTGGCTTCGAAGCTCGATTTGGCGGTTTGAATGCGGAGGGCATAGGCACCTTCGCCGCGGGCATCGAATTCGACTCCGGCATAGCCGCGGGCGTCCATGGGTTCGACGGCGCCTTTGGTGAGCGGCAGATTCATGCGGGCGTAGGGAGCGGTGGAGTCTGACAGGTTGGCCGTGAAGGAGAGCGCATGATTGCCGGGGGCGCGTTGGATGCGCTGGTAGAGCATGGTGGTGCGGTCGTGGCCGGTATCGGTGGAATTGACCCAGCGCGTGTCAATTTGGCTGCGGTTGGCGGGGCCTTCGAAATCATCGAGGAGTGCCGGGGCTGGGATGGCGGGAGTGGGCGTGGGGCCGTTGGCGCGGATAGCGGTGGAGAGGGCGGGGAGGTCGATGAGCGCGCCGGATTGGTAGACTGCCGAGACCTTATCGATGTCGTTGATGTTCTGATCGGGGCGGCCATCGATGAGGATGACGTCGGCGATTTTGCCCGGCTCGAGGGTGCCGCGGTTGGTGTCGCGGACGGTTTTGGCGGCGTTGGAGGTGGCGGCTTTCAGCGCTTCCAGGGGCCCGAGGCCGGCGCCGGAGAGGAGCTTCAATTCGCGGAGAGAGGCCCAACCGTGATGGGTGCCGACGATGCCGGCGTCGGTGCCGTTGACGATGGTGATGCCGGCTTTGTGGAGGGCGGCCAGGTTCTTTTTGAGCAGTTCGAATTTGGCGATGCGTTGCGCGCTGGGGGCGGCGAGCATGGGCCGGTTTTTGAGAGATGCGATGGCGGCGGGTTCGAGGAGTTGTTCCAGGAGCGGTTCGTTGATGTAGCCGGCACGGGGTTCGTAGACGGCGGCGGTGGGGCCGTAGGCGACGTGGTTCTGCTTCATCAGTTGGATCAGTTCGTCGTCGACGGGTTGGTCCTGGATGCCGTGCATGATGGCGTCGACGCCGGCGCGGGCGGCGATCTTTCCTTTAGGAAGCGTGACGGTGTGGGTGAGTACGGGGATTCCGGCTTTGTGCGCGTCTTCGACGATGGCCTTCATGGTTTCGAGTTCCATGCTGGTCATGTCGGGCGCCTGGGCGTAGCGCCAGCCGTCGGAGAAAATCTTGACGACGTCAGGCTTGTAGGGCAGGACGCGGGCCATGGCGGCGTGGGCCTGTTTGGGGGTGAGGACTTCGTTTGTGAAGAAGTCACCGCGACCGCCTTCGACGCCGTGGCCGCCGGGGGTGCTGAAGCGCACGGCGAAGTGGACGCGGGGGCCTTGCCACTTGTTTTCGGCGAGGAGTCGGCGGACGGGCTCGTAGGTTTCCGGGTAGGTGCCGAAGTCGGCGACGGAGGTGACGCCGGAGCGGAGGTAGGCTTTGAGGTTCTTGCCCCAGTCCTGTTTCGAGCCGCCGACGGTGGGGTAGTTGACGTGGGTATGGAGATCGAAGAGGCCGGGGAGGAGGAGCTTGCCTTCGGCGTTGACGGCGGTGGTTCCGGCGGGCGTTTGGAGGTTCAGCCCAACGGCTTCAATTTTGCCGTTGTTCATAAGCACGTCGGCCCGGCGGGCGGGTGTGCCGGTGCCATCAAACACGAGACCCCCTTTGAGGAGTACCGGGGCGGCGGTGACGGACAGGGCGAGGAGAAAGAGCGCGAGTTTCACTTCATACAGGATGGCGCAAACGGCGGGCGATTAGGAGGGCGACGCCGAGGGCGGTGAGGGCGAGGGTGGCGGGTTCGGGGACATCGGCCGGGGCCGTGGGGACGGCAGCGTTGTAGGGCAGGGCGACGAGTTCGACGGAGTTGGCGGGGATGGTGAGGGTGAGGCCGGGTAGGCCGGTCTGCGAGCCGTACTGGCCGACGCTGAGCGAGACACGCCATGCAGTGATTTCCAGGCCGGCGGGAATGATGTATGTAAAGTTGCTGGCGAGGCTATCGGTGAGGCCCTCGGTTTTCCAGTTTGTACTGTCGGTGTATTCGGTGTAGAAATAGACATCGTTGGTGGCGAACTCGCCTTGGACGTAGTAGGGCAAGCCATTTGCGGGGTTGGGGGAGATGGCGAAGTTGTAATGGACGGCGACTTCGGTATCGGCGGCGAAGGAGCCGGAGGCGGTGCCCCAGGCGATCATGACGATATAGGGGTCGTAGTTGCCGCCTTTCATGGAGACGGAGCCGTAGATCTTCCGGGTTGCGATGCCGTTGGTTTCGGGCAATTGGGCGGAGGAGATATTGCCGATTTTGCCGGTGCCGTCGAAGTTGAAGTAGTCCGACATGCCGTCGAAGAAGCCGGAGCCGGGGTCCGGGGCGTTGAGGATGACGCCTGCGTGGGCGAGCGTGGCGGTGAGGAACAGGAAGACTGCCGGTTTCATGGTTGACGGTGCGGAAACAGGAAATGGAATTGATCATTGCTGCCGATACACTGGTAGTTGGTTCTCATGTTGTCTTTGTCTCGATTTCTTCCGGAGATCTTCGGAATCTTTCTGGTGCTGGGCTGTCACCGTGCTTGGTTGGCGTGGTTTCCGGCGTGGTGGCGGTTGATAGCCGTGAGCGCTGCGCTGGGTGTGAGCGGGTTGGTATTGAATGTTCCGCCGGTGTGGCGCCATCTGCCGCCGGGTCCGGCGTTTACGTGGGCGCGCGGGGCGGTGATCCTGTGGGGGATTCTGGCGTGTGGGACGACGGGGGCGATGGCGTTGTCGCGTTGGATGGGACGGCGGGCGGGGCCGACGGACATGGCGCGGCGCGGCCTTTTGCAGGCGGCTCAATCGGCCGTGGTGGCGGCGCCGGCGGTGGCGTTGGGGTACGGCACGTTTCTGGAGCGGCGTTGGTTGAAACAGGTGGAAGTGAATGTGCGCGTGCCCGGGCTGCCGAAGGATCTGGACGGGGTGCGGATCGCGCAGTTGAGCGACATCCACATGAGCAGTTTTCTTTCCGCCGATGAACTGGCGGCGGCGGTGGATATGGCCAACGAGTTTCGGCCGCATCTGTCGATGGTGACCGGAGATCTGATCACGCGCGATGGGGATCCGCTGGACACCTGCCTGCGCGAGCTAAAACGGCTGAAGGCGGATGCCGGCGTGTATGGCTGCATGGGCAACCACGAGATTTATGCCAACTGCGAGGCGTATGTAGCCGAGCAGGCGGGGCGGTTCGGGTTGCGGTTTTTGCGGGGCGAGGCGGAGACGTTGCGGTTCGGCCAGGCGCGGTTGCGGCTGGCTGGCGTGGATTACCAGAAGATGCATGCCCCGTATTTGACCGGTGCGAAGGCGCTGCAGGAGCCGGGCGCGTTCCAGGTTTTGCTGTCGCATAATCCCGATGTTTTTGAGACGGCGGCGAGGCAGGGTTGGGACCTGACATTGGCCGGTCACACACACGGTGGTCAAGTCACGGTAGAGTATCTGAATCAGCACTTGAATCTAGCTAGGTTTTTTACCCCGTACGTGTACGGACATTACGAGAAAGAGAAGTCGCATATCTACGTGACGCGCGGCATAGGGACAGTAGGTGTTCCGATGCGCATTGGCGCCGCTCCGGAGGTTGCGTTGGTCCGCTTGTGCGCTACCTGATTGTCAGTGATATTCATGCCAACCTCGAAGGTCTGAACGCCGTACTCGCGGCGAACGAGGGCCTGTACGACCAGATCCTATGCTGTGGGGACTTCGTGGATTACTGCGCGAGTCCGAACGAAATTTGCGACTGGGCGCGGACGCATTGCGAAGTCGTCATTCGCGGCAACCACGATAAGGCCTGCTGCGGGCTGGACGACACAGACGACTACAACCCGCTGGCGCAGGCGGCGGTGCAGTGGACGATGGGGCAGCTGACGCCGGAGAACCTGGAGTGGCTGCGGATGCTGCCGCAGGGGCCGGTGTGGATTGAAGACAAGTTTCAGCTGGTGCATGGTTCGCCGTATCACGAGGACGAGTATCTGCTGGACGCGCAGGAGATCATCCGGGCGCGGCAGGTGATGCAGACGCCGCTGGTCTTTTTTGGCCATACCCACCTGCAATGCGCGATCCGTTTCCACGGCGACCAGGGCACGATGCTGCCGACGGTGGCCGCCGAGGAAGAGGGCACGCTGATTCAATTGGAGCCGGGCGATTTTTATCTGATCAATCCGGGTTCTGTGGGGCAGCCTCGGGATCGCGATTGGCGGGCGTCGTGCGCGCTGTACGACAGCACGGAGAACCGCGTGCTGCTGCGGCGGATTCCGTACGACATTCGCGGGGCGCAGCAGAAGGTGCGTGATTCCGGATTGCCGCCGATGTTAGCTGAGCGTTTGGCCCGCGGGCAGTAATTTTTCAAAGTGCTGGCGGATGCGCTGGGCCGTTGCGGGGCCGACTTCGCGGATCAGATCCTCGTCGCTGGCGGTGCGGACGCGTTCGACGCTGCCTAGCGTTTTCAGGAGTTTTTCGACAGTCTTGGGGCCAACGCCTTCGATTTCCAGCAGCTGGCTGCGGAGGCGGCTGGAGTCCCGCTTGTTCCGATGGAAGGTGACGGCGAAGCGGTGGGCTTCGTCGCGGACGGTTTGGACGAGGTGGAGAACAGGGTTGAAACGGTCGAGGATGATGGGCTCCTCTTCGCTGCCGTAGACGTAGATCCACTCTTCCCGCTTGGCGATGGAGGCCAGAGGCTGGTCGGTGATGCCGATGGACTCAAGCGCTGCCGCGGCGGCGTGGAGTTGGCCGAGCCCGCCGTCGATCAATACCAGACCGGGCATCTTGCCGCCTTCGTCGCGGATGCGCGTGTAGCGGCGGGTGACCACTTCGCGCATGGAGGCGAAGTCGTCGTTGCCTTCGACGGTTTTGATGATGAACTTGCGGTAGTCCGCCTTTTTCATGCGGCCGTCTTCCCAGACGACCATGCTTGCGACTTTGTCGGTGCCCTGGACGTGCGAGATGTCGAAACACTCGATGCGGGCGGGGTTGAGCGGGACGGTGGTGGCGTCTTCAAAAGCGGCGAGGATGGCTTTCGATGACGGCTTCAGAACGCGGAAGCGGGCGTCGAAGCAGTGTTTGGCATTGGTTTCCGCGAGGTCGTAGAGCGCCTTTTTTTGGCCGCGCTGTGGGGTGTGGATTTCGACTTTGCGCCCCTTCTTTTCGGTGAGCAACTCTTCGAGCGCTTCGCGGTCGTCGAAGTCGGCGGGGACGTGGATGATGGCGGGAATGTAGGTCTGGGAGAGATAGACCTGCTTGATGAGCGCGGCCATGAATTCCGAAGGGTGGAAGTCGTTTTGGTCTTCCCAGTAGAACTCGCGGCGGTCGACGATGCGGCCGTTGCGGAGGTGGAAGAGATTGACGGCGAGTAGCGGCGGTTCGGCGTAGTAAGCGTAGATGTCGACGTCGTCACCGGAGGCGGCGGCCATCTTCTGGCGGTCCTCGATTTCGTCGACGGTTTGAATCACGTCTCGGAGGGCCGCGGCCTCTTCGAAGCGAAGGTCTTCGGAGGCGGCCTCCATGCGTTGCCGGAGCTGTTTAGACAGATCCTTTAGGCGGCCGTCCAGGAAGAGGCGAACGTTGGCGATGGCGGCGGCGTATTCAAAATCCGTGGTGAGCCCGGCAGCGCAGGGGCCGAGGCAGCGGTGGATGTGGTACTGCAGGCAGGGGTTGGGGTGGAGCTTGGTGAGGTCGACTTTGCAGGAGGGGATTTTGAAGTGGCGGTGGATGAAGTCGACGAGGCGGTAGGCGAGGTTACCGGGGAAGTAGGGGCCGTAGTAGGTGCCGCCGTCTTTGCGCAGGCGGCGGGTGACGAAGACGCGGGGGAACTTTTCGGCGGTGACCTTGATGTAGGGGTAGGTTTTGTCGTCGCGGAGGAGGATGTTGAAGCGCGGCTTGTACTGCTTGATGAGCGAGTTTTCGAGGGCGAGCGCTTCCTTTTCGTTGTCGACGACGATGTAGTCAATGTCGCGGGCGACACTGATCATCGTGCCGTTTTTTGCGCTGGCGAGAGCCTCTTCGGTGAAGTAGTTCCGGACGCGGGCGCGCAGGTTTTTGGCCTTGCCGACGTAGAGCACTTCGCCGTGGCCGTCCTTGTACAGGTACACGCCCGGTAACAGCGGTAACTGCGAAACTTTGTCTTTTAAGTCCATAAACACGGCCCGGCGCTATAATTCAATTGTGGCACGCGGTGTTTGCCTTTCCCTCTTTTTGATGTCCTTCGCGCTCTTCGCACAGAAGCCCCCGGCGGTCTCTCAGGAGCCACCGGAGGAAGACACCACATTGGTGGAAGCCAAAGAGTACGTCTTCAATCCGTTGCAGGCGGAGAAGGAAGTGAAGACCGGCAACTTCTATGCCAAGAAGGGGAACTTCAAGGCGGCGGCCTTCCGGTTTCGGGAAGCCACGAAGTGGAATCCGGGACTGCCCGAGGCGTGGTTGCGTTTAGGCGAATCGTTGGAGAAACGCAAGGATATGAAAGGCGCCAAGGAGGCTTACGCGAAGTACCTCGAATTGGCGCCCGATGCGAAGAACGTGGAGTTGATCAAGAAGAAGCTCTAGGCTAGCCGGGCTTGCGGCGGAGCATCGACTCGGTCATGCGGTCGACCCCGGCGTCGAAGTCCGGGAAGAGGTCGACGTACTGGAGTTGATCCTGTATCTGGCGCGGGATGGGGCACTCTTCCAGGCGCGCGGGAACGATGTAGACCCCGTCGAGCGGCTGGTTGAGCGCGCAATCGAGCGCGTAGCGCAGTTCGGCATGGAAGCGGCCGCGTTTTTCACCGGACAGATTGGAAAAACAGGGCACGAAGAAATCGGACGCACGGATGGCGCGTTCGATGGCGCGCGGCCAGTTTTGGCCGGGCAGCAGTTTTCGGCGGTCCATCCACGGTTCGAAGCCGCGAGCGGCGAGCGCGTCGTAGAGTTGATCGACCTTGGCGGCATCCTCGGCGGCGTAGGCGAGGAACACGCGACGGCGGTTGTTCGGGACAAAGTGAAAATCCCCCCCCGGCGGCGCGGAAGGTTCCGAGGCCGTCGATTTCGACGCGGCGGCCTTCGGACAGGCACTGGCGCAGGATGCGGGCCAGTTCGTCCATGGTGGCGCGATTCATTGAGGTCCTTTCCTGGTTTTCGTGTCTTTTGCAAAATCGAATTGGCTTCGATCGCCGGCAGGGAAGGCTCCCAGACCCGGAATTTTCGCGGATTGGCCGCGGCGAAGGCGGCCGACGATGTTCGCCACGATGTGATCAAGCTGATCAGCAGCGGCAGCGGGCGTAACGCCGGTTGCCCGGGCGAAGCGGCGGATGAAGGCGGACTGTTTCATGGCACCTTCATCCTACGGGGTGCTTGACTAGTAACCGGAGACGACGGATTTTTGAAAAACGCTGTAGGTCGTTGATATGGAGTGGGTTGTTGATTTGAAAAAAAAGTGATTTCCCTTGTGACTGACTTTTCCACAGGGGCAAAAATGCGTGTTTTTGGGGGTGACCCAGGATGGATGGCTACTGCGCATTCGTAAATGGAGGTGTCTTTTTCATGGGTCGGAGCTTGCCGTTTACGTTGTGGATTGCAGCGAGTGTGTTCCTGGGTTCGGTGCTGGGACTGGGTTCGATTTTCATCATCGGGTTTGGGGCGGTGGGGGAGTTTGTCCGGGTGTTCTGGGGGCCGGCGGTGGCGTGGGCGCTGTTGGGGATTGTGGCGGAGCGGTGGAAGACGCTGGGGGAACTAGAGGGGAAACACATCGTGATGCTGGTATGTGCCGTGGTGTTTTTCTGTTTTATGCCGTTGCGCATTATAACCAGGGAGTCCGAGGACCGGAAGCGGGAGGCGCAGAAGGCGAATTGGGAACGGATCCAGCAAGGCAACTGTGAGATTTTGCCTGGGTATGTGGAGAAGTACGGGAAGGGGCCATACGGCGAGGAGGTGGCGGGGTTTCAGGACATCTGTCTTTGGAAGGAGTTGCAGAAGTTCGCGCCCGGGAATACGGCGAAGGAGGTAGCGAATTTGAAGCGGTATCTGGCGGCGTATCCGAAGGGGTTGCGGCAGCAGGAGGCGGAGAACCGGTTGCGGGAGTTGGGGCAGGCGGTTCGGTAGGAGGTATATTGGCGGGGTGATCAAAGTGGTTTCTGCCCAGCGTGGTGGATCGGCGTATGTGGCCGAGTATTTGGAGAGGATGGGCGACTTATGGTCGGGCGTGTTGGCGCCGTTGGTCCGGTGTGGCGGGCGGGTGATGGTGGCGGGGCCGGAGGGGGTGGCGGACGGGACGTTGGCGGATCTGGGGGAGCAGAGCGGCGGGTTTGGGGTTGATGGTGGGCTGACGGCGTTTCTGGAGGAGCGGGTGCGCGACTACCTCGCCGCGGATCGCGCGCGGTTTGCCGTGCTTGAACTGTGGGAAGAATCGGGGCCGTTTGCGTTTCCGGTGTTCCGTTTCCGGCCGTCGCTAATGGCAACTTGGGATGGGGGCGTGCGTAGGGAATGGGTGGAAGGATTTTGCGGATTTGTATCGGTGGCGGATGGCGACGCGGTGTTGCGGGAGGCGTTGGCGGAGTGCGCGTGGTGGCAGGGCGTGGTGGCGCTGCTGCCGCTGGCTGAGCGCGATGTGGAGCGGCTGCGGGGCGATGATCCGGTGGGGTTGGCGGAGTCAGAACGGCTGGCCGCGCAAGTGGAGGCGGTGTTTGTGCCTGCTCACGATCGGGAGGCGCTCGCGGTGTGGGTCAACACGGCGGAGTGAGGCGGGCGGAGGTAGCCGCACACGGCGGCGAGCACGGCTGCGCCGAGAACCGATGCGGCGTTGAGTTGATAGATGTGGATAGGTGGTAGCGGAATCATTACCGGAGCCGCCACGTTGCGCAGCAGCCAAGGGTAGATGAGGACGTGCCCCATGACAGCGCCAATGACGAAGAGCGCGCTACTCCGCAGGGGCAGCCAGCGGCGGAACAGTACTGCGGCAACGGGTACGTTGAGCAACAGCGCAACCAGGAACACCGGGTAGAACAGCTCTATGGGTGGGCTGTGGTCGGCTATCGAATCTCTCACGGAGTGGAGTTTTCCGGCTGACTGCAGTATCGGGATCGACTCGTTCCAGAATGCGCTCAGGATCCGGTCGACGGCCACGTTCAGCAGCAGCACCGCGCTGACGAGGTACAGCACGGCAGCGAGGGCGGCTCTTCGGCCCATGGCGCCTACGCCGAAACCACGCGGAGTTCGACGCGGCTGTGCATTTTTTCGGTCTGCGCGAATGTCGGGAACGAGATGCCGGGCAGGGCGGCGGACGCCGTACCGCAGGCGACGCCCCAGCGGACGGCGTCGTCGAACGTCTTTTGTTCCGATAGCGCCCAGACGAAGGCCGCGGCCAATGCGTCACCGGCGCCGATGGCGCAGATGGCGTCGATCATGGGCGGCACAGCCTCCACCACGCGTGTTCCGGTGGCCCCGACGGCACCGCGGCTGCCCAGGGACATGATCACCGACTCCGCACCCATCTGCACGATGCGGTGGGCGGCTTCGCGGAAGTGCGCCTGGGTGATGAGCGCCCGATTGAGGAGCCGCTCGGCCTCCGCCTGGTTCGGCGCAACGGCGGTCGGGCCGGCTTCCAAGCCATGGAGTAGGGCGTCGCCATCGGTATCGAGCAGCGTCTTCACGTTGGCCTTCTGGGCGAGCTTGATGAGGCGGGCGTAGAAGTCCGCCGGGACGCCGGGCGGGAGGCTGCCGCAGATCATCAGCCAACTGGCGCCGTCGAGGTTCTCGGCCACCGTTTTTTCGAAACGGGCGAGTTCAGTGGCCTGGATGTGCGGGCCGCGCTCATTGAGCTTTACGGCCAGGCCTTGCTTGTCGACGATGGTGAGATTCGTGCGGATGCTGTGGCGGATGCGGACGTAGTTCGTGGGGAAACCGGAATCGGCCAGCAGTTCCTCGAAGCGCTTGCCGGCCTTGCCGCCGGAGCAGGCGATGGCGCGGGTGGGCGAGTTGAAGGTGTGGATGACCATGGACGCGTTGATGCCGCGGCCGCCAGCGGTTTCGTTGGTGGAGAGGATATAGGCACGGTCCTCGAACACGAGCCGATCGGCTTGGACGTTGCGGTCGATGGCGGGGTTGAGTGTGAGCGTGAGAATCAAGCCAATATCATAACAACGGGATTCGGACGGTGCGGATGGTAAAATGGCAAATGGGCTCGCGCACGCATCTCCTTCCTTACGCGGCCCTTGTTGCGATCTGTTTTTTCTGGGGTACGACGTACCTGGGCATTCGCATGGCGCTGGAGAGTTTTCCGCCGCTGCTGCTGGTGGCGATCCGGTTTCTGGTTTCGGGCACCGTGTTGTTGGCGTGGGCGCGGTGGAAGCGGTGGCCGCTGCCGGAGTGGCGCGAGATCGCTCGCACGTGCCTGTTCGGCCTGATGTTGTTGGGAGTTGCCAACGGGTGCCTGACTTTTGCCGAGACGTGGATTCCGTCGAGCCTGGCCGCGCTGTTTTTGACCACGGCGCCGTTCTGGCTGGTGGGCTTGGAGTCTTTGCAGCCGAACGGGGAAAGGCTGACGGTGGCGGTGGTGGTGGGATTGCTGGTGGGATTGGCCGGGGTAGTGCTGCTGGTTGTGCCGGGGAATGGAGCGATCGAGATGGGCCCGAATTTGTGGAAGGGATTCCTGGTGCTGCAGGTGGGGTCGTTTGCCTGGAATGCCGGGTCGATTCTGCAGCGGCGCTGGCGGGCGACGACGCATCCGCTGCTGACCGGCGCGATGCAACAGATGGCCGCGGGGATTGTGTATCTGGTCGCCGCGCTGATTGTGCCGGAGCGGCCGGTGACGATTTCGGTGACCGGCATTGCCGGGATCGTCTGGCTGGTGACGTTCGGTTCGATCGTCGGGTATTCCGCCTATATCTACGCGTTGGAGACGTTGCCGGTGTCGCTGGTATCGATCTACACCTACATCAATCCGGTGGTGGCGGTTACGCTGGGGAAGCTGTTCTACGACGAGCCGTTTGGGCGTAAAGAAGTGACGGCGATGTTGATCATCTTCGCCGGCGTGTTGATTGTGAAATCCCGGACTACTCTCGCTCCAGCGCTTTCGCGGCTGCTGCGCCGCCCAGGATCATCGGCAGCGTAAAGGCGACGAAGACCATGGCGAGCATGAGGATCATCATGGCGCCGAAGACCTCCGGCGACTGCATGATCTCAGTGATCTGCTGAACCGTTTCCGCCGGGGCGTTCGAATCGTGGAGCTGTTTTTTGTAGGCTTCGAGGAGCCCGCCCTGGTCCTGCAGGACGAGGATCGTCACAGTGAAAAAGAGGATCCAGATGACGTAGAACAGCACGCCGGTGATCCAACCGAGACGGGCGCCGGCGGCGATCGACAGGCGCTGGCCGGTCCGTTTGGAATAGAAAATAACGGCGACGAAGCCACCACCGAGCAGCACGAAGAGCTTCAGCAGCATGCCGGGGACGCCGCCGACGGGGATGACCATCAGCACCCAGATAATGATGGCGGTGAAGAAGCCGGCGCGCACGGCGTTGGCATTGTGGAAACTGATTGGCGCGGGCGCGGAGGGACCCTCGCTCGCCGCGGCGATGGCGCGCAGATCGTCGGCCGAGTGCTCTATGCCGGGAGGATGGACGAACTCAGGAGCCTCTTCCATCTCAGGAGACGGTTCGGCGAACAGCGGCTTGCCGCAACGGTGACAAAACCGGGCATCGGCAGGCAACTGTGCGCCACAGGAACAAAAATCAGCCACGATTTCAGTGTGTCATAACGTGACGTGCTACGTTGGAGACAATGTCCACAATGACCTTGCTTGTCGTATCCAATCCGAGCGCGCCCTACTTGAAATGGCTGCGCGAGCTGCCTTCGAATGTGAACTATGTGGTGGGGAATACGGTGGAGTCGCTCGCCGGGCTCGCCGAACAGGCCGATGGCATCCTTTACTGCATGGGGCCTGGGCTTCCCTTGAAGACTGTTTGGGAAATGGCGCCGCGGGTACAGTGGGTGCATTCGCTGTCGGCTGGTTTGGAGAGCATTCTGTTCCCGGCGCTTGCCGATAGTACGGTGCCGATGACGAACGGCCGCGGTGTGTTCAAAGAGTCGCTGGGCGAATTTGTCGTCGCGTCGGTTCTGCATTTCGCCAAGGATCTGCGGCGGATGGTGCGGAACCAGGAAGCGGCCCGGTGGGAACAGTTTGATGTGGAGATGGTTGCCGGAAAGACGTTGGGCGTGATTGGGTACGGCGAGATTGGCCGGGCGGCGGCGGTACGGGCACACGCGTTGGGGATGAAGATTCACGTCATCCGGCGGCGGCCGCAGTTGTCGGAAGAAGATCCGATTGTGGAGAAGAGCTTTTCGATCGCGCAGCGGGCGGAGATGATGGCGGGTTGTGATTACCTGCTGGTGGCGGCGCCGCTGACCGGGGAGACGCGCGGGTTGGTGGGGGCGACGGAGTTGGCCGGGATGAAGCCGTCGGCCGTGGTGATCAATGTGGGCCGCGGGCCTGTCATTGACGAGGCGGCGCTGATCGCGGCGTTGCAGAACGGGACGATTAAGGGCGCGGCGCTGGACGTGTTCGATAAAGAGCCGCTGCCGGACGGGCATGCGTTCTGGGGGATGCAAAATGTTCTGCTGTCTCCCCACTGCGCGGACCACACCGCGACTTGGACGGACGAGGCGATGCAGTTCTTCCTGGAGAATCTGAAGCGGTTCCAGGGCGGGGAACCGCTGATGAATCTGGTGGACAAGAAGAGCGGATACTAAAGCAAAAAGGGGAAGGGCCGGCGGTTGCCGGCCCTTCCCCTTTTTGTACTGTTGTCTGGGCTACGCGACTTTGCGGGCGAGCGAGGATTCGCTGTCCACAGTGGCGACTTTGACCATCGTGGCCAGCCCGATCATCTGTAGGAAGCGGATCTGCATCCAGGTCATGTCCACTTCGTACCAAGCCAAGCCGTGGCGGGCCGAGTTGGGGTGGGCATGGTGGTTGTTGTGCCAGCCTTCGCCGAAAGTCAGGAGGGCGACCCACCAGGAGTTGCGGGAGTCGTCACGAATATCGAAGCGGCGATTGCCCCAGAGATGGGTGGCCGAGTTGACCAGCCAGGTGGAGTGCAGGCCGAGCGTGATGCGCATGCAGACGGCCCAGAGGAACACGGAGAAGCCGCCGAAATACCAGATGAGCGCCGAGGAAACGGCCACCGGCATGAAGTGCCAGGTGTTCAGCCAGCGGTAGAAGGGGTCCTTCGCCAAGTCCGGCGTGTAGCGGGCCAGTTCTTCGGTTTTGTTGTGCTTGGATTCGCCAAAGATAATCCAGCCGATGTGCGACCACCACTTGCCGTCGCGGGGCGTATGCGGATCGCCTTCCATGTCGGATTTCTGGTGATGAATGCGGTGGGTGGCGACCCAGAAAATGGGCCCGCCTTCCAGCGTGAGCGTCCCGCAAATGGCGAAAAGATATTCGATCCACTTCGGCACGATGTACGAACGATGGGTGTGCAGGCGATGGTAGCCCATGCCAATTCCCCAACCAATGGTGATCCAGTAGAGCAGAACCATTACTGCCAACGATTTCCACTCAAAGAAGAACGGGGCGGCCAATGCGCCCACGTGGAAGAAGGCGAGGAAGATGATGGTTACCCAATTCATGTGCCGGGCCTTGGTGATGGGGGTGACCCCTTTTGCGGTGCTTTCCATAGAAGGTGAAACATCTTTAGCCTATCAGTTTGTGGACCTGCGCGCCGGAAGGCTTTGTTTACCGCTGCGGCAATTGGGTGACAATGGGACTCATGATCTCTCGACGTTCAGTACTCGGTTCGGTGGCATTGGGGGCGGCGGGCATGCCCGCCGCTTCGGCGGCTCCTTTCAAGGGGCGGATCCCGCTGGCGGTCTCGACCTACAGCTACTGGCACTTCAAGACGGAGAAATATCCGATTGAAAATGTCATTGAACACGCGGCGTCGCTCGGTTTTGACGGCGTGGAAATTCTGCACCGGCAGATGGTGGACGAATCGCCCGCGTATCTCGCGAAGCTGAAGAAAATGGCGTTTGAACGGGGACTCTCGTTCCCGATGCTGTCGATCCATCAGGACTTCGTTTCGCCCGACGCGGAGGAGCGGAAGAAGATGATCGACCATACGACGCATTGTCTGGAACTGGCTGGACGGCTCGGCATTCCCTGCGTGCGTTTAAACAGCGGGCGTTGGAAGACGATCAAGCTGTTCGATGATTTGATGAAGGTAAAGGGCGATGAGCCGGCACTGCCCGGCTACACCGATAAGGACGCTTTCGCCTGGTGTATCGATTCGATCCAGAAGTGCCTGGCGACGTGTGAAAAAGAAGGCATCATGCTGGCGCTCGAAAACCACTGGGGTTTGACGACGAAGATCGATAATTTGCTGACGATTCACAAGGCGGTGAATTCGCCCTGGCTGGGGATCAACATGGACACGGGCAACTACCCGGGCGATCCGTACGAGGGGATTGGGCGGCTGGCCGGGTTGGCGACGATCGTGCAGGCGAAGACGTACTACGGCGGCGGCGAATGGTACACGCTGGACCTGGATTATCCGCGCATTGCCGGCATTTTGCGGGGCGCCGGGTATAAGGGCTGGGTGTCGCTGGAGATGGAAGGGAAGGAAGATCCGAAGACCGCGGTGGCGAAGAGCTATGGGGTTTTGCGGAAGGCGTTTGGGGCGTAGCATCGATTCCTAGGGGGGGGCCGCGATTGCGGCCCCCCTAGCGACGTTTTTCTGTGCCAATTATCCGACGCCGCGCGGGGGCGAATTCCGTGACGGGTCTACATAGATCGAACATCAATGCGGCGAATCTGACCGCGCTGCAGGAACCCGATCAGTGTGGCTATCTGCGGTGCTGCCCGTTTGACGAGAGGCCAACGATTTGAAGAGAGCACAAGGACGGCTATCTTCCGGTCCTTCATGTTCTGCTGATGTGGAATACTCTGGTCGCAGGTGATTAACACCTGAAATCCCTCCCGCTCCGCGATGTCGAGAAGGATCCCATCTTCAAGGCTCTGCCATCCCAACTGGCCTGTTCGCACCACTTCATGCGCTCTCAACGAGAACGCTAGTGGCGCCGGAGTACTGCTGTCTAGCAGTATCTTCACGCAACCGCCGTGGTTTGCTCCAGCGACGATTTCGCAAAGCGGAGGACTTCGTGCACAAGTTCTCCTGGGACGTCGGGGAACCACTCGAAAAACTCCTCGAGGGTTGATCCTTCATCGAGATGTTCGAACAACGACGCCACCGGCATGCGGGTTCCTGCAAAACACCATTTCCCGCCCAGTTTGTTCGGGTTGCGATCGACGGCTTTGCATTCGGCCCAGTTCATGCCTTTATCTTAGCGCCCCGGCGGACCGCGGCAACCCTACGCCTTAAACACCATCTTCTCCGGATCCCAGTGCATCGTCTGCCGCGTGAAGTGGCTAACGTTAGACAGCAACGCCGGACCGGCGGCGCGCAGGCCAAAGGTGGAATCTTCAATCACCGGCTTGCGGGAGCGGATGGCGTTGATGAAGTTCTCGTGGTGGGCATACTGCTCCGTGTAGCCCGGGGGCAGCACCCAGCGCTGCTCGGTGTTGGCGCGCATGCCGTCGGCGGTGGCGCGTTGGGCGGGGTACTTGCCGCGGTAGTCGCGGAGAATCTGATCGGCCGTCGCCTTGGAGAACGTCCCGGCGGTGTTGCCCGGTTCGGTGTCCTTGGGTTTCCGTTTCAGGACGAGCGCGCCGCCAACGGCCAGATCTAACACGCCCTCGGTCCCGATGAAGCGGAACCCGGACCCATCGCCGCCGCCCGCTTCGAAGTTCAGGCGGATGGAGAGGTGGAACGCCTTGTGCGCCTTGGTATCGGGATAGTCGTACATGCCGAGCATCAAGTCCGGCACGTCGCGGCCATCTTTCCAGTAATAGAGGCCACCGGTGGACATGATACGGTCCGGCCCGTTGGAATCCATGACGTAGTGAATGCCGGTGAACAGGTGGACGTACAGATCGCCGGCCACGCCGGTGCCGTAGTCCTGATAGTTGCGCCAGCGGAAGCTGCGAATTGGCTCAAACGGGCGTTTGGGCGCATGGCCCAAGAAGCGGTCCCAATCGAGGGTCTGCGGCGTGGCGTCGGGCGGGACGGAGTACTGCCACGCGCCGAGCGCGGAGTTTCGATCCCAGAACGCTTCCACCATGCGGACTTCGCCGATCGAGCCCTGCTTGATGACTTCGCGCGCCTTGGCGTAGAGAATCGAACTGGCCCGCTGGCTGCCCACCTGCAGGATCCGCTTCGTCTCTTTTTCGGCCTGGATGACGGCTGCGCCCTCCTCCACCTTCTGCACCATCGGCTTTTGGCAATAGACGTCCTTGCCGGCGCGCATGGCGTCGCAAGCGATGATCTGGTGCCAGTGGTCCGGCGTGGCGACGATGACGGCGTCGATATCGGGGCGGGCCAGGATCTCGCGGTAGTCAGCGGTGGTGAAAATGTCCTTGCCGTAAACTTCCTTGGCCTTGGTGCGACGGCCTTCGTAGATGTCGGCGACGGCGACCAGTTTCGCGCCGGGGACCGTGGTGACGGTGGAGACGTCGCCCTGGCCCATGATGCCGAACCCGATACAGGCGACGTTGATCTTGTCATTGGCGCCTTTGGGCGTTTGGGCGGGCGCGGCGGCGGCCAGCATGGTGGTGGCGGATCCGGCCTGGAGGAAGTTGCGGCGGGTTGTGGACATGATAATGGGCTCCCGAATCCACATGATAGCGCGGGGGTGACACCGAATTTGTACGTAGTCCTCTATAGAACGCGGAACTGCCGGCCGATTACATTACAGATGCCGTTTACTGACTTGGAAGGTCTCAATAGCTTTGTTGGGTTCGATGGTGATCCGTCCGAAGGTCCGGAACAGATTGTCCCGCCGGTGCCGGAGACGATCGAACATACCGGTATTCCCGCGCAGATGATCGAGCAATTGGTCCTGAAAGCGCTGTACTACAAAGGCGAAGTGATCGGTCGTGAACTGGCGTCGGATCTCGGTCTGCAGTTCAGCGTGATCGAAGGCCTGATCGATGGTTTGAAGCGTAACAACCTTCTTGGCGTAAAAAGTTCTCTGGGCATGGGCGCCATCTCTTCCCGCTTCCTGTTGACCGAAAACGGACGTGCCCTCGCCAAGGAGTACATCTCCGGGTGCGCGTATTCGGGTAAAGTGCCGGTGCCGCTGTATCAGTACGCCGACATGGTGCGCCAGCAGAAACAAGGCGACGGTTGGTTGACCATGGAGGCCTTGAAAGAGGCCTACAAGCACATGGTGGTGACCGACGAGATTCTGAACTCCATCGGGCCCGCCGTGAACTCCGGCAAGTCCTTCCTGATCTACGGCCAGCCCGGAAACGGCAAGACTTTCCTTGCCGAAGCGCTGTTTAACGTCGACGATACCCATATCTACGTTCCTCACGCCATCGAGTGCCAGGGCATGATCATCCAGATGTTCGACCCGGTCTACCACCACCCGGTGGACGAGGAGACGGACCAGATCTCGGCATTCACCACCGAGTCCACCTACGATAAGCGCTGGTTCAAGACCCGCCGCCCCTTCATCGTCAGCGGCGGCGAATTGGACCTGAAAATGCTCGATTTGAGCTTCAACCCGGTGTCGAAGTACTACGACGCTCCGCTCCAGTTGAAAGCCAACAACGGCATCTACCTGATCGATGACTTTGGTCGCCAGAAGACCACCCCAGCCGAAGTCCTGAATCGCTGGATCGTTCCCATGGAACGGCGTGTCGACTTTCTCACCTTCGTCAACGGCACCAAAATGACGGTCCCGTTTGAATGCTTCCTGATCTTCTCAACGAACCTCAAACCGCATCAACTCGGTGACGAAGCCTTCCTGCGACGTATCCAATACAAGATGCTGATGCGGAGCCCACAGGATTCTGAGTTCCTGGATATCTTCGTGAAGTTCGCAGAAAGCAAAGCGCTGGCCTGTCCGCGTGACATGGCTGAGCGGTTCCTGGATCGACACTATCGTCCGACCGGTAAACCGCGCCGCCGCTGTCATCCGCGCGACGTGTTGTCGCACGCCATCGATATCATTCGCTTTGAAAGACGCCCGATGATGTTAACCGACGAAGTGCTCGACAAAGCCTTCCACTCGAACTTCGTCAGCGATACCGAAGATAACTAGACCGCGGCTCCGGCCCGGATCAACTGTTCGGCGTGTTGGAGCGCCTCCGGCGTAAGCCGTTGCCCGCTCAACATGCGGCCGATCTCCTTGGTCCGCTCCTGCCCGTCCAGTTCGACCACCACCGCCACCGTGCGTCCCTTCGATTCCTTCTTCTCCACCCGATAGTGGAAGTTGGCGAACGAGGCGATCTGCGCCTGGTGCGTGACACACAGTACCTGATAGGCGCGGCTCAACTCTTTCAATCGCCGGCCCACAGCCTCCGCCGCCTCGCCGCCAATTCCGGCGTCCACTTCGTCGAACACCAGTAAATGCTGCGTCCCGCCCGGATGCTCCCGCTCCACGCATGTCTTAATCGCCAAAGCGATGCGCGAAACTTCACCGCCGCTGGCCACCTTCGACAGCTCCCGCGGCTCTTCTCCCCGGTTCGCCGAAACCAGGAACACGATCGCATCGCGCCCCTCTTCCGTCCACGGCGACTCGGAAAATGCGATGCGAAACGTTGTCCCGGCCATCGCCAACGCGGTCAGTTCCTGCTCCACGCGCTTCTCCAACTGCCGTGCCGCCTTCGTTCGCAACGCCGTTAGCTTCGCCGCCGCCGCCTCATACTCAGCGGCCAGTTTCTTGCGCCGTGCTTCAATGGCGGCCCGCAGTTCAGACGCCGTCTCCACAGTCCGCATCTTGCCCTGCACTTCGGCCAGGAACGTGAGAATTTCGTCAATCGAGGCGCCGTACTTCCGCTTCAGTTTATCGATCCCGGCCAGCCGGTTCTCGACCGTTTCCAGCCGCGACGGGTCGGCTTCCAGATGTCCGAGATAGTCGCGCAGAGACCGCCCCGCCTCCTCCAACGCAATCACCGCCGGTTTCAACAACTCCGCCACCTCGGCCAGTTGGCCGTCGATACGGATCAACTCTTCCACCCGCCGCTGCGCCGTCCGCGCCTGCGACAGCGCCGAATCCGGCGCGTCATAAAGTGCCGTAAAAGCCGCCTCGGCGTGCTCACTCAAACGCGTGACATTCTGGAGAACCCGCTTCTCGTTCTCCAAGTCATCGTCTTCGCCCGGCTTCAGGTCGAGCGCCTCAATCTCCTTGCGCTGGAACGTCCACAGGTCGGCCAGCCGCAACTGCTCCTGCTCGCGCTGCGTAATCTCTTCCAACTCGCGGTCGCAGTCCTTCCAGCCGCGGAAAATCTTGGCGACGACAGCCTTTGCCTCCGCGGCGCCGGCGAATTCGTCCAGAATTCCGCGCTGAGAAATCGTGTCGTGCAGTTGCTGCTGCTCGTTTTGTCCGTGGATATCGCCGAGCCACGGTGCCAGCTGTTTCAACAGCGCCGCCGTCACCGGCCGGCTGGCGGCGAAGGCCCGCGACTTCCCGTTGGCCAGAATCTCGCGCTCGATGAGCAGTTCGTTCTCTTCCAACGCGATCCCGGCCTCCTCAAGGAGCGCCCGGATGGCGGGCGATTGGGGCAGGTCGAAGATCCCGCTGATACGGGCGCGGTCGGTGCCCGAACGGACGACCTCGGCCGACGCCCGGCCGCCAAAAAGTAGCCCAAGCGAATCGACGATGATCGATTTACCCGAACCGGTTTCCCCGGTCAGCAAATTCAGTCCATGGTGGAAGCGGAGCCGGAGTCGCTCGACGACCGCGAAGTTTTCGATGTGAAGTTCAACCAGCATGCAGGAGGTTCAATCGTGATTGTAGCGGGAGCCGTTAGGGCCAGGGGAGTTTATCGATGAAGTCGGGGACGTAGGTGTGGATCGTGTTCACGGTCAGGCCCAGGAACACGAATGTCGAAACGACCCGTACGACTTGGAGGCGGAACCCCAGTCGTGCCGTGGTCTCCGGTGAAAGCAGGAAGATCTTGGGGCCGACATTCGCCCAGAATCGCGTGCCGAAATAGAGAATCAACGCGAAGACGCACCACAGGAACAGGTCCGCCGTTGGAACGTGGAGATTGGTTTGCCCCAACGTATTGTGGGTCCGGGTGAACGCCTTGTGGACGAAATCCCAGTAGTAGAACGAGAGGGCGACGGTAGCGACGAGGGCGAGAATCGTCAGTTTCTCGACGCGCCCGGAGTTAGTTTGCATTGCGGGTAGAAAGGTAGAAGCCGGCGCCGATCGTGGATAGCAGCGCGAAAACAAATAGCAGCGGCACGATCCCGCCAAGCCCGTTCGCGGAGCCGTGGGCGGTCTGGATAATCATTCGCGTGACATAGACCATGAAGAGCATCACTTCCAGTTTCAGGATGCGTGTCATGGCGATACCGGTCTGGATACTTTCCGCCGTTCGCGGGCCCGGCATGTTGATCGAATTCGGAAAGAATGGCGTGGCCGAGAGTACGGCGAACACAATGGTGTCGAGAACGACAAGGAATATAAGGGTGCCCTTACTGCCATAGCCGTCCGGGGCGCCGCTCGGGCCGAAATGGATTGGGATCGTCGCCGGCAGCGCGTCGTAGCAAATCAGCGTCAGTGCCGGTATGGCGAGAAACGCGCACAGCGCTGCGATCTCGACAATCCACCAGAATCCCTTGGGCATTTCGTCTCCATTGTAATCTTTCGCGGGAAAGTGGCCGATAGACGGAAGGATGCTGCTATCGATCCTGATCCCCCTTTATAACGAAGAAGAATTCATAGCGACGCTGCTGCGGAGGGTGCTCGATGCGCCTTTACCGGCGGGAATGGATCGCGAGCTGATCGTGGCCGACGATGCGTCGACGGACGGTTCGGTGGAGGTTGTCGCGGAGATTGCCGCGCTTTATCCCGACAAGATCCGACTCCTGCGAACGGATCGAAATGGTGGCAAGGGCTCGGCTCTGCGGCGGGCAATCGCCGCGGCCCGGGGTGACTTTTCCATCATTCAAGATGCGGATCTCGAGTACGACCCGCGAGAGTATCCGAGAATGCTGGCCCCGCTGCTGGACGGCCGCGCTGATGTCGTCTACGGGTCCCGGTTCTTGCCGTCCAGCGAACGGCGCGTACTCTATTACTGGCATTCGCTGGCGAATTGGATGTTGACCACCATGTGCAACGTCGTCGCCGACCTTAATCTCACCGACATGGAGACCTGCTACAAGGCCTTTCGTACGCCGCTGTTGCAGAGTATCCCCATCCGGTCGGACCGTTTTGGCTTTGAGCCGGAAATCACCATTAAACTCGCCAAGCGCCAGGCGAAAATCTTTGAAATTTCCATCAGCTACAACGGCCGCACCTACGAAGAAGGGAAGAAGATCGGCCTGAAGGACGCCTTTGAGGCGTTCTGGGT
>CANIVU010000078.1 GCA_947470805.1 Acidobacteriota bacterium | reverse complement strand
TCGGTCAGTCGTACGTCCCCATAGGCAAACTCCCGCAACTTCCGCCGCGACGGAGTCGCCGCCCCGGCCACGCCCAACGCCGCGCTCCCCAGAAACTCCCGCCGCGTGAATCCCTGATTCATGTCCGTAACGCCCTCCCCCCAAATTCTCCAACATTTTCCTGACCCCGTTTTCCCGCCATTCGCGCCTCTGGATCCGCAAATAAGAAACACCGGCGCCTCACGCCGGAAAAAACACACCTATCGGAGATCTTGCAAAAAATGAAAAACCTACTGCAATGCGGCTTGCTATCGCTGTTCCTTGCCGCCACCCTGCCGGCCGTCCCTCTCATCCAGACCTACGACTTCACCGGCACTTGCACCGATTGCCCTGACTTTGGCTTCGGCACCCTCACCGCCTCGACGTCCAACAACGTCGTCTCCTTCGCCTTCAGCTACAACTCGGATTGGATCGTTTACAACATCCCCAGCGCCTCCGTCTACGTGAATAACATTCTGTTTAACGGTTCGTCGTACACCTACAACCCGTCTCTTTCGTTAGCCATCTACGGCCAGGGAACCTTCACCAGCTTCGGCGGCGCGGGCAACCCGAACCCGGTCGGCACCAACCAGTACCCCATCAGCTTCCAGCTTCTGCCCAACGGCAACTGGGTCACCGGGCCCAACGTCAACTCCGACTTCGGCACCAACGGCGCCTTCAACGTCCCCAACACCTCCGGCGTCCCCGAACCGGCCTCCATGGCCCTCGTCGGCGCCGGCGCCGGTCTGCTCTTCCTCCTGAAGCGCCGCCCCACGGCCTAACGCACCTCCCAAACGCGATTCCAGGGCTTGCCCCCCGAAGCCCGCAGGGCGAAGGGGGACCGGCCCTTTTGTTGGCTCAGCCGGAAAGCGAGCAAGGGCGGGGGCCACTGATGACGATTCCGCACTTCGGCAAAGGATTTTGGAACAATCGCGACTGTCGATCTGGTGAGATGAGCGCGCAATGGTTGGGGTACCGGTGGCTCGGGACGCTGTTGCGCAGGGAGGGCTAGGTTCTAAACGAGAAGAAGATCCACCGGATGTATCAGTCAGCGGGACTGGCACTGCGGAGGTTGAAGCGGAAACGGATTCATCGGCAGCCGGTGGCGCTGGTGCGACTGCCGGAACCCAATCAGGAATGGGCGATGGACTTCGTGCCTGACGCGGCAACGAATGGATAGACGTTGCGTTTCTTCGGGGTCGTGGATCAGTACTCGCGCACCTGTATGCGGTTGTCGGTAGACACGTCGATGCCAGCCAGAAGGGTGATTCACAAACTGGAAGTAGCGATCGAGGAACACGGTAAACCAAAGCGGATTCGAATGGACAACGGGAGTGAATTCACCAGCCGCAGGTTCTTGGCCTGGTGCACGGAACAGAAGATCGAGATGGTGCATATCCGGCCGGGGAAACCGGTTGAGAATGCGCATAGCGAGAGCTTCAACGGCCGGCTTCGGGAGGAGTTTATCAAAGTGACGCAGTTTCAGCACTTATGGGACGCCCAAGCGAAGGCACGGAGTTGGTTTCGGTACTACAACGAGGAGCGGCCGCACAGCAGCCTGGATTACCGGACACCCCAAGAGTTTGCCGAACAATTCCCAGCGCCCCTGGATTATGTCAGGTTTCGCTCTAGTTCAACGCCAACGTACTGGGCGCAGAAGATCCCTCTTCATTGGATGCACTGACTGTCACCGACTTGATGGCGGCGACACTCCCCGCCACGTTCAGGCGTAGGGTGAGGGCGAACTGGCTTCCGAAGCTCTGGCCCGCACTACTTCGGAACCATGTTTTGAAGGTATCCTCCACGTTCGCGGAGAGGGCGGTGGTCTGCAAGATTGCGCCGATGTTCGGCGCGAATTCCAGCGATATCTTCTGTACCGAACGCGCCGTTGTGTAGCCCTTGATGATCAGATTTACCCCGGTGGTCGATTGGGAAAGCAGCTCGACAGAATAGATCACAGGAGCTGCCGGCGGAATGGTAATGTTGTACGCCAGCGGCGCATCCGCCGTCATGTTGTAAGTCCCGACCGAGAGGGTTACGGATAGCGTGATGGTGCCGGCAATACTGCCGGTTTGGAACGGGGCTGTCTGCGCGCCGTTACGGAAGACCGCCCGGGTGCTGTTCGCCGGAATCCGGAAGGAGACGAATCGCGCGCCCGATATGAACTGAACGTTCGGATCATCGCCTAACTCCTTCGAATCGAACGAAATCGTGAGGACGCCCTCGAGATCGTAGGGATACGGCGCACCCAGTTGCATACCGAAGGCGGGCTGCACCAAGGGGGACATCCGCGGCGAAACATTGGTGAAGGTAAACTCGGGAAGCGGCGGAGGCGGAGTGGCTGTTACGATCAGGCCGTACCCCTGATTCTCAACGATGACGGATCCGTTCACAATTCCTGTTATGGACGGGGCAAAAACCGCCTCCAACTGAATCGATCCACCAGCGGCGAGGGTGACGGGCAAAGACGGTGCGCGGGTCAATGAGAATCCTCCACCCAACAGGCGAAGGCTTGTAAGCGCCCCTTCCAGATTGCCGACATTGGCAATTTCCAAGACGAATGGCTGCCGGCTTCCGATCGCCGTGTTAGGAAGGGTGGCGCTGCCGCCGACGGGAATGGGGGTTCGCTGGCTCGTTGTCACCAGGGTAACCGAGAAACTGGAACCCAGCGCAATGCCTGTCATAGGGAAGACGGCGGTTCCGATGCTGAGAGTACCGGTTAAACGGCCCGCACTTCGAGGCGCGAACCGGATGCGGATGGAAAGGTTGGCACCGGGGGCAATAGTAGCCGGAAAACCCGGCAAGTCGAGCAACTGGAAGTTCACACTGCTACTGGCGATTGCGGGGATCTGTCCAGCAAGATTTCCGGAGTTCTGAATCCGCATGGTAACCGTGCTCTGGCCGGAATTGGCATCGGCATCGGGAAAGGAGATGGGGGTGCCGGGGGCGATGGTAATGAAAGTCGAATCGACGCCTAACTCGTAGCTGAGAACCGGGCCGGCGCCCAGGCCGCTGAGTCCAATCGAAGTCACGCTCCCACCGATGGTGAGCAAGAGAGTGCCACTGGCGACGGTGGCGGCCTCGGGTGTGAAGGCGACTGTAAACCGCACTTCCTGGCCGGCGGCAATCTGCAACGGAAGTAGCGGAAGCCCGACCGTCCGGAACTGGGCGCCAGAGACCAGCACCGAATTCAGAGTGACTGGGGCGGAGGTTCGATTACTGACGGAGAACAAGGCGTTGGCCGCGGTGTTTATGGGCGTTACGGGAAACGAGATGGATCCGACCTCGGCGAGCAGCGTCTGATTACCGGAGTTCAAAGTATAACTAAGCAACACTCCGGAAAGACCAGTGGAGGACAGTGCAAAGGAAAAATCCCTCGACTCCCCGGCGGCATTCGAAAGGGTGATAGATAGGCGTCCGCTGAATGAACCCACCGAAGGGGGCGTACTGCTGACGAGAAATGACGCGGCACTATTGGCCGGAACTGGAATGGTACCGCCTAGGGTGGCAAAGCCCGTTCCACTAGTGGTTGATCGAGTCACCGTCCAAGCCGAGTTGAAGGTGCTGGAGATGACGAGTGTCACGGCGGAGGAGGATCCGACTGGCGTGACCGGGAACGATATAGTATCGCCGTCCGCCAGTACGACGGCGGGACCGCCAGCCGATTGAAAGGCGAATCTGAATCCGGGAACGGCAGGCTGAGCCGCCACCGGGGCGGCAACCGCCAGCAACGCAGCGAAAATCGCAAAATAACAGTTGTTGAATCTAATGCCTCTCATGCGCATGCTCAGTTCATCGGTACGTAGAAAGCGGCATAATCCCGCCGTGGATCGACTAGGAGAAGCGGGTCGGGGCCAATGCTCGTGCAGGCCAGAGCACCTGATCCATCCAGAACATCCAGGCGCGTCGGCGTTTCGGGAAGTTCAATTCGCCGGCTTTGGCCGGGCTGACCGATATCAACGATCACCAGGGAAGCCGACCCTCGATTCATCACCGCGATGGCGGTGCTGGTAAGCGGCAGCAGCGCGACGGGATAATCGAGGCCGCTGGTTGCTCGGGCCAGAGAGACTGGCGCCGCGCCGGAAAGGAACCCCGGCAGCACCAGGAGTTCATTTGCGGCCTCGTCGACGATGAGGGCGTCCTGATCCTTCTGAAACCAAGCGACTGCGGCGGGGTGTACCCCGGGTAAGCGGGCGATCAACCCGACCTGGCCAGACCCGGCACAAACGTGCTGCAGGTAGCCGGCTTCGTCATCAAAACTGGTCAGCAACGCGCACCCCCACGATTCCGCCACCGCGGCGCCCAGAAACTTCCCCTGGAGATTTGAAGCCGGAATTGGACTGGAGAGTTCCGGCCGCCCGTCGAGGCCGGTTACGAACTGGAAGGACTCGGTGACCGTAGAGTAGAGGAGCGCGGTTGTGGCCAGCGCATTCAGATAGACGCGGCTGACCGGCCCAATCGAGGAAAGAATCGGAATCAGGTCCGGGCTTGGCGCATCGAGTTGACGGAGTACGGAAACCAGTGGTGGCTCCTCGGCGGAGATCACGACAGCGCGTCCGTTGCGCACCGCGGCATGGGCAATGACCTGAGGAAATGGGACCGGGTCGCCGAGCCTGGCGGCACCGGGAATGCCGCGTACGCTACGGAGCGTTCCGCTGCGGGAATCGAGCACATATCCACCCACCAAGCGCTGCTCTTGGATCTGTGCCTGCAAGGCTCCGGTCAGGAGAATCACGGCGGACCACTTCCAATGGCTCATCGCGGCCCTCCGACGGACACTCCACCGATGGATACGGTCGTGTTGGGAGGAGTGTTGCCGTTTCCGCGGTTCTTAATCATGGCGATTCCGCCGACGGCGACCGCAACAGCCACGAGGAGAGTCGGCAGAATCTTGCGGCTCTTTCCGGCTCCCCGGCTTGCCGAGGGGGGAGAATCCGATTGCCTGGCGGAGGTGGAGACGGGAAACGCGTTGTTGTACTGGCGGATCATGGTGCGAACCGAATTGCCGGCGAAAGATGCTTCCACCGCAATCTGGAACGGGCCCTCCACCTGGTTGGGAATAAATCCGGTAAGCGAAGCGCGGCCGTTCCGGTCGGTAAGCACGAACGAGGACCTGCTACCATCCGCAAACCGGCCTCCGGGGCCGGACTCCGGAAGCAGGAAGTTCACGGCGCCGCGGGTGACGGGAACATCGCGATTGTCGCGCAGTTCGACAATGGTCGGGATGATCATATTACTTCGCACGTCGTTTACGGCGCCCATGCCGCTAATCACCGCGAGCCTCAGCGCGGATGTGTCCTGAGCGAAGACGGTCGCAGGCAGGAAGCAAACGAGAACAATTGCGACCAGCCGGCGATAGAATTCCCGCGAACGGGGCGATTGGATGAGACTCTTTTCCATTTCGGTGCGTATCCTCGGCTACTGCTTCACGTCGGGATCTGTCGAAGGAGGGGGCGGGGCCGACGGCCGGACCAAAGCCGGCCGCGGTTCGAGCGTGGCCGCGATGTTCGTGTCGCCACCCGGAGTCAGATGGATCCGCCGTTCCCAAGTCTTGTGGCCGGCGGCGGTAACGGTCAGGACATGATCTCCCGCCGGCAGCCGTAAAGTGGAAGGAGCATTGCCCAAATAGCGGCCATCCACGGTCACTTCCGCCCCCGGCGGCACGGACCGGATGGAGACCGAAGATAAGATTTCCAAGCCATCGGCGGAGGTAGCCGGCGCAGTGGCGTCCCGGTCGCAGGTGGTGTTGGGCCCGCCGTTTTCCACTCGAGAGGCGTCGAGACTGATGCCTTGAGCGATGAATGCAGTGGCGGTTCGGCCCTCCTGCATCGTTATGTCCTTGCCGTAAACGAATAGCAGAACAGGGAGCGCGGGTAGAGCAAGGATGTTGTTCGCCGGGTCGTCGCGTTCTTCACCCCGCTCCCGAGTTTCTCGGGGCCGTTGTCCGCTGGGGCTACCGACCAACGGGGCTCGCTCTCCGGTAGCGAGGCAGACCGCGCGGATACTGACCGCCAATCGGCCTGACTTCATCAGGCGGCTTCGCGGAGAGGCTTCCGAGACAATTCCCCACGCCAGGCTTCCGGCAGGAATCACCACGAGGTCGCCGACCTTCACTGCATCGGTTACCTCGAATTCGACGCGGTCGTTGACGCGAGCATCGGCCGACGAAATCGTTTGCTTCAGACGCAACTCGACCGGGGTCTGTGGGGCCAGCCACGCCGATGTGACGGCATGGAGAGAGGCCGGCGAAAAGGCCAGCCAAGGCAACATGAGTAAAGTCAGCCGGTGTATACGTTCGATCTTCATTAACGCGCTGCTCCTTTTCGCGGAAACGGATGAAAAACTTTCCCCCACACGTTTGGATCTTCCTGCCCCACCCGCCAGGCGGCAAATCCACCGAGTTTGTACTTCGAGACCAATGCAAACCGCTGCGCCAAGCTCGCGGCGTCCGAGCACCAAACCACGTGGCGCACGGCCCCCTCCTGAAAGCTGAATGTCATTTCGCGGTGAAGGGAGTTGAACGCCATTTTGACTCCTGACTTGGCGGCCAGGACGCGTGCGACGGGGAACGGACCCTCGCTGACCTTTGGACCACTCCAGTGGCGATAATATAAAGCTAACCCGAGCCGCAGTTTCTGAGCCGGCACCCACTCCAGTGCCTTCCGAACGGACGCTTCCACCCAGGCGAATCCAGCCACGGGACCGGGCTGATCCGGGGCTGTGTATTCGTCGTAAGTCATGAGCGTCATCGTATCGACGGCTCGACCAATCCGGGCAAAATCGAAGGCCGCCGCTCGGACGTTTGCAATCCAGACCGGCTGAGCGGCTGACGGCGGCGTTCCCGGGCCGAGCGGTGCCGGAACCGCGACGCCCAATTGCATCCCTCGCTTGTGTAATTCCCCGGCAAGCCGCGTCACGAATTGCGCATAGGAGTCGCGGAGCGAAAGTGGGACCTCTTCAAAATCGAGCTCAAGGCCGTGAAAACGAAACTCCGACGCCGCTTTTAACAGTTCGCTAATCAACTTATCCTGTACGGCCGGGGTCAGCGCAGCTTGAATTGCCTCCGGCTTGAAATCCCGATTGGCGATTACCGGCATTAAAGGCAGTTGCCGAGAAGCCGCCCATTGCACTAAATTCCGGTCCACCGTCGAGTGCAAGGCTCCGTTTACCTCCACGGTAAACCACACCGGGGAGAGTAATCCCATAGATCCGTGGTGCGACTCCAACGACTGACGGGCGAGTGTGTCTCCCATGTAGTAGAAGTGCGCCGCCACCGGCGAATCCGCAGCGGATGCCGGTAAGGGCCCACCGACAAAGATTGCCGCCAGGGCCGCCAGAGCGCTAGTTGCTGAAAAGGGAACTTTCATCACTCCTCATCAAAAACGATTAAGCCGACGTAACTCGACTCGGGCTTCAACTCGGGGAACTCCAACCTAAGAACATCGTCGCCGCCGATCACCATTTCGAGGCGGGAGGCCATCCGGTCCAGCATGAGGGGGATTAGGCGTACGATCTTTGGTCGACGAGGCAGGTACACATAGACGCTTGCGTTCTGCATCGGACGGTTACTCCGGTTCGTAATGGCGATTCGAATACGGCTCGGTGAGATGAGCTGGCTCTCCAGCTTCACCTTCTCGCGTTGCGACCACCATGCGGTGATCTGCTCGCCGGACGCAATCCAGGCCCGGTCGCCCTTCATCGTCTTTACGACAGCCCTCAAGATGTGCGTATTTTCTGGAGCGCCCAGTAAATCGCTGCGAAACGACAGCGTGTAGAGACCATCCACGAATTCCGTCAACCGGAAGTCCCGAACAAATCCATCTGCAAGATCGTCACCCAGAGCGCCCGGACGCCGGTATCGGGCGATCATTTCCATGTCGGTTGTTCCGGACACGCTGACCCGAGCCACTTCAACCTGACGGGGCGGAAGGAACCACTTGGTCTCCCGATTCTTCACAATGATTTGGGGAACGGCCCGCTGATACTCAGCGCGGTCCAAATAATAGGAGTAGCCAGCATTGCGGACTGCGTCGACCGTAGCCGAATCCCAAACCTGCTGCGGCGGATCGAAGCCAAGGATCGGGGCCGACGCAAGGCGTTCCAGCTTGGAGCGCGCAGTGACAAGCCGTGCCGTCTGAGTCTCTACGTCCTGCTCCGCAAACGCGTCGGTTGTGTCACCGCCGGAGGCGATCTCTCCGCCTTCCATCAGGCGCCGCCACCCCGCCGAGGCGCCCACTACCTTGGACGCGGGTAGCAAATAGGTGGCGGATACCCGCTCCTGCCGCAAAACCTTCGCGGCCGGGATGGCGGAATCCGGACTGTCGATTGTCTCCGCGATCAGCACCGCGGCCCGGCTGTGGTTTGGCCAATTTCCGAATGTGGCAATCGCCTGCCTGCCCACCCAGCGAACCGAGTTCACCATGTATTGACTCAGAGCGGCGCGCTGATCCCGATCGCTTCCTTCGGTAAGGGTCTCCCTGAAGCCGAGCCACACCATGCGAGTCCCATGATAGGTGCCGTGCGAAGCCAAGGCTACGTCCTCAGGCGATTTGTCTCCAAACGGATTCAATTTCCCGTCACTGCGGTAAACATCGGGAGCGCGAACTGTACCGAAGACAAGTTCCTGCGGAGGCAATTCAATTCGGAATCCAGCCGGCACTACTTCAGAAAAATACTGGCCGCCGCGAAAAACTGCGGAGGCACCGTGAGTAACCGGCGCCGTTTCGGGATTGCGAACCCCTGCGAAAGTGGTCAGAAAATCCCATCCGCGCCACACGCATGTGGCATCTCGGGCCCCTAGGGCACCGGAAGCGACGATACCCATTCCCGCTTTGGCGAGAGACTGAATGGCCTTCCGCTGTGTATCCGAAAGGCAGACGGCCATGGGAAGCACGAGAACGCTCGAATCGGAGGCAACCTCGGGGACGAGATCGTCATCGCCGATCACCCGGAACGGGATACCGGCTTCAGCAAGCGCTATTTCCCATTGCCTCACGACGTCAAAATAATCTTCGGGGTTCGGATTGCTCAACAGCGCGCTGTTTCCGCTTTTCAGCAACACCACGCTGGCCACTGATTTGTTCCGGAACAGCCGCGGCAAATTACGAACCGGACCGACTGTCTTTTCCAGAATGGCGAAGTAGATCACGGCCTGCAAACCAACGGCAACGAGTAAGCTGAACGCGAACCACGCGCCGAAGCGAGAAGTCCGGCGAGAAGCCAGTTTTCGTATTGGTGTCTTCATTTTAGCTGCTTAGGATAGAGCGGCTTAAAAAACTTTGGCTCCTCCAGGGCCAGAGCCGTCGGGGCCGGCGAGTTTATGGAGGAGTGCCGCAGGCTGGCCCGTTGCCGGACGCGGAACGCGATATAGCAATAGATGGCGAAAATTACGGTGAACAGGAAAACAAATACGATGACGGTCGAGAGCAGGGAATATAATTCAATTTCCATAGTGGGTGCTAACCTCTTAAATTCTTCCGAAACGTTCCAACCGCATCCACTTCATCTTGACGTCATACAACTCGTCGAACCAAGTCAGACACCTGAGCACGTCGACGAAGGGAATGAAGAAAAGCCGATAGCTGACCGCAGTTAGTATGAGGCTGAGTTGTTCGCCCTCCGCCGCAATGCACAACATGGCGATCATCACATCCAGAAGTGTGAGTTGCGCCCACCACAACGGGATCAAGACCGACATGCTGCCTCCCGCCGCGGCGAAGAGGAAACAGGCAATGCTAATCACATTCATCGCCGGAAGTGCAATGCCGTCCAGTACAAAAAACCAGAACATCAGCCATGTTCCGGCCGTCGGGCAGCCCCCGAAAAGAAATCGGCGATTCTTGATAATCGCCTGCAGTACGCCACGCCCCCAGCGATAACGCTGCAGCACAAGCGCGCTAAGGCTCTCCGGCGCTTCTGTCCAGACAATGGCGTCGCTTTCGTACTTCACATCCCATCCAGACAGCAGCAGACGCAATGACAGATCGCAATCCTCCGCGAACGTATCCATCTCATACGCTCCGACTTCGAGAAGCGCTTCCTTCCGGAAAAGGCCAAGCGGCCCGGGAATGACGGTGACCCGGTTGAAATAGCCCTGTGCGGAGCGAATCAGGTTGAGGCCTTCCAGGTACTCGAGCGCCTGCAGGCGAGTGAGGTGATTCAGACGATTGGCCACTTTCACATTGCCGGCAACGGCGCCGACATAGGGGTCGTAGAAATGAGCGGCGGCTCGCATAAGCGCATTCTCGTCCAACCGGGAATCGGCGTCCGTACAGAGAATCAGTTCGCCGCGCGCCTGCGCGATGCCGGTGTTGAGAGCGCTCGCCTTGCCGCCATTCGGCTTCGTGATCACGCGTAATTGGTTTGGACCGAAGTTCGCGGCGATTCGAGTCGCCTTTTCGTAGGTGTCATCCGTGGACCCGTCGTCCACGACGATTACCTCAAAGTTGGGGTAGTTCTGCCGCATGGCCGAAAGGATCGCCGACTCGACAACGGGACCCTCGTTGTACGCGGGAAAGATGATCGAGATGGGCAAATACTCGGATGGGGCCATCGGCTCGCTGGCATGCTGCACGTGCTTCAGAACGGCGACGAAGGCGACCAGGAGATAGCGCAAAAGCAGAACCACGAGAAAGATCACGAGGATCTTTGAAGTGATTGGGATCAAGGCGTCCTGCGCGTCGAGACGGCCGACGCTGTAATACCAGTAGGCAGACACAAGGGCGAACACGGATGCGGCGACGAACAGAACGAGAGCTTGAAGCAGGCGTCGAGTCATTCCTGGCTTCCTCTAACGAATGTCGATCCGCGCCGGGTCGACTCGTCGGGGTTGATCCATGAAGTAGTTCTGTACACCGAAATCGAACACTCCCGTGGTGTACGCTGGCGATCCGAAAGAGCTGGTCGCTCCCCGGCCAAAGCGATATCCAAGACGAAGATCCATACTCGGATTCACTCGCCAGATCAGAGACGGGTATATCACGGCCTCCACAACGTTCACGCCGGCCATGTTATGGCGGTCGATGCGTCCGTAGCCGAGCTCGCCAACAGCAGACAGCCGGAGATTGGGCGAAATCGGTTTATTCCAGTTATAAGACAGCCCGTACGTACCGTAATAGGAGGGGCTGAAGTAGATTGGCGATGGATTCGAAAATGTAGTGGCCCGTACGAAGTAACCTGCCGTAAGCTCGGGCAGCACCGCATACTCCGCCCGCGCGGAGAGCATGCGCTGGGTGTTCACTGGCGACACATTGTTATCACCGCGCGAATAGCGGGCAGCGCCCGCGCCCAGCCACAGGCGCCACTTGGCGCTCATGGGTTGCTGATAGCTCAGGTAGGCAGTCTGGCCGTAGACCCCAGCAAACATGCTGGCGATCGTGTTTAGGTCGTACGCGGCGATCCGGCGCGTGTAACTTGCTGTGACAAGCCGATCCCGTCCCGCTCGAATGTTCAGTTCGCCGCGGGCTTCCAGGAACGAGCGAGTATTGTCGAATTTAGTTTGGCCGGCCTGTGCGCTGAACGAAAACTGTTGAACCGGCGCCAGGTCAATTCGTACGCCGGCACCCGCACCGCGGGACGTACCTTGAGCGGAGCAGATTCGGTTACTGAGAGCAATCAGCCGGGTGTCGACGAGTCCGCTGGTGGAACCGCAGGCGGTGCCGCCAATTTGGCGTTGTTGGCTGAAGTAGTCGTAGTTGATATAGGGAGACACCCGCAATCCGTCGCGCATGGGGAAGCTCGCTTCAAGCGAAGTCTGCGAGCGCCCGAAGTTGTCCGAATCGGAAAAACTTCGCTGGCGGACGGCGAGGGAGGGCGAGACCTCGGGGCTGAGTCGCTCCAGGCGCTCTCGTGCCACCGCGTTGTTGGCGTCGCCCTCGAGCACCATTTTATAAGCATTGACTAAGCGGAACGGATCGGCGCCCCGGTAATCGAGAATCTGGGCGAGCCCGAGTAAGGCCCGAGGTTCGTTGACACCTTTCCGCAGCACCGCGCGGTAGCGCGCTTCGGCCAGCGAGTAATCCCCGGCCCACTTAAGGTTATCGGCCAGTTCGAGTTGTGCCTGCTGGTCCTGAGGGTAAGTGCGCAGATAAACTTGATACTTATCTACGGCATCTTCATACTGTTTGTTGAAGCTCAACAGGCGACACGTCGCCAGTTCAATTTCCTGCGACGAGCCATATTTGGCGGTGTATGTCTTGTAGGCGGCCAAAGCGTCGGTGTAGCGGCCGGCGGCGGTAAACACGCGCGCCTTGTCGATCGCCTCCGCTTTCTCTTGCGTCTCGAACGTTCGAATAGCATCGGTAGCTACTTCATTGCCAGGATCGATTTCCAGCAGCTTCTTGGCGAAGGGTTGAGCAGCGCGGAGTTTCTTGTCCCAAACATACCCGTGAACCAGGCCCTCGTGATCTTCCACCGTAGCTCTGGGATCGGAGACGAGTAGCTCGTAGTCTTGCCGGGCCCGCGAAAAGGAGGGAATCGTCAGTTCAATCTTGGCAAGCTCACGCAAGGCAGTTTTATCACTCGGGACCTTTTGCAGATAGCGATCGTAATACTTCGTCGATTCGGTGTATTGCCTACCCCACGAAAGTACGCGCGCCAACTGCAGGATCGTCTCTGTGTTATCGGGATGCTTCTCCAGGTAGGAAGCAAAAAACTGTGCGGCGGCCTTGTAATCTTCGCGCTCCAGGCTGGCAAATCCGCTCACACGCGGTTGGTTGGCGACAATCCGGTCGCGTCCCGCAATGGCGGATGCATCCCGCGGATTGATATTGAGCACCTTTGCATAGGTAGCAAGGGCCAGCTCAGGATTCCCCAATTGTTCCTGGCATTGCGCGATCGAGAGCAGAAGATCTGGGTCCCTCGGCCGCCGGGCCGCGACAAGATTGAACACCTCCAATGCCGGGGCGAACTGCTTGGACCAGAGAAGTGCGTGGCCCAGGTTCACCTGCGCATCCAAATCGTCCGGACGGCGTTCCAGGTACCGCCTGTATCGCTCAGCGGCCTGTTCTAAATTGTTGGACCAGAGCAGGACGTTTGCCAGTTGCAGGCTCACGGAAAGGTCACCGGGGCGCGAGGTCAGGTACTGGAGGTAATAGCGTGCCGCCTGCTCATAGTTCTCCGCCCAGGCGTAATTCTGCCCCGCCCGCTCATAGAAATCAGGTGAGGCGCCGGGTTTGCTCCCCAACCGTGAGTAGATTTCAGCGGCCAATGTGTAATCTTTGGTCCGGGTGTAGATCTCCGCTAACCGCTGCTGGGGCAGGATCATTTCCGGGAATCGTTTTTGAATCGATTCGAGCAGCGCCGCCGCTTCCGTTAGTCGGCCTGCCTGTGCTGCCCGTTCAGCGCGCTCGATATCCCCACCGGTGCGGACGCGCTCGATCGACTCGGAACTGCCCTTGGGTGCCGCGGGCTTGGGAGGCGGCGGAGCAGCGGGCTCAGGTGTCAGCACGCGCCTGGCATCCGGGTCTCCAGGAGCGAGCCTCAGGACCTGCCGGTACACCTGTTTGGCCTCCTCCAGCCGGTTATCCTGCACCAGACAATCGGCAAGCATCTTGCGAATGGTGATGTTGCGCGGCTCTTTATTTAGGATCTCTCGAAAGATGGCTTCGGCGGCCCGATAATTTCCGCTCCGATACAATTCGAGCGCCTTGGGCAGTCCGTCTTGCCCGTAAAGGTGTGGCACAGGCACTAGAAGCAGTGCCAGCATCGCCACAGCTGTGGCGCGGCCTGCCCTTCTCGGGACGCCGGCAACGCGCACTAGTAATTCACGGAAACCAGTCGCTAAATATGAAAGGGGAAACGAGTCTGGGAACATCACGCTACTCCGAACGGTCTGACTGGTGGCCGGCCGCCACCGCTTCAAAAGATTTGTTGTTCAGTCCGTCGCCGCCGGATTGAGGAAACGACTGTCCGATTGAATCGCATACGAACTGGCGCAACTGCACCCGAAGGTTGCCCTGACCGCTAATTCTGAGATGATCCACACGCGGCGTCACCGCCCCGGTCCAAGAAAGGTTTAACCGCGATAGAAACGCAAGCCTTTCTGTCGAATCAGCCAGAAAAACGGCTACTCCGCGGGTTCCCACATAGACCAAGTCCGAAGCTCGGACCGTGAGCAGGACCGTCGAAGATAACTCTTCCACCATCGGGCTGGCTGAAGGCAGGCGCAGAGTGAACATCGGCGGAGAATCGGCCGGTTCAGGTCTGGCATACCCTTCGGCAACCCGCTCGCAAAACAAATCCAAATCCGTGGTGCAGGAGGCAATCGCGCGTTTCTGAAACTGCGGAGGTTCACTTTCCGGGTGCAGCGGGCCGTCGAGCCGGCCCACTCGCCTCAAAAGATTGTCAACGGTTAAGTTCAAGAGCGGCAAATCGACTGGATAATCGAAGACCACGTCGACGCCGGCGCGGAGAAACTTAACCTTGTCGGCGGTCCGCCTGACTCGCGATCCCACGACAATCACGGGCATGTTGTAGCTGGACTGGCGAAACTTAAATGCCAGCGCGCCCCCACATGCGCCAGCCATGTCGTTCGACATCACCAAAACGTCGGGTAAGTCACCGGACAGCATCGCCATTCCCGAGGCGACACCATGGGCCTCGCTGACACGGTAATTCGGCGACAGGCTGGCGACCAGGACGGCGCGAAGGGCGCTATCGGGATGAATCACCAGAATCCCAGGCAGTTGCTGTGCCCTGTCGCCCACGACTGGCATACTCGGGACCGGCGCTGGGCTCGCCAGCAAATTAGGCGAAAATCCCGGCGGCAATTCGCGCGGGGCCGGTGCGCCGAGAGAAGGCGCCAGTGAGCCGACGGAGGAAACACGCGTCGAGGGGATTTGGAATGGCGAAAAGTGCAGATCCGAGCGACTCCTGTCTTGGCCATGCGCCGCAGCCGACCCATTAGGCAAACGGTTCAACGACACAAGCCCGACACCGGCGACGATTCCGAAATCGAGAGATTCCCTCGAAGGTCCTTCCGGCCATCGCTCGAATACGATCTTTCCCGAACTCAAGCCCTCCGCATCGAGCCTCATCACGCCGTGGGCCATTTCCCTAACGGAGGGCGCGTTGTCACCGATTCCCGACGCATCGACAAGGTAGATCGCCGTCGCCCCCATCCTGGAAACCGATGAAATGATGGCGTGGAAGCGTTTCGCCGAGGCGCCGGGATTGGGGGTGTTCAGAAGCGGCGTGACCGGATCGAACACAAGCCGTTGAATTCCATTGGGGCCCGCCAGTTTCTGGAACTCGTCCATGATGCAACTGTCATCCAGTAATTGCATCGAGTGCATCGCAACGGCTTCCGGATACTCAAAACACTGCAGCTTACCGGACAGGATGGCGTCGGATAGATCGAACCCATATCCTCGCCCCTCTTCCAGGACGGCCTCAACCGGGCGATCCGTAACGAGGGCAACGGACTCTCCGTTGGCAACACCACTGGCCAGGAACGCAAGGGCAAGTGCGCTCTTTGCTTCCTGGGCATTGCCGTAAACTAAATACCCCTGCCTCTCAGAGAGTCCCCCAGTGAGATTATCGAGCGCAGAGAATCCAGTCCTAATCATTGACAACGATTGACTCCCAAGAGTTTACACAGTGGATTTAGGCTTTCATTATGACTCAGCAGGATACGGATGTGGTACAAAAACTTGCCTTGCCCGGAAGAATTCACGCTGCCGCGGAACCTTGCGACCGTTTGTCGGTTGTGCAATAGTGGAATATGCGTTTCCCTGCCCTGCAGGTGTCTTGGCTATTTTTTTTACTACTGATTGGCGTTGTCCCGGTAGGCCATTCCCAGACCGCGCCTGTTGTCAAATTCCAGACGACCTCCGATTGGGGTTCAGGCTTTGTCGGGCAGATTACGATTACCAATACGTCCGCCAATTCCATGTCGGCGTGGGTACTGGAATTCGATTTTGATCGGTCCATCGACGCGATTTGGGATGGAACGCTCGTCACCCGGGCCGCCAATCGCTACACTGTGAAATCAGCCGGGTGGAACGACACCATCGTCTCCGGCGGATCTGTCACTGTCGGGTTTACCGGGTCGCCGGGAGAGCTGAAAGAGGGTCCTTCGAATTTCCGCCTGAGCGGAGCAGCTATCGCCCCCCCCGCGTCCGCCGAAGGCGCGCAGATCACGTTGACACAAACCGGACGCTGGGTAGGCGGCTTCTCGGCGAACCTTAGTATCTCCAACACGGGGTCCTCCGCACTGTCTCCGTGGGCGCTCAGTTTTCGATTCGATCAGGCGATCGAGGCGATGTGGAACGGTACTTTCACCCGCGACGGGGAGATCTATCGAATCGCAGGATTCGGGGAAACCGCGGCGGTTCCAGCCGCCTCCTCCGTTTCGCTCGGACTGACAGGCTCGGGTAGCCTTACCGCCAACAGCGTCTCCGAATGCCGGCTAAATGACACTCCCTGCTCTTTCAAGGTCGTCCTGGCCGACACGCCGACGCCACCGCCGGCCGCCGATATCACGATCGACACCGTTGACAAAACGGCCACAGCAACGCAGTTCACCATCGACCAAGCCACTGTTCGATATGCGCTGAGCATGAAGGGACAAAATGAGGGGCGCTTCACAGTAGCGACCAATAATCCGGCAGTTCTCTCGGCTTCGATCGACGCCGGAGGCGGGGCGGTGGTACTCACAGGACTCGCGCCGGGCAGAGCCGCTCTTCGGATCATCGAACAATCCACGGGTGCAACCCGGCTTGTCGGTGTCCGGGTTCGTAACGCCGACGGAAGCCTTCCCGGACTTCCGAAACATCTATGGCTCGGCTCGGTCAGTGAAGACACTTCCGCCCATCTGAATTTTTGGCAGGACTTTCGGTCGGGTAGCCAGAACCGACGGGTCGACTCTCGATACATATACTTGAACGGCGGTCCGTTTCAGGGTTGGGATACCTGGTCTGTTCGCTTGGGGGACCGCGCCACCAACTATATCCGCACCAGCCGCACCCTCGGGATGATTCCATTCTTCGTCTTCTACAACATCCCAGCCGGCAGCGAGAGCTTCGAGATCGACCTCGCCAACGCGAACGACCCAGCCTACATGGCCGCCTACTTCAAGAATTTGAAGCTGGCTCTTGATATCGCCACCCGCGAGTCCCCGGATGACCCGGTGGGCTTCATCCTGGAACCGGATTTTCTTGGTTATCTGGCCCAAAACGCAAACCGGCCCCCGTCCGCCATCTCCGCCGCTACCGCAGCCGCGTATGAATCCGGCGTGTTGAACGCCACCACGGACCCGCAGTTTCCGTCGAACATCGAGGGATTAGTTCGGGCGATCAACTACACAATTTCCAAGTATGCCCCCAAGGCCGTTTTTGGCTGGCAGTTTAATCTCTGGGCGTCGCCGGCAGGCGGCTGGACAACCCCAGTACCGAACCGCGGTTTGATGCACAAGACGGATACGGGCGATTTTGCAACCGGGCGCAGCGCGATCGCTGCTGAAGCCGCTGCCATCGCTCGCTACTATCTGTCAGCGGGCGTAGCCAGTTATGGCGCGAGCTTTATTTCCATCGACAAGTACGGTCTGGATGCAACTGGCTACGAGTCATCAGCCGCCAAAGACCCGGCGAATTCCGTCTGGTTCTGGAACAATGACCATTGGCGAAACTACCTGACTTTCGTGTCGGCGCTCAACCAGACCACCCGGCTTCCCGTGATCCTATGGCAGTTGCCGGTGGGCCACATCAATTCGAGCACGGCGTCGAATCCATATGCCAACAATGGCAAGTTCCCCGATTTTAACTATCTCTATCAGAGTCACGAGGACTCTTCCACGACGTTCTTTTTCGGCGACACGTTTACGACCACGGGCGCGCGCAAGCAGTTCTTTTCTTTGAATGCGAGTGAGGATCCCGGCCTCTCGGTATCCGACGACAACGTGACCTGGTCCAGTCACATGGCGGAGGCCGCGAAGGCTGGTGTGATCGCAGCGATGTTCGGGGCCGGTGTAGGCGCCAGTACCACCAACGTGGGCGCCCCGCCCTCCGATGGCTATCTGTGGATTGTGAAGGCGCAGGAGTACCTGTCCAACCCGGTGTTACTACCGGTGAAATAGTTCCGGGCCGCTCCCGGGTCGCCCCCCCAGGTTCCACATCCCCCTGTACTGGCAGCCGGAGCGCCACGACGGCGTGCCGACTGAACAGAATCTCGAGATTTCGAACAGGCGAAAAGCGAAATCTGGAGATTCTCACTCACCAAACTACACCAAATGCAGTCTTGGGCTTGACTGTCAGCGTCAGGCTGACTAAACTCAGGGGGATTACTTAAAAAAAGCGCCTACCAGACCTTAGGTCAGTCGTAGTTAGCATTTTTTGTCAATTCGGTGTTCGCCACTTCGGAGGAGTTTATGATTCGCAGCGCAATGTACACCTTGGGGCTTTTGGGCCTCACTTCGGCCTTAAGCTTTGCGGCACCTATTCCTCTTGGGTTAATGGCCGATTACGCCGTATTCTCCGCGGACGGATTCGTCAACAATTCCAACTTTGGCTCTGGTACCACGACAATCAACAACGGCTTGGATGCGGGCAGCCGCTTTGCGTTTGGCGGACCCGACGCCATCGTCTTTAACGGCGGAGCGTACAATACGGTGGCGTTCAACGGGGCGGAATACAACGCTTTTTACAATCTCACTTCAACGCTCAACGCGGTAGTCGGAACCTCCATTAGCTCATGGGTGGGCCTTACTCCAGGCGAGTACACATTTGCCGCCCCACCACCAGCGAACGTGAGCTTGAGCGGGCCCGGCAACTACGTTTTTAAATATGTAGGGGCTACGGCTTTGACGTTCAGCGGCGTCAACATCACGCTCAGTGGGGGGCTGTCGAGCGATGACGTGATCTGGTACATCCCGCAAGATGTCACCGTGGTGAATAGCGTGTTCGCTGGAGTTCTCGTTATAGATGGTAATGGCGCAACCGTGGATGCCAACGGTGGTACGACCAACTTCAACGGCAGAGTCCTGGCGGTAGACACAGTTGCCCTCTTCGCATGGAATACAGGCAATCTGGCCTTCAACAACTCGGATCCGATCGAGGCCGTGCCGGAACCTTCGTCCGTCATTCTGGTCTTCTCCGGTCTGGCCGTAGGTGCGATTATCCGTCGGCGCCAGTCCTCCCGGTAAACTGGGTTTCCAAACACTAGGCGCTCTTGCATCAGCAGATTTGTTCTCGTTGTTCCCCGCGAGCCGCAGGGACAGTGTACGCCGTGTATGCACCAGGGTGAGTACGATCAGTCTTGCCCCATGACAGGAGTGAACCAAACCTCTTGTCAAACTCGGAATCCTCGTCTCCGCAACCAGATTCCACGCCACAATCTCATATTGGTTACCGATTGAACGCCGAGCCTCGGTTAATCAATCGCGATTATCCGGCTGGCTGAACAATCCCCACAATCGGCCGTATCACAAACAGTTATGAGGCAAACCAGCAGGAACACGATGGTTCGCACATTGGCCCCCAGGATGGCATCCCCCCCAAAAAAACCACATTAAAATTTCGCAGTCACACAACTCGAAAATAATCTTTTCCCCAACCAAATCAACCACTTCCACCCCTTCCCCTCCCCCCAAAAGTTCGTTTTCGCCCCCTCCTCTGCTACAACCAAATCAGAAAGGCCTCCCGCGCCCCACCCGGCGCCGGAGGCCTTTCCCATTTCTACACCCAGGAAAGGAGACCCCATGCCCACGCTCGACAAGAAAACCGAACGTGCCCAGCGCGCCCGCGCCAACGGCGCCAAATCCAAGGGCCCGAAAACGCCCGAGGGTATGCACCGCTCCCAAACCGCCAGCTACAAGCACGGCCTCTACTCCACCCGCGGACACATGCTCCCCGGTGAATCCAACGCCGAGTTCCTCGAACTCAAGGCCCAGCAATACGCCTACTGGCAGCCCAACGGCTTCCAGGCCGAATTCCTCGTCAACCAGCTCGTCGGCCACATCTGGGAATCCAAACGTCTCGTCGCCGCCAAAAACGACTACATGCACGATCTCCTCATCACCGTCGCCAACAACGCGCCCCACTGCCGCGATCAGGCCAAGCTCAACCTCGAAACCGAAAAGCTCAGTGTCCAAACCGTCAACGGCGCCATCGACCGCTTTCACGTCCGCCTCGCCTTCCACAACCGCGAGACCGAGCGCCTCTTCCGCATGCTCCTCCGCCTCGAAAAACGCGGCTGTACAAGCGGACCGTCCCAGATGTCATTGAAAATAAACAGGCGCCAAAACCCCGATCTCCCCCAAACCGCCGACGCCCAACCCGTCGACGGCACCCTCGCCGAGGCGCCCTACACCGTCGAAGCGACCGCCGAGCCGCTCCCCGAAACGTTCCCCGTCAAGCCGGAACCGGAAGCCGCGCCCGAAGCCGAGCCCAAGCACGAGCCAATCACCGCCTGGGCCGCCGACAACCTCGACTTCCAGGCCGACGCCATCCAGGAGCAGATCCTGACCGAGACCAACACGCGCATCATCGTGCTGGGCCCGCGCCAGGCCGGAAAATCCACCGCCGCCGCCGTGCGTGTGCTCCACGAAGCCGTCCACAAACCGAACGCGACCATCCTGCTGGCCAGCGCCAGCGGCCGCCAATCCGGCCAGATCCTGCAGAAACCCGCCAAATGGCCCGTTTCATGGATCTCGACCTCTTTCCCGCGCCCCCGCAGTGCGAAGGCTTCACCCTCGCCAACGGGGCCAGCGTCATAGCCCTGCCCGACAACGAAGAGAAGATCCGCTGCTTCTCCGCGCCATCACTGATCGTCGTCGACGAAGCCGCCTTCGCCAGCGACACGCTTTTTACCGCGCTGGAGCCCATGCTCTCGGTCTCCAACGGCACGCTCATGCTCTTGAGCACGCCCAACGGTCAATCCGGCTACTTCTACGACAAGTGGCACCAGCCCGGAGGCCCCTGGACCCGCATCTTCGGAACCCTCGCGGACTGCCCCAGAATCAGCGAAGAGGCCATAAAAAAGCTCCGCGAGTCGATGTCGGAAGAGACCTTCCAGCAGGAGTTCGACTGCCGGTTCATCGCCGCCGGTGGCCAGTACATCAGCGTCGAGACATTCCGCAAATGCCTCCGCGACGACTTCGAACTCTTCGCCCCCGAATGGGAACACAGCGATTAACCCGCGGCCCACGCTTCCGTGCGGCGCCCGTCAGCCAGCGGCCCTCCGTTTCCGAACCGCGCGCGTCAGCAAGCGGCCCCCCGTTTCCGAAGCGCGCGCGTCAGCAAGCGGCCCGTCCACCGGCCCCCCAAACACGCGAAAACATCCGCGAGAAACGGGGAAACAACCGGCGGCAGCAATCTTGGCAACCCGCCATCGTTACCAGTCGCCACCAGCTCTTTGAAATCCCAATATCCCGGCCCAGGCAGGCCCGCACCCAAAGACCCATCCACAAAAAAATTCCCCCGCCGTGAGGCGGGGGGTCGGAGGGTCCTTAGGAGATCAGAACAAACTAGTAGCGATAGTGATCGGGCTTGTACGGCCCTTCCACCGGCACGCCGATGTACTCGGCCTGCCGCGGAGTCAGGGTCGTCAACTTCACGCCGATCTTCTCCAGGTGCAACCGAGCCACTTCTTCGTCCAGCTTCTTCGGCAGCGTGTAAACACCCACCTTGTAGGTGTCCTTGTTCGCCCACAGATCCAGCTGCGCCAGCGTCTGGTTCGCGAAGCTGTTCGACATCACGAAGCTCGGGTGCCCAGTCGCGCAACCCAGATTCACCAGGCGGCCTTCCGCCAGCATGAAGATGCAGTTGCCCGCCGGGAAGGTGTACTTGTCCACCTGCGGCTTGATGTTCAATCGCACCACACCGTCGGCCGTGTTCAGACGGTCAATCTGAATCTCGTTGTCGAAGTGGCCGATGTTGCAGACAATCGCCTGGTCCTTCATGTGCTGCATGTGTTCCAACGTGATGATGTCCACGTTGCCCGTCGTCGTCACGTAGATGTCGGCAATGCCAAGGGTCTCTTCCAGAGTCGTAACTTGGTAGCCTTCCATCGCCGCCTGCAACGCATTGATCGGGTCGATCTCGGTCACGATCACACGCGCGCCCAGCCCGCGCAACGACTGCGCCGAACCCTTGCCCACGTCGCCATAACCGCAAATCACGGCCACTTTACCGGCCAACATCACGTCCGTCGCGCGCTTGATGCCATCACCCAGCGACTCGCGGCAGCCGTACAAATTGTCGAACTTCGACTTCGTCACCGAGTCGTTCACGTTGATCGCCGGCACCAGCAACTTGCCTTCCTGCTGCATCTTGTACAAGCGGTGCACGCCCGTCGTCGTCTCTTCCGAAACGCCCTTCCAAGCCGCCACCAACCCGTGCCAGTAGCCCGGCTTCTCGGCATGGACCTTCTTCAACAGGTCTTTAATGACCTTCTCTTCGTGGCTGTCCGACGGCGTCTGCACCCAGTCGCTGCCGTTCTCCAGCTCAAAGCCCTTGTGGATCAACAGCGTTACGTCGCCGCCGTCGTCGACAACCAGCTCCGGCCCCTGCTCGCCACCGTGGTCGATCGCGCGCATCGTGCATTCCCAGTACTCTTCCAGCGTCTCGCCCTTCCAGGCAAATACCGGCACGCCCGCCGCCGCAATCGCAGCCGCCGCATGGTCCTGCGTCGAGAAAATGTTGCAGCTCGCCCAGCGCACGCTCGCGCCCAGGTCGACCAGCGTTTCAATCAAAACAGCCGTCTGGATCGTCATGTGCAACGACCCCGTCACGCGCACGCCGGCCAACGGCTTGCCCGTCGCATACTTCCGGCGAATCGACATCAAACCGGGCATCTCGTGCTCGGCGATCGAAATTTCCTTCCGGCCCCAATCGGCCAGACCAAGATCGGCAACCTTATACTCGGTCGCCAGCGTGTTTGCAGTGGAACTCATAGGGTAAGAAAAAACTCCTCACCCGTTAGACTACCACAAACCCATCAAGGGATCATGATTTATTGATACTCTATTTATATTACATGCCCGGCCTCCTCAAAGCACTCCGCCTCCTCGGTGACGAAAGCCGACTCCGCATGCTCCGCCTCCTAGAACGCGAAGAACTCTCCGTCGCCGAACTCCAGGAGATCCTTGCCATGGGCCAGTCCCGCATCTCCATGGCCCTCTCCCAACTCCGCCAGGCCGAACTCGTCGAACTCCGCCGCGCCGGTCAAAAAAACCTCTACCGCTTCTCCGGCGATGAAACCGTCGCAAACCTCCTCCGCCAGTCCGCCCTCGAACTCACCGAGACCCGCGACGACGACGAAGCCCTCCGCCTCATCCTCAAAAAGCGCAAGGACCGCGTCCGCTCCTACTTCGACGAACTCGCCGGCCGCTTCGGAAAGGACTACGTGCCCGGTCGCTCCTGGAAGGGCCTCTCGGAGATGCTCATCCGCCTCCTCCCGCCCATGCGCATCGCCGACATCGGCTCCGGCGAAGGGACACTCTCCCTCCTCCTCGCCCAGCGCGCCGAACAGGTCATCGGCATCGATAACTCAGAAAAAATGGTGGAATACGCCAACGGCGTCGCCCGCCGCGCCGGCGTCAAAAACGTGGAGTTCCAACTCGGCGATCTCGAAGAGCTTCCCCTCCCCGATGCCTCCGTGGATCTGGCCCTCTTCAGCCAGTCGCTCCACCACGCCCTCCACCCCCAAAAGGCGGTCCACGAAGCCTTTCGTATATTGAAGCCCGGCGGCCGCGTCGTCATCCTCGACCTCCAGCGTCACACCTTCGAAGAGGCCCGCGAACTCTACGCCGACGTCTGGCTCGGCTTCACCCAGGTCGAGCTTCTGGACTTCCTCAAGAAGGCCCGCTTCCGCGCCGCCGACGTCACCACCGTCCACCGCGAAGAGGAAGCCCCCCACCTGGAGACCGTCCTCGCCGTCGCCGAAAAGCCGCGCTAACGCCCCGGCAAAATCAATGGCCCGATCGCCAGATCTTCGTCCAGCAACGGCCAACGGATCGAACACCCCGAGGGCGATAACGCCAGCCGCGCCCGCTCCGCCTGCGTCGCCTGCGACAGCCGCTCCGAACACAGCTCCCACCGGATCTCGTGCTTCCCGCGATGCGTGTTGATGATCAGGTGCGTCTCGGTCGTCTGCACCTCCCGCGCATACACAGTCAGGCTAGAAGACACGCCGGCCTCCAAACGAGTCGTACCAGGCATTGGCGATCTCGTCAAAATGCAGGTAGACGATCTTGCGAATCTCCCTCCGCCCGCGCGCCGTCAGGTTGTGCTCAAAGTCCTCTTCGGCAACGTACTGGTCGGCATGCAACCAGAACTTCGTCTCCGACTGACCCTTCTGCGCATAGACGTGCATCGGCTCCTCCCCCTCGTTCGAGTTGAAGTAGCACCGCCAACCTTGGATCTGCATTACCGTAGCCATGGCAATCGCGCTCAGTATAGTACATATATGAACTGGCATGCGCTGCACGAGGGCGAAGGCGACAAACTCAAGGAGCTGGCCGTCCAGTACAACCTCCACCCCTCCACATCGAGGACTGCGAACACGGCGGCCAAAACGCCAAACTCGAAGAGGACCCCAACTACCTCTTCATGATCCTCAAGCCCGTCTTCACCGAAGACGATGGCTCGCTCGCCTTCGGTGACTTCGATGTCTTCCTCGGCCAGGACTTCCTGGTGACCTACGAAGAGGTAGGCTGCGCCAAACTCCTCGCCCTGGTGGAGAAGTACAAGAACAACCCGTCCCTCGCCAACGACCAGATCTTCTACCGTATCCTCGACGGCATCGTCGACTCCTACGTCCCCGTCCTCGAATCCTATAGCCTCGAAATCGACGGCATCGAAGACCAGGTCCTCGCCGACCCTAAGCCAGACCTGCTCGAGCGCATCTTCACCCTGAAGCGAGCCTTCATCACGCTCCGCCGCGTGCTCACCCAAACGCGCGACCTCACCGGCCACCTGACTCGTTCCGACCACCCCAACGTCAGCCCCAAACTGATTCCCTATTTCCGAGACGTCTACGACCACCTCACGCGCCACATCGAAACGGTGGAGATGTCCCGCGACCTGCTCAGCGGCGCCCTGGACATCTACCTGTCGAGCGTCGCCAACCGGACCAACGAGACCATGAAGACGCTAACGCTCCTGAGCACCTTCGCCCTCCCTAGCGTGGCCCTGACCAGCTTCTTCGGCATGAACTTCGAGTTCCTACCGCTGATCCACCATCCCCACGGCCTGATCTACGGAACGGCACTCTCCCTCAGCATCACCACCATCCTGGTCACGCTCCTCAAGTGGAAGCGCTGGATCTAAGGCCGCGTCCGAACCTCCAACTCCGCCAAATACACCAACGCCTCCGAAGCCGACGCCCCGCACATCTCCGCCGACGGCCGCAGCCCCACGCAAAACGCGGGCCGCCGCGGGTCACCGAACAGGAGGCACAGGTTCCCCTCCGTCAACTGTACACACCGCACCCCGGCCGACTTCCCCAACGGCATCCCCGGAATCGGACTCGTAATCGACGGAGCAATACAGCACGCCCCGCACCCCAGCCGGCAATCCACTAATCGCCCACCGGCGTGATCAGGAACGGCGTCGTCGTCGGAGCCGGCGAACCGCCCTCGGGCTCAACCGATAAGGCAATCGCCGCCGCGTCGTTCAGGTCCACCGCCCCGGCCCGCAAATGGATCGCGCTGCCATCCGCGGCTGGCTTGAAAAGCCCCATCGGACGCGGCCCACCCGCCTTCGGCACCACCCACATCTCGTACGTCCGCCCGGCCGCCAGCGGGGCCAGGTTCGACGCCACCAGCAACACGCCCTGCGACCCGTTCACGAACACCTTCGCCACCGGTTGCGGCTCGGTCACCGTCCCGGTCTTCAGGAGACGCGTCTCCGAACTGCGCAGGAAAGCCAGCGTGGCGTCCCGCGCGCGCAGGTCCGCTTCCAACCCCTGCCGCTGCACACCGGTGTAGACCAGACCCGCCACCAGACAAGCGCTCAGCGCCGCCCAGGCCAGGTTCCAGGGCATCAGGGAGGGAGCGGGCTCGGCGATGGCTAGAACACGCCGCCGCAGAGCCTTGGAGGGCTCTGCAGGCGGCGGCAGCGTACCGAGGATGGCGTTCGTCTCCAGCGCCTTCCGCAACCGCGCCTGGGCCGCCGGATCGTTCCTGCGCAAGGCCTCTTCAATCTCGCCGCGCTCGGGCTCTTCCAACTGCCCCAGCACGTATAGCTCGTACAACAGGTCCTTGTCCGGCGTCATGCGGGCACCGCCTCTTCCAATTCATTGCGCAGGATCTGCAACGCCGTCCGCACCCACGTCTTCACCGTGCCCAAAGGCTGCTTCATCCGCTCGGCCATCTCGGTCTGCGACAGCCCTTCGAAATAGGCCAGTTCGATCACCAGGCGCTGCTTCTCGTTCAGCTTCTCGAACGCCGCCTTCAACTGGCGCGCCCGGTCGGAGTTCATGAGGTTCGCCTCAAGATCCACGAACACCGATGGCATCTCGGTGGCCGTCAGTTCAATGGCATTCTGGCGCGTACGACCATCGACGGACCGCAGGTAGTCGATGGCCCTGTTCCGCGCCACCGTCAGCACCCACGCGCCCAGCGCGCCCCGCTCGGCATCGAAGCCCGCCATCCGGTTCCACACCCGCAGGAAGGTCTCCTGCGTCAGGTCCTCGGCAATCCCCTGATCCCGGACAATCCGGACGATCAGCGAAAAGGCGATCCGCCCGTACTTGTCGTAGAGTTCCGCCAGCGCTTGCGGGTCCCGGCGTTGCAGCCGGACCGCCAGTTCGCGGTCCCCCTCGGCGTCGAGCGCCGCGAAGATCAATGGGAAAAACAGGGTCAAACGAAGATCTCTTTGAAGATATTGCCGCCCACAATCGTCGGCCTCTCGGCGCGCCCGTTGTGCTGATAGGTCATCTGCAAATGGTCCATGCCCAGCGCGTAGAGGATGCTGGCGTGGATGTCGTGCACGTGGCAGGGCTTCTCCACCGCGCGCAGGCCGATCTCGTCGGTGGTGCCGACGTACTGCCCGCCCTTGGCGCCGCCGCCGGCCATCCACATCGTGAAGCCCCACGGGTTGTGATCCCGCCCGTTGCCCTTCTCGTTGAACGGCGTGCGGCCGAATTCCCCGCCCCAGACCACCAGCGTGTCCTGCAGCAACCCGCGCTGCTTCAGATCTTCCAGCAGCCCGGCGATGGGCTTGTCGGAGACCTTGCACCACTTGCCGTGGTTGCCCTCGATGTTCGAATGCGCGTCCCAGCCGGAGCCCGAGCCGCAGTAGAGTTCGACGAACCGTACACCGCGCTCGACGAGCCGCCGGGCCAGCAGGCAGTTATGCCCAAACTGGCGCGTATCCTCGGAATCCATGCCGTACATGGACTTGGTGGCTTCAGTTTCCTTGGTAATGTCAACCGCTTCCGCGCCTGCCGATTGCATCTCGTAGGCCAGCTCGAAGCTCTTCACGCGGGCGTCCAGATCGGTATCTTCGGTCTTGTCCGCGCCCCAGTGCTGGTTCAGTTGCTTCAGCAAACTCAGACGGCTCTTCTGCCGCTCATCGGTGGTGCCTTCGACGGGCTTCAAGTTCAGAATCGGCGTGTCGCCCTGGCGGAATTGCGTGCCCTGATAGGACGCCGGCAGGAAGCCGGAGGCCCAGTTCTTCGGGCCACCGATGACCTCTCTGTCATCGGTCAGCACCACGAAGGTCGGCAGGTTCTTGTTGGCGGTACCGAGGCCATAGGTGACCCACGCGCCCAACGCCGGGCGGCCGGCCAGGATGTCGCCCGTGTTCATCTGGCACACCGAACCCACGTGGTTCAGCCCGTTCGCCCAGCAGGAGCGGATGACGGTCATATCGTCCACGTGTTTGGCGATATGGGGGTACCATTCGCTGACCCACATCCCGGACTTCCCGTGCTGCTTCCACGTCCGCGGAGAGGCCATCAGAGTGTTGTTCCCAGTCCCCATGGCGGTGACCAATTTGCCGAAGCTCGCTGGCATCGGTTTACCGGCGAGCTTGTTCAACTCGGGCTTGGGATCGAAGAGATCGATATGGCTGGGACCGCCTTCCATGAACAGCCAGATGACCGATTTGGCCTTCGCCGGGAAGTGGGTCTTCTTTGGCGTCTCGGCACCTTCGGCGAGCATGCTGCCGAGGGCGATGGCGCCCAGTCCCGATCCCGCGCGGGCGAAGAACTCGCGGCGGCTCGATACGTTCCAGTGATGGCTGAGTAGCTTGTTCATGACTAGTTCACGTAGAGGAATTCGTTGGTGGAGAACAGCGTCTGGCAGAGGTCGGCCCACGCCTGGTCCTCGCCGCCGGCGAGCTTCTGTTGGCGGGCCAGGAAGTCGCGGGCGCTGGCGCGTTCGGCCTCGGTGGGCGTGCGCTGGAAGGCCAGCTTGAAAGCGCGATCGAGCATGCCGTCAACCGACTGGCCGCCATCGTTGCGGACGCGGGCGGCGAAGCTCCGCGACCAATCGGAGACCAGGCGCGAGTTCATCAGCTCCAGCGATTGGGCCGGGTTGATGGTCATATTGCGGCGGGCGCAGCTTTCGTGGGTGTCGGGCATATCGAAGGCTTCAAACATCGGGTAGCGGGTATTGCGCCGCACAAATACATATACGGAACGGCGGTCGGAATCGGATTGATTTTCTTCCTTTTTCCATCCGCCGCGGGTGACGACGCCGGCCGGGAGCGGGGGGAAAACCGGGGTGCCGTACATCTTGGTGTTCAGGCGGCCGGCGACGGCGAGCATGGAGTCGCGGACGGCTTCGCCTTCCAGACGGTGGCGCGGGTACTTCCAGTTCAGCTTGTTCTCCGGGTCCTTGGCGGCGCTGGCGGCGTTGTGGGCGCTCGAGGCCTGCCAGGCGTCGGAGAGCATGATCTGCTTATGCAGTTTCTTCAGGCTCCAGCCGTTGGCGACGAAGTTGGCGGTGAGCGTATCGAGCAGCGGCATGTTGGTGGGCCGTTCGCCCATCAGGCCGAAGTCCGAAGGCGAGCCGGCGATGCCGCGGCCGAAGTGGTGGTGCCACACGCGGTTCACCATGACGCGGGCGGTGAGCGGGTTCGTGGGGCTGCCGAGCCAGTTGGCGAGCGCCGTGCGGCGGCCATGGGAGACGTCGGCATCGGAGGGGTCGAGGATGGACAGGAAGCCGGGAGCGACTTCGTCCATCGGGGCTTCGTAGCTGCCGCCCTTCAGCACGTGGGTCTTGGGCGCGCCGGTCGTGAGATCGGAGAGCGACTGGGCCATCGGCGGCTCGGCGGGCTTGATCGTATCGAAGCCGGCGAGGTCCTTCTTCAGCTCGGCGAAGCGCTTGGATTCGGCGCCCTTGAGGGAGGCGGCGCACTCGGCATCGGAGAAGGTGACCTGGGCCTTGGCCTTGACGAACATGTGCCATTGGAGCGGGGAGCGCTTGGCGGGGTCCATCATGATGGTCTCCTGGATCTCTTCGGGGAAGCGGGAGAGGCGGTCATCAAATTTGCGTTTGCGCGGGCCTTCGAGCAGGGTCTGCATCTCGGCGCGGATGGCGGCGGTCTTCGATTCCCACTCGGCCTTCTGAGCCTTGTAGGCGTCGAGCTCGGGACCGGGCATCAGGATGCGTTCGTCGTCGATGACGGTGTTGGCGTAGAAGGCCTGGAGGCGGTAGTAATCCTTGTGGAGGATGGGGTCGAACTTATGGTCGTGGCACTTGGCGCAGCCGTAGGTGAGGCCCATGAAGACGGAGCCGGTGACGTCGGTGATATCGAAGAGCAACTCCTGGCGGCGCTGGCGGATGTTGGCGGCGTTGGACTCGTCGGGGAAGTGGCGGTTGAAGCCGACGGCGACTTTGGCGTCGAGGTCGTTGGGATAGAGTTCGTCGCCGGCGATCTGCTCCTTGACGAAGCGGTCGTAGGGCTTGTCGGCGTTGAAGCTCTTGATGACGTAGTCGCGGTAGCGCCAGACGTTGGGGCGGGTCTCGTCGGACTTGAAGCCTTCGGAGTCGGCGTAGCGGGCGAGGTCGAGCCAATGACGCGCCCAGCGTTCGCCGTACTGAGGCGAGGCCAGGAGCTGGTCGATGACCTTCTCAAAGGCATTGGGCGCCGAATCGTTTAGGAAAGCCTGCGTCTGTTCGGGCGTGGGGGGCAGGCCGGTGAGGACGAGCGTGGCGCGGCGGAGGAGCGTGACCTTGTCGGCCTTGGGATTGGGCGTGACGCCCTTTTCGGCCATCTTGGCGAGGAGGAGCGAATCGATGGTCGCGCCCGGCGTGGCCTTGACGGGCTGGAAGGCCCACCACTTCTTTTGAATGGGCGAGAACTCCTTCTTCTGGCCGGTTTCGGCGAAGGCGGCGGCGAGGGCACCGGCGAGGAGGAGGGCAGCGAAAAGGCGCATAGATACACGTCCCCTTAAGAGGTAGGAGTGATCACAATATATCAGGTCGGCGGGGGCCTAAAAATAGAGCCGCGCGCTGAGCCGGAACGAGCGGTCGGCGTAGGTGCCGAACTGGCCGCCGCGGGAGGCGAACCAGCCGTTGTTGCCGGCGATGGCGCTGGCGGGGTAGCCGCTGGAACGCATGAAGAGCGCCGAGATGTTCCAATCGCCCCAGAGCTTCTTGCGGGCGAAGGGGACCTGGTAGTTGGAGGCTTCAACATCGATGGACTTGGACCATGTGTAAGCACCCTGGAAGTTGAGGCCGCGGGTGAAGCGCTTCTGAAAGCCGACGCCGAGGCCATGGTAGATCGAGCTGCCGGAGCGGTCGTAGCGGGTGGTGATATTGCGGTTGAACCACTGCGGGAAGGGGCGCATGGCGTCGAGGATGGTGCCGCGGATGAGGCTGCCGTCGGAGTTGCGGATGCCGATGAGGTTGTTGGCTTCGGAGGTGGTTTGGAAGTCCCTCCCGCGCCGGCCATGGCGGCGACGCGGGAGGGTCGACGGAGTTGAGCCGGTAACCACGGGTGAAGAGGTGGGTTCCTTATGTGCCGTCGTAGCCGATGGAGATGACGGTGTTGCGGCCGATTCGCATCTGGGTGCCGAGGTGCCATTTCTGAACGGTGGGCACGATATCGGTTTGGGGGATGGAATAGAACGTGAAGGCGTTCACGTTGTTCATGAAGAAGATGGGGTCACGCGAGATAATGCGGGGCGGGGCCACCGGTGCGGGCGGAGGTGGAGACGGAATCGGAGCTGATGTTGAAGTCCGGATCGACTTCAGCGCCGAGGCCGGTGAGAGGGGTTTTGAGCAGGCCGTAGGAGGCGCGCCAGGTCATCCACTGGCGCGCGGCCCAGGCGGCGGTGAAGGATGGGCGGAATGAGCCCGTTTGAGCCGATCTGCACACCACATCCGGCAGATCCGTCCATTCGAGTCGCCATTGCACTGGAGAAAACTATGGACACCGGGTGACCAAGGCCGGGGGTGACTATGCAGATCCGGCGCCGGCGGAACGGGTTTTCGGATGAGTAAGTGGAGACGATTCTGGCGGCTGTTCGGGTGGACAAGTCCGGCCCCAGCGTATCGCGCCGGCAGCGAAAACGACGTTTGGGAATGGTGGATTGGGATTAAGTTCACGTCGTTTTATTGCAACAGTTTCCCCAGAAATGGATGAGAGTAGTTAGGGGAATAGCGCTTCTGCGCAGGACTGGAGGCCCTCTTAGCAGGGAAGACACCAGAACTTAACAATTCTAAATATTAGAATTTACTTTACTCAATCCCCTATTTTTTTTAATTTTCGGCATATATACTCTGGCAATGAAATGCGTACTTCATTTCCTTGTGGCGGCTTGCGCCTTGTTGGCGCAGGGCAGTTTGGGCGGCCTCACCGGCCGCGTCACCGATTCGTCCGGCGCACCGATGGTGGAAGTTTCCGTCCAACTGCGCAACATTGAAACCGGGCAGGACGTGAAGGGGGCGACGACATCGGACGGCGCCTATCTGGTAGCGAATCTATCGCCGGGGCGCTATCGCGTTGCCATGTCGAAACCAGGCTTTCGGACGGCCGTGCGCGAAACGGTGGTGGTGAGCACGGCTACGCTTTCGAACGCGGATTTCGTGATGGAGCTGGGTTCGGTTTCCGAATCGGTGACGGTTTCGGGAAGCGATGTGCAACTGCAAACGACCTCGGCCGAGATTGGAACTGTGATGCCGACGAAGGCCATTCTGGACCTGCCGATTTCGATGGGCGGCGCGGCCACCACGGGAGCGACAGGCCGGCGGCAGATTGAGAACTTCATGTTCCTGACGCCTGGGGTGACGGGGACGCAGTGGCAGAAATCGATCAACGGTGCGCCCGGGTTCAGCCAGGAAGTGCTGATTGACGGCGTGGACATGCAGAACATTGGCGCGCCCGGGTTCATTGCTGAGGCGAGCCCGCCCTACGAGGCAGTGGAAGAATTCAAGGTGCAGAACACGCTGTACCCGGCGGAGTTCGGAGGCGGGTTTGGCGTGATGAATTTTACGATGCGTTCCGGGACGAACAAGTATCACGGCGGGCTGTTTGAGTTCTTCCGCAATGAGGCGATGGATTCGCGGACGTTCTTCGGCGGTAGTAAGAAGGCCCTCCTTCGGCAGAACGAGTACGGCGGAACATTTGGCGGGCCGGTGGTTGTGCCGAAGTACAACGGAAAGGACAAGACCTTTTTCTTCTTTGCCTATTCCGGATTTCAGCTACGCGGCGGCGTGCCGGTGGGCGCGTTCACAACGTTGCCGACCGTGCAGCAGCGGGGCGGGAACTTCTCCGACTATCCGTTCCCGATCTACGACCCGAACACGACGGCGGCCGACGGACGCGGCGCTTTTGAGCGGGCGCCGTTTCCGGGCAACGTAATCCCCACGTCGAGATTTAGCGGAGTGGCGCAACGAACACTGCCTCTGATTCCACAGCCGGACCTGCCGGGGTTCTTCAACAACTACCGCAGCCGGCAGAACCAGCCGAGCACGGACAACGATTGGAGCGTGAAGATTGACCATCAGTTGAGCTCCAAGCAGCGGTTGTCGGGCGCCTACTGGTGGGTGCGCGGGGAGACGACGATCAACGGCAGCGTGGCCGGCGAGTTGAACCCCGGCTACCGCGTGACGCCGACGGTGGCGAGCGGCATCCGGCTGAACCACACGTACACGATCAGCCCGACGCTGTTAAACCGGATCGGTTTCGGCTACACGCCGACCAGCCCGACGTGGTCCCGCTGGCTGCTGGATCCGCGGGAGGGCAACAAGGTGCTGAAAATTCCGGGTATTCCGGAGGCTTCGCGCGGCTTCCCGATTCTGAATTTCGCTGGCCCCACGGCCTATGCGAGCCTGGGCAATTCCAACAACAACGGGACCGACCCGCAGTTCTTCCAGAACTGGAGCGTGGCCGACGATGTGAGCTGGGTGCGCGGCCGGCATCAGGTGAAGTTCGGCGGCACGTTCCGATACCGGCGGATGACGGTGCAGGACCGGCGGAACGAGGGTGGAACGTTCACGTTCAACGCGCTATCGACTTCGCAGCCAAACAGCGTGGACTTTGCGCGGTTCGGAAATCCGTTCGCCTCGTTCCTATTGGGCGAAGTGTTTTCGGCGAGTTCAGCGGTGCCGGCGCCGACGCGGCAGTACAACGACCAGTTTGTGGCCGGGTATCTGGAAGACGTCTTCAAGGTGTCGTCGCGAATGACGGTGAGCATTGGGCTGCGCTACGAGCTGCCACTGTACGTGAAAGAGAAGGACGGAATCATCTCGTTCCTGGACCCGAAGCGGCCGAACCCGGCGGCGGGCAACCTGCCGGGCGCGCTGGTGTTTCTGGGCGATGGCGCGGGCCGGGCGGGGACGAACCAGATCATCAAGCCCTATCACAACGGCTATTCGCCGCGGCTGGCAATCACCTACGCGTTGGACCGCAAAACGGTGCTGCGGACGGGCTATGGGCTGTTCCGCGTGCCCACGGCGGTGGGCCGGATGAACAGCTGCCAGTTCTGGTGTTCCGGGTTCGGCTTGCAGCCGTTCTATACGAGCACGAACTCCGGCATTACGTCAGCATTCCCGTTGGACCGCGGCTTCCCGGCAAACCCGGTGGCGCCGCCGGTGTTTGACCCGGCGCTGAACAACAACGGCAGCGTGACGATGATCAACGGCGATGCGAACCGGATGGCGATGTCGCAAAGTTGGACCTTCGCGATTCAGCGCGAATTGCCGTTTGGCATCAGCCTGGACGCGGCCTACATTGGGACGAAATCCAGCGGGACGTGGACCGGACTTTCGGTGCCGAACCAGCTGAACCCGAGCTACCTGAGCCTGGGGCAGACGCTGAACGCGAGCGTGACTTCGGCGGCGGCGATCGCGGCTGGCGTGCGTGTACCGTATCCGGGCTTTACCGGATCGGTGGCGCAGGCGTTGCGCGCTTTCCCGCAGTTCACCAACGTGGATGACGTGTACCAGCCGACGGGATACAACTTCTACAACTCCATGCAGGTGCGGGTGCAGAAGCGGCATGCGTCGGGCGTGTCGTTCCTGGTGGCCTACACGCTGGCTAAGAACATTGGCTTTCCGGGTGGGGACATCTTCGGCGATACGGGCGGGGGCGGCGGGTCGCGCGGAATCGACACGTTTAACCGGAAGCTGGAAAAATCGATTGTGCCCACGGACCAGACGCACGTGCTGATTACATCGTGGAGCTACGACCTGCCGTTCGGGAAGGGCAAGAAGTTCGGCACGGGCGCGCGGCGCGGGATGGATATGTTGATTGGCGGGTGGGCGGTGAACGCGATTCAGACGTATCGTTCGGGCACCGCGATTGCCGTAAGCGGCGGACCGGCGCTGCCGCTGTTTGGCGGAAACAACCGGCCGAACTGGATTAGCGCGGATGTGCGGAGCTCCGTTTCCATGGGCAGTTTCGACCCGGCGCGGGACCGGTATCTGAACATCAGCGCGTTCAGCCAACCGGCTCTGTTCACGATTGGCAATGCGCCGCCGCGCATGCCGCACGTGCGGACGCCGGCATATTTCAACGAGGACTTTTCGCTGTTCAAGAACCTGCACATCACCGAGGCAATGGCGCTGCAAATCCGCGGCGAGGCGTACAACGTGATGAACCGTGTGGTGTTCAGCGGACCGTCAGCGAACATCAACAATCCCGCGACGTTTGGCGTGATTGGCGGACAGGCGAATAACCCGCGGTTAATCCAGTTGGGACTGAAGTTGATCTTCTGATCGGCGCTACGGCTGGATGCCGTAGATCTTCTGCAGCCGCTGGAACTCGGTTCTGGCGGCTGTCGCTTTTTGGGTGTTGCCGGCTGCCTGGTAGAGGCGGAAGAGTTGGTAGTGGAGAGCGGCGTCGGCAGGGGTGCGGGGGGCGGCGGCTTCGAGAGTTTTGATGGCTTCCTGAGGGCGATTGAGATCGGCATAGATTCGGGCGGCGAGCTTGGCGGCTTGGGTGTTCGCGCCATCGATGGCTAGCGCCTTTTCGGCGTGAGGGAGCGCGGCGGCGGGGTCATTGATGGCCAGGCGGAGGCGGGCGAGGCCGAGTTGGGAGAGGAGTATTTCGGGGGCTTTATTGTAGCTCGCGGCGGCTTCTTCGGCGTTGCCGGAGCGCTCCAGACAGTTGCCGAGGAAGGCGTGGAGACGCGGGTTGGCGGGGTTGCGGGCGAGGGCGAGACGGAACCAGCGGGCGGCTTCGGCGGGGTCGTTGACGTCGGTGTCGTAGTGGCGGCCGAGGTAGTAGTATGGGCCGAAATCCGCGGGATTGCGGCGGATGGCTTCGGCCATTTGATCGCGGAAGAGGAGGTGCTGGCGGAGGAGATAGTAGGCGACGCCGAGGGCCTTCGGTTCGTCGAGGCGGCGGAGGGTGCGGACGGCGGCGGGACCGTCATTACGGAGGATGGCGAAGATGCCTAGCCAGCGGTCACGGGAGGGGGCGGGTTCGGCGGCGGCGAGTTGGGAGGCGCGCGGGAGATTACCGGCAAGGAGCGCGGTGCGGATGGGGGATTCGGCAGTGGGGAGAAGGGGCGCAAGGTCCTGCTGTTGGGCCACGGCGGGTGTGTGACATACTACGATCAACATGAGGACGATGGCCTGTGTGGTGATGCTTTGCACTCTGTTCTGCCTTCCATCGTACTCTCAGTTTCTGCCGGATTTGCAGGCGCGAACGCCAGCGGAGTTCGATGCGTATCTGGAGGTACTGGACGGGCCGGCGATTGAGAAGGGCGAGGCGTTTTTGCGGGGGTATCCGGAGTCGGCATTGCGGCTGCCGGTGTATGAGATTTTGGCCAAGGAATGGCGGCGGAAGGGGGAACGCACGCGGGCGGTGGAAGCGGCGGAGCGGGCGTTAGCGATTGCGCCGGAGTATGCGCCGGTGTTGGTGGAACTGGCCGATTTATTGGCGAATGGGGCGGAGAAACTGGAGCGGGCGGAGGAGGCGGCGCGGCGGGGGTTGGAGGTGTTGGGACGAGTGAAGGCGCCGTTACGGGTCGGCCCGGAGGAGTGGACGGCGGCTGTGAATGGGCTGCGCTCGCGCGCACATGCGGCGTTGGGGATGGTGCGGTTCAAACGGAACGATACGGAAGGGGCGGTGGGGGAGTTGGAAGCATCGGTGGCATTGGTTTCGGATGCCGCGGCGCATTACCGGTTGGGACGGTTGTATGGATTGCTGGGTCGGCGGGCGGAGGCGAGGACGCAATTGGAAATCGCGGCCCGGACCAAGGACGAAACATTGCTGTCGTTGGTTCGGGCCGCGATGAAGGAGCTACGGTAACTTGGAATCGCCCATGAGGAAGGTGTCGACGCCGCGTGCGGCTTTGCGGCCTTCGGCGATGGCCCAGACAACCAGCGACTGGCCGCGGCGCATGTCGCCGGCGGCGAATACGCCGGACACCGAAGACATGTAGTGGTCGTCGGTTTTGACGTTACCGCGGTTGTCGAGCTCGACGCCTAAGTCCGTCAGGAGGCCGTTCTTCACCGGGCCGGTGAAGCCCATGGCGAGGAGAACAAGATCGGCCTTGAATTCCTGCTCACTGCCGGGGATGGGGGTGAACGTGGGCGGGGGGCCGACGCGGACCGTTTTTAGGGCCTTCACGTTGCCGTTGCCGTCATCTACGAATTCCTTCGTAGAGATGGCGAACTCGCGGATGCCGCCTTCTTCGTGGGCGCTTTCGGTGCGGAGCATGACGGGCCAGAGGGGCCAGGGGGTGGACGTGCTGCGCTCCGCCGGGGGCTGGGGCATCAGTTCGAACTGGTGGACGCTGGCGCACTTGTGACGGTGGGAAGTTCCGAGACAGTCGGCGCCGGTGTCGCCGCCGCCGATGATGATGACGTGCTTGTCCGTCGCCAGGATCTGGCCTTCCACCGCATCGCCCGCGACCTTGTGATTCTGCTGGGGCAGGAACTCCATGGCGTAGTGGATGCCATTCAGATTGCGGCCGGGGACGGGCAGATCGCGGGAGTTTTCGGCACCGCCGGCGACGAGGATGGCATCGAACTTCGCCTTCAGATCCGCCACCAGGACGTTGCCGCCCACAGTGGCGTTGACGACGAATTCCACGCCTTCGGATTCCATCTGCTGGGTGCGCCGATCGATGTGGTGCTTCTCCATCTTGAAGTCCGGAATACCGTAGCGGAGGAGGCCGCCGACGCGGTCCGCCTTCTCGTAGACGACGACGGTGTGACCGGCGCGGTTCAACTGCTGCGCGGCGGCGAGACCAGCCGGGCCGGAGCCGACGACGGCGACACGCTTGCCGGTGCGGACTTCGGGCGGCTCGGGTTTGATCCAGCCTTGTTCGAAGGCGTAATCAATGATCGACCGCTCGATCAACTTGATGGCGACAGGCGGCTCATTGATACCGAGCACGCAGGCCGATTCACACGGCGCGGGGCAGACGCGGCCGGTGAATTCGGGGAAGTTGTTCGTCGAGTGGAGGGTGCGGATGGCGTCCTTCCAACGGTCGCGGAAGGCAAGATCGTTCCAATCGGGAATGATGTTGTTGAGCGGGCAACCGGTGTGGCAGAAGGGCACGCCGCAGTCCATGCAGCGGGCGCCCTGGGTGCGCACTTTGTCGTAGCTGAACGGCTGGTAGATTTCGAACCAGTCGTTGACCCGTTCTTCGACGGGGCGGCGCGAAGCGACTTCGCGCTGGAACTCCATGAACCCGGTAACCTTACCCATGCAACACCTGCTCTCCCTGCGACGAGGCTACGAAATACGGTTGTTCGCGCTTGGCGACACCCAGCACGCGCTTGTACTCGTGCGGGAAGACTTTGACGAATTTGTCGAGCAGGTCTCCCCAGTTTTCGAGGACCCACTTACCGCGGCGGCTTTCGGTGAAGTGCACGTGGCGTTCGATCAGGTTGCGGAGCGCGTTGATGTCTTCGATGCTCTCCACCGGTTCCAGATCGACGCCGGCGCGGTTGCACTTGTTGCGGCAGAACTCGCCGGTTTCATCGAGAACGTAGGCGATACCGCCGCTCATGCCGGCAGCGAAGTTCTTGCCGGTTTCGCCGAGGATGGCGACGAGGCCGTTGGTCATGTATTCGCAGCCGTGGTCACCCACGCCTTCGACGACCGCGGTGGCGCCGGAGTTGCGGACGGCGAAGCGTTCGCCGGCCATGCCGTTGAAGAAGGCCTCGCCGGAGGTGGCGCCGTAGAGGACGACGTTGCCGATGAGGATGTTGTGTTCGGGCACGAAGAGCGCGTTCTTGGGCGGGTAGACGACGACCTGGCCTCCGCTCAAACCTTTGCCGACGTAGTCGTTCGCATCGCCTTCGAGTTCGAGGCTGATGCCGTTGGCGAGGAAGGCGCCGAAGCTCTGCCCGGCGGAGCCGTTGAACTTGATCTTGATGGTATCGGCCGGGAGCCCTTCGGAGCCGTAGCGCTTGGCCACTTCACCGGACAGCATGGCGCCGACGGTGCGGTGGACGTTGCGGATGGGCATCTTGAACTCGACGGGCGTCTGGTGTTCCAGCGCGTCGTGAGCGAGTTCGATGATCTTGTGATCGAGCGCCTCTTCCAGCCCATGATCCTGCGAGGTGACGCAGCGGCGGAAGACCTTTTTCGGCACCGGCGGGTTGAAGAGCATGGAGGAGAGATCGAGCCCCTTGGCCTTCCAGTGATCCTTCACATCGCGCATCTCCAGCATGTCGACGCGGCCGACCATTTCGTCGAAGGTCCGGAAGCCGAGTTGCGCCATGATCTCACGAGCCTCTTCGGCGATGAAGAAGAAGAAGTTGATGGCGTGTTCGGGGGTGCCGGTGAACTTGGCGCGGAGGATCGGGTCTTGCGTGGCGATGCCGACCGGGCAGGTGTTCAGATGGCACTTGCGCATCATGATGCAGCCGAGGGCGACGAGCGGAGCGGTGGAGAAGCCGAACTCTTCGGCACCGAGCAGCGCGCCGATGATGACGTCGCGGCCGGTCTGCAGTTTGCCGTCGGTCTGCACGCGGATGCGGGAGCGGAGGTCGTTCAACACCAGCACCTGCTGGGTTTCGGCGAGGCCGAGTTCCCAGGGCACGCCGGCGTGGCGGAGCGATGTCAGCGGGCTGGCGCCGGTGCCGCCCGAGTCGCCCGCGATGAGGACGAGATCGGCATGGGCCTTGGAGACCCCGGCGGCGACGGTGCCGACACCGACTTCGGACACCAGTTTGACCGAGATGCGCGCCTGCGGATTCACGTTTTTCAGGTCGTAAATCAGCTGGGCGAGATCTTCGATGGAGTAGATGTCGTGGTGGGGCGGGGGCGAAATCAAACCGACGCCGGGGATGGAATGGCGTACCTTGGCGACGAACTCATCGACCTTGTGGCCGGGAAGCTGGCCGCCCTCACCGGGCTTGGCGCCCTGGGCGACTTTGATCTGCAGTTCGTCGGCGTTGACGAGGTAGTTGGCCGTGACGCCGAAGCGGCCGGAGGCCACCTGTTTGATGGAGGAGCGCTTGGAGTCGCCGTTGGGCAACATCTTGAAGCGCGCTTCGTCTTCGCCGCCTTCGCCGGTATTGGAGCGGCCACCCATGCGGTTCATGGCGATGGCGAGCGTTTCGTGAGCTTCCTTGCTGATGGAGCCGAAGCTCATGGCGCCGGTGGCGAAGCGCTTGACGATCTCTTTGGCGGGTTCGACGTCGTCGATCGGGATGGGGTTGCCGGGCTTGAACTGCAGCAGGCCGCGGAGGGTGCAGAGCTGGGCGTTCTGCTCGTTGATGAGCTTGGAATAATCCTTGAACGTGGCGTAGCTTTCGTTGTTGACGGCGTGCTGCATCTTGCTGACCGTTTGGGGGTTCAGCAGGTGATATTCGCCGCGGACACGATACTGATAGTTGCCGCCGGGGCTCAATTCCAGGTCCGCTTCGGTGAGCGGGTGGAAGGCGTGTTCGTGCTTCATCTTCGCTTCTTTGGCGAGGACTTCGAGGCCCACGCCTTCGATGCGCGAGGCGGTGCCGGTGAAGTACTTGTCGACAAGCGATTTGTTGAGGCCGATGGCTTCGAAGATCTGGGCGCCGCGGTAGCTTTGCAGCGTGGAGATACCCATCTTCGAGAAGACCTTCAACAGGCCCTTGCTGACCGCCTTCTTGTAGTTCTTGAGGGCGGTTTCGAAGGGGACGCTGAGGCGCCCGGTCTGCGCCATGTTGTCCAGCGTTTCGATGGCCAGATAGGGGTTGACGGCGCTGGCGCCGTAGCCGATCAGACAGCAGAAATGCATGATCTCGCGCGGTTCGCCGGATTCGACGATGAGGGCGACCTGGGTACGGGTGCCTTCGCGGATCAGGTGGTGGTGAACGGCGGTGAGGGCGAGGAGCGAGGGGATGGGAGCCGATTCGCCATCGACACCGCGATCGCTCAGGATGAGCAGCGAGTAGCCGGCCTGGATGGCCCAGCTGGCGCGTTTGCAGAGCGAATCGAGCGAGCGTTCGAGTTCGGCTTCGCCGCCGTGCACGTTATAGAGAATGGGTAGCGTGTAGGCCAGGAAGTCACCCCAGCTGACGCGGCGGATCTTTTCCAGATCGCGGTTGGTGAGAACCGGGTTCTTCAGCTTGAGTAAGTGGCTGTGCTGCGGCGTTTCATCGAGAACATTGCGTTCCGTGCCGATGTAACTCGTCAGGGACATCACGAGTTCTTCGCGAATGGGATCAATGGCCGGGTTAGTAACTTGGGCGAATAACTGCTTGAAATAATGGAACAGCGTCTGGGGCTTGTCGGAGAGACAGGCGAGAGGGGTATCCGTACCCATGGAGCCGATGGGTTCTTCACCCTTTTCACCCATGGGGGAGAGGATGGTTTTCAGATCCTCGTCGGAGTAGCCGAAGGCGCGCTGGCGTTGGAGAATCGTATCGTGATCGGTGGCGTAGACGCGGCCGGGTTCTGGCAGCACGTCGAGCGAGATCTGGTTGTCCTTGATCCACTGGCCGTAGGGCTGGCGCTCCCAGAGACCCTTCTTTACTTCTTCGTCCGGAATGATGCGTTTCTGATCGAGATCGACGATCAGCATCTTACCGGGCTGGAGGCGCCCTTTGTAAGTAACATCTTCGGGCTTGACGGGCAGCACGCCGGTTTCGGAGGCGACGATTAAGAGGCCATCCTTCGTTACTAAGTAGCGGGAGGGGCGGAGGCCGTTGCGGTCGAGCGTGGCGCCGAGGATATGACCGTCGGTAAAGGCCACGGCGGCCGGGCCGTCCCAGGGCTCCATGATGGAGGCGTGGAACTCGTAGTAGGCCTTCTTTTCGGCCTGCATGGTGGTGTCGGCATCCCAGGCTTCGGGGATGAGCATCGACATGACGTGCGGGATGGAGCGGCCGGAGAGGTAGAGCAGTTCGACGGCGTTGTCGAGCGTGGCCGAGTCGGAACCGCCGGGTTCGACGATGGGGAGGATCTTCTTCAGATCGTCGCCCCAGACGCCGGAGGCCATGACGGCCTGGCGGGCGGCCATCCAGTTGGCGTTGCCGCGAACGGTGTTGATTTCGCCGTTGTGGCAGATGTAGCGGAACGGGTGGGCCAGCGGCCAGGTGGGGAAGGTGTTGGTCGAGAACCGCTGGTGGACCATGGCGAGGGCGGAGACGCACTCGGGGTCGGCCAGATCTTTGAAGAATTTCTGGATCTGCGGGGCGAGGAGCAGCCCTTTATAAACAATGGTCCGGCAGCTGAGCGAGGGGACGTAGAAAAAGTCCTTGTCGCGGATGTCGGAGGCGCGGATTTCGTGTTCGGTGCGCTTGCGGATGACGTAGAGCTTCCGTTCGAGCTCGATTTCCGTCATGCCGACGGCGCCGCGGATGAAGACCTGTTCGATGTAGGGCTGGGAGGAGCGGGCGACGCGGCCGATGGCGTCGACATTGAGGGGGGTGTCGCGCCAGCCGAGGACTTCCAGGCCCTCTTCGCGGGTGATGCGTTCGAGGATCCCTTCGACCAGCAGGCGGGCGGTGCGTTCGACGGGCAGGAAGACGAGGCCGCAGCCGTACTGGCCGGCGGGCGGGAGGGTGAAGCCTTCCTTGGCGCATTCGCGGGCGAAGAAGGCGTGGGGAATCTGGATGAGCAGGCCGGCGCCGTCGCCGGTTTCCGGGTCACAACCGCAGGCGCCGCGGTGGGTGAGATTGATGAGAATCTGTACGCCTTTAGTAATGATGTCGTGGGATTTGTGGCCGTGGATGTTAACGACGAAGCCGATGCCGCAGGCGTCGCGTTCGTTCATCGGGCTATAGAGACCTTGTGCGGGGGGCAGGCCGCGAACGACTTGGAAATCTTCTTGTGAGGAGTTGGACATGAACAATGGACCTCGAACGGAGGATTCCATTTAATATAGCGGGAGCCACAGTATTAGTCAATCAGGAAGCTGGCATTTGCCAGTATTCAGTTTTCTTATATTATTACAATTAGAAAAACCGGATTCATGAAATATTGACATAAGCCTTTCTTATGCTATTCTGGCCGGAGTGAACTTCGACCACCTGAAGTTGTTTCGCGATATTGCGCAGACCCGGAGCGTGAGCCGGGGGGCGTTGCTGAACGACGTCAGCCAGTCGGCGGCGAGCCAGCACTTGCAGGAACTGGAGAAGAATCTAGCAGTTAGCTTGCTG
>CANIVU010000077.1 GCA_947470805.1 Acidobacteriota bacterium | reverse complement strand
GAAGAGTCGATGCCGGCGCTGAGCAGCGCGCCTACTTTCACATCGGCGATCAGGCGGAGTTTGGTGGCCTCCAGCAGCAGCGCTTCGGTCTCCTCGACGGCGGCATCGAAGCGGGCCTGCGTGACGGGCGTGTCGTCGGCCTCCGGCAGTTGCCAGTAGGATTCAATGACCGGCTCCCGGCCCGGACTCCAGCGCAGGCAGTGGCCGGGCGGCAGTTTGGCCGAGCCATCCCAGATGGAGCTTTCCGCGGTGGTGTGGCCGAACTCCAGGAACTCAAGCACCGCCGCCGGGCGCAGCCGGTCCACCAGGCCCGCGGCGCGCAGGGAGGCCGGGCTCGACGAGAACGCAATGCCCTGCTTTCCCCCGCAGTAGTAGAGGGGTTTGACGCCCAGCCGATCCCGGGCCATGGTCAGGGTCTGCGTCTGCTGGTCCCAGAGGGCGAAGGCGAACATGCCGCGCAGCTTGCCCAGCAGCACATCGAGCGGCCAGTGGATCAGGCCTTTCAGCAGCACCTCGGTATCGCACTGCGAGGTAATCGGAATGCCGGCCGCCACCAGTTCGGCGCGCAGGGCGTGAAAGTTGTAGATGCAGCCGTTGAAGACCAGGCCGTAGCGGTCGCCGGAAAGCATCGGCTGATTGCCGGCCGGGCTCAGGTCGAGAATGGAAAGCCGCCGGTGGCCGAGGACGGCGCCGGGAAACTCGTGCAGCCCTTCGGCGTCCGGTCCACGCCGGGCCAGCGGCGGGAGCATGGCGCGCGCGGCGGTCAGGCGGAAACCCGCCCCGCTCCCCCAATCTCCCACAATGCCAGCGATTCCACACATATTGTCTATTGTTCCAGATGAGGCCGGAGGCGTTGATAAAGATGAATCCGGTTATTCGGAGTCGAACCGATGCGGGCGAATCCGGTGAGCTGCGCACGGACCGCCGGGGCGTCTTCGCCGGCCAGCAGAACGTAGTCCACCCGGCCGCGCGTCTGCTGTTCGTAGCGGGCGACGTCGAAGACCGGCGTGCTCGATTCCAGCTGCGAGAGGGTGCCGAGCGAGGGGAACGGCGAGTGGCCGGCACGGAAGTAGGTCAGAAAGTGGGACGTGGCGGCCTCGTAGTTTTTCAGCAGAATGATCGGTCTGTCCGCCAGCAGGCCGGCGGCGTGCCGCAAAGGATCGAAATTTCCTTGGGAGGGTTCCGTGCGAAGCCCCAGCACGGTGGACTGGGGCGGAATGGCGTGGCTCAGGGTGACGGCATCGGAGAGCTGCGTGTTCCAGCTGGAGAGCGTCGGGAGATGGATGGCGAAGGTAATCGCCGTGATGGCGAAAAACCCGGCGGCCACCCCGCGCACTGCCCATTCCGGCCAGAGCCGTAGTCCGGCGGCCAGCCAGAGGACAAAGAATGCGCAGACATAGAGTTCCTCGCGCCGGCGAATGAAGAGCCCTTCGCCAATGCAGTCCGGGCCGAACAGGGAGAGCCCCAGATACAGCAGGCTGATCACCAGCACGCCAGTTCCTTCCCGGGCGAAACATCGCCGCGTATAGCCGTACCAGACGGCGAACGCCGTTACAGCCACCAGCAGGAGGACAACCGCGCGGGCGAGCGTGAAATCGGCCGGGCCGAGCGTATGCAGAATCGACAGATTGTAGAGCGGCCAGAGCCGTTCGCGCAGCGACTGCGGAGCACTGACGCAGGCCGCCGCTCCCGGCTTGGCGACATGAGCCAACGCCAGCAGGGCCGGCGGCAGGTAGGCGCCGATCATCTTGCTGTTTTCCAATAACCGGGAGAGAGCCGCCGCCCTGTCCGGCCAGGCGGCAACGATCCGCACCAGGGCGAACACGCCGATTGCCAGGCCGCAGAGCCCCCAGGACAGCGCGTGCGCCATGTAGAGAATCACGCTGGCCGCCGACAGGACGGCGAGCTTTGGCAAGGTCCATTTCGTTGGGAGCCGCCGGTAGACGTATCCGACAACGAGGAACGTCAGCGGGATGCTGAACAGGAAGTTCCAAAAGCCGACGAACTGGAACCAGTTGGGTGCCAGAATGCCGGCGAATAGAGCGAACGGTTCGGCGTAGGGGGTCAGCGCGCGCAGCAGATACCGGAAGGAGACAAACAGCAGGACGACGTAGCTGGTCAGCAGGATCTTCCCGGCCAGCAGCGGGCTGATGAACTTCATCATTCCGGCGAGCAGGAACTGGGTCAGCATATTGCCGGCCGTTGTCATGGTCAGTTCGTAGTACTGCTGATAGATCGGCTCGGCGCTGTACTGCGCCAGCACGTGCGCGTTGTGGAGGTGCGACGGCCCGTCCTGGGAGGGGGCGTAGGGAAACATCCAAAACGGCAGGCACTGGAGCACGAGCAGCGCCACGAAGGCGATCCGGAAGAGGCGGTCGCCGGGGGCGGCCGGAGTGGGCGTGTTCGTCATTGCCGCATTAGGCTCCGAACCGCTGGCCGACGGCGGTGGCGATGCGTTGGTAGAAATCGTCCAGACTGCCGTTGGCGTTGGCGTGGCGGAAACCGGCGAGCGCGGTGCGGCGCCGCAGATCGTCGTCCGTCCAGGCTTTTTCGATTACCGCGGCCAGCGCCCGCGGGTCCTCCGGCGGGGCCAGCAGGACCTCATCGGTGAAAATGTCGCTGAACCCGGGGCCGGTGGTGCCGATGATGCATTTGCCGGTGAGCATGGCGTTTAGGGCCGTACTGATGCCGGCCGAAACGATGCTGGAGCGCAGAATGGGCAGCACGACCAGGCGGGCCTGGGCGAGAACGTCGAACTGCGATTGCGGGGTGAGGTCGTGTTTGAGGACGGTGATGTTCGATGGCAGGGCGTTCATCGGCCGGGTAAAACGGCTGCCGTGCTCCCAGATGCCGGCCGCGTGGGGTTCGACAATGGCTCCGGGGATGTGCGGAAGCAGCTCCATAGCGGCGAAAAACGTGTCAAAATCGCGCAAAGAACGGCCAAAACAGAACGCAAATTGACCTTTTTCGAGCGGTTCTGACGGGCGCAGATCCCATAAATTGGACTTGAACGGGACGTAGACGCTGCGGGCTTCGTCGATGCCGTAGCACTCATCGAGCCCGGAGACGTCGCGAAAATAGTGGACGAAAAGATCGACGCCGCGGAAGGCCTGGCGTTTGGCGAAGACCGTAAGGCGCTGGCTGGCGGTGGCGGGGCGGCGGAGGATGAGATCGACGGCGACGATCGGCGCCGGGCGGCCCAGGAGGCGGGAGGCGGCCAGGCGGAGCGTCCAGCCGGGCTGACAGTTGACGACGAGAATATTGCCGGGATCGGAGGAAAACGACGCGAACTCCTCTAACGTATCGACGATGCGCGTGGAACCTTGCCCGCCGTCCGGGGTCCTCCAGGTGGCCGGGAAACCGGCGAAATTAGTAATAATACGCATCTTCAATACTGATTCTGTCATGCTAAGACAAGGATTGGACGATGGATAAGAGAGAGATGCCACCGCCGATGCGACCCTCCCCACCCAGCCCAAGCCGCCTGGCCAACCCCTTGGCCCGTCCATTGAAGCCAGCGGCAGCGGCCGAGGAGACGGCGCCGGCGGGATTCAAACAGGACCCGGTCTGGGTGACAGCCCGCGATAATCCGATGCGCCGCATGGGATTCTATATCGCCTTGGTTTTCATCTTTTTTCGTTTCAGCCTGTTGCATGAGTTGATGACGGTAAAGCTGGGATTCAACACCTACATTCTCTATATTCTGGGTCCGCCCTCTCTTCTCTTTCTACTCATATCGGGTGGATTTCCGCGGGCATTACGGAGTACGACCGCCAAGTTCTGGATGGCGTTCACGATCTGGCTGCTGTTGTGCGTTCCATTCAGCTTCTGGCCCGGCGGCTCGTGGCCGCGCGCGCAGAGTTTCATGCGTACCGAAATTCCGATGATGCTGCTGGTGGCCGGCATGGCGGTGACGATCTCCGACTGCATGAAAATCGTCTCCGCGGTTTCGATGGCCGCGGTGTTCAACGTCTACATGGCCTACACGTTTGATAACGACGACGTGTTCGGCCGGTTCAACATCGCCTTCAGCTCCATTGCCAACGCCAACGACATGGCGGCCCATCTTTTGCTGGTGTTGCCGATCCTGGCGTACTACGTCATCGGGCCCAAGAAGAATATCCTCATTCGACTCGGTGGCGGCGGGCTGATCGCCTTGGGCCTGTATCTGATTTTCGGAACCGGTTCCCGCGGCGCCATGGTGTCCTTGCTGATGATGATTCTGATGGTTCTCTGGCGCGGTACGGGCATGCAGCGGATCATGATTCTGGTGGTCGCCCCGGTCGCCTTCCTCGCCATTACTCCCTTCCTGCCGCGCTTGACCGTCAACCGTCTGTTGACCGTTTTCAATACCCAGGAAGAAGAGGAAGAAACCAAGGCATCGCGCACCAAGCGCATGTACCTGCTGACGCAGAGTCTGAAGCACACGATCACCCACCCGATCTTCGGCGTGGGCCCGGATCAGTTCATCAACTACGACGGTAACGACGCGGTATCGAACAACCGGCTGGGGCCGTGGCAGGTTTCCCACAACGCCTATACGCAGGTATCGAGCGAAACCGGAATCCCCGGCATCTCCTTCATGATCGGCGGGCTATTGGGGACGTTCCTGATTCTCAATCAGCTTGTCACCCGGTTGCGGAAGGCGCGGGACTGTCTGGAGGTCCGGCAGCTGCGGCTGCTGTGCTTCCTGCTGCTGCTGTCGCAGGTCTCCTTTTGTTGCTCCATCTTCTTCCTCTCGCTGGCCTACCGGTTCTATCTGCCGTTCCTGTCCGGGCTGGTGATTGCGTTGCGATGGGCGATCCAGAACGAGCTGCCGCTGATTGAAAAAGCAGCCGCGTCGAAAAACACACGCCGTCCGGCGATGGCGAACGGGCCCGCCTCGGGCGCTCTCCGTCCGGCATGAGCGCCGGGGCTGCTGTCAGCGTGCTGATCCCTGCCTATGGGACGGCCGCCTACATTGCCGAAACGCTGGATTCGGTGCTGGCGCAGACGCGGACGGACTGGGAAATTCTGGTCATCAACGACGGCGACCCGAACACGCCGGCGCTTGAAGCGGCGCTCGCGCCCTATCGCGACCGGATCCGCTACATCGTCAAAGAGAACGGCGGGCTGGCGAGCGCGCGCAACGCCGGGCTCCAGGTGGCGCAAGGGCGCTATGTCGCCCTGCTCGACTCCGATGACATCTGGGAACCGCGGTTTCTGGAACTGCTGATTGAGGCGCTCGACGCCCATCCGCGGGCGGCGGCGGCGTTTCCGGACGCGCTGATCTTCGGCGGCGGTCCGTGGGTGGGGAAACGCTATTTCGACATCTACACGAAACCGGCCGGGGCGGGCGCGATCACCTGCGAGCGGCTGTTGCGGCGGCAGTGCTACGTCTTCGGCTCCCTGGTGATGCGGCGGGAGATGCTGGACGGGCAGGGCGGGTTCGACGCGCAGATCCGGGCCTCGGAGGATTTTGACCTTTGGTTGCGTTTCACGCGCGCCGGGCACGAGATGGTTTATGTGGACGAGCCGCTGGTCCGTTACCGGGCGCGGGAAACCAGCCTGAGCAGCGACGCCAGCGGGATGTACCGCAGCCTGCGGCACGTCTACGAGAAGTTCCTGCGGCAGGAGGGGTTGACCGATGCCGAGCGCGCCGCGGCCACCGATGCCCTGGCCGGGGTGAACGCCGAACTGTCGCTGGCCTTGGGGCGGAAGGCGTTTTTTGCCGGTGATTATGCCACCGCCAAGCGCGAGTTGAGCGCTTCGAACGAACGGCTGCGGAGCCGGAAAACGACGTTGATCCTGGCCGGGCTGAGCGTGTGGCCGGCGGGCACGGCGGCGGCGGTGAAGTGGTACATGCGGCGGCGCGGGGAAACGGTATGACACCATCGCTGCTGCTGGTGACCACCACCTATCCGCCTGTCGTGGGCGGCTCGGAGGTGGAAGGGCAGCGGGTGTGCGCGGGGTTGCGGCAGCGGGGTTGGCGGGTGTCGGTGCTGTGCCTGACGGGTCCGCAAATGCCGGAGGCCGAGGCGTGGGAAGACAGCTACGGCACGCCGGTGCAGCAGTTGGGCCGGGGGTGGCCGGGGGCGCTGCGCGGGTACGGCTATGCGCTGGGCGTGGCGTGGGAGATCTGGCGGCGGCGCGGGCAGTACGAAGTTGTCTACTTCCTGATGACCGGGTTACAGCTGGCCACCGGGTTGCCGGCGGCGCGGCTCTGCGGGAAGACCATCTGGATGAAGTTCTCCGGCAGCAACACGATTCGCCCGCTGATGGCGAGCGGGTTGGGGCGGCTGGAGTTGCGGTTTCTGGATTGGTGGGCGCGCGTGGTGATGGTTCTTAATCCGGCGATGGCTGACGAGGCCAAAGCGGCCGGGCTGCCGGCCGAACGGCTGGAGTGGATGCCGAACCCGGTGGACACGGCGCGGTTTGCGCCGCTGGCGCCGGCGGAGCGGGCGGCGTTGCGGGAACGGCTGGGATTGGCGGCGGACGCTGAGTGCATCGTCTTCGTTGGGCGCATGGCGCCGGAAAAAGAGCTGCCGGTGTTGGTTCGCTCGTTTGCGCGGGTGGCGGTGGCGCGGCCGGCGGCGGAGCTGATTTTGATCGGCGATGGGCCGGAGCGGGCGGGATTGGAAGCCCAGGTCCGGGAGTTAGGACTCGCCGGGCGGGTGCGGTTTACCGGTTTCGCGGCGGAAGATAGTGTTCGGGAATGGCTGCGGGCTGCGGATCTGTTCGCGCTGCTGTCGTCGCTCGAGGGGTTCCCGGTTTCCCTGCTGGAGGCGATGGCGACCGGGGTGCCGGCGGTGGTGAGCGATATTCCGGCGAATGTCCAGCTGATTGGGCAGGAGACGGGCGGGCTGGTGACGCCGTTGGGCGACGACGCGGCGGTGGCGGTGGCGATGGAGCGGTTGCTGTCGGACGCGGGCCTACGGGCGCGGGTGTGTGGGGCCGGCCGGGCGCTGGTGGAAGCTAACTATACGCAGGCGAAGATTCTGGACCGGTACGCGGAGCTGCTGGCGCGGCGTTGAGAGGGGCGGGTTCGAATACGCTGGCGCTGCCGTTCATTCCATTCGTGACAGGCTCTCCCTGATCCGGTAATGTGGAAAGAGTAGCCCGCTTTGTTTTTGGAAGGAGCCAGCCCTATGGAAGTGCAATTTACCCCAGACCAACAGGCCAAACTTTCCCGTTTAGCGACGGCGCAAGGCCGTGCAGCGGAAGCCCTTGTCCAAGAAGCGGTGGAACGTCTTTTCGGCTATGACGAGTGGTTTTCCCATGAAGTTGATAAGGGATTGGCGGCGGCCGAAAAAGGCGAGTTTGTTGAGCACGAGGACGTTCGCAGAATCATCGAAACCCGGTATCCGGGTTAAATGATCATTCGCTGGACCAAGCCCTCGGCGGCCGACCTTACGCATATTTGTGACTACATGGAAAAGCGATTTGGAGCAGCACAAGCCCGCCGCGCCGCCATGGCCGTCTACGATGTCGCCGACTCATTGAAAGACATGCCGCTCCTCGGCCGGTCGGGGCGCAAACCGGGCACCCGTGAGCTCACAGTTTCCGGTTTCCCTTTTCTGATTATTTACCGTGTTGGAAAAGACGCGATTGAGGTTCTCCGCGTTCTACATGGTTCCCAGCAGTGGCCGTAGTGCCCCCGCCGGAACCGTGCCAGCGTTGGTGGGCTATGACGCTTCGATCCGTATCCCCTCTCGCGACAATCCTCCCTGGCCCCGTCTCAAAGCTCATCGTCGTCGTCCGACTTTTGAGAGGTTAGACTTTTGAACAAGAAGTTTGTCCTGTTGCCCGGACCGGCCGCCCCTACGCCGATCGGATCTCGCAGCGGTGCGGCGTGTAGAAAACCCCGTGGCGGACGTGTTCGCCTTGCACATGGATGGTCGTGCAGCGTGGCTGGTAGTCGAGCGCTTCGGCATCCTTCAGCGTATGAATGACGGTGGTGATGTTGTAGAATCCGTCGCGCAGGGGCAATGATTCCAGAAAGAAATTCACCGTTCCCTTACCCGGTTCCACGTTGGCCGGGCCGGTGATGGTGCTGCTGTCGAGCACAAAGAGCATCGAGCCTTCCAGCGATTCGACGATGACCCCAAAGTAGGCGTCTTCCAGCCGCTCCCGTACCTCGTAGCCCAGGCTAAACTGGACCGGTTGGCCGCTGGCGAGGGTTTCCATCGCCTGCCCATCGGCGCCGAAGGTCTCCAGGCCCGTGCAGAAGGCGCGGCCGCCGGTGATTTCCCGCTCCACGGTGCGCGTGTTCTGGAACCGCGAAATCTCGTGGTAGCGCATGATCATGTCGGCCGAGTCGCCATCGCCTTCGAGCTTGCCCTGCTTCATGAGCAATACGCGGGAGCACAGGCGGCGCACGGCGGCCAGGTCGTGGGAGATGAACACCGTGGTGATGCCGGAGCGGCGCAGTTCTTCGATCCGGGTCAAACACTTTTCCTGGAAGCTGGCGTCGCCCACCGATAGCACTTCGTCGAGCAGCAGGATTTCCGGCTCCAGATGGGCGGCGATGGAGAAGCCCAGACGGACGTACATGCCCGAGGAGTAGCGCTTTACGGGCACGTCGACGAAGCGGCTCATGCCGGCGAATTCGACGATGCGATCGAACTTGGAGGCGATTTCCGAGCGCCGCATGCCGAGGATGGCGCCGCTTAAGAAGATATTTTCGCGCCCGGTGAGTTCCGGGTGGAAGCCGCTGCCGACTTCGAGCAGCGCCGCGATGCGGCCGTTGATGCGGATCTCGCCCCGCGTGGGGGCGGTGATGCAGCTGAGCAGCTTCAGCAGCGTACTTTTGCCGGCGCCGTTGTGGCCGATGATGCCGACGGCCTCGCCGCGGGCGATCTCGAAGCTGACGTCGCGGACGGCCCAGAAGTCGGCCCGGGGCGGGGAAAGACGCTGCTTGATCCGTCCGAAGAGGCCGTCGGCCGGAGGCGCGTTGGCGGGGATCAGATACCGCTTGGATACGGCGTGGAGTTCCAGATCAGCCATGGCTAAATGACGTCCGCCATTGTGGATTCCTGATGTTTGAACAGAAGATAGCTGCCCAGAAAAGTGATGATCGAGACGGCGGCGGCGATGGCGAGCGAATGCGTGTCGACCGGTTGTTGCCCGAGCACGGAGCGGCGGAAGTTCTCAATGACGCCGGCCATGGGGTTGAGCAGGTAGAGTTCGCGGTAGCGGACCGGGACCGAATCGAGCGGATAGACGACGGGCGAGGCGAACATCCAGATCTGCATGAGCAGCGGCATGGCCAGGCTGATATCGCGGAAGCGCACCTGCAGGGCGCTGAAGAGCAGGCTGAGCCCGGTGACGAAGATGGTGGCGACGGTCATGATGGGCAGGACCCACAGAATGGATAGCCCGACCGGTACGCGGTAATAAACCATCATCCCCGCCAGGATAAATCCGGCGATTAAAAAATCGAAAACCGCGGCGATTACGTAAGTAATCGGTAGAATTTCGCGGGGGAAGAACACTTTGGAAATCAGTTCGCGGTGGTTGGTGAGGCTGGCGGCGGAGTTACCGGCGGCGGTGGAAAAAAATGTCCAGGGCAGCAGGGCGCAAAAGACGAAGACGGGATAGGGCAGGCCGCTCGAGGGAACCTTGGAAACCACTGAAAACAAAATGGTATAGATGAACATCAGCGCCAGCGGCTGGAGCACGGCCCAGGCCATGCCAAGCGCCGATTGCTTGTAGCGAACGCGGACGCGGTGCTGGCTCAGGCTGAGAAGCAAGTCCCGATAAGCGGCCAGATCGGTAATTCCGCGGCGGAACGCACGCAGGGAAAGGGAGGGGGGGAGAATAACCCGCGTGGACGATGATGCCATGTTTCTTGAGGGTCTTCTTGAAAGTAGCATAGGCGTGCCGGAGCGGGCCTGTGTACAGAGATATAAACCAAAGACCGATATACTGCTTAGTGACCTTCCTGATGACGCCGAACGCCACAAACGACGCCAGAAGCCATTTGTGGTGGATGACGATTAGTCTTGTTCTAACCGCCGGGGCGTGGGCGAGCTGGCTGTGGAGCGGCCAGTGGAGTTTGCTGGCCGGGGACGCCAGCCTGTTCTATTACATCGGCCAGCAGGTGGGAACGGGAACGCGTTTGTACCGGGATATCTGGGATCATAAACCGCCTTTATTGTTCTTTTTGAATGGCCTAGGTACACGATTGACGCCGGGTTCGGCATGGGGCGTCTGGGCCGTGGCGGGCGTGATGCAGGCGGCCGGATGGATTTTCTTCGTGGCCGCGGTGCGGCGGCTGTGCGGAGGGGCGGCGGCGGTGGGCGGTCAGGCGGCCGGGTTGTTGGGGGTGTTGTGCCTGCTGGTGACGCCTAATATGACCGAAGGGTTTTCGGTGGGCTTGCAGGCGACGATCTTTGCGCTGGCCTGGCTGCGGCTGCGGAGCACGATGGCGGCGGTGGTAGCGGGCGCGGCCGGGGCGGCGCTGTTTCAGCTGCGGCCGAACAACGCCGGGGCGCTGCTGTTCTGGCTGTGCTGGATGGCGTGGGCGCTGCGGGCGGAGCCGGGCCGGGTGGTGCGGCAGACGGTGATGACAGGGGCCGGGTTCCTCCTGGCTACTGTAGTCATGTTGGGTCCGCTGGTGAGCGCCGGGCTGTGGAAAGACTACATCGACGCCGCGTTTACCTTCAATTTTCTGTATTCGGCCTCGCCGGTGGCGGCCAAGTTGATAGTGGCGGCGCAGCAACTGGGGCACTGGATGCGCTTCGGGTTGCTGGTGCTGGCGCTGGCCGGGGCGGCTGCGGGCTGGGTGCGGTGCGGGGCGTACCGGACGGCGGCGGCCGGGCTGGTGCTGTGGTTCCTGCTGGAATGGCTGGCCGGGGCGTTTTCGGCCAAGTTCTATCACCACTACACGGTGACGATGCTGGTGCCGGCGGCGGCGCTGACGGCGCTGTTGGGACAGGCGCTGTTGGAGACCGGGTTCCGGACGAAGGCCGGGATAGCGGGCGTGGCGCTGGCCGGGTTGGCTGGGGCGATGCTGTTGCTGGAAGCCAGCCGGGGCGTGCGGTACCGCTACACCGAACTGGCGAGCCCGGAGCTGTTGAGCGCCGCCATGGAGGCAGCCGGACCGGTGCTGCCGTTGACCTGGGGGCTGATGCCGCGCGATTTGTGGTTCCGGCTGAACCGTCCGCCGGCGACGGCGGTGTTCCATACCGTCTCCTTCCACGACCAGACGACTTACCAGCGGCTGGCCGGGCCGATGCTGGACGGGTTCCTGGCCAAGACACCGCCGCTGGCGATCATTCGCACCGAGAACGAAATTCCTCTCTTCACCAAGGCCTGCGGCGAGTCCGCCGTAGCCGCTCCGCATCTGTGGGACACTCCCGAGTTGCGCGATAAGAAACAGGCGCTCGCCGGGCGCTACGCCTGCTGGCGACAAATCGGCCCATTCCTCCTATTCCGCTGCCGCGACTGCCGTGCTTTTTAACTCCTTCTCATTTGTACTTTTCCTGCCCGCTGTGCTGGCGCTCTACTATCTGCTGCCACACCGCGCGCAGAACCGTATACTGTTGGCGGCCAGTCTGTTTTTCTACGCTTGCTGGGACTGGCGATTCCTGGCGCCGCTACTGTTTTCCACGGTCATGGACTTCTTCTGCGCCAGCCGCATGGAGCGGATGATTCACGAGGGCAAGACGCAGAAGGACATGCGGCCCTATCTGCAGTTGAGTGTGATCACCAATCTGGGGCTGCTGGGCTTCTTCAAGTACTTCAACTTCTTCAGCGAGAACCTGCACCACCTGCTGGAGACGATGGGCTTCCATCCCGACCCGGTGACCTTGAGCGTGATCCTGCCGGTGGGCATCAGCTTCTACACCTTCCAGGCGCTGAGTTACACGATCGACGTCTACCGCGGCGAGTTGCACGCCATCAGCAGTTTCTGGGACTTCCTGCTGGCCGTGCTCTACTTCCCGCATCTGGTGGCCGGGCCGATTCAGCGCGCCTCTTCGCTGCTGCCGCAGGTGATCCAGCCGCGGCACACCACGCGGGAACAAGTGCTCGAAGGCATCCATCTGATGTGCTGGGGCTTCTTCAAAAAGGTCTTCATCGCCGATCATTTGTCCCCGCTGGTGGATGCCACCTTTTCCAAACAATCGGCGGCCGGCGGCGAGGTGTGGACGGCGTGTCTGGCCTTTGCGGTGCAGATCTACTGCGACTTTTCCGGCTATACCGATATCGCCCGCGGCGTGGCCAAACTGATGGGCTTTGAGTTCATGCTGAACTTCAACCTGCCCTACGCGGCCAGGAACCCGCAGGAGTTCTGGTCGCGCTGGCACATCAGCCTGTCGAGCTGGCTGCGCGACTATCTCTACATCTCTTTGGGCGGCAACCGGGGCGGCGCGTTCGCCACCTATCGCAACCTGTTTCTGACGATGGTGATCGGCGGATTCTGGCACGGAGCGGCGTGGAATTTCATCCTCTGGGGCATCTATCACGGCACGTTGCTGATCGTGCACCGGGCCTGGATCGGGCCGTGGGAAAAGACGCTGGAGGGGAAACCGGGCTGGATGCGGCAGGCCATTGCCGGCGTGCAGATCCTGGTGATGTTCCAGTTCACGCTGTACGGCTGGCTGCTGTTCCGGGCGTCGAGCCTGGGGCAGGTGATGTCGTTCACCGCGGCGCTCGCCACACCCTGGCAGGGTTTCAATACCGATACGGCGACGCTGGTGCTGTTCTATTCGGTGCCGCTGGTGCTGGTGCAGGTGATCCAGGTGTGGAGCGGGCGGCTGTTCTGGCTGTCGGCCAGCTGGATCCCGGCTGAACTCCGAACCGCCATATACGCGGCCATGCTCTATGCCGCCATCTTTGCCGGCGGCCAACCGCAATCGTTTATCTACTTCCAGTTCTAAACCTTCATGCTTTTTCGAACTCTCCGCATCCTCGCCTGCCTGTTCATCGCCGCGCTGACGCTGGAGCTGTGCGCGCGTGTGGAGGACACGGTGACGCAGGGCGCGCCGCTGTTGGGGGCGTATCACCAGAACATTCTCTACGACAAGCCGGGTGCGGATTTCCGCGGCATTCCGGGCGCGCGGTACCTGAAATGGCACTTGAACAGCCTGGGCTACCGCGGGCCGGAGCCGCAGCAGGGCGCGATACGCATTGCCTGCGTGGGAGCGTCGGAGACATTCGGCCTGTATGAAAAAGAGGGCGGCGAGTGGCCCCGGCAGATGGAGCGGTTGCTGAACGAAGGCGGCGGCCCGCGGCGCTATACGGTGATCAATACGGCCTATCCGGGTGCGAATCTGCGGACCCATTTGCACCAGGGGCCGGCGATGATCGCCGCCGCCAAGCCCGATATCGTGGTGCTCTACACGAGCGTCTCGGCCTATGTGCACCCCGATTTTTACGGCGTGCTGAAGGCCGGAACGGTGCCGGAACGGGAGATCCGTATGGTGACCAAGGCCAAGGAGCTGTTCCGCCGTGTGACGCCGCCGGCGCTGTCGGGCCGGATGCGGGCCTGGGACACGCAGCGGTCGCTCCGCGGGCGGGAGGACGAGATTGTCGACCGTATCCCGCCGCAGAACGTGGCGTTGTTTTCGGCCGACCTCGAAAAGCTATTGGACTTCTACGCCTCGCACAAACTGCAGGTGGTGATCGTCACGCACGCGCACCGGTTCGGTAAAGAGGTGACGCCGGAGGAGCGGCCCATTCTGGTGGCCTGGCGGCAGGCCTACCCGACGATGCGGGAGGACGGATTCCTGGACATGGAAGCGCAGTTGAACGAACGGCTGCGGCAGGCGGCGGCGGCGCGCGGCCTGGTGGTGGCCGATGCGGCGCGGACGATCCCGCCCGGTCCGCGCTACTTTGCCGATTACGTGCACCTGACCGACGATGGCGCCCTGGAGTTGGCGAACGTGACCGCCGCGGCGGTCACGCGGCAGGCTGAGGCCAAGCCGAAAACGGACGGGAACTGATGCGGGCGTTTGGCTGGATACGGCGGGTGCTGATGGCCTGCGGGGCGGCGGTGGTGATCGTCATGTTCTCGCCGCTGGTCTATTGGTGGACGGCGGCGTTGCGCGGCGAATGGAGCGACGGCGGCGGGGATACTCTCATTGTGCTGGCGGCCGATCTGGTGACGGAGGAAGAAGGCGGGCGGGCGGCGACGCTCGGCCAGGGTACGCTGCTCCGCTGCGTCTATGCCTCCTGGGCGTGGAAACAGCACGCCTACCGGCGCGTGGTTGTGAGTGGCGCGCGCGGCGCGGCGGCGGCGATGCGGACGTTTTTGATCGCGCTGCAGGTGCCGGCGGAGATCATTCTTACCGAGCCGCGGGCCGATTCGACGCGCGAGAACGCTGTGTTTATTCGGGAGCTGCTGGGCGCCGATGCGGGCCGGGTGGTGCTGCTGTCGAGCGACTATCACATGCGGCGTGCCGGGGCGGCGTTTGCGCGGGCTGGGCTGGCGGTGAAGCCGCTTCCCTGCCCCGATATCGCCAAGCGCGCCAACGGCGCCTGGTTCTGGCGCTGGGAAGCCGCCCGGCTATTGGGCATGGAGACCCTGCAACTGCTGTCCTATAGCGGTAAAGGCTGGGTTTGAAGAAACACAGGTTGATAAACTCAAGGCTAAGAGTCTCTTGACAGTACGCGAACAGACAGACCTTCATATCGAAGCGGGCGAGTACGGCGCCGCGATCCACGGATTACGCGAAATCTGGAGAACCGAACCGGGGTCGGCCGCGGCCGGGTTCGTCAATACCCGCTACCGGAAGCTGGCCGGGTTGGCGGCGGCCGGCGATTGGCCGCGCGCGCTCGTCCAGGCCCAGGTGGCCGTGCTGCGCTCCTACACCGTGGAGCCGCTGCTGCCGCTGGTGGAAGCGCTGTGCTGGCAGGAAGGCATTCAGATTCAATTCCACCTGGGCGAGTTCAACGCCTGGGCGCAGGAGGCGCGCGACGGCGACGGGGCGGTGGCTCGTTTTCAGCCGGGCATTGTGCTGCTGGCGCTGGACCCGCGGACGGCGTTGCCGGATCTATATACGCCGGGCGGGGCGGCTTCGTCACTGGCGGCCGTGGAAAGCGCCGTCGATGCGCTGCAGCGTTGGAGCCAGGCGCGGATCATCGTCACCAACGCCTGGCCGCCGGAGCGGCTGGCCGAAGGGCTGCTCGATAGCCGCCGGCCGGATGGCGTGCGGGAGCAGGTGGCGGCGTTCAACAGCGGGCTGAACCGGATGGCGCTGGCGCGCCAGGGAGTCTATGTTCTGGATGCCGAGGCGCTGGCTGCGCGCCACGGCTACGCCGCCTGGGGCGATGCGCGTAAATGGCATTCGGTCCGGCAGCCGCTGGCCGCCACTTCCCTGCTCCCGATGGCGCGCGAGTGGATGCGGTTCCTGCATCCGATGACCGGGCGGACGGCGAAGGTCTGCGTGACCGATCTGGACAATACGCTGTGGGGCGGGGTGATCGGCGAGGACGGCATCGACGGCATTCGGCTTTCCGCCGACCCGCCGGGCGCGCATTTTCAGGCGCTGCAGCAGGTGCTGCTCGATTTGTACCGGCGCGGGATATTGCTCGCGATTGCCAGCAAAAATAATCCGGACGACGCGCTGGAGGCCATCACGCGCCACCCCGATATGCTGTTGCGCCGGGAGCACTTCGCCGCGCTGCAGATCCACTGGCACGAGAAGAGCCAGAGCTTGCGGGCGATTGCGGCGGAGCTGAATCTGGGCGTCGATTCGCTGGCATTTATTGACGACAATCCGGTGGAACGCCAGCAGGTGCGCGATAACGTGCCGGAGGCCTGGGTGATTGAGTTGCCCGCCGATCCCGCGCAGTACGCGGCGACCGTGGCCGCGCAGCCGTTTTTCGAGCGGCTGTCGATTACCGAGGAGGACCGCGAGCGGGGTTCGCTCTACGCCGCCGAGCGGGAACGTACGGCGCTGCGCGGCGAGACGGGGAGCGTGGAAGAGTTCCTGCGTTCGCTCGAACAGCAGGCCGACCTGTTGCCGGTGACGGCGCGGCATTTGGAACGGGCGGCGCAGTTGACGCAGAAGACCAATCAGTTCAACCTCACCACGCGCCGGTATTCGGAGGCGGAGGTGGCCGCGCGGGCGGCCGATGGGAACTGGATTGTGCGGGTGATCCGGGTGCGGGACCGGTATGGGGACAACGGGATTGTCGGGCTGGCAATGGTGTCGATCGACGGGGACGCGGCCGAAGTGGATACGTTTCTGCTGAGTTGCCGGGTGATCAGCCGGGGTGTGGAATCGGCGCTGTTGGGATGGCTGGCGGCGGAGGTGGCCGGGCGCGGCTGCCGGACGCTGCGGGGCTGGTTTCTGCCCACGCGCAAGAACGCGCCATGCAAGGATTTCTATGCCCAGCATGGGTTTCAAGTGGCCCGGCAGGACGAGGCGGGCGGGACGTTGTGGGAGCTGGATGTATCGGCCGCGCTGCCGGCGATTCCGGATTGGATCGTAATGCATACCGCCATGGGAGACGATTAGGTTTATATGTCCGCATCACAAGAGTTACTGGATTCGATTCGCGGCCTGGCGGCCGACGTGCTGGGCGTACCGGCTGCGGCGCTGACGGCGGCGAGCGGCCCGGACAATGTCGAGGCCTGGGATTCGGTGGCCCACTTGAATCTGGTAATGGCGGCCGAAGAGCAGTTCGGCGTCAGCCTGGATCCGTCTGAAATTGAAGGCGTGCATTCGCTGGGCGAGCTGGCCGGCGTCATCGCCAAGCACCGCCAATAGACCGCCATGGCCCTGCGCATCGCCCCCTATACGGAAGCCGACGTCGCGGCCGTGCTGGCCTTCAACAGCCGGCTGACGGCCGGCGGCGCCGATCCGGCGTTCCGGATGGAGGAGAGCTCGCGCGCGTTGTGGATTCCGCCCGATGGCGCCGGGTCGCTGCCGTATCAGGAGTTCTTTTTGGCCTGGGACGACGATGTCGTGCGCGGCGGCTATGCGTTGAAACGGCAGAGGTTCTGGCTGGCGGGCGAGGAGCGGACGGTGGGGTTTTTCCGCGCACCGCTCTCCGAGGGGATCATCGATAAGAAGTACGCCACCATCGGCGGGCTGCTGCTGCGCGATGCGTTACAGCGGGAGCCGCTGCTGTTTTCGCTCGGCATGGGCAACCCGGAGCGGCCGCTGCCGCGCATGCTGCGGGGGCTGCGCTGGACGTTTGAGCCGGTGGATTTTCTGTTTCGCGCGGCGCGCCCGGGCCGTGTGCTGCGCGGGTTGCGCGCGGTGCGGACAACGGCGGTGCGGCGGTTGGCGATGGATGTGGCGGCGTGGACCGGAATGGCGTCGGTAGCCTTTCGCGTGCGGCAAGGGGCGCTACCCACGGGCGAAGGCGGGGCGTTTACGGAACGGTTTTCGCCGGCCGAATTGGACACGTTGTGGAACAGCGCGCGCGGAGCGTATTCGTTTTCAGCGGTGCGGGACGCGGCCGTTGTGGAGCGTCTGTATCCGGCAACCGATGAGCGGTTTCTGCGCCTGGAAGTGCGGGAGCAGGGGCGGCTGATGGGGTGGGCCGTGATGCTCGATACGGTGATGCGGGACGACAAGTATTTCGGGAATCTGCGCGTGGGCACGCTGATCGATATGCTGGCCGAGCCGGGCCGGGAGGCCCACGTGGCGGCGGCGGCCACGCGGTGGCTGACCGGGCGCGGCGTGGATCTGTTGATTTCCAACTGCGCGCATCACGGCTGGGCCGACGCGTTGCGCGGCTGCGGCTGGCGCAACGGGCCGACGAATTTCTATCTCGCGTTTTCTCCGAAACTGGCCAAGCTGCTGGACCCCTGGGACGCCAACCGCCCGGGCGTGCATCTGATGCGCGGCGACGGCGACGGGCCGATTCATCTATGAAAACCCGCGCCCTGATGTACCACGACGTGGTGGCCGGTGAGGACTGGGAATCGAGCGGATTCCCCGGGCCCTGGAGCCAGTACTACAAGTTCAACGAAGCTGAGTTCGATCAGCATTTGCGCGCGATTTCCAGTTCCTGGCGCGGGGCGGCCCCGGCGGGCGGAGAGCCGCGGGATGGCGCGTTGCAGATTACTTTCGACGATGGCGGCGTGGGCGCGCGGCCGGCGGCGGCGGCGCTCGAGGCGATGGGTTGGCGCGGCTATTTTTTCATCACCACGGGGCGCATCGGGACGGCCGGTTTTCTGGATGCCGCCGGGCTGCGGGAGTTGGCCGCGGCAGGGCATTGTATCGGCAGCCATTCGGTGACGCACCCCACGCGTATGGCGACGCTTTCCCCCGCCGAACTGCGCGAAGAGTGGAAGCGGAGCTCGGAGACGCTTGCCGGGATTCTCGGCCAGCCCGCTCCGGTGGCGAGCGTGCCGGGCGGGTATTATTCCACCGAGGTGGCCCGCGCGGCGGCCGAGGCCGGCATCCGCTGGCTGTACAATTCCGAGCCCGTGGAAACAGTGGACGAAGTGGACGGATGCCGCATTCTGGGCCGCTACGCCATTCATCGCGGCCACACGGCGGGCGATGCCGCCGCCTACGCCGCCGGGCAGCCCTGGATCTGCTGGCGGACCCGGTTCTGGTGGGACAGCAAGAAACTGATCAAGCGCGCCGGGCCGTTTTATATGGCTATCGCGCGGCGGTTGCGCCAATGAGCTCCCCCCGCGTCAGCATCATCGTTCCGCTCTATAACAAGGGCCCTTATGTGTTGCGGTCGCTGCGCTCGATCGCCGCGCAGACGATGGCCGATTTCGAGGCCATCGTGGTCGATGACGGCTCGCGTGACGATAGCGCTGAAATCGCCGCCGGGTTCATTGCCGCCGATTCCCGCTTCCGGCTGATTCGGCAGGCCAATGCCGGCCCCGGGGCGGCGCGGAATCGCGGCCTGGCCGAGGCCACGGCGGACTATTGCGCGTTCCTGGATGCCGATGATGAGTGGTTGCCGACGCATCTGGAGAACGGCGTGGGCGTATTGGATACGACCGATGCGGCCGCCGTCAGCACCAGCGTGATCAACATGCCCGTGCCCGGTTCGAACGAACCGCTCTGGCGCGGCCGGGGATTGTCCGATGGGCCGTTCCGCGTGGGCCCCCAGACGCCGCCGATCATGCTGGTCTACGCCGTTTCGTTCATGCACCCGTGCAGCACGGTGGCCCGGACGAGCGCCGTTCGCCGCCATGGCGGGTTCTACGAAAAGCGGTGTCTGTATGCCGAAGACGCCCATATGTGGCTGCGGCTGTTGCTGTCTGAGCCGGTCTATTTTTCCATGGCGCCGCGCGTGCACATCTGGCGCGATGCGGCGGCGTTGAGCGGCAACCTGCGGGGCATGCGGCCGGTGGAACCGTTCCTCCAGCATCCGGAGGATATTGAGGCGCATTGCCCGGCCGCGCTGCGCCCGGTGCTGGCTTCTTTCTTCGCCATTCGGGCCTTTAAGACGGCGTGCCTGTTTGGGTTGCATGGGCAGTGGCGGGAGGCCTCGGCGCTGCGCCGGCGCTTTGCCGTGCCGGGTTGCTGGCGAATGCCGATGCATGCCGCCGCGCTGGCCGTGTCGAACCCGTTGGGCAGCATGGTGGCCGGCTGGACGCGCCGGTTGTGGAGAACGTATTGATGGGCGGCGTGGCGCGGGGTTGGGTTGGTTCTGGGCATATAAACGAACGCCTCCGTAGCTCGGCGAGTGTTGCCGTCGGTGTTGTGCGGCCGTTCGGTCCAGCGGTTGGGTTAGACGACGTAACGAGGGCTTTCGTTGCTGATGCTCCGTGGTGCGATGGCGTGGGGCATTCGAATCAAGTGTGTTTCGGCCCGGCGAGGATTGTCGTCGTCGGTATGCGGCCGTTGGCGCCCTCGGTTGGGGAGAACGGCGTCGCGGGTTCTTTCGTTGCTTGGCGGGGCCGTCGAGCCGTGGGTGCGTTGCCCGGCCGCCGCCTGCGCTCGCGGAGGACGCGCTAGTGCCCTGCCCCGCCATCCTGGTCTTCGCCGGCTGCATCCTGTTCGTGCTCTACGTGCTGTTCGGCTATCCGCTGCTGCTGCGCGGGGCGGCGCGGCGGGCGGGGCGCACTGTGCGGAAGGAGTTTTCGCCGCGGACGGTCAGCGTATTGGTGGCCGTGCGGAATGGGGAAAGCGGGATTGGGCGGAAGCTGGATTCGCTGTTTGCGCTCGATTATCCGCCGGGGCTTGTGGAGATTTTCGTGTTGAGTGATGGATCGACCGATGGGACGTGCGCCGTTGCTGCAGCCCGTCAGGAAGCGGCCGCGCAGGCCGGCATGCGGCTGCATGTGGTGGAACTGCTCGCCGTGGGCAAGAGCGAGGCGCTGAACGCGGGACTCGCGCGCGCCACCGGCGAAATTATCTTCTTTACCGATTTGCGGCAGCCGCTCGATCGGAACTGTCTGCGCGAACTGGTGGCCTGTTTTGGCGATCCGTCGGTGGGCGTGGCTTCGGGTGAGTTGATCATCTCCTCCGGCGAGACGGCCGAGAAGGAACAGACGAGCCTCTATTGGCGCTATGAGAAGCAGTTGCGGATCTGGCAATCGGCCGTCGATAGCGTCATCGGCGCCACCGGCGCGGTCTACGCGCAGCGCCGCGAACTGTGCCGGCCGCTGCCGCCCTATACACTGCTCGACGACGTGCACCAGCCACTGGCCGCCTTCTTCGCCGGCTACCGGGTAATCCTGGACCCGGCCGCCAAGGCCTACGACAATCCCACCGCGCTGAACCAGGAGTTCCGCCGCAAGGTGCGGACGCTGGCCGGTAACTACCAGGTGTTCGCCTGCTACCCGGCGCTGTTCGGCCCGCGCAACCGGATGTTGTGGCACTTCCTTTCCCACAAGTTCTCCCGGCTCCTTTTGCCGTGGGCGTTGCTGGCCGCGCTGGGGGCGTCGTTCTTCCTGCCAAACCCATGGAACCTTTTGTTTGCCGGCGGTCAGGTGCTGTTCTACTCTTTGGCGCTGGTGGATTCCCGGCTGACGGCGCCCGTGCGGACGTTCGTCGTTTTGATGGCCGCGACGCTCTGGGCCGGGTCCATCGCGTTCCGTCCGGCGCGGAGTTTCTGGTAACGTGACCACAGTAGTCAGGTGGTACGTGTCTACTGTAGTCTCGCTTCTCTTGCTCCCTGCATCACAATAGAAAGAATGTGGCTTTGCTCATGAACCCGCCTTGCACAATCGTCGTTCCCTGCTACAACGAGGAGCGGCGGTTTCCCTACGACACCTTCACCGCCTTCGCGGCCGCGACGCCGGCGATTCATTTCCTGCTGGTCAACGACGGCAGTAAGGATGGAACGCTCGCGGTGTTGCGGCGGGCGAGCCAAAGCCAACCGGACCGGATTGAAGTTCTCGACATGCCGCAGAACGGCGGCAAGGCCGAGGCCGTGCGCGCCGGGATGTTGAAGGCGCTGGAGCGGCCCGGGTGTCTGTATGCCGGGTTCTGGGATGCCGATCTGGCGACGCCGCTCGAAGCCATCGAACAGCTGTCGGCGATTCTGGCCGCGCGGCCGGAGATCGCCATGGTGTTCGGTTCACGCGTGAAACTGTTGGGCCGGGCAATCGAACGGCGCGCCTCGCGCCATTATCTGGGCCGGGTGTTTGCAACGGTCGTTTCCACCGTGCTGCGTCTGCCGATTTACGACACCCAGTGCGGCGCCAAGATCTTTCGCGTGACACCGGGGTTGGCCGAACTGTTTGCTACGCCGTTCTGCTCCCGGTGGGTATTCGACGTGGAGATCATCGCCCGCTTCATCCGGCAGAAGGGCTACGACCTGCCGGTGGTGGAAAAGGCGATTTACGAGTTCCCTCTTCACCAGTGGCGCGATGTGGATGGCTCGCGTCTGCGGCCCCGGGATTTTGTCCGGGCGTTTTTCGATGTGCTGATCATCCGCCGGACGTACGGGAAGTAGGCAGTTTTTGCTCCTCGCGCGCTCCTTCTTGGCAATGTTCTTTTCGTGCAAGATAAAATCTGTTATCTTGCTTTATAAGTGAGCACGCCAGTTCCCTCCCCCGCCACCGGCGCCGTTGCCATTGAACCCCGTGCCCGCCCGGTGCCGCCGATCCTGGCCGGACACCTGACGCCGGTTGCCGTGCAGCAGGTGGAACAGTTCTACGATTCGATTGAGAGCATCTTTGATGCCTGGGTACGGCGCCGTCCGTCCGCCCACACGCAGCGCGCCTATCGCGAAGATGTGATGTCTTTTGTGAAACATATGGGATGGTCCTGGCCTTTTGATGCGGCGGAATTGCTGCGCACCGGGATCAAGGACGTGCTCGGGTTCCGGGATGGTCTGCAGGAGCGCGGCGCGGCGCCGAAGACGATCAACCGGCGGATTGCCTCGCTCTCCAGTTTCTATAAGTACCTGGCGGCGGCGGCGGCGGAGATGCGGTTGCCGATCACGGTTCCCAACCCGGCTCACGCGCAATTCATCTCCCGGGAATCGAGCGACGCTCGCGACGAGACCCGGGCGCTGTCGGCCACTCGGGCGCGGCAACTGGTGAACCTGCCGACTGGCGAATCGGTGCTCGACTACCGGGACCGGGCCATATTGAAGTTCATGCTCTATTCGGGCGCCCGGATCGGGGCGGTTTGCCGTCTGCAGGTGGCCGACTTTCATCAGGACGAGGAGCAGTCGACCATCCGGATGGCCGAAAAGGGCGGGAAGATCCGGACCATCGGGCTGCACTTCCAGGCCGCCCAAGCGCTGACCGAGTACCTGCAGGTGGCCGGGCTCTCCGCCGGCCCGCTGTTTCGCGCCCGGTCCGGCAGCCGGAGCCAGACGCTGTCCCCTGCCCCGATGAACCCGGCGACACTCTACCGATTGCTGATGCGCTATCTCTCCCGGCTGCCCGGGGCCGCGCCGGGTTTGTACACGCCGCACAGCCTGCGGGCGACGACGGCGACGCTGTTGCTGGAAGCGGGCGTCGATATCCGTAAGGTGCAGGATCTGCTGGGCCACCGGCATATTACGACGACGCAGATCTACGATAAGCGCCGGATTTCGGCGGCCGACAGCGCCAGCCATGATGTGCCGATCTGAGGCGGCCAGCGTTACTTGACTACAGTAGCCAAGTCGCTCCCGGCTACTGTGGCCGAGAGATTTACGGCCAAGCACATGCCCGTTGTGCGAAACGTCGCCGCCCAGAGACGAAGTGCGGTGCAGGGCCGAACAGTGAACAGGAGCGGGTGAGCCCCTTTTGCCGCCAGCTCATCCCGTTGCTGGAGATACACCTGACTACAGTAGTCATGTCCTTCCTTGCCACTGTAGTCTTTTACGGCCAAACCCATACGCTGGTAGCGCCTGCCGGAGGCAACCCCGGATCCGTTTTGGGGCACAGCGGATGCGGGCGTTTCTCACTGCGGACGCAGGACGGTGGCGGCCTGCGCTGGCCTTCACCCCGTTTCTCAGGCAGAAACACCGGCGTGGTCCTCCGAATCCGCCAACACCGCCCGCCCGGGCCCTCTCGGTCCGGCTACGGTATATGCGCCCTTCGACGGGAGTTGACTACAGTGGTCCTTATATAAATGACTACTGTAGCCAGGTGACTCTATTCCACAGTGGTCTGGTTGGTGGCGGCCGGGGTGGCGTACACGACACCTGGGCCAATATGCACGACAAACCGGCGGCCCTTCCGCTCATGCTGGCGCATGACCGTATCGGGATCCACCAGCCGGTAGACGGTTGGTTCGCGGGTGTAGATGTTGGCCGCCGTCTCGATTATCAGAAAGTCCTTATCGAGCAGCTTCGCGATCGTCCGTTGCACGGTCTTGCGGGACAACCCGGTCCCCCGAAGGATCTCTTCGTAGCCAGCCTGGACCAATTGGCCACCGGCGGCCGCGCGCGTCAGGTATTCGAGTGCCGTCTTTTCGGCCGCGGCGAGGACATCGTCGATCACCTGGACGGGCCGTATTTTGACCGGCGTGACGAACGTTCCGGCTTCGGTTTTCCAGAGGACAGCGGCGGCGGGCGGTGTGGGCGGCTTTGAAATGACTACAGTGGCCTTTTCCTTCTTGACTACAGTAGTCACTTGCGCTGGCTGGCGTTGGAGCAGGTGGGAGGAGACGCCCGTTCCGACCGCGGGAATGTGAATGAGATCATCCAGTTCGAGCGGATCGAACGCGGGAGTCGAGCGGCTTCCTTTTTTCGCCTGGTTAGCCATGCGTCCCCTTTTGCTTCTTCCATCCGAGCGATTTCAGAAGGACGGTCGCGGCGGCCTCGTAGTCCTGCAACGCCTTGGAACGCGGGTCGACATCGGCCAGCATCTGGTGGGCGCGGGCGGCGCGGGCCACCGCCTGGTCGGTGCGGATTTCGGGAAGCACGGGAATCGAGTAGGCCGCCCCCAACTGCTCCATCATCTGCAGCACGACGCCGGTTAACCCGTAACTGCGGTTGACGATGGTCGGCAGCAGGCCGGCCACGGCGATGGGGCAGTTCAGACTTTCAGCGATCGCTTTCGCCGATAGGATCGTGGCGCCAGCGCCGGAGACGCTGAGCGTATCGGTGGAAACCGGGATAACGATCTGTTCGCAGAAGACCATGGCGCAGGCCTGGAGCAGGGAAATGGAGGGCGCGATGTCGACAATGATGGCGTCGTAGCGGCCGAGGTAGGGCTTGAAGGCCTTCTGAAAGACGTACTCGCGGCCGTAGGAGGCCAGCAGGCGTTGCTCCATGGCACTGGTTTCCCGGTTGCCGCAGAGCAGATCCATGTCCGGGGCAACGCCGGTGACGCAGTCTTCGAGGGGAAGTTGGGACAGGATGAAATCGGCCAGGTAGCGTTCGGGCCGCTGGCGGAGAGTGACGGCAATGGAGCCTTGCGGATCGGCATCGACGAGCAGGGTCCGCAGACCACGGCCGGCGAAGCAGCGGGCCAGGGAAATGGCGGTCGTCGTCTTTCCTACACCGCCCTTCTGATTGCCGATCATCAAGCGAATCATCGTAGCGTTTCTCTCCCTATCCCCCGCATTTCAACCTGACTACTGTAGCTTAGCGCTCTTGACTATAGCAGAGTGCTACTTGACTACAGTCGTCAGGTAAAGCAGATCAACGGTTTAATCCGGGCCGTGGCTTGGTTGAACGTACGGCTTACCGGACGTTACCGGGAGGTGGCTGCGTTCCTGGGCGCGGCCCTAGGTCTGGCGAGTTGAATCGCGTGATCGACATCCGGGGGCGGGGAACTGTTTACCGGCCTCGACATCCGCCGCCCGGTACCGGCGAACTGGCCGCCACGTTCCCGGATCTTGGGCCTTGCGAGAGGCGCAAGTCACTTGACCACTGTGGTCAGGTTGGCGGGATGGATACCGGTTAGCGGTTGAGCGATTGGCACACCCGCAAGCCCACTTGCGACTCTTGGTGAAGAGTGGTCACATCGCGGAGATCGAGATCCGGGGCAGGGGGGCCATTTACCGACAGGTGTTCCTGGATCCTGCGGCTTGCGGAACGGACTAGATTACTTGACCACAGTAGTCAGGTTGCAGCGATCGATATGGGCTGAGTCGCCGGCGCGGGGAATGGTTCGCCCGATGTATTCAGCCGATTGCCGCCGATGGCGGGGCGGGTGGCGATGCCACATGCATGTGCTTGGGCGTAAATGGGATGTGCTTCGCCGTAAATCCCGTGTGCTTGGGCGTAAAAACAGGCCCATCCGTGTGTGCTTCGCCGTAAAAACAACCCCTCTGGTGTGTGCTTGGCCGTAAGCGTTCTGTGGAAAACGGCAAAGCCGGAAAATAACGCTAGTGTTTTCAACTACTTCCGGCTTACGGCGAAGCACATAGCCCACTTCGCCCTTTGGTTTCAATCACTTGCGGCGGATTTACGGCGAAGCACATGGACGCTCGCGGGCCAAATATACCGTAAACTACTGAAAACAAGGTTCTTATAAAAACAAGAACGTATATAATATATATACAACTACAGAACCAATACCAGATCCCAATAACCAAACGCCGAAATGCTCGGGTTTACGAATAGAGGCGGGGAATGGAAAGGCAAAAATCGTTCGCGTCAGGCGGGTCGCTGACCGGGCCATGTGCTTGACCGTAAATCTCTATCGTCCGGGGCGAATGTATGGTAAAAACCAGAAAGGCTCGGGAATGTTTCAGGTTCCGGGGTCACCGCTGATGGAGACACTCTACGCAGGTTCCTACACTCCGGCTGCTCATAGCGGAACACTCTTCAACTTGTGTGTTGAAGAAGAAAATCTGGGGTCGATCCCGTTTGCCGTTTTGGAGCAACGGGTAGGCAAGCGCGTCGCCTCGATCGAGGTGAGGGGGTCAAAAACCCTCCCCGATGGGACTGAAGTGCAGGTGATCTGGCAGGTACAGGGCAACAGCGAACTGGGGCTGCCGACCGAGCAGGATCTGGATATCTTCGTCGCTCTGGGTGTGCTGACCTTCCGCAACCAGTTCGCCAAGACAGTGCATTTTCAGGGCAGGGAAATCGCCCGGATTTTGAATATCGCCGGGGTGCATGGCAAGTTCTACAACCGGCTGAAACTGGCCATGGACCGGTTTATCGCCCTGCGATTTCGGGCTATCATGCAGACCGACCAGAGCGAAGACGTGAAGTGGCTGAACGTGTTCCAGGAGGCCAGCTTTTCGCTGGACCGGAAGACGGGGCGGTGTCTGGGGTCGATTACGTGGACCGACAAGATCATCCAGTCGATGGACAGCGGGTTTTTCCGGCTCGTCGACGCCAAGCGGTACATGATGCTGGATGGGTTGACGACCAAGTACCTGTACCGGTATCTGGCGGTGGCGTTTGAACGGTTTGACGTGGTGTTGATCGACGCGCGGAAGCTGTCGACCGAACATCTGGGCATCATCAAGCCGCCGAAGTACTTTTCTCGCCTGCTCCAGACGCTGGAGCCGACTTTGGAGCAGTTGCAACGGGAAGAAGTGGTCGGTTCCTGGCACATCGTTTCGGAAAAAGAGTGGCGAATGGCGATTCGCCGGCACCCCAATTACAGGCCGGAGCGGCAGTTGCTGGAGAGTGGCGTCGCCGGGATGGACGACGAATCCCGGTTTCAGAGCAGCGTGCAGGGACTGCAGGCGGCTGGTTTGCCTGCCGAACTGGCTGCGGCAATGGGGAAGCGGGCAGGGTCGTCGCCCGAAGGCGTTCAGATGCTGGAACGGGCCGCGCACTTGTTGGTGCGGGTTGTCGCGGAGGGCGTGATGCTCCATGCGGCACAGCAGATTCTGGAGAAGAGTTTTGACGCGGCGACATCGATCGACGACTGCCGGGAGACGCTCGACTGGCTGGAGATTGGCCTCTGCTATTGCGAGCAGAAAAAAGGCACGGCGCAGGCGTTGCGCAATGGCGCGGGTTTGATCGTAAAACTGGCGCGCGATCCGCAATCCCGGCAACGAATGGCGGGCGGGGAATTCGTGCGCGGCTTGCGCACCAGTTTCCGTCGGCGGGAAGCGGCGGCGATGCGGCAGCACGAGGACATGGTGGAACGGGAGTTGCTGGGAGAGTACGAGCAGTTTGCCGAGCGGGAGGCGCGCCGTTTGCTGGCAGAGATGCCGGACGAGGTGCGGCGACAGCTACACCAGGAAAAAATCAGCCAGATCGCTCCGCAGGAACGGTTTCAGAAGCTGGGTAAGCAGTTGCAGCAGGAGGAGGCTGAATCGGCCGTCCTGACGCAGGTGCGGCGGCACCAGGTGGCGCCGTTTGAAAAGTGGCGATTGCGCCGGCTGGCGCGGCAGGCGTCGCTTCCGTTTTCGCCTGTCTCGGCCAACGAGCTCGCGGCCGCCGTATGAAGAATGCCGGCCAGGCGCCGGGACGGCTGGAACGGTTGGCGCGGTCCGGTGAGCGCGCGTATGAATGGCTCATGACCGGACGGCGGGCTGATGTGGCCGTGTTGGGGATTATTCTGCTGGTGGCCATGCACAGCTTTCTGCTGATCGGACGGCGGGCGCTGTGGTTTGACGAGATCATCAGTTTCTACAATTTGCGGTCGATTCAGGACTCGTCGGTTCTCGAAATGCTGGCCCGCGGCGGCGATATGTCGCCCCCGATGCTGTACTGGGTGGCGAAGGCCGCTGGCCGCGTTCTGGGCGTCTCGGAGTTCCTGTTTCGGTATCTGTCGGCGCTGTTTGGCTGCGGGCTGTTGTGGATTGTCTACGTGCTGATACGCGGCTGGGCTGGCCGGATGGCGGGCTGCATCGCGGTGCTGGGGCTGTGTCACACGGCGGCGCTTATGTACTTTGTGGAAGGCCGGCCCTATGCGATGTTCAGTCTGTTTATCGCGTTGGCGGCGCTGGGCTGGGATCGCAGCACGGGAGCACGGCGGATGCTGGCGATTCACGGGATGGCCGTTGCGGCCTGCCTTGCGGTCGCCACACACTACTACGCCGTGTTTGTTCTGGTTCCGCTTTCGCTGGCGCAGTGCGCGAGAGACTGGCCGCGGCGGCGGCCGGATTGGCCGGTATGGGCGGCGCTGGTGTCGCCTGTGGTTGCCCTTGCCTGGCATCTGCCACTGATTGCGGCGAGCACGAAGTATTACGGCGAACACCATTGGCAGGCGACCTTGGCCGAGCCATTGCCGGAGATTTACCGGGGGCTGTTTGACGGCTTGGGTGTGCCGGTGGTGTTGTTGCTGGTTCTGTACTGGATTTCGAAGGGGGACGGGGCAGGGAAGTCGGAGGGCCGGTTGCCCGCTCCCGTATTGCTGCTGATTGCGGGCTTTTTGTTATTGCCGGCAGTGGGGGCACTGGCCGCGAAGATGACCGGTTCGGCGGTGGTGATGCGATATGTCTTGCCCGGCGTTATCGGCATGGCGGCGGCCGTGGCGGTTGCCTATTCCTGGCGGCCGCTCGCTCCGGCGGCCGGTTTTGTTCTGCTTGTCCTTTGCGTGGCATCGCTTGGCCGGCAGATCCGGATGGAATGGCTGCATAACCAGAAGCCGGCGGTTTCCTTTGACTGGCTGCGGGCGAACAAGGCGGCCTTTACCGGTCCGGTTCTGGTGAGTGACGGCCACCTGTTCCTGCTGCTGTACCACTACCGGGATCGGGAGCGGTTGCCGTTTGTGTCCTATCCGGCTTCGGCGGAGATGGAGCTTCGCTATCTGGGGACCAGCGAGTTTTTGTTGAACCTGCAGGCGACAGCCCACGCCGAACCGGCCCTGCCGTTCCGCCCATGGGTCCGGCCGCAAGCCGGGCCGTGGCGGTTTCAGGTATTGCGTAAGCGCGGGGTGCCGACCTGGGAACTGGCTGAGACGATTCGCCTGGGCGGAACGGCGAAGTTGGAACTGGCCGGCGATGGCTTCGAGCTGTTCAACGTCGAGATTCCGCCGGGGCGTTAGGCGGTTTGGACTTGCCGGTATGACGTTGTTCGAGCCGGGCAACGGCGCGTTCCAGGGCCTGCGGGTGTTTGTGGGCGGGCACGGTGCGCAGCAGCGCCTGGACGGCTTCGGCTGGGGAGAGCGGGTGGAAACTGAGCTTAACCGCGCGGGGCATCGGGCCTCCGGTGCTGGCGGAGCGCTTCGGTGACGGGCGCCTCCGAGAGGCCGTAGCGGAGTTTGGCGCAGAGGGTCCAGGCGGTGCGGTAGGAGATGCCCAGGCGTTTTTGGAGATCGGTGGCGCTGAGACCGTGGCGATCGGCGCAGAGCAGTTCAATGGCCTGCAGCCAGATGTGGAGCGGGAGGCGGGAATCCTCAAACAGCGTTCCAACGGTGACGGTGAACTGTTTTTGGCAGACGCGGCAGGCCCATAGGCCGGGGCGGCGGGAGCGGATGCGGCGGCCGGCGTCTTCGGCCTGGCAGTGTGGGCACTGGACGCGGCCATCGGGCCAGCGAAGGGCTTCCAGATACTGGCGGGCCTGCTCTTCGACTGCGTCCGGGGCGCTCATCAGAGACAGTATGAACCGGTGCGAGTGGTGTGTAAAGAGCATAATAAGATTTTTAAGTACATTGTTTTCCAGATACATAGCGCATAGGATCCAGAGGACTGCCGGTGCGGCGCTGCCAGACTCGGGGCATGAGGTTACTCAATTTCTGCGGGGAGGTTGGCCGCGCGTACGGCCACACCAGCCAGCTCATGGGAAAAGCTTTTTTCCTGTGGCTCGTCGTACTGGTATCGGTACTATGCTGGGGACAACAGACACAACTGGACTTGCGTACTCAGGGCAAGAATGTCGATTTTTCGAATGCAACGATGACGCGGCCGGTGAAGACGGGCACGGTTTTACCGGCGCAGTGTGCGGCGGGCGAGATGTTTTTCAAGTCCAACGCGGCGGCGGGCGCCAATTTGTACGGGTGCGTGGCTGCCAATACCTGGGCGGTGCAGAGCGGCGGTACTTCGTTGCCGAGCGCTACGGGGCAGACCGGGAAGGTGTTGGGCAATGACGGGACTTCGGCGCAGTGGCAGGCCCTTGGGGGGGATGTGACGGGCGCTGTGGGCACCAATTCGGTTGTCCGGATTCAGGGGCGGAATGTGGCGGCGAGTGCGCCGGGGAGCGGCCAGGCGTTGGCGTGGAATGCGACATCGCAACAGTGGGAGCCGCAGACGGTGAGCGGCGGCGGTGGCGGGGCGGGCTCATTGACGGTGAAGTCGGGCGGGACGGTGTTGGGTTCGCGGGCGACGTTGAACCTGATGGCGGGTTCGGCGATGACGGTGGTGGGGACCGATACGGGCAGTGAAATCGAGATGCAGTATCTTGCGGATACGGCCGTTTTGGAGACCAAGGCGAACAACCAGACGGGTGCGCCGACGCGGTGTCTTTCGGCAGGCGGATCGACTTCGGCCTACAGCTGCGGGTTGTCCCCGGCGTTAAGCGCCTACACTACGGGTATGCGCTTATTTTGGCAGCCGGATGTTACTAACACCGGTGCGGCGACATTGAATGTCGATCTGGTGGGGGCGGTGGCTGTGTTGACCGCCGACGGGTCGGCGCTGGCCGCGGGCGATGCGACGGCCGGGCGGATGTATGCGGTCTGGTACGACGGCACGGGATTCCGGATGCTGAGCGGCGGCGGCGGTTCGTCCGGGGGCGGATCGACGACGCTGGGGACGCTTTCGCAGATTTGGTGTCCCTTGGACAACTGTTCCACGGGGGGCAGTTACAGTTTGGGTGGGACGGCGGCGCGCGCCTACTTCTTCCGGTTCACACCGGACCGGAGCCGGGTGGTACGGCGGATTGGCGTTGGTGTGTATCCGTGGAACGGATCGACCGATACATTGGGGATCGGGATCTATTCGAGCGCCGGGACCAAGATCAGTGAGTGCAATACGGCCACGGCGGCGGTGAATGTGAGCGGGAGTTTTCCTGTCTGCGCGCTGCCGGCGGCGGTAACGATGACGATCGACACGGAATATCTGATGGTTGTTGCTTCCCAGACGGCCACGGCGCAGGTGAGCTGCACCAATAACGGGCTGCCTTATGAACTCCATACGCTGTTCGGATCTCAACCCAGCTATTTCCCGGGGGGGAAGACGTTGGGGGGTCATGCGGCCGGGGTGGCGACGGGTACGGCGAGCTCATTCACCCTGCCGGCCAGCCTGGGCGCCGAGACGAGCGCGAACTACTGCCGGCCGCAGTTTGTGATGTTTCCACAGTAGTCAGAATACGGAGACAAAGACATGAGACACATTCGTTTTCTGCTTCTTGGCTCGCTGATGGCGGCCACTGCCTGCTGGGCCGCTCCGCAGTCGGCCACATTTAACGGGGCGAACTATTTGCGGTTCACTCCTACCGGTTCTCCGTGGTCGTCGTTGACGTCGTGGCGTGTGGAGTTTCGTCTGCATGGTTTCGGCACCTCCACGCAGACGCAGGGCGTTTACGGGAACAACGATGGGGACGGGCAGTGCCAGATCCCGCCCAATTCGACGCTGTTGCGTTGCCGGACGTACCGAGGGACGGACCAGTCGGTGGACATCAGTCTCAACGGCCGGACCGACATCCGGGTGCGGTTTCAGCGCGATAACACGGCTGGAAAGCTGTATCTGGAGGTGTGGAACGCGGATGGAAGCGGCTACGTGTCGGCGCAAATGCCGTATACACCCGGTGCCTATGACGGCCGGCAGGCGAACTACATCGGCTCCTTATGGGGAGCCGGCAGCCAGTTGACCGGTTCGGTGGCGTTCCTGCGCTGGTACTCGACGTTGGCCCCGTTGCAGAATCCGGCGCCGCCGGATTCTGTGACGGTTCCGGCGGATCTGTTTGACGCCGAACTGGATGGGGTGACGACGGACGCTTCGCCGGCACACCGTTCCGTGAGCCTGACCGGAACTCCGCCTGTGTTCAGCAATACGCAGTTATTTCCGCCGGCTACGAGCCTGCCGGTGCAGATTGTACGGGCCGGGCAGACGCTGGTTCTGGATGCGTCCGGATCGAGCAATCTGACCGACGATCAGCCGTTGCAGTACTTCTGGACGTGCGTATCGGCGCCGGTTTTGCCGTGTGACTTTGAATTGCGAAACGGTCCATCGGCCCGGCTGCGGACACTGCTCGGCGGCACCTATAAAGTCCGTCTGCGGGTTACCGATTCGCAGGGGCAGTTTCAGACGGTGGATGTGGAGATGGGGGCGGTTCCGGCGGATACGAGTGACCGGGTGATACTGCCATCGCCTGCATTGGAGAAAGTGCTCGGGCCGATGCTGCGCAGCGGGACATCGCCGTGGCCGTGGTTTGACACGACGGAACAGCGGATCGCCGATGCGTTGTCGGTGGCGATTCCTCCGGGGGCGGGGGCACCGGCGGCGGCCGGGACGGTTTCTGTGACGCCGGGATCGGCCATTGTGACCGGAGTCGGCACATCGTTCCTATCGGTCTTCGCCTGTAACGGCACCTCTGAAATGATCGTGCTGTACTATCCGCTGCAGGGCGGCGGAACGGGGCGGAAGCCTTACTTTCTTACGAGTTGCCAGAGTAACACGCAGTTGACGATGAATCAGCCATATGACGCCGGATCGGTGCCGGCATCCGGGGTGTCATTCGGAAGAATGACGCTGAACGAGTCGGCGCAATGGGTGAACGGGTCCAATAACTGGAACTACTATGACGCGGTGGTGGCCTTCTACCGGCTGTACTACCGGACGGGTATTACGAAGTACCGGGATATGGCCCAGTCACTGGCTGACAAATGGTGGCTTTTCCCCATCGATGGCGGCCGGGGATCGGTATCGGGGCCGCGCAGTTTCGCGCTTTTCGGGCTGATGCTGCGCGCCGTCGACGGGAAACCGGAGTATTGGCCGGGCATTCTGGCGATCGCGGAGCTGAATTACAGCGTCTGGCTGAACGGCTACTATCCGTATCAACCGAACTCGGATATCGGCGAAATTCGTGAACAGGGATATGTGAGCCTGTGGACGATTCTGATTGCGATTCTCCATCCGGACGCGACTGAGCGTTCGAAATGGTTGGCGCGGTCCCAGTTAGCGTTCAACTACTGGAAGAACAATCAAAAGGCCCACGGCGGATGGGCGTTCACTCTGGATCCGCAGCAGAATTACGCGGGGTCCGGCAGTTTCCCATGGCAGGGCGCGTTTCTGGCCAACTACCTGATGATTATGCACCGGCACACCGGTGACCCGCTGGTTCTGGCGACCTTGAAGAAGTACGCCGATTACATGATTGCCGAGGGGATCGACGTGTCCAACGACGGTGGGTTTTATGAAGATTCCACATTCGTCTACTGTCCGGATTACGGAGCCGAGAGGACCGGGACGGCGAATGTGACCAACGGCAGTACGACAATCACCGGCAACGGGACGCAGTTCCAGTCCCAGTATGCCTGCAATGGTACCGACACGATTGCCATCCAGGATGGATCGGGGGTGCGGCGCGGATACACGGTGAACTCCTGTTCCAGCCAGACAAGCATGACGATTGCCTCGGCCTACGGAGGGTCTACGGAATCGGGCCGCCGCATACTCAAGTACGCCGGCGCCGGGGTGACACCGCCATCGGCGTGTCATAACACCTATGGCTTGAGCGCGGATTCCAAGCAGGCCTCGCGAACGTTGCTGAATGCCACGCACGGCTACTTTGGCTACCTGTATTCAACCGGCCAAGGCGACACGTACAAGACGGTTGGGGACCGGATTTTCGCGCAGAACCTGGGGCTGGGCGGACCGGGCAATGATGGTGTGGCCGGCCATTACAACGATGTGATTTCCGGCGGAACGGCGCCGCTCTACCTGGCTATGACGTATCTCTCCAAAGAGTTTGCGTTCGCTGGGGGAGCGGCTGGCGCGCAACCGTATCTGGCCCTGCGGCTGGGGGCGGTTCCGGGCGTGCAGGCTGTGACCTTTAAAGTGTCGATAGCGCTGGGCAGTGTGCCAAACGCGGCCAAGGCGAGGGTGACACTGACACAGCCGAGCGGCGCGTCGACGCAGTCCATTTGCACGAGTTCGCCGTGCGATGTGACGGGGGACCGGCGTCAGGGCGACCATCAGGTACTGATCGAGTATCTGGCGACGGATAACAAAGTGCTGGCCACGGGAGACCGGGGCCGGATCCGGGTACCGTAGGCCGGCTAACGGGGAGGGTCTTCTTCCTCGATGATGCGGCCGAAGTCCTGGCGGAGGTCGATACGGATGGGGACGGGCGGCTGTTGCGGCGGTTTTACGCGGCAATAGGCGGCCGTCTCTCCGGCCTGGGCGCAGAGCTTCCAGATGGAACTGGCGGCCAGGGTGCCGGCGAGGAGGCGGTGGTGGGGCAACGGGTTGGCGTCGTTGGCATTGTGCAGGACAACGGCGCCGATCCGGTTTGTGTCGAGTATTTGTTCGACGGCCTCGGCCGTGGTGGCCAGCATCTGGTAGGACATGGAGTTCCAATCGGTGCTGGCGAGAGTCTTGGTGGCGCGGAGGATTTTGCTGGCCGGGCGGTGTTCGGCGGCGGCGACGGTGGCGATCCAGCAACCTTCGCTCCAGCCATTCGGCGAAGATACGAGCATGCGGGCGGGGAGGGGAAGTTGGGTGGCGAGCGCGGCAAAGCCAAGCGGCGTCTGGCGGTAGAGTTGGAACGGGAACAGCGCGAGTGCGCCTACGGCAGCGGCCCAGCGCCAACGGGGGGGCAGCCACACGAGAGCGGCCGCGGCGAGCAGCAGCAACATGGGGAGGGTAACGATCCAGTGTCGCGGCTCCCGTATGGCGCGAATGACGTAGGACATGGCGGCAAGCCCGGCAAGGCAGGAGGCCGCGGCCAGTACGGCGGGTTGGCGACGGGTAAAGGCCAGCGCGGCACCGCCGAGGGCGACGGCGAGAACACCCGGACCGGCGACCAGGACAAGTTGGTCGATGTGCCAGGGATTCGACAGATTCATTCCGGCCCAGCGGCGAAGGAATACGGCGATTGGGCCCGCCTGCCAGAGGCCCGCCGCTACGGTGAGGAATCCGAGGGCAACAGCGGTGGCCACCAGCAGGGGCGGGAGCCGGAGGCGGCGCCAGACGCCCGCCACGGTCATCGCCAGCAGGCAGCCCGGAACCAGCGTGATGGCCGAAGGCTTGATGAGAACGGCGGCGGCGAGCGAGGCCAGCAGCGCGAGCATCCGCCGCAGGGAGGCGTCTTCGACGAGCCGTGTGAGCGTCCACAGCACGGCGATGCCGGCGAGCAGGGTGGTTAAATCCGCCATGGTTTGCGCCATGGCCTGTTGCGTAAGCGGCGCCAGCAGCAGTAACGCGCAGCTGGCCGGCAGCCACCAGGCGGGGACGATGCGGCGGGCCCACGAATAGAAAAGCGCGGCGGCGGCGAGCGCGGTGGCGCCGTTGAACCACATGGCTGATGCGCGGCTGGGCGTAAAGAGCATCCACCAGAGGCTCTGCAGCAGGAAGTGGCCGGGGGGCCAATGACCGAGGGCGATTTTTGGATAGTGGATGTAGTACTGAATGGCCCAGTCAATGGGGGCCGGATGCGGCCATAGACCGATATAGTCGCGCATCATCAGGCTGGTGACGAAATAGGCCGGTTCGTCGGGTGCTCCCGAGAACTCCGCGCGGAAGGCGCCTCCGGCGGACAGAAGTGTTCCGATCAGCAAGATCGAAATCCCTGTTGCGAGTAAAAACGGCCGCCTGGCGGGAGGTAACATCAAAGGCCGATTATCCCATCCGGGGCGGAATTTGAGTTATTCTGCAAGCGAGTGCTCCTCCACGATTTCGCGAGTTCATCGCGGGCTCCGAGGCGGCGAAACGTGTCACGACAGCAAGAGAACACAGCGCTGTAGCCCACTCAAGCCGGAGGGTATCTTTGATTTCCGAGTTTCGTATCCGCGTTATTGTGAGCCCTGAGCGCAACGCTTCCCCCGGAAGCCGGGTTGAAGTGTTATGAGCCGTAGTTCGTTCCTTCCCTGGTTGCTTGTTGCCTCCTGCTGGGCCCTGCCCCAATCGGCGGCGTTTAATGGCTCCGGCTATCTGCAGTTCACCCCCACGGGCAGCGCCTGGCAGTCCCTCTCTTCCTGGCGCGTGGAGTTCCGGCTGCACGGTGTTGGCGTCAGCACGCAGGTACAGGGGATTTTCGGAAACAACGATGGAGACTGGCAGTGCCAGATTCCGGCAAACACGACGAATTTGCGATGCCGGACCTTTCGCGGCATGGAAGACCATTTGAATGTCGACCTGAATGGCCGGCGTGATGTCCGCGTGCGCTTCCAACGGGACAACGGGACAGGCAAAATCAGCCTGGAGATGTGGAACGCCGATGGCAGTGGCTATGTCGTGTCCCAGTCCACTTTTGTCCGCGGCAGTTACAACGGCCAGCGTACGAACTACATCGGATCGATGTGGGGCACCGGCAGCCAGTTGAGCGGCGCCATTGGATTTGTGCGGTGCTACACGGGAGTGGTTGGGCTGGCCTCCTCACCGCCGTTCGATCAGCCGCGTGAGCCTGGCGACCTGTTGAATGTGGACTTTGACGGAGAGGCCGCTGACACCAGTCCATTCGCTTTCCCGCTGGCCCTACGGGGCGCGACGGCGCTTTCCTACGTGAATTCCCAGGTCTTTCCGCCGGTTGTGATCGTCAAGGCGCCGGCGGCGGCGCGCGCCGGCCAATCGGTCACGGTGGATTTCAGCCAAACCTACGCCATCAACGGCGACGGTACGCTGGCGGCGTTCACCATTGAACAGGTGGACGGGCCGATTGTGGCGCAGTTGACCGGTCAGAATGGAGCGGCGCTGGATCTGTTATTTCCGGTGACCGGGACCTACAAATTCCTCATTAAGGCGAAGGATCAACTCGGCATTGAGACCTCCCTGACGCATGGCGTTTCGGCGGTGGCCACCGATGACGACGGACGGATTACTCCGTTTGACGAATCGGCGAAGATCCTGCTCGGCCCGATGTTGCGCTCCGGGGAGTCCCCGTGGCCGTGGTTCGATCAGACCGAGGTGAGTGTGGCCGATGCCTTGGCGACTTCGATCGAAGAATCGCCCGGTAAGCCGCTGGCCGGCACCCTGGAGGTGCGCCGCGGCAATAAGGAAATTCAGGGGACCGGAACGACGTTTAAGACGACGTTCAAGTGTGACGGGTCCGATAACATTGCCGTTCACTATCCCCTCGATGGCGATACGAGTACGCCGCGCAAAACGGGCTTGCGGGTTTATATCGTTCTCTCCTGCGCCAGCGACACGCAGATGACCATCTATCCGGCGTTTGACGCCACGTCGCTCGATTGGCGCGGGGTTTCCTATGGGCGCGTGACGAACGAGCAGAACGGCCGCTGGTACAACGGGTCGAATAACTGGAATTACTACGACGCGGTGCTGGCCTATTACCGGCTTTACTACCGGACGGGGAACGAAAAATACCGGACGATGGCGCGGGATCTGGCCGACCGTTGGTATCGCTATCCGCTCGATGAGGGCCGCGCCTGTCTGGACGGGTATTGGTGTGTCGCCCCGCGTGTGAAGGGGCTGCTGGGGTTGATGCTGCGCGCCAACGATGGGCGGCCGGAGATGTGGCCGGTGATCGTCCGTCTGGCCGATAGCGACTACGTATCGTTCATCCAAAACTGGCTGCCAGACCAATCGCAAAACGTGTTCGATCTACGGGAAGCCGGCTACGCCACCTGGTGGCAGGCGGTGATTGCCGAGATGCATCCCGACGCGCAAATCCGGCAGGGCGCGCTGGCCAAGGCGAAGAACGCCTATCAGAAATATTGGAAGCCGCGTCAGCATCCGGATGGAAGCTGGCGGATGGATATCAACTACGCCTGTCCGGTTTGCGGCTACGATGGGCCCGGCACGCTGCCGTGGCAGATGGCCTTTTCCATGCACGGCCTGGTGGCGCTGCACCGGATCACCGGAGATGAGGACGTTCTGCAATCGCTGCGGCGCGGGGTGGACTTTGTCCGGAAGTTTGGAATCGACCCGGAATGCCGCGGCATGTTCTACGACGTCTTCTACACGAAGTGCAACGGCGGCGACTGTGGGAAGTGCGCGTTTGGCTCCTGCGGTAAATACAACTGCGAGATCGGCGGCGCGTACCCGAGCAACCCTTCGCGAACGCTTTCCAATGCCATGCACTCGATCATCGGCTACGTCTACTATGCCACCGGTGACGAAACATATCGCAGCGCCGGCGACGATCTGTTCGCCGCCAACCTCGGCGGCACCAAGGGTGGCCCGCTGACCGACGGCGGCCACGGGAACTACAACGACGTGGTGAGCGGCGGTAGCGCGCCGGCGTTTCTGACGATGACCTATCTCTCCAAGGAGTTCGCGTTTGTGGGCGGCGCCGGGAGCGCGCAAAACTATCTGGCCTGGCGTTTAGGCCCCCCGCCTCCGGTGCAACTGACCGACGTTGAAATTCCGGCCGAGGACCCGGCCACGGTCTCCGACAAAGCCGTTTCGGCGCGTCTGGTCCTGATCCGGCCCAGCGGCCAGCAGGAAGGCTTTGGCTGCGAGGAAGGCCGCTGCCGCGTCCGGTTCAATGCCCGCCTGGGCCAGCATCTATACGTCATCCAGTATTTGGATTCTGATGGCGCGGTGGTGGTGAATGGAAAGCCCACGCTGTTGCCGTGGAACTAGGATGAGGCGGAAGCAGCCCGTTGCCTGACCCGCGTCCGATTCGTGTGTTCGCCATCATGGAGGCCGACCGGATTACCGGGCCGGCGAAGAACCTGTTGCGCTTTGCCGGGCGGGTGCGCGGGCGGGTGGATATCGAAGTGGCGACGTATCTGCGTCGGGCCGATGATAACGGCTTTCTGGCTGCCGCGCGCGGGATTGGATTGCAGGCGCACGGCATTGCCGAACAGGCCCGGTTCGACAGGGCCGTCGTGCAACTGCTGCGCGAACGGATCGCCGAATCGGCGCCCGACATCGTGCAGACGCACAACACAAAATCGCACCTGCTGCTGCGGTTGAGCGGCGTCTGGCGGCAAACGCCGTGGATCGCCTTCCACCACGGCTACACGGCCGAGGATTGGAAGATGCGGCTGTATAACCACTGCGACAACTGGTCGCTGCGGACGCCGCGTCGCGTGGTGACGGTGTGCGAGCCGTTCGTGGCCGAGATGCGCGGACGCGGCGTCGAGCGGGACCGCATCGACGTGGTGCCGAACGGCGTGGAACCGGCGCGCCCGCTGCGGGACGGGGAACTAGCCGGGTGGCGGGAGCGGTGCGGCGTGCGGGAAGGGGAGCCGGTGCTGGTGGCCATCGGCCGGCTGTCCCACGAGAAGGGGCACCACGTTCTGCTCGATGGGTTGGCCCGGCTGCGCGACCGGCCGTGGCGGCTGGTGGTGGCCGGGGACGGCATCGCCGGCGAGCAGCTTCGGGCCCAGGCGGCGGCCGCAGGCATAGGCGAACGCATCGCCTGGCTGGGGCTGCAGCCCGACGTCCGGCCGCTCTATTCGCTGGCGACGGTGTTCGTGTTGCCGAGCTTGAGCGAGGGTTCGCCGAACGTATTGCTGGAGGCCATGGCGGCGGGCGCCCCTTCGGTGGCGACCGCCGTGGGCGGGGTGCCGGAGACAGTGACCGACGGTGAAACGGCGCTGGTGATTCCGCGGGAGGACCCCGGGGCGATGGCTGCGGCGATCGCCCGGATGCTGGACGAACCGGCGCTGGCGGCGCGGCTGGGCGCCGCGGGCCGCGTCCGGGCCGAGGCCTTTACCCCCGACGCCCAGGAGCGGCGGTTGCTCGCCGTCTACGATCGGGTGTTGGCCCGCAATTGACGGCGGCGGCGAATGAAGCTTACCGCCCAGAGCACGCGGTTGAGATTATGCAGCAACTCCGGCGGGTTGAAGACCGACAGCGGAACCCGCAGCGCCGATTCCAGCCCCTGCCGCCATACATGGCCAGGCGCGCCCAGCCAGTTGTAGCGTGACTTCTCCCACTCCGGCATCCAGCGCATGGCGTTGAACCAGCCGTGGTTCCAGCTCCATCGCAGGTGGTACTTCCAGTGGAGCCGCTCCGGCTGCACCTCGGTGTAGACGATGCTCGATGGCGCATAGGCGCCGGTGCGTCCTGCCATCAGCGCCTGCTGCAAATAGTCTTCGTCTTCGATGGAGCCGGTGATGCGTTTGACCAGCCCGAGTTTGGGGTCAAAGGAGGCCACCTCCATCAGCTTTTTGCGGATGGTGAGATTGGCGCCCACCAACAGCCCGGTATTGAGACCCAGGATGGCCGGTGCATCGCCGCGGTCGAGCAGCGCCAGCGGCGAGTAGTGGCCGGGCGTGAGCCAGGAGGGGAACTGTTCCGGGTTGGAGGGCAGTACTTTTCCCCCGAAAAAAGCCCAGTCGGGATGTTCGGTGGCGATGCGGACGATGTTGGCCAGCCAGTCGGCCGCGGGTTGGATATCGTCGTCGGTGAAGGCGATGATCTCCCCGCGGGCTTCGCGTGTGGCCAGATTACGGCCGTTGGAGACGCCCTGTTTCGGCTCGAAACAGTAGCGCAGACGGCTGTTGCGGGCGCAGTAGGAGAGAATCAGATCGCGTGTGCCGTCGGTCGAATTGTTATCGACGACGAGAAACTCCCACTCGATGCCTTCGGGCACACGCTGCGCCAGAATGGCCTCGATTCCTTTCCGCAGAATCTCGCAGCGATTGTATGTACAGATAGAAACCGTGAGCAGCATGGGCGTTACCGGGAGGCGCGCAACTGACCGTGGATACGGCCGGCAATTTCAATCCAGTACAACTGCGCCAACAGCGCGTAGCGCTGGCTGAAGCCGCTGGTGATCCAGCGCGCCGAGCGGCGCACGGCCTCGCCGAAATAGTACCGGGGCACGCCGAACAGATGCACCACCCCTTCTTCCCGTGGCAGGCTGACGGCGCTGACCGCCCGCCAGAAAACCCATTCCCGGTGATAGGCGCCGGTCATCCGTGTGTTGGGAATCCAGTGCAGAATCCCGAAATCAGGGAGATAGCGGCCGCGCAGACCGGCGGCCTGGAGGCGCAGAAACAGGTCGTGATCCTCACAGCTCAACAGGCCCTGATTGGTGCGGCCCAGGGCGGGATCGTAGGGGCCGATCTTTTCGAACAGGCGGCGGCGGAAGGCGGAGTTGCCCCCCACCGGGGCGGCGTTGAAACCGGGGCCATAGTCGCGCGCCTCCGGGCCGCTATCGACCACGCCCACCACGCCGGCGTAGCCTTCCACCGGCAGCCAATCGGGCGGCGGCGTCTCCCAGCGCGGATGGTAGGGGCCGCCGATGTAGTCCAGAGTAGGATCGGAAAAGGCGGCGTGGAGCGAGGAAAACCAGGTCTCGCACAGCTCTTCATCGTCGTCGATGGTGGCGACGATGTCGGCCGTCGAGGCGGCGATGCCGGCGTTGCGGACGTGGCTCAGCCCTTGTTTGGTTTCGACGACATAGCGGAGCCGGCCGCCGAAGCGGGCTTCGTAGCTTGCCACCAGCTCGCCGGTTGAGTCGCGCGAGTTGTTGTCGACGACGATGACGCCCCAGTCGAGCTCCGGCGGCGCCGGAGTGCGCAGAATGCTGTCCAGCGTACGCTGCAGCAGGTCGGGACGGCGGTAGGTGGCGATGAGAATGTCGAGCGTCATGGGCGTTCTTGAGCGGTCAGCCAGCGATCGAGAATCAGCAGGCGCCACAGTTGTACGGGCGCTTTGCCGGCGGCCAGCGCGGCGGCGACAGCTGGGGCGATGGAGCCGGGCCGGGCCCAGCCATCCTCTTCCAGCCGGTTCTTTCTGGCCAGTTGTTCCAGAGCGTCCTTCCATCGGGTGGCCAGCCATTTTTCCACCGGAATCGTGAAGCCCTGTTTCCGGCGGTTGGCCACCTCCGGCCCCAGCCGGCGCCGGGCGATTTCGCGGAGAATGGCTTTCAAAACGCCGCCGTGCAGGCGCAGGCCGAACGGCAGCCGGGCGGCCATCTCCCAGAGCCGGGAATCGAGAAACGGCGAACGGGCTTCAAGTGAATGGAACATGGTCGACCCATCCACCTTCGGCAAAAACTCTCCGGAGAACTGCACGCGCCATTCGTGGTGCAGCTCATCGGCCAGCAGGCGGCGGCCGCTGGCGGCGTCGAGCGGGATCTGCCGTTCGGGCAACTGGAGCCCGCGCAGCTGTTCGCCCAGCAGGCCGGCGCGTTCGTAGAACGGCAGCCCGTCGTGGACGCGCGTGATAGCGCCCAGTCCGCCGGTGGCGTAATCAACCAGATGCATGGGCCGGCGCAGGGCGGGGATGGCGGCGGCCAGCGGCCGGGCGGCGCGCCACAGTGGCGCGGCAAAGCCGGGCAGCGCGGCGCCCAACTGCTGCGCGCGCCAGAAATTCAGGTGGTAGGGGTAGCCCAGAAAGACATCGTCGCCGCCATCGCCGGTCAATAGCACGGTGGCATGCGGACGGACCGCGGCCGACACGCGCATCATGGCCATTCCGGAGGAGATGGCGAACGGCTCGCCAAAGGCCTGTACGAATTCGTCGAGCGTGTCGCCGCTTTGTTCGGGCAGAGAGACGATCTGGTGGGAGAGGCCCAGTTGGCGCGCCGTGGCGGCGGCATCGGCGCTTTCGTCGGACGGGTCGCCCGGCGTCGAGATAGTAAAGGTGCCGATATCGGCGCCCAGTTCACGCAGCGCCCAGCAGAGCAGGGAAGAGTCGATGCCGGCGCTGAGCAGCGCGCCTACTTTCACATCGGCGATCAGGCGGAGTTTGGTGGCCTCCAGCAGCAGCGCTTCGGTCTCCTCGACGGCGGCATCGAAGCGGGCCTGCGTGACGGGCGTGTCGTCGGCCTCCGGCAG
>CANIVU010000076.1 GCA_947470805.1 Acidobacteriota bacterium | reverse complement strand
TTGCCGTTGACGGGGATGGTGCGGGTGATGTCGGAGGCGTACATGGAGCATTCGCCGGCGACGTCCATGAGGAGGACTTCGCCAGAGTCCATGCGGCGATCGTTCTTGTTGTAGTGGAGGATGACGGAGTTCGGACCGGAGCCGACGATGGGGGGATAGGAACTGCGTTCGCAGCCGGCTTCGAAATAAATATTGGTCATGGTAGCGCTGACCTGGTATTCGAAGAGGCCGGAGGCGGCGCGCTGCCAGGCGGCTTTATGGGCGGCGGCGGAGACGTCGGCCGCGTGTTGGAGGAGAACGAGTTCGGCGGGGGATTTGATTTGGCGGAGCGGGAAGATGAGCGGGGCGGCGCTTTCGATGGCGCGGGTACCGGTGAGGCGGCGGAGCGGGGACTGCTTGTTGATATTGAGAATCGCGTAGATCTTTTCGGCGGCTTCGAGCTTGTTGAAGAACGTGACTTCGAATTTATTGCCGTTCAGGACGTTAGCGACGCCGGTAGCGTCGACGGCGTTTTTGTCACCGGGGGCGAGTTTGCGGCCAGTGTAGCGTTCCTTGATTTCATTGCGGGCGGGGAGGAAGAGGAACTCGTCGGTGGGGGTGAGGAGGAGGCGGGCGCCGGGCTCGGTCCAGCCGGTGAGGTAGTAGAAATTGGCCTCTTGGAAGTAGCGGCTGCGGAGGTCGCCACGCTCGTCTTCGGTGGAGCCGTAGAGGACGAGGACGCCCTTTTCCTTGGCCAGTTGTTCGCGAACTTTGGCGCGCCGCTGGCGGTATTCGCTGGGCTGGATATTTTCGACAGCAGAGGCCGAGACGCTGCAAAGCACGAGCGCCGCCCAGATCCGGGGGAACATGACTCAACTATAACGAATGAGATAATAGTCCGCATGGGAATCCGAAGTGAATGGGTGGCCGCTCGCGCAGGCGACACGGTCCGGACGCAGATGCATTATGCCCGTAAGGGCCTAATTACTGGGGAAATGCAATACATTGCCCAGAAAGAACGACTGAGCCCGGAGACCGTGCGGGACGAAGTGGCGCGGGGACGAATGATCATCCCGGCCAACATTAACCACAAGGCGTTGGAGCCGATGGCGATTGGGGTGGCCTCCACTTGCAAAATTAACTCCAATATCGGAAACAGCTCCACCACTTCGGACGTGGAAGGCGAACTGGAAAAGCTGCGGTATTCGGTGAAGTACGGTGCCGATACCGTGATGGACCTTTCGACGGGCGGCGACATTCCGATGATCCGGAAGGCGATCATCGCGAACTCGCCCGTGCCGATCGGGACGGTGCCGATTTATGAAGCCTTGTCGCGCGTGCGGCGGGTGGAAGACCTGAACCGCAACGTGATGCTGGAAGTGATTGAAGAGCAGGCCGAGCAGGGCGTGGACTACATGACGATCCACGCGGGCGTGTTGATTCAGTACGTCCCGATGACGACGAAGCGGATTACGGGCATTGTGTCGCGCGGCGGATCGATTCTGGCCGAGTGGATGGTGAAGAACCACAAGCAGAATTTCCTGTACGAGTGCTTCGACGATATCTGCAAGATCTTCCAGAAGCATGACGTGAGCTTCTCGCTGGGCGATGGGCTGCGGCCGGGTTCGCTGGCCGATGCGTCGGACGAGGCGCAGTTTGCCGAGTTGAAGACGCTGGGCGAACTGACGCGGCGGGCGTGGGAGTACGACGTGCAGACGATGATCGAGGGGCCGGGGCACGTGCCGATGGACCAGATCCAGATGCAGGTGGAGAAGGAAAAGGAGCTTTGCTTTGAGGCTCCGTTCTACACGCTGGGGCCGTTGGTGACCGACTTTGCACCGGGGTATGACCACATCACTTCGGCGATTGGCGCGGCGATGATCGGGTGGTATGGAGCGTCGATGCTCTGCTACGTGACTCCGAAGGAGCACCTGGGTCTGCCGAACAAGGAAGACGTGAAGCAGGGGCTGATCGCGTATAAGATTGCGGCGCATGCGGCCGATATTGCGCGGCACCGGCCGGGCGCGCGGGACCGGGACGATGAGTTGTCACGGGCTCGGTATAAGTTCGATTGGCGGCGGCAGTTTGAGTTGGCGTTGGACCCGGAGACGGCGCAGGCGTATCACGATGAGACGCTGCCGGCGGAGGGTTTCAAGGATGCCCACTTCTGTTCCATGTGCGGACCGAAATTCTGTTCGATGAATATTTCTTCAAAAGTGGAAGAGTTTTCGGCGGAGGACGCGGCGGCTGTGTTGGAAGGACGGGAGAAGCTGGTTCAGTTCGGGGATTAGTTGGTTGTTGTTTTGAGAGCGGCGCTCCGGAAGGGGCGCCGTTTTTGTTTGGGGGGGCTGATGAAAAAAGTGGCGATTGGCTTAGCGTTGGCCGGGTTGATTTTTGTTGTGATTCCCATGGCGTATTCGACTGCGAAGGGGTATACGACTTGGTGGTTCGCTGTTCCTGGGGCGAAGGTGTTGGCGGACGGGACCGCTGTGGATGCGTGGGTCCATCGGGGGCAGACGTGGCAGGAGATGATCGTAACGTTCCAGGAGGGCGGGAACCGGGTAAGCTACCACTGGATTCTCGGGGAAGATCGAGTGAACGGGCGCTGCCGGACTGCAGTGCCATTTCCGGTGTTTGGAGAGGGCGACTTGCTGTTCGATGACTGCTTTGTGATTCTTCCGAAAGGTGCAGTGATTCCAGAACGGCCTGAGCGAATCGTTGTGTTTGGTCCGCGCGAGTTGAAGTTCCTGGCGGACGATGGAAGGCGCATCGAGGTGCGCTGGTAGACGGCGCGCTGTCGACTGCTTATCTAGTCATCGAAAGACGGTGGTTCGCGGCGGTCCAAGTGACCTCGGGGTGGGATGAGTTCATCCAGATCAAAGCGCGCGCCTGGGTAGAGCAACCAGTCCTTCAAGGTCAGGCGAGGGACAGCGGGCGGAGGAGTCCACTCGGAGAACGGAATGACGACTGCAACTTCAACGCCATTGCGCGTGATGATTTGGGCGCCCTCGGCGCAGGTCTGGTTGATCAATGTGCTGAATTTAGATTTTGCGTCTGTGGAGGTCCAGTGGGCCATCGGTAGTTTATGCGGGGACGGGTTCTTCTTTGGTGATCGGGACAATTTGCGAGATCGCTTTTATGACGGCCTTATCTCGCGCAGCTATTTTCAGGTCATAATCCGCTTGCAGGCGTATCCACATTTCTGGCGTGCTGCCAAAGAGCCGAGAGATCCGGAGACACATGACCGCGGAGAGAGGGCGGCGCTCGGCGAGTATTTCGTGAAGCATCTGGCGGGAAACTCCTAGTGCTTTGGCGGCGGCTGAAACGGAAAGGCCGGCGGCAGGGAGGATATCCTCTCGAAGTAACTCACCCGGATGGACGGGCGGGAGTGCGTTCTTTCGTCCCATTTTTCCTCTCGCTGGTGGGAGTCGTCAAAGGCGATATCGAACGCGTTCCCTTGCTCAGATTAGTGGAGTACTCATCAGACTGCCAACCATTCAGTTGACAGGGCAGTACTACTCCGCGGCAGCGGATATGGACGGGACGAAGGTGCAGAGCGGGTCAGACGCCAGCGGGTCGCCGGTGGCGCCGAAGGCGCGGGCGCGGGAGCCGCCGCAGAGGGCGCGGAATTCGCAGACGCCGCAGTGGCCTTCGAACTGGCTGGGGTCGTGGAGTTGTTCGAACAGGGGCGAGTGGCGGTAGATGTCGGCCAGTTTGTCTTTGCGGACATTGCCTGCCGTGAGGGGCAGGAAGCCGGCGGGGCAGATATCGCCGGTGCAGGAGACGAAGACGATGCCGTGGCCGTCGCGGATGCCGAAGCCGCGGCCGACGCCGCTGCGTTTGATCTGATCGCCGTGCAGGCCATCCTCGCGCATGCGTTCAATCGCCACGCGGCGGTAGGAGGGGGCCTCTGTGGTGGCGACGGTGAAGGGCGCGGCTTTGGAGGTGTCGTAGATCCAGGACATCAGCTCTTCGGCCTTGTCGGCCGGGAGGGCTTCTAGGACTTTGCCGCGGCCGACGGAGATGAGGAAGAAGAGGCTCCAGCGGGTGACGCCGTAGGGTTTCAACAGCTCGAAGAGGGCGGGCATGTCGTCGGCGGTTTCGGCGGCGCAGAGGGTATTCACCTGCAGCGGCATGTTGAGTTCCGTGGCCCAGGCGATGGCCTGCATTGTGCGGGCGAAGGTGCCGGGGACGCCGCGGATGCCGTCGTGACGCTCGGGAGTGGAGCCGTCGAGCGAGAGGCCGAGGCCGTCGACACCGTGGTCGATGAGTTTGACGAGGACGTCTTTCGTGAGGGCTGGGGTGGCGGCTGGGGTGATGGACACGCCGATGCCGAGGCGGCGGGCTTCATCGATGAATTCGAAGAGATCGGGGCGGAGGAGCGGATCGCCACCGGTGAGGATGAGCTGGGGGTAGGGGTCGCCGAACTCGGTGATCTGGCGGAGGAGTTCTTTGCCTTCGGCGGTGGAGAGTTCGTTGGGCGCGGGGGTGGGAATGGCTTCGGCACGGCAATGACGGCAGGCGAGCGCGCAGGCTTGCGTCATCTCCCAGTAGACGTTCATCGGCGTTTGATCGTAGTTACGGGCGGTGTGGCCGTGCATACTTTGATATTACTCCCGGGGTGGCGGATGGGCGGTGACTGGGGTCACTTTCGCTTGTAGGTGTATGTCGCGAAGTCGAAGTCGAACTCGGTTCGTTCGGGCTTAGACGGGGCGGCGGATTTGGGGATCCACTTGGCGAGGTCGGCCTTTAGCTGGGTGTACTGCGGGTCGCCTGCGAGGTTCTTCCAATCTTCCTTGTCCACCGATTCGTCGTAGAGCTCTTCGGTGCCGTCGCTGTATTTGATGTAGCGCCAGCGGTCCGTGCGGACGGCGTGGTTACCACGGTTGAAATCGATGACGGCGGGGGGACGGGTGGCTTGCGCGTTTTCGAGGAGTGGGCGGAGGCTGAGGCCTTCGAGCTGGGGGCGCTTGGGAAGGCCGCAGAGATCGACGAGCGTGGGGTAGATATCGAGCAGGCTGACGGCCTGTTTGCGGGGTTGGCCGTTGGCGCGGGCGCCGGGGCCGGCGATGATCAGCGGGACGTGGGTGGAGCGCTGCCAGAGGGTGGACTTGTGCCAGTGCTCCTTTTCGCCGAGGTGCCAGCCGTTGTCGGACCAGAAGACGATGATGGTGTTGTTGGCGTGGGCGCTTTTCTCCAGGCCATCGAGCAGGCGGCCGATCATGGCGTCGGCGAACGTGATAGCGGCGAGATAGGCGCGGACGGCGTCGCGCCACTTCCCTTCCCTCACGATCCGATTGTGTTCTTCGCGGCGGGCGGCGGCCCAGTTCTGGCCGATCTTGGGCACGTCATCGAGGTCCCCGGCCGGGGTGTAAGGGATCTTCACTTTCTCCGGCGGGTACATGTCGAAGTACTTCTGCGGCGCGAACATGGGGATGTGCGGATGCCACAGGCCGACGGCGAGGAAGAAGGTTTTTTGCTGGGGCTCGTTTAGGAATTTGAGGCCGAAATCGATGGCCTTCTGATCCCCATATTCGCGCTCTTCGGCGGGGATGACGCCCCAGTCGAATTCACCCTGGAAGTTCTTCAGGCCGTTGAAGGGATGACCGGCCGGGGCGGGGACGCGCTTGTTCCAGGGGTACCAATCGGCGCGGCGATACCAGGGGTCATCGAAGACCTGCAACTGGAACTCGTCCCATTGGTCCGGCGGGTTGTTGCCTACCGTGTGATGGAACACCTTGCCGGCGCCAGCGACGCGGTAGCCGTTGGCCTTGAAGTGCATCGGGAGGGTAACGGCATCGGGCAGGTTGGGGCGCCAGAACTGGTCGTTGTTGTACATGCCCGTGGTGGAGGCACGCATGCCGGTGAGCAGCGCGGTGCGGGAGGGATTGCAGAGCGGGGAGGCGCAGTGGGCATTGGCGAAGAGGACGCCGCGTTTGGCAAGGCGGTCGATATTGGGAGTTTTGACGCCGTTGTAGCCACCGAGGCAGCCGATCCAATCGTTCATGTCGTCTACCGATATGGACAGGACATTCGGGCGCGTGGAGGGCGCGGCGGCTAGGGCGGACGTGGCCAGGAATTGACGGCGGGTCATCCCCGTTACGGTATCGCGGATTACCGGTTGCTGACAACGAAGACGGCGACTTCGGCCATCAGGTTGGGGAATGATTTCACTTCGCGGGTGCCGCTCAGGAAGTAGCGGCGCTCCACTTGCCAGTTCTGGCGGGCGGCGAGGATTTCGAAATCGTCGACGGTGAGGAAGTGGATGTTGGGAGAGTCGTACCAGTCGTAGGGAAAGAGCTTCGTTTTGGGCGCGCGGCCGTTGAAGAGATGGGCCAGGCGCACGGAGTAGTGACCGAAGTTGGGGAAGGCCACGATAGCGCGGCGACTGACGCGGAGGATGTCCTTCATCACCTGCAGCGGGTAGCGGATTTCCTGGAGCGTCTGGCTGAGCAGGACGTAATCGAAGGCCTTATCGGGGTAATCGGCGAGGCAGGTTTCGATGTCGCCTTGATAGGCGGAGACGCCTTTGGCAATGGCCTTTTGCAGTTTGGCCGGGCTGATTTCCACGCCGCGCGCGTCGACGTCTTTGTGTTCGGCAAGCCAGGCGAGCAGTTCTCCTTCGCCGCAGCCGAGATCGAGCACGCAGGAGCCAGGTTCGACGATTTCGGAGATGAGACCGTAGTCACCGCGACCGAATAACTCGTGGACGAGAGGTCCGTTTTCACCCTTCATTTTTTGGCCACCTCCTTCATCGTGCGGGCGAGGAAGCCACGGATGAGTTCGGTCTGCTCGTCGACTTCCACCAGGAAGGCGTCGTGGCCGTAGTTGGACGTGAGTTCGATGTAGGCGACGTCCTGGTTGCGGCGGCGCAGGGCGCTGACGATTTCGAGCGACTGGTAGGAGGGGTAGAGCCAATCGGACGTGAAGCTGATGATGAGATAGCGTGTGCGGCTTTTGGCGAGGACGGGGACGAGCGACTGGGCGCCATTGGCGAGATCGAACATGTCCATCGCTTTGGTGATGAAGAGATACGAGTTGGCGTCGAAGCGGTCGACAAACTGGCTGCCGCGGTAGCGGAGATAGCTTTCCACTTCAAAAATGCCGTTTTCTTCGCGCTGGCGGCGGCCGAACTTCTGGCGCATGGACTCATCACTCATGTAGGTGATGTGGCCGACCATGCGGGCGACGGCGAGGCCGCGGCCGGGGGGCTTTTTGTCGTAGTAGTTGCCGTCGGCCCAGTCGGGGTCGGCCATGATGGCCTGGCGGGCCACTTCGTTGAAGGCGATCTGCTGGGCGCTGTGGCGGGCGGTGGAGGCGATGGGGATGGCGCTGGCAACCGCTTCCGGGAAACGCACGGCCCATTCGAGCACCTGCATGCCGCCCATGGAACCGCCGGCAACGCTCAAGAGACGCGTGATGCCGAAGGAATCGATGAGCATTTTCTGCAGCGTCACCATGTCTCCGATGGTGATGACCGGGAAGGTCATGGCGTATCGTTCGCCGGTGGCGGGGTTGATGGACGACGGGCCTGTTGATCCTTTGCAGCCACCGAGAACGTTGGAACAGATGACGAAGTACTTGTCGGTATCGAAACCCTTGCCGGGGCCGATCTGGTTATCCCACCAGCCCTTCTGGCCCTCGGCGTCGACACCGGCGGCGTGGGCATCGCCGGAGAAGGCATGGGTGACCAGAATGGTGTTCGACTTGTCGGCATTCAACGTGCCATAGGTTTCATAGGCAACGCTGACAGGCGAAAGCACAACTCCACTTTCGAGCTCTATGGATTCAAACTGCTTGCTATGCGTGGTAGCCACCATCAGTCGAGGAAACCACTAGGATAGCAATTAGGTCTTGTTGTTGAGCAACCACTGCGTAAATTCGCCTTCGCCGTGGACGTCGGTGAGGCGCATATCGCGGCTCTGGTAGCGATAGGTGAGCTTCAGATGATCCATCCCGAGCAGGCGCAGAATGCTGGCGTTCATGTCGTGAACGTCCTTGCGCTGATCAACGGCGCGGAGGCCGAATTCGTCAGTAGCGCCTAGGGCGCGGCCGCCCTGAATACCGGCGCCAGCCATCCAGGTGGAGAAGCCGTATGGATGATGATCGCGGCCGTTCTTGCCTTCGGCGAGCGGGGTGCGGCCGAACTCGCTGGACCAGACGACGAGGGTGGAATCGAGTAGGCCGTGAGCCTTCAGATCTTTGAGCAGGGCGGCGATGGGCTGGTCGGACTTCTTGCACATCTTGGTGTGCGAGCCGAGGAGGTCGTTGTGGGCGTCGTCCCAATCGTCACCGAGGTTGGTGCCGCAGTAGAGCTGGACGAAACGGACGCCGCGCTGCACTAGACGGCGGGCGAGGAGGCACTTGCGGCCGAAATCATCGGTGGCCGGTTCGCCGATGCCGTAGAGCTTGCGGGTGGCTTCGGATTCCTTGGTAATGTCGACGGCGTCGGGCGCTTCGGCCTGCATGCGAAAGGCGAGTTCGTAGGAGGCGATGCGGGCGTCGAGCGCAGTGTCCTCTTCGCGTTCGGCGAAGTGGCGTTTGTTCATGCGGGAGATGAGATCGAGCGTTTCGCGCTGGGCTTCCGGGGTGACGCCTTTGGGGGAATTGAGATGCAGCACGGGGTTCTGGCCGCTGCGGAAAACCGTGCCCTGGTAGACGGCAGGGAGGTAGCCCGCGCCATACGCGCCGGCGCCGGATTTCATCGCGCCATCGCTCATGACGACGAAGGCGGGGAGGTTCTGATTTTCGCTGCCGAGGCCATAGACGGACCAGGCGCCGAGCGACGGGCGGCCGGGGAATTGAGAGCCGCTGGTGCGGAGGTAGATGGCCGGGGCGTGGTCGAAGGCGTCGCCGTGGCAACTGCGGATGACGGCCAGATCATCGGCATGTTCGGAGAGATGGGGGTAGAGGGAGGAGATCTCCAGGCCGGATTTGCCGCAGCGATTGAACTCCCACGGCGAGCCGCGCATGAGGGCTTTTCGGAAATCGATGCGGCTGGTGATGAGGCCTTCGCCGAAGGAACCGGGGAGGGGTTGGCCGTCGTACTTGCGGAGGGCAGGTTTGGGGTCGAAGGTATCGACGTGGCTGACGCCGCCGTGCATGAAGAGGAAGATGACGTTTTTGGCCTTCGGCGCAAAGTGGGGCGCGCGGGCGGTGGTGGGGCCGGCGTGTGCCTGCTCTTCGAGCAGGGAGGCCAGGGCGAGTGCGCCAAAGCCTTTGCCGGCGCGGGTGAGGAGTTCTCGGCGTGAATGCATGGGGACCTCAGTCGACATGGAGAAATTCGTTGGTGTTGAGCAGGCCGCGGGCCAGTTCGGTGACGGCGCCATTGCGGCTGCCGGTGAGTTTGATTTGCTTGGCCAGGAACTCCGCGGCCAATTGCTGCTCGTTGGCCGAAGGCACGCGGGCGTAGACGCTGCGGAAGATGGTGGTGATGAGGGTGGCGTCGTCTGGCGTGGCGAGGGCTTTAGCGGCGAGCGCCTGGGCCTGGCGGAGAGTGAAGTCGCCGTTGAGGAGCGTCAGCGATTGGGGCGCCGTTGTGGACGACTCGCGGCGGGAGCAACTGAGTACGCCTTCGGGCCGGTCGAAGACTTCAAGCAGCGGCATGCGGAAGTTTCGGCGGGAGATCATGTAGACGCTGCGGCGGTCATGCTCTTCGCGGGCGGTGGTGACGACCCAGGCGCTGGTGGCGGGCTGGCTCATGCCGTAGAGCTCTTCCGGCTGGAGTTCGGGGACCACGGGACGGCCGAACATTTTGGAGTTCAGCGTACCGGCGGATTGGAGCACAGCGTCGCGGATCTCTTCGGCGTCCAATCGGCGGCGGCGAAAGTGGGAGAGGTACTGATTCTCCGGATCCTTTTCGGAGATACCGGGCGTGGGGCGACTGGCGCGGCGATAGACATCGGAGAGCATGATTTCGCGATGGAGTTTCTTGAACGACCAGCCATCGGCCATGAACTTGGCGGCGAGAGAATCGAGCAGCTCGGGATGGGACGGCGCGGCGCCGCGGGCACCGAAATCACTGGGCGTGGCGACGATGCCGCGACCGAAGTGATACTGCCAGACGCGGTTGACCATGACGCGGGCGGTGAGGGGGTTATCGGGCGAAGCCAGCCATTCGGCGAGCGCGCGGCGGCGCTGGGTGGTGGCTGAGGTGACCGGGGGCTCCGGGATGTCTTTACCGCCTAATGCAGTGAGAAGGCCGGGGCCCACCTCTTCGCCCGGCGGCGGGGCGCCTTTGACAGGCAGATACGTTTTTGGCGCTTCGCGGCCTACGTCCGTGAGTCCGGGCGAGAAGGGGCCGGGGGCATAGGCGGCGTAGAGGGAAACCAGACGTTTCTCGGCGCGTTGGAGGCGATCGATGTCGCCGGGGGGCATCAGCGCCATCACTTCATTTTCTTTTGGAGTGACCTTTTTGACGTACTCCTCGAAGTAGGCTTTCTGCTGGGGGGTGCGCTGGTTCTCGTCGGTAGCGAAGGCGAGTTGGATGTCCTTGGATAGCTTCGATAGATTCTTCTGGCGAATCTTGTCCTGATACGGCGACTTCACGGCCATGATTTCGGCGCCGATGTCGTGGAGCTTGAAGGTGCGGGTATTTTCGCTGAGATCGTAGCCGCGGGCGTTGTTGTAGTGCAGGAAGACGCGGTTCTTCTGGAAGGGCGCGAAGATGGCCTGCATGCGGTAATAATCGCGCTGGGGGATGGGGTCGTACTTATGGTCGTGGCAGCGGGCGCAGCCGACGCTGAGGCCGAGGAAGACGGACGAAGTGGTGTCGACGAAATCGGTGAGTGATTCGATGCGATTGATGTCTTCGACCTTGTAGAGCATGTCGCGATTGGGACCGACGTTGAAGTAGCCGGTACCCTGCTGGGCTTCGGGATCTTCGTAGAGTTCGTCGCCGGCGATTTGTTCCTTGATGAAGCGGTCGTAGGGTTTGTCGTCGTTGAAGCTCTTGATGACGTAGTCGCGGTAGCGCCAGGCGTAGAGGTTATAGGGATCCTGCTCAAAGCCGGAGGTATCGCCGTAGCGGACGAGGTCGAGCCAGTGTTTCCCCCATTTTTCGCCGTAGCGGGGGGAGGCTAGTAGCCGGTCGATGAGTTCGGCGTAGGCGGTGGGGCGGGTGTCGTTGACGAAGGCGGTGATTTCGGATTCGGTGGGAGCGAGGCCAAGCAGGTCAAAGCTGGCGCGGCGGATGAGGGAGCGGCGATCGGCTTCGGGCGCGGCGGTAAGCTGCTTTTCGCGGAGCTTGGCGGTGATGAAGGAATCGATGGAAGCGGATTTCGCTTGCGGCTTTTGGAAGGACCACCACTTGGCGGGACCGGCGGAGGCGGTGGCAGTGGCGGGCCAGGCGGCGCCGCTGTCGATCCATTCGCGGAGTACGGCGATATCGGTATCGGTTAGCTTGGCGCCGGGCGGCATGGCGAGTTTGGGATCCGCATGGGAGACGGCGCGGAGAAGGAGACTCGAGGCGGACTGACCGGCCACAAGGGCCGCGCCGCGTTTCCCGCCCTGGAGGGCCATGGCGCGGGAATCCAGGCGCAGCCCGGAGAGCGCGAGGGCGCCGGCATGGCAACTCCAGCAGTTTTTCTGGAGGATGCCAAGCGCCTGGTCGGGGACGGCGGCCGATAAGGCGATGGCGGCAATGAGGAAGAGACGAATGAACACGCTGTTCGATTCTAGCGCAGCGACTAAGCGGTTATGGGCATTCTGGCCGCAGGACGAGACAGTATGTTCCATTCGCGGCAGGGTAAGATTTCGGTTCAAGAAGGGGCCGAATAGCACGATAAGAACCTTGAGCAGATGCCCCGATGGAAGACCAAGAAATTATTCAAGACTTTCTTATCGAAAGCAATCAAAACCTCTCCCGAGTCGAACAGGAGATCCTGGCGCTGGAAGAGCGTCCCGGCGACGGACAGATTCTCGGAAGCATCTTCCGCTCCTTTCACACCGTAAAAGGGACGTGCGGGTTTCTGGGATTTGGCAAGCTGGAGCGAATCACGCACCAGGCGGAGAATCTCCTGGCGGAGCTACGGGACGGCAAGCGCCAGTTCACGCCGGTGACGGCGTCCTTGATCCTGGAGACGCTCGACACGGTTCAGCACGAACTCGGGGCGATTGAAGCAACCGGTAACGAGAGCGACGATTTACATACGCAGCTACTGCTGAAATTGCAACGGGCATTGGCCAACGAAGACGCGCCACCCGCACCACCTGCCACCACTGAGAAGCGGCCGGCGCAGGCGGCGGTCGATGAGTCACCGGTTCCGGGTTCAGGCAGCGATGCCAAGGGGGAAGCCGACGGCGGTGACGGCGATGTGGTGCTGTCGAAGTCGAACACCATTACAGACCCAACGATCCGAGTGGATACCCGGCTGGTGGACCGGCTGATCAATTTGGTCGGGGAACTGGTCCTTGTCCGGAACCAGGTTTTGCAGAGTGGGGTGAGCGGGGGAAAGAGTGAAGACAAGGCGATTGCCCACCGGCTGAATCTCATTACGACGGAACTGCAGGAAGGCGTGATGCGAAGCCGCATGCAGCCCGTGGGCACCATCTGGAACAAGCTGCCACGCCTGGTACGGGACACTGCGTCCCAACTGCAGAAGGACATTCGCCTCGTCACCGATGGGGCAAACACCGAGATGGACCGCACCATTCTGGAAGCGGTGAAGGACCCGTTGACCCATATTCTGCGTAACTCCTGTGACCATGGACTGGAGACGCCGCCGGTGCGACTGGCGGCGGGGAAACCGGCGCAGGGGACGGTATCGCTGCGGGCGTACCACGAGGGCAGCCAGGTGGTGATGGAAGTCGAGGACGACGGCAGAGGGATTGACCCGGCGCGCCTCCGTTCGAAGGCGGTGGAAAAGGGAATTCTAACCGCGGCGGCCGCGAATGCGCTCTCCGACCGCGATGCCATTTATCTGGTGTTCCATGCCGGCTTTTCGACGGCGGAAAAGATCACCAACATCTCTGGTCGCGGCGTTGGTATGGATGTCGTCAAGAAGAACATCCAAAGCATCGGCGGACAGGTGGAACTGCAAAGTACGGTGGGTACGGGGACGAAGGTAAAGATCCGGATCCCGCTGACGCTGGCGATCATCCCCGGATTGATCGTCAACAGCGGGAATCAGACGTTCGTGATCCCCCAGTCGCACCTGATTGAACTGCTGCGAATGCAGGGGGAGAAGCAATCGGCGATTGAGATGAGCAAGGAAGGCGCCCTTCTGCGATGGCGCGGGACGCTGGTACCGCTGGTCGATCTGAACGAAGCGCTGCAACTGAGTTCAAATGCGTTCGACCGGGGAGATGTGCGGAACATCGCCATTCTGGAAGCCGAAGGCGCGACGTTCGGCCTGGTCCTCGACCGCATCCGCGCTACACGGGAGATTGTTGTGAAGCCCCTCGGGAAGCAACTGAAGCGAATGACCTGGTATGCGGGCGCGACGATTTTAGGGGATGGTTCGGTGGCGCTGATCCTGGACGTGGCCGGACTGGCCCGTCGAGAGAGGATCGCATCACGCGGGGAGGCGTCGGCAAGTACCGACACCGCCGGCGAAGGGACGATCGCCGACAAGAAGCAGTTCCTCCTGTTCGCCTGCGGCAGCTATACGCGCCTCAGCGTGCCGCTGGCGCTGGTGGACCGGCTGGAGAAGTTCCCGGCCGCCCAACTGGAACGGATGGCCGATTCCTGGGTCGTGCAGTATCGGGGCGCGCTATTGCGAGTTGTCGCATTGGCGAAGGTACTTGGCTCCGGCGGTGAAGAGTGCATGGAGCAGAAGCACGTGCAGGTAATCGTCGTGCGCCGTGGTGAAAAGGCGATCGGGCTGGCGGTCGACCGGATCATCGACGTACAGCAGGGCGAAGTGACCGCGCCCAGCCCGACGTCGGCGAGCGGACTGCTGGCGACCTATGTTCTCAACGGCGTGGCCACGGAACTGCTGGATCTAGCGAGCGTCCTGGAGGTCGCCGATCCAGTCTGGAATCAACCGCGGTGGATGGCCAAGGCGGAAGGCGCTCCGATCCTCATCGGCGCTCATTCCCAGTTCATGGCCACATCGCTCCGCCAGTATCTCGAACTGGGCGGATACCCCGCCACCGTGCGTGGTTCCGGCGAAGAGCTCGTGAAATCGATGGAGAACGGCGGATTCCGTGCCGTGGTTATGGAATGGCCAACGACGGACAGCGGCAGTTGGATGGAAACCTTAAAGGCGCGCAGCGAATCGTCGGGCATTCCCGTATTCAGTGTGGGTGAGGCGACCGGCGATGCCCCACCCCCATGGATGAGCGGCCTTTGCCCGCCGCACGATTGCCACAGCCTGTTGCGAATGCTGGAACTTTCCTGGCATGAGCAACCGGCGTCATCGGAAACAGGAGTGAGCCAATGACCGTTGTGACCTTTCACGTAGGATCCGTTTTGTGCGGCGCGGAAGTGGATTGTGTGCAGGAAGTGCTTCGGCACCAGGAACTGACACCGATTCCACTTGCAGCAGCAGCGACACCTGGGCTGCTGCACCTTCGCGGACAAATATTGACAGCGATAGACCTCCGTTCGGTCTTCGACCTCCCGGCGCGCGATTCCGGCACCAAGCCCGTGTGTGTGATCGTCCGCAAAGGGGAATTGGCGGCGAGCCTTCTGGCAGACCGCATCGGCGAAGTAGTTGAAGTGGAACCCGATGCGATCGAGGCACCGCCAACGCATTGGCAGGGACCAATGCGCGAATATTCTCGCGGAGTAACTGATCGATCCGATCAGCTACTTCTCCTGCTGGACGCGATGCGAATTCTGGATATCGAATCGAGCCAGGATGCCTCGCAGGACGAGATCAACTAATTGGAACCACCGAATCGAAAGCGAGAACTGTCCGTCATGTCATGGGAATTTAAGAGTCTACGTCACAAGCTCATCGTGAGCTTCGGAATTACCGCCGCACTCGGATTGTCCGCAGTGGCGTTGCTGTCGTACAAGCAGAGCCGGGCCACTCTTTGGAGAAATGCCGAGGCCAGCCTTGGCCAGCAGGCATTCGCGCTCGCCGACAAAATTGATCGAAATCTGTTCGAGCGCTATGGGGATGTCCAAGCGTTTGCGTTCCACCCCGGGGCGCGCGGTGCGCAGAGCCAGGCGAGCGACGCGGCCAACTTCTTCATGCAGGCCTACGGGCTGTACGATCTGGCAATTGTCGCCGATCGGGACGGCCGAATCGTGGCCGCCAACACGGTGACCTTTGAAGGAAAGCCACTCGACACGAAAGCTCTGATCGGGCGGAGCGTGCGCGGTGAGGACTGGTTTGAAGCGTGTGTTGGCGGGAAGGTGCGGAAAGGAGAGTCGTTCGTATCGGATGTGAAAGAAGACTCGATGGTGGCCGAGGTGTACCGGAACCGTGGCATCGCGATGAACTTCGCCGCGCCGGTCTTTGACGAACGCGGCAACGTTGCCCGGGTTTGGTCCAACCGCGCCTCCTGGGAGCGGATCACCCGGCAGATCGCGCGGGAACACCTGGCGGCGACGGGCGCGGGCGCGGGGAAAGGTTCCCTCGAAGTTCACCTTGTGAACAAGGCCGGCCTGCTGATTGAAGACACGAATGAATCCGAGCTCTTCAAAACGAACTTAGTGGAGAAGGGCAGTTTGGCGGCCAAAGCCGCAATCGCCGGAAAAAGCGGCTTCACGGAAGAGAAGAACGACCAGGGAGTAGAGAGTCTATTTGGCTACGTCGCTCAAAAAGGCTACGGCCCGTTTAACGGCCACGGTTGGGGTATCCTGCTTTCGCAGACATCCAGCGATGCCTCAGCCGCCGCCGCCGAACTCGGCTGGTTCATCGCAGGTGCCGGTGTGTTGATCGCGCTCCTATGTGTCGTGGTGGCCGGCTACGTCGCCAAGAACGTAGCTGATCCGCTTGTGGAAGCCATGCATGTGATCGTGGCGGTGGGCGAAGGAGACCTGAGCCGAAAAGTAACCGTCACCGGCCAGGACGAAGTTGCGCGACTGTCCATTGCGTTCAATCAAATGGTGGACCGGATGCGCGAGACCATTCGCATGATCCGGGTACATAGCGTCGGAGTCGGAGGCTCTGGCGAAGAGATTGCGGCGCTGAGCCATCAGATGAATGAGGCAGCCAACGCCACGTCAACACAGGCAAACGTAGTCAGCGCCGCCAGCGAGGAAATCGCTACGACCATTCAGGTTCTGGCGTCTTCCTCCACCGAGATGATGGCATCGATTCAGGAGATCTCGCGAAACACCGCAAAAGCTTCGCAGATATCCCAATCCGCAGTCATCTCGGCGCAAAACACCAACAAGATCATGGGGAAACTGGAGACCTCTTCGAATGAAGTGGGCAAGGTAATCCAGTTGATCAACTCCATTGCCGAACAGACGAACCTATTGGCCTTGAACGCAACGATCGAAGCCGCCCGAGCCGGCGAAGCGGGCAAAGGATTCGCCGTCGTAGCGCACGAGGTGAAGGCGCTTGCCGAGCAAACGGCGAAGGCGACCGAAGAGATCGAATCGCGTATCGCAGCGATCCGGACAGACTCCAAAGGCGCCGCACACGCCATCGAAGAGGTGACGCTGGTCATCGAACAGATCAACCATATCTCCACTACAATTGCGGCGGCAGTCGAAGAACAGACGGCGACCACCAACGACATCAGCCGCAGTATGGAAGAGGTCGTCATCGGCTCCAAGGAGATAAGCAACAACATCACGCAGGTGGCGAGCGCCGCTCACTCGACCACATCGGCGGCCAATGAAGCGCGGACGTCGTCGGAAAATCTCGATCGCATGTCCGGTGAACTCGCCGAGCTCGTCTCCACGTTCCGCCTGGAATAGCGAACGGCACGACAAAGTAAATCGAACCGGTTGAGCGCGCCCGCTAACGGCGCTGCTCGACCGGTTCCGTGTTTAGGGGAAGCCTGGCTTGCATCACGCGCTCAAACGCCCAATGCACCGCGTAGGCGCTCCAACCAACCGCAACGGCCACCGCGGCATTCACCACCAGGACACTGGAAGCTGTTAGGAGAAATGCAGCCGCGTCCGTTCTGCGCATCTTGTTCAAGCGGCTCCAGGTACTCCACTCCAAGAGGCAGAAGCCCATCCAAGCCGTGACACCCGCCAAAGCGGAAATCGGCACATGCGCCACAAAACCTGCCAAAGCCGTCATGAAGGCAAGCACGAACACGGCGTGAAAAAGATTCGACATCCGCGTCGTACCACCACACCGGACATTCGCCAAACTGCGAGCCGGAATTCCGACACTGAACGGCGCGCCGAAGAGCCCCCCGAAAAGATTCGCGATCCCATAAGCACCCAGTTCGCGATCCGCGTCGGACCGCTTCAGATCCGCCCTCCGTCCCCGGAAGTGCTCCACAACGCGCGAAGTGATAAGCAGGTTCACCGACGAGACAATCGCCAGACCCATCGCATTTGGCAATACCATCAGCGCATCCGCGGGTGACCAGACGAACCCAGCCAAGGGAGGCAGTGCCAAGGTCAGCGCGCCGACTTCCTTATCATGCCATCCAAAAAAACTACCAGCTGCGGTTGCAGCCAAAATTCCAATCATCGGAGACGGCGCCGATGGCCATCGCCGGGAAGACCACGCCGCCCCGGCAATCGTCGCCGCGCCGATTGCTGTCACCTGCCAGTTCAAACCCGGCAGCGCCCCGACCGCTCGCAGCAACTGATCGAGCATCGTTCCGCCGATGGCAATCTTCAACCCAAACAGCGACTTCAATTGCGAAATGATCATCATCGTGCCGATGCCACAAGAGAAGCCGGAAACAACGGGGCGCGGAACCGACGCCAGAATCCCGCCCAGTCGAAGCACACAGAATCCCATCAGGAAAATCGCGGCAACAATTGTTATTTTCGCGGCGCCGCCTAAACCATAAGAAGCGACCGCGGCGGCGACGAACGGCACGGTCACCGTCGAAGTCCCGCCAATCAGTACGGGATTACGGCCCAACAACGCTGTAATCGGCGCCGTGAGAATGGATGTCATCAGCCCCATCATGGGCGGAATGCCCATTAATGTAGCCATCGCAAGGCCATACGGCAGGGCGATCAGGGCGGCTACTAAACCGCCCATGAGATCGCCCTGCAATGCGGCCCAAGAATACTGCGGCGGACGCCAATCCTGCCAGGGCGCCGGCACCACTGGCGCCTTGGCAATCGATTTTGTATCCGTCGTCTGCACCCTGGTTAGACTCCGAAGATCTTCTTGTACGCCGTCTTGAACTTGGCCATCTCCTCCGGAGTACCGATCGACACACGGGCATGTTTCGGCCAGGCCGGCCACACGCGCCCGATGAAAATCTTCTCCGCGGCAAACGCCTTCACCAGTTCCCCGCCCGGCTTATCCCACTCCACCATGAACTTATTGGAGACGGAGGGCACGAACTTGGCGTTGTGTTTATGGAGGAACTCAAACACGTCGTTGCGGGTGTTGGCGATGAGCTTGCGGCGCTCCGGAACCAACGTGGGCGACTTGAGGCTGGCATGGGCACCAACCATTCCGGTCAGTGGCAGCGCTCCGGCGCCGTAGCTGGACAATTTCGCCAGCAGGTCCGGACGGCCAATCGCCGCGCCGGCGCGCAGGCCGGCCATGCCGTAGAGCTTGGAGAACGTGCGGAGAACAATCAGTTCCCCGTCCTTGGCCACCATATCGGTACCAAAGGCTTCCTCGCTCAGGTGGATGTAAGCTTCATCAAGCAGTAGGAGCGAACCCTTCGGCTTGTTCGCCAGCAGCCACTGAATATCAGCCTTCTTGGTGACAGTCCCGGTGGGATTGTTGGGGTTGCAAATGTAGATGACGCCGGCGTTCGGAGACGCCGCCGCCATCGCTTTCACGTCGTGTTCGTGGTTCTTCGTGAGAGGAACACGAATCACTTTCGAGCCGATGAACTGGGCCGCGCGCTGGCCGGCTTCATAACCGGGATCGCCCATGACGAACGGCTTGTCAGGCGAAGTGTAGGCAAGCACCGCCCGGTGGAGCGGATCGCTGGAGCCCGGGAAAGGCATCACATAGTTGGGTTTCAACCCTTCCTGTTCGGCCAACGTCTTGGCGAAGGAGAAGGTCTCCTCATACATGTACCGGCCGCCCTTTTTGACGACGCCGTAGATCGCTTCCGCGGCTTCGGCGCTGGGGCCCAGCGGGTTCTCATTCGCGTTGATTTTTACGGCATCGGCCGGCAACGGGCCGATCATTGACAACTGGGCCAAGGCCGGCTCATTGAAGAAGGGGAGCGAAGCCCCGGCGCCGATGAGGGTCAGGGCGTGGCGCCCCAGGGAGCGCCGCGAGAAGTCAGACTGCAATCCAGCAGAAGACATAGTCATCCTTTCAGAGATGCGATAAGGGAGGTTGAAAGCCGAGCCTGGTCTAGAAGAAGAACCGGACGCCAAGCTGAATCATGCGAGAGAAATTGGCCTGTTCGGTAATGCGGCCGAAGTTGGAGTTGCTGACGCCGAACGCCAGGTTGGGCGACCGGAATTGAGGTGTATTGAAGGCATTGAGCGCCTCGGCACGGAACTGGGCCTTCAGCTTCTCGGTGACGGAGAAGGTCTTGAAGAGGCTCATGTTCCATTCGGAGATGCCCGGTCCGCGAAGCCCGATCGTGCGCGACACGTTGCCGAACTGGTACTTCGGCACTTCGGTGAACGCGGCGCGATTGAGATAGCCATCGATGCGGTCCATCAGGCCGCCCGGGGTAACCGGAGAGACGCCGGTAGCATTCGGGCGCTGCCCGCCGCCACCGAAGGCGCCGTTGTTGTTCGAGGCCTGGGTGATGGCCAGCGGATAGCCAGTCTGGTAGGTCACGACACCGTTGACGGACCAACCGCCCACCAGGAGATCGGCCACCATGTTGTTCCCAACCCACTTCTTGCCCTTGCCGAACGGCATTTCGTACGTAAAGGCACTGGAGAAGCGGTGCGGGGAATGCACGCTGGAGAGCGCGTATTCGGAGTCGAGGTTATAGACGTTCTGCACCGCCCCAAGGCCGTTGAAGAACGAGCCCGGGCCACCGATCGTCGCGTCCATGTTGCGGGACCACGTCCAGCTGGCGAGCAAACTCAGGCCGCTCGACATCCGCTTCTGCACCTTGCTCACGAACGAGTCGTAGGTGGCCCGGTTGTAGTCGCTGTTGCTCAACGTCACGTTGCTGAACTGGTTGAATGGGCGCAGGAACTGTTCCCGGGTTACCGTGCGGCCGCCGATCAGCCCAGGGCCACCGGCGACGTAGTAGGGATTCGGCACGCTGGCGTTCAGGGCGGCCGATCCTTCCGCGAAGTTCTTCGGATCCAACTGGTTGATGTTCAGGCCACCGGCGCCCAGCACCAGATCATAGGAACGGCTGCCGACGTAGCCCGCCGCCAGGGCCAAGCCCCACGGCAACTGCCGCTGCACGTCAAAGCTGAACTGGTGAATGTTCGGAGCGCGGTGGTTCTGGGAGATGAAGCCCACCGACTGACCGATACCGGAGAGCAGACCGGCAGAGTTGCCGATCGGCGTGCCCACCGTCGGGAAGGGGTTCGACAGCGAACCGGCAGGCGTGAAGCCGCCGTCCACCGACGAGAGGAAGGTAGTGGTCTGCGAGTAGCCAAGCGTATTCTGGAACCCGTAAGGAATCGGCGCCCAGAACATGCCGTAGCCGCCGCGGATCGTCGTCTTCCCATTCAGCTGATAGGCAAACCCCATGCGAGGAGCGAACTTGTTCTTGTTCAGGTTGCCGGTCTGCGTGCGGCCACCGTCTTTGCCCGCGTACAGCAAACCGCCAACGGGGGTGAAGCCGGAGACGGGGGTGGTCACAGTGATCGGGCTCTTGACCGTCGTATCGAAGCCCGTGATCAGCGTGTTGTTCGTCGCCTTCAAGCCGGTTTCGTACTCATAGCGAACGCCGAAGTTGATGGTGAGTTTCGAGCTAACACGGAAATCGTCGTGGAAGTAGAAGCCCATGTAGTCGACGTACTGATACATCTTCGTCGCCTGCAGGAACGTTCCAGAGTTCGGGTAGCCCAGAAGGAGGCTGGCCAGATCGCTGCCGGAGCCGGCGGTTGCACGCAGCGGAGTTTCGCGCGTGAAGCCATCCGAGAATCCGAAGTTGCCGGCCGGATCGCCGAACTCGATGCCGTCAATGTGCAGACGGCGATAGTCGACGCCGCCCTTGAAGCTATGCCGGCCCATGAACTTGGCGACCGATCCCATCAGGTTCTTCGAGTGGAAGACCTGATCGTTATTGTTGGTCACGCCCAAACCGGAGAAGTTCTGCATGCCGATAAGGGGGAAAGTCGTCGCCTGAATCTTCGAAGCGTAGGCCGGAGAGAAGCCCAACGTCGTCACGTCGAAACCAGCCGAGCGCGTCGTATTCAAATTCGGGAATCGATTGAAACCGTAGCGGAGCGTGACAACCGTCGTCGCATTCGGAGTGAGAATGCTGGAAACGGCCGTGGCGTCCACCTTACGGTTCAGCAGCCACTGCGCCGGGCTGGCGATCGTGTTCATCCACCATTCACCTGGTTCACGCGAACCATAGTGCAGATAGCTCGCCGAAGCGCGCCACCAGCTGGCGATCTGATGATCCACCTTCGCCGAGAACTGATCGGCGCGGTCGTATTGACTGGAGGCCGCCGAGTAGTTGTTCGTGCCGTATCCGGTGCGGTCCCGCGTGGGAGCCGGATAGTTGCTGGCGATTTTGGCGCCGATATTGTTCAGCCGTGCACCAGGAATCACGTTGCCTGCAAACGGCGTACGCGCGCCAGCCGTCGTCGTCGTCAACGGATCATAGATCAGCTGCAACGGGCCGGAGGCGCCATTCACGAAGCTTCGGGAGAAGTCGCCGCGCGTTTCGAGCGCCGTCGGCACGGAGAGTTCCGTCGAGGTGGAAGAGATCTGCCGGTAGGCTTCGCCAGCAAGCCAGAAGAACGTCTTGTCCTTGCCGTTGTAGACTTTCGGAATCCAGATCGGCCCGCCGATCGAGGCGCCGTAGTTCTTGAACGGCTGGTTCGGAACGCCGCGTCCGGCGCGATTGTTGAAGAAGTTATTCGCCAGCCATTCAGTCTGGCGCATGTAGCCAAAGCCAGAGCCGTGCAGGCTGTTCGTGCCGCTCTTCAAGAAGGTATTGAACATGCCGCCACCGGTGCGCCCCATTTCGGCGTCGTAGGTATTGGCCTGCACTTTCACTTCCTGCACCGCTTCCAAGGTCGGGATGATCACGGCGCGATTCACCGAGTCGGTGATCGGAATGCCATCGAGCAAATAGTTGTTGCCGCGCACCGGGCCGCCGGCAAGCGAGATCTGCGACGAACCCGACTGATCCTGCATGCGGTTAAACCGCGGATTGCCAACCGCAACTACGTTCTGGGCAACCTTCGCCATCATGAACGGATTCCGGCCCAGGTTCGGCAGGTCGATCAGTTTCTGCCGATCAATCAACTGGCCCGCCGAAGCGTTGGCTGTTTCGATGACCGGCACTTCTTCGGTAACCATCACGCTCTCGGTCACCTGTCCCACTTCCAACTTCATATCGATCGTCAGGAACTGCTGCGTTCCAAGCGAAACACCTTTGCGCTCAAACTTCTTGAAACTCGGCGATTCGGCCGATACGGAATACGTAGCCGGCACCAGGCCGTTAAATACGCACTCTCCAGATTCATTCGTTAAGGTCGCGCGGCTTGAGTTGGTGCCTTCATCTACGAGAGAGACCTTGGCGCCAGCAACGGCACCGCCTCCCGCGTCTGTGACCAATCCGCGAATACCGCCCTGGAACGACTGTGCGAACAGCGAGGCGGCGAAGAGAAGAAAACTGAGTGTCCAACGGTACATACCAGAACCCCCCTTATGTCCGGATGCGATGACGCTACCGGTTTCCCCAAAAGGAAATGGCTTTATGGCTCTTGCAACGAGCCGGTTGGACTCAGAACTGGGAGTTAGAAAAGCGACCAGGCGGGCGAGCCGGACGTGAGGCCACGCAGTCGACGGGGAAAAACACGGATCTGTTTAGACGAGACAATCCGCGTTTGTTCTTAGGAATGTAACCTACACTCTGCGCGGGTGTCAACTGCACGCGGAAAACTAAAGGGGATTTAACGGCTGAAGTCGCGCTTTCCTTCTAACGTCACGCGTTCATGCATGCTGAAATCCAGCTTTTCGGAGATCAGTTGCTGCGCGCTCAGCGCATCTTTCGCCACACCCGATTTGCCGTGTTTCTTGGTGTTTGCCAGCATATGATACAGTTCGTGCGCTACGACACGGCCCAGCGCGCGACCGAATAATTCATCCGCCTTCCGGTAGTCTGAAGGGTGGATTGCGGTCTTAATCGACTCCCGAACTCGATCGCATTTCACCTCCCCAAATGGCAGCACATTGCCATCCGCGGTAAACGCCCACGCAAACGGACCCCGCTCGTCCAGCAGCGCCGGCGTCGTGTCCATTTCGCATTTACCCTTCATGCGAAACACGACAAGATCGGTGAACTGCTCAGCTGCCGCCTGAGACCGTTCAACAAATCGAACACGAATCCCCGCCTGCTTGGCGATACGTTTCGATTCCGTTTCCATCGCCTGCCAGGCCTGCGGCGAAAAGGTTTCGTCGACCTGCAAGACAACCGCAACCTCCGGCGAGGTTCCGACAGGGGCGGCATAGGTAGCACACAAGGCTAGTGAAATAAGGGACAGGGTTAGGCGAATCACAAACAGGGATCTCCGCTGCGCCTATCATACACAAAACGGAGGTGGCTTATGTAGGAGGGTTTTCCCTAATGTTTAGCCCCTCTGTAGTCCCTTTACCACCTTGGCCTCTTCCACTCCAGTGAGTTTCTGATCCAGACCTTGGTATTTGTACGTAAACCTCTTATGGTCGATTCCCAGATTGTGCAGCAGCGTCGCTTGGAAATCGCGCACATGTACCGGATCGCGAACGATGTTATAGGAGAAATCGTCCGTCTCGCCCCATACTACCCCTGGTTTGAATCCGCCGCCAGCCGCCCACAGCGAAAAACATCGCGGGTGATGATCCCGCCCGTAATTCGTCGCCGTCAATTTGCCTTGCGAGTAGATCGTTCGCCCAAATTCCCCACCCCAAATCACCACCGTCTCGTCCAACATCCCGCGCTGCTTCAAGTCCTGCACCAATCCATAGAGCGCCTGATCGACGTCCTTGCACTGGCTCGGCAAAACCTCAGGCAGATCGTTGTGCACGTCCCACCCACGCATATACAACTGTATGAACCGCACGCCCCGCTCGGCCAATCGCCTCGCCATCAGCGCGTTATAACTGAAGGTCCCCGGCTTCCGCGCCGCCTCCCCATACAACGCGTACACACTCTCCGGCTCCTTCGATAAATCCGTCAGATCCGGCACCGACGACTGCATCCGAAACGCCATCTCATACTGCTGAATCCGCGCCTGCGTCTCGGCATCCCCCAGCTTGTCGAACGTCATCTGGTTCAACTCTCCCAGCCCGTCCAACATCGTCCGCCGCGTCTTCCCGTCCACGCCGTCCGGATTGTTGATGTACAACACCGGGTCGCCACCCGATCGCAACGACACGCCCGCATATTGCGCCGACAGAAACCCAGCCGACCACAGCTTCGCCGAAATCGCCTGCACATTCGCCTTCGGATGCGTATGATTCGCGTTCAACACCACGAATGTCGGCAGGTCTTTATTCATGCTGCCCAACCCATACGCCATCCACGCGCCCGTGCAAGGCTTCCCCGGCACCATCGATCCAGTCTGAATGAACGTGATCGCCGGCTCGTGGTTAATCGCCTCCGTGTGCATCGTACGGATGATCGAAATGTCGTCCACCATCTTCGCCGTATATGGCAATAGCTCGCTCAGCCACGCCCCGCTCTGGCCGTGCTGCGCAAACTTGAAAACCGTCGGCGCAATCGGAAACCGCGTCTGCCCCGACGTCATCGTCGTCAGCCGCTGCCCGTTCCGCACCGATTCCGGCAGGTCCTTGTCGAACCAGTCCTTCATCTTCGGCTTATAGTCGAACAGGTCCAACTGCGGCGGCGCGCCCACCATGTGCAGCCAAATCACCCGCTTGGCTTTCGGCGCAAAATGCGGCAACCCCGTCGAAGGAGATTCCGCCCCCCCCAGCAATGACGCCAGCGCTACGCCCCCAATGCCCTGCGCACCGCGCCGCAACAGTTGCCGGCGCGTCTCCATCCGAACGGATTCATCAAAAGGGTTCATCATTTGTTCAACGCCTCGTCGAGATTCAACACCTGGCTCGCCACCATCGTCCACGCCGCCAACTCCTGCGCCGACAGCTTCCCATCCTGCGGCGATTCCCCCATCGCCAGCAACTTCTTCGCCTCCTCCGGCTTCGCGTCATAGTGCGACAGGAACGATTTGTACGACCGCTCCACCACCGCCTTCTCCCGCGCCTCCAACGGCCGCGCCAGCGCCCGCTCCGCCAAATAATCCAGCCGCCCCTCAAACCCGCTCTTCACGTTCTTCATCGTCCGCTCCGCCAGGTTCCGCGCCGCCTCCACGAACTGCACATCGTTCATCGTAATCAGCGCCTGCAGCGGGGTATTCGTCCGCTCCCGCCGCACCGTGCACGTCTCCCGCGTCGGCGCGTTGAAGATCTCCATCGACGCCGGCGGTGCGCTCCGCTTCCAGAACGTGTACATCGACCGTCGATACAGTTTCTCCCCGTGGTCCTGCTTATAGAACCGCGTGTTCGAACCCTCCATCGCCACCGTCTCCCACACCTTCTCCGGCTGATACGGCCGCACGCTCGGGCCCCCAATCGTGGGCACCAACAACCCACTAGCCGCCAACGCGTAATCCCGAACCATCTCCCCATCCATTCGGAACCGCGGCCCGCGCGACATCAACAGATTCTCCGGATCCTTCTTCCGCTTCTCCTCCGTCGCCACCGCCGCCTGCCGGTAAGCCGCAGAGGTCACCATCATCCGCACCAGCTTCTTCACGTCCCAACCCGACTCCCGGAACTCCACCGCCATCCAGTCCAACAGTTCCGGATGCGTCGGCGCCGTACCCTGTGCGCCAAAATCCTCGGCCGTCTTCACAATTCCGTTCCCGAAAATCTCCTGCCACATCCGGTTCACCGTCACGCGCGCCGTCAGCGGATTCTCCGCCGAAGTCAGCCACTTCGCCAACCCCAACCGGTTCCTCGGATACTTGGTGCCCAACGCCCCCGCCACCGCCGGCACCTCCGCCCGCACCTTATCCCGAGGCTGGTCATACATCCCGCGGAACAGCACGAACGCCTCCGGGTCTTTCTCCCGAACTTCATTCATTACGTGCGTCACCGGCGCCCGCCGCGTAATCGCACGCTGCTCGGCCACCGTCTGCAGCCACTCCTCGTTCGCCTTCCCCCACGCCTTGTCCGTCCGCTGCAAATACAGCAACTCCGCCGCGCCACGCGCCACGTCCAACGACGCCTCGCCCGCATACCGCAACGGCATCCACCCGGCCAGAATCTCCACCTCGTCATCCCGCAACTGCCGGTCCAGAATCTGCAAATCCTGCACCGCCCCGCCCTCAAAAAACTTCTTGTTCCCATCACTGCCGAGCGTCACCGGAGCCTTGGAAAGCGTCGAACCCTCCACCATCCCCCCGCCCGAATTCGGATTCGTCTCCGTAATCGCCACCTTCCCATCGATGAAAATGGAAAGTCCCTTGTAGTCCCGTGACCCATCGAACGTCACCGTAATGTGGTGCCAGGTATTGGCCTTCAATCGCCCCGACGCCCCCGCGCGAATCAGGATCAAATCGTCCTTCTTCCCGCCCATCATCTGGAACCGCGGCCGCCGTCCATCGAAGTCAAACGCCCAACCCTGCGTAATGCTGTCTTTCTTGTTCACCCAGTCGAGCTTGGTGGCCACCGCGAAGTTCTGTTCCTCCTTCGGCAGATACACCCAAGCCGCCACCGTAAACGCCTTCCGGCTATCCAGGTCATGCTTCACCGCCGGCAACTCCAACGACTTCTTCGCCCCGAACGACAACGCCTTCGTCCCGCCCACGGCCCCATCCACCAGCTTCACGCCCTCCGGCAACACCGCCGGCGTCTGCAGCGTCCATCGCGGCGAATAGCCTTTAAACGGCGTCTTCACCGTCTTGTATTTCCCCAACCGGACCCACTCGTCCATCCCAGCCCCCGCCCGCGTCCGCAGCGCCGCCCGCGCATCGCGCCGGGCCTTTTCTTCCACCAACAGCTGGTGCCAGCGCGCTCGCTCCCGCTCCGCAGGAACCGAAATCACCGGCGGCGTGTCGTGAATATTCCCGTCCATCGGCTTCTGCGTCGTGTTCCGGAAGAACGCCGCCATCTGGTAAAACTCTTTCTGTGTAATCGGATCAAACTTGTGGTCGTGGCAAGTCGCGCAACCCACCGTCAGCCCCAGCCACACCGCCCCCGTCGTATCCACGCGGTCTTTCGCGTAAATCGCCGCCACTTCCTCTTCAATCGACCCGCCTTCATTCGTCGTAATATTGCAGCGGTGAAAGCCCGTCGCCACCGTCTGCTCCATCGTCGGATTCGGCAGTAAATCCCCAGCCAGTTGCTCCAGCGTGAACTGGTCGAACGGCATATTCTTGTTGAACGCCGCAATCACCCAATCCCGGTACGGCCACATCTCGCGATAGTTATCGACGTGAATGCCGTGCGTGTCCCCATACCGCGCCGCGTCCAGCCAGTACCGCCCCCGATGCTCCCCATACTGCGGCTTCGCCATCAGCCGGTCCACCAGCCGCTCATACGCATCAGCGGCCGTGTCCTGCAAAAACGACTCCACCTCCGCCGGGGCCGGCGGCAAGCCCGTCAAGTCCAAAGACAATCGCCGCGCCAATGTCCGCTTATCCGCCTCAGCCGCCGGCTGTAAACCCTCCGCCTCCAGCCGCGCCAGCAGGAACCGGTCAATCCCGTTCCGCGCCCACTGGGCGTTCTTCACCGCCGGCAACTCCCGCTTCACCGGAGCCGTAAACGACCAATGCTCCTTGTACGCCGCGCCCTCGGAAATCCACCGTTTCAACACATCCTTCTGCGCGTCGTTCAACGTCTTGTGCGCCGCCGGCGGCGGCATCCGCAGCGCGGGCGTGGCGTGGTTAATCCGCTTCCACAACTTGCTCTCTTCCGGCTTCCCGGCAACAATCGCCGGCCCCGGCACATCCAGCCGCAAATTGGCCATGCGCGAGCCCTTATCAGGCCCGTGGCAGTGGTAGCACGCATCGGACAATATCGGCCGCACCTCCCGCTGAAAGTCCACGGGCTTCTGCTGCGCGGACAAACCAGCGCTCACCACCACCAGCAACCAACATTTCCTCATAACAAGTCCTCACGCAAATCCACAATCTTCGCCTGTTCCAACGGCACCAGCCGCTCCCCGGCCGCGCACATCGCATCAGTACCCAAATGCTCAATTACAAAATCGTTCCAGCGATACGTCCGTTCCCGTCCGCTCGATGCCGAAAAGTCGTTCTTTGCATTATGAATCACCCGCGTCACCGAATCCGGTCGCAGCACCGCCAACCGGTACTCCGCCCGCCGCGGCACGCCGTCGTACAACCGGTCCCCTCGCAACCAAAGCTCCACCGCGCCCTCATCCCCCAGCCGCAACCCAAACAACGCCCACCGCCGCTCCACCTCCCGCGGCTGAAAGGCCAACGGCACCAGCCGAGTCCCCACGCCGTCTTCGTCTTCCACAATCAGCACATCCGCCGCCGCCGTCCCGCCCGCCGAACGCACCCGGTCCCCAGCCCGGAAAATCGGCTCATGAACCGCCGGATCCCGATGCTCCGCCTTCGTCCACACCGTCGTCTTCCGCGCCACCCGCAGCACCAGCATCCCCACTAGGCCAACACGTCTTTCACCACATGCCCATGCACATCGGTCAACCGTCGTTGCAGCCCGTTGTGATACCAGCTCAACCGCGTATAGTCCAGCCCCAGCAAATGCAGCAGCGTCGCATGGAAATCGTAAATCGTCGTCGGGTTCTCCGCGGTCTTGTACCCCAGCTCATCCGTCCGCCCATACGAATAGCCCGGCTTCAGCCCGGCCCCCGCCATGAACGACGTAAACCCCTCCGGATTATGATCGCGCCCGCCCTCGCCAATGCCCTCGCTAATCGGCAGCCGTCCGAACTCCGTCGTCCATACCACCACCGTATCGTTCAACATCCCGCGCTGTTTCAAATCAGCCAGTAACGCCGCCGTCGGCTTATCCATCGAAGCCGCGCACCGCGAATGGTTCGCGCGCAAGTCCTCATGTCCGTCCCAGTTAATCCGCGGCGCCCCGAAGTGCCCGCCATTGAATAACTGCACGCACCGCACACCACGCTCCACCAGCCGCCGCGCCAGCAGGCAGTTGTACCCATACGCCCGCGTCGCCGGATCGTTCAACCCATACGCCTCGCGCGTAGCCTCACTCTCGCCCTTGATGTCCGTCACCTCCGGCGCACTCACCTGCATCCGCGCTGCCATCTCGTACGCGCGAATCCGCCCCGCCAACGCGTCATCCCCCGGATGCGCGCCCAAGTGTTCCTCATTCAACTGCGACAGCAAATCATACGAAGCCGCCTGCACCGCCGGTGCCACCGGAGCCCGCAAATCCGCAATCGGGTTCTTCTGGTCGCCGAACATCACGCCCTGGTGCTGCGCCGGCAAAAACCCGTTCCCCCAATTGGCAACCCCGCAAGGCGGCAACCCGCGCGGATCCGGCAAAACCACAAACGACGGCAGGTTCTGATTCTCCGATCCCAACCCATAACTAACCCACGAACCCACCGACGGAAACCCCTGAAAAATGTACCCCGTCGACATCTGGAAGATCGCCGGCCCGTGCGCATTGCTCCGCGCCACCATCGAATGGAAGAACGTCATATCGTCCACCCGCTGCGCCAAATGCGGCAGCAGATCGGACACATACTTCCCCGACTTCCCATACGGCCGGAACTCCCACGGCGATTTCATCACCGCCCCCGGCTTGCCAAAAAACGGCGTGATCGTATTCTCGCCCTTCGTCTGCTTCCCGTGGTGCTTCACCAGGTCAGGCTTATAGTCGAAGGTGTCAATCGCACTAATCCCCCCAGGCAGGTAGATGAGAATGACGTTCTTCGCCTTCGGCGCAAAATGCGTCCCCGGCTTGCGCGGCGCCGCCTGCGCCTCCATCTGCGCCAGCGCAATTCCGGCGAGCCCGCCGCCCACCTCCCACAGCATCTCCCGGCGTGTCGTTTTCCGTCTCATGGTGTGTATAAAAACTCGTTGGTGTTAAACAGCACGCGCGCATAGGCAGCCAGCGAATGCTGCCCGATAAACGCAACCCCGGCCTGCAACTCTTTCCCCGACGGCGCCCGCCCATACAGCAGCGAATACGCTCGCGCCACCTGCCCGGAAACGTCGCTCGCCTCCCGCCGCAACCGCTCCGCCATCCGTTCGCTCTGCTTCATCACAAACGAATTGTTCAACAGCGTCAGCGCCTGCACCGGCGTATTCGAATTGCTCCGCTGCGGCGTCGCCACCGAAGGGTCCGGACAATCAAAACTGTCCATGAAAATCCGCCCGCCCCCGCGCACCACAAACCGGTACACCGCGCGCCGCCAAACCGCCGGTCCGTCATTGTCCAGAGCATCGTAAATATACGATCCCCCCCCGCCCTTCTTCTGCAACAAATAGCTCGGCCCGCCGCGTTCGAAGTTCAAACTCCCCGTCGCCGCCAGCATCGTATCCCGCAACGCCTCGGCGTCCATCCGCCGCAGCGGCATCCGCCACAGCAACCGGTTATCGGCGTCCACGGCAAAGGCCTTTTCATTCAAAGCCGACCACTGCTGAAACGCCTGCGACATCACAATCTGCCGCTGCAGCCACTTCAGGCTCCACCCGTTCTCCATGAACGAAACCGCCAGCCAGTCCAGCAGTTCCGGGTGCGACGGTCGATCTCCCATCAACCCGAAATCGCTCGGCGTATTCACAATCCCGTTGCCGAAATGATAGAACCATACCCGGTTCACAATCACCCGCGCCGTTAGCGGATTCTTCTCATCCGTTATCCAATCGGCCAGCGCCGTCCGCCGCAAATCATCCGGAGCCTTCGAGTCCAACCCAAACGAAGCAGGCCGGTGCCCCAGCGCCGATAGCGCCCCCGGAAAAACTTCTTCCTTCGCCTTCGCCACACTCCCGCGCTCCAATAAATACGCGGGTTCCACCGGGTGCGGCTTGGCCGCGTACACCATCGCCGGCGCCGGCACCGCGTCCAATTTCTTCTTCCACGCGTCCCGCTCCCCCAACAACTCCGCCCGCCGCGCCCGCGCCGCGTCCGTCAACGCCGCCACCACCTCCGCCTCACTCACAGACGGCAACTCCAACTCATTCACGCTGATGTGATCCAGCGACCCAGCCACCGCCCGCCAATTCACGCCATCGTCGGAAACCTCCAGCGAATACACCCGAATCTGCCCGTCGCTCTTCCCCATCACCCGGTCCGTCGACCACGCAATCTCGCTGACAGTTCCCTTCCCCGGAATCGGCAGAATCACCGGCACCGCGGCCGTGGCCTGCGAAGAACCCACAAAATCCCGCACCGTCAAACCAGCCGGCTTCAGTTCCAACAAATCAATCTTCGGAAGCTTCCCGCTATGCCCCGAAATCACCAGCCGGTAAGCCGCCCCCGTCACCGGCGCAAACGCATTCCGGTTGAAGAACGGAGCCAGCGGCACCCGGTACTTCTCCCCGCTCCGCCGTTCATCCAGCGCCTGATACCGCTCCCGCATCATCCGCGTTCGCACCGGAGCCTCAATCGAATCCAGTTCCTTCTGCACCCGCGCCAACTCCACCTGGAACGGCTTCGCCGCCGCCTCATAGGCCTGCTTCGCCGAGTCGGTCACAACCTCGCGCGTCCCGAACCCAACACCACCAAACACGGCCGTCAGCGAATAATAATCCTTCGTCGGAATCGGGTCGAACTTGTGATCGTGGCACCGCGCGCAATTCACCGTCATCGCTTGGAACGAATGGAACGTAGTGGTGACCATATCGTCCAACTCATCCATCCGCGCCGTCTTCTTCATCAGCGCGTCTTTGTTCAACTCCGCGCTCACCGAATCCCAAGGCCCCGCAACAAGGAACCCCGTCGCCGCCACCGACTGTGGATCCTTCGGCCTTAACAAGTCCCCGGTAATCTGCTCCCTAACAAACTGCGTATACGGCATGTCCCGGTTAAACGCGTCAATCACCCAATCCCGATACCGCCACGCATGAAACCGTTCAAAGTTATGCTCCCCGCCATCGGTCTCGCCGAACCGCACCACGTCCAGCCAGTACCTCGCCCAGCGTTCTCCATACTCAGGCGACGCCAACAACCGGTCCACATTCTCCGCATACGTTCTCTTATAGTCCGCATCCGTCGGCGGCAACCCGGTCAAGCTGAAAAACAACCGCCGAGTCAAATCCCGCTCCGAAGCCCGCGCAGAAAACCCCAGGCCCTTCGTAGCCAGCTTCGCCTGCAAATACGCATCAATTGAACCCAGAGGCCCCTTCACCGGCGGCACAAACGCCCACCAGGCCTTCTTCTTCGCCACCGCCAGCGAGCCCGTATAAACAGCCCCGCCCCGAATCCAATCCCCCACCACCGCCACTTCCTCAGCCGTCAACCGCGGCCCGCCCATCGGCATCTTCCCCGACGAAACATGTTGGAACAGCTTGCTCCCCGCCGGATCCCCCTTAACAACAACCCCGGCCTTGGCGAACGCCTCCGCCGAAGTCATGTCGAACCCGCCCGCCGTCCGCTCGCCCCCATGGCACTTCACGCACTTCGCCGCCAGCAGCGGACGCACGTCTTTCTCAAACTCCGCGCCACGCAACGCGACAATTCCCACAACCAGAACGAATAGTCTCTTCAGGGCTGCCACATCAAACATGATAAACGCTTAACTCGCGCCGCACACGGAACCGCGGCACAAACGCCCAAAAGACAGCCGTCCAACTCATGACACTGCTAACATTCGCACGGGCTGCATGGTCCCCTAAAAGTTGCTACCGGCACTCGGAATCGAACAACGCAAACTACCCCCGAGCCAACCCCAATGCCCGAATCCGCTTATGCAATGACGTCCGCTCCATCCCCAACGCCCGCGCCGCGGCCGACACATTCCACGCCGCCTCATCCAGCGCCCGGGTAATGTGGTCCCGCTCCGCCCCGCGCCGCGCCTCTTCCACCGAATTCGGCGCATCCGGATCCCGTCCCAACCGCAACTCAATCGGCGCCGACTCTTTATCCAATACATCCCCCGGGCTCAATATCGCCATCCGCTCCACCACATTCCGCAACTCCCGCGCATTCCCCGGCCACCCATACTTCTCAAACAAATCAAACACGGAATCATCAAACAACTTCATCCGCACGTTATTCCGCCCGCAAAACTCCTCCAGAAAATGCGCCGCCAAAACCCGCACATCCTGCGGCCGCTCCCGTAACGCCGGCACCCGCAACGGCACCACCGCCAGCCTGTAATACAGGTCCTCCCGGAACCTCCCCGCCGCCACCTCCGCCGCCAAATCTTTGTTCGTTGCCGACAGTACCCGCACGCTAATCCGCACCGGCTGCTCCCCGCCCAACCGATGAAACTCCCCCTCCTGCAAAACCCGCAACAGCTTCGCCTGCGCCGCCTGTGGCAAGTCCCCCACTTCATCCAAAAACAACGTCCCCCCATCAGCCAATTCAAACTTCCCGCGCCGCAATCCCGCCGCCCCCGTGAACGCCCCCTTCTCATGTCCAAACAATTCCGATTCCATCAATTCATTCGGAATCGCCGCACAATTCACCTTAATGAACGGTCCCGAAGCAAACGGCGACGCGCCATGTATATGCGCCGCCAACAGCTCCTTCCCCGTCCCCGATTCCCCCATCAACAACACCCGCACATCGCTCTTCGCCGCCAGCGTCGCCTGTTCAACAGTCCTTGCAAACGCGGGCGACGAACCCATCATCCGCGCCGTCCCCACCTGCTCCTTCAGCCGCTTATTCTCCTCCCGCAACACCAACTGGTCCAAACCGTTCCGCACCGCCAGCAACACCCGCTCCCGATGCAAAGGCTTCTCCAGGAAATCGTACGCCCCGGCATGCACCGCCTCCACCGCATCGGCAATCGTCCCATGCCCGGAAATCATGATCACCGGCGCCACCACGCCCGCCGCCCGCAACTCCCGCAGCAAATCCAATCCCGAAGCATCCGGCAGCCGCACGTCGAATAAAAACAGCGCCACCGCCTCCCGCCCCGCCGCGCGCCGGTAATCGGAAGCGCTCGTGAAGGTAGTCACCGCAAACCCCTCCCGCTCCAAAATCAAGCGCAGCGACAGCCCGATATTCGACTCATCATCAACGATCCAGATTCTTCGCATGTCCCGTCTCCAAGCCAGCCGCCGGCAACGTCACCACAAACGACGCCCCGCCCAACTCGCTCTCCCGATGTTCAATCTCCCCGCCGCACAACAACACACTCCGCCGCGCAATCGATAACCCCAACCCCATCCCATTCTTCTTGAACGTAATCGACGGTTCAAACAACGTCGACCGCGCCAACTCGCTCAACCCCGGCCCCGAATCAGCCACCGCCACCCCCGTCCGCCCACCCTCCACGAAAGTCCGCGTAACAATCCGTCCGTCCGTCCCCACAGCCTGCGCCGCGTTCTCCAACAGGTTCGTCAACACCCCGCGCAACAAGTCCGGATCTCCCGTCGCCGCCGCGCCCTCCGCCAGTTCCAGGTCATAGGAGACCCCCGGATGCAACGGACGCAAAAACGCCACCCGCTCCTCCACCAGCGCATTCAAATCCATCGCCCGCAGATGCGCCGGAGGCTCCGCCGCAAACTCCGAAAACGCCCTGACTCTCTTCTCCAGCGTCGTCACCTCATCCGCCACAATCTGCGACGCCTGCCGCAAAAAACCAGCGTCCACGGACCCATTCCGCGCCCCAATCTCCTCCATCGTCAACCGGATCGGCGTCAAAGAATTCTTCACCTCATGCGCCATCTTGCGAGCAAGAGTCTGCCACGACGCCACCCGCGTCAACTGCACCAACTCCTCCCGCGACTCGGCCAACTGCGCCGCCGTCTCGTTAAACGCCGCAATCGCCTGCCCCGCCTCATCCGGCCCGCCCCCCGCCAGTCGCACCGTCAAATCGCCCGACGCCAACGTCTGCAACCCCCGCGTCAAATCCCGCATCGGCCGGCTCACCCGTACCGCCATCAAAATCAAAACCGCCAGCGCCACCAGATACACAACCCCCGCCGTGGTCAACAAAGTCAGCGTCAACCCGCGCCGCAAATCATACTGCCCGGCTCGCTCCACCAGCCCCCGCGCCCGCGTGTACTGGTCCGTCAACCGCTGCATCCCCACGCCCAGCTTCCGCTCAAACAGCCGGATCTCCCCATCCTTCCCGCGCACCCAATACCGCAGCACCGCCCCGCCCTCTCCCGCCGTCTCAAACCACTCCTCTTCCCCGCTCGCCGCGAACGCCGCCCCGTCGGCCACCGTCACCGGCCGCGCCGCCACCCGCCCCGCCGCCGCGTCAGCCTTCAACACCTCCCGCGCCGTCTGGTACATCTCCCGCCCCGTCGCCCGCAACGACGTCGACATCTCGTCCAACTCCACCGTCGTCGCCTGCCGCAGGCTCGTCTCAAACAGATGCAGCGTCACCCACAGCAGCACCGCCATCGGCGCCAGCGTCGCCGTCAAGAACACAACGATCAGTTTGGTTCGCAGGCTCACGGTTGCAGTCTAACGCTGAACATCGCCCGGCCGGAACGGCCCATGTTCCAAATTCCAACGCTCGGTCTCGCCCCGCTGCGCCCGCCCGAACCACTCGACAAGCCGCGTCAACGTCACCGTCGGGTCCAACAAAAAACCGCCCGCATCCCGCGGATCATCCGCCCGCAACTCCGCCCGCACCCAGTTCGATGAATCCGCCGCCAGCCCATGCAGCGGTAACCCCGTATGCGCAAACATCCACCGCTCCGCCGCCTCCCGCGACAGGTGCGACGCCTGATCCTTCACCGCCCCCAGCCGCACCACCGCAAACTTTTCCTCCCACAAATCAAAGCTCACAACAAACCGCTCCACCTGCCGTCGCGATACCGTCCGGAACTGATCCGGCGATAGCGATAGTTGCAACGAAAACACCAGCCCCGCCCCGTCCTGCAACCGCCGCATCGTCCGCCCCTCCAGAAAATGCAAATTGGGCGCCGCAACCCGCAGCACCCCATCATCCTGTCGAAGCTGTAAAGTCGTCGGCGACCATCCCGCCAAAAACGGAACGGCCGCGATCATCGCAATCCGGACGGAAGTTCTCAAAATGTAGCCCCCGTCATGAACAGCGGCTCCACCCGCCCATCCCGCAATGGAAACGCGACGTAGAAATAAAACCCATCCCGCGTCCGCAACCCCGCCCCCACCGAATTCCGCGCCACCGCCGTCCCGCCCTTATTCCAAATCGAACCCGAGTCCACAAACGCCGAAGCCTCCAACTTCCCCTTCAGCGAATGCCCATACTCCACGCTCGACGCCGCCAACCGCCGTCCCCCCAACGGGGCAATCTCAAACTTATTCCACCCCCGCAAAAACAACTGGTTCCCCGCCGCGAAACGCTCCGTAAACGGCGCATCCCCGCGCAACGAACCGCCCGTAAAATCCACCGTCAACCGCGACGCCCCGCGATGATACTCCGCCCCGCCCCGCACCTCCTGCCGGTCAAACGAGTAATCCCCGCCAAACCCGTTCGTCAGCCCCATCAACCCCGTAACCGTAAACCGTCCCGTCGCCACATCACCTCTCACGCGCCGGTATCGCAGAGTATTTACCAGCGCGTGGGAGGCAACGTTGCGGTTCGCCTCAGGGGACAAGAGCGCGAACCGCTGCAACCGCACGCCGACCTCCACCGTCAGTTCCTCCCGCTCGGCACCGCGCCAAGGGAGGAACGTAACGGTAGGTTGGAAACTGTCGACGTTGCGATATAGCTCATTCGTTCCCGCCGCTGCCAGCGTGCGGGAGTCATAATTGGCGTACGCCGTGGAGGCCTGCAACCCCACTCGCGCCCGCCCCGAAAAAATTGAGTGCGAATACCCCGCCCGCGCGCCCGTCGCGCGTTCCGTCGAAGTATCGCCGTCAGAGAAACCGCCCAGCGTCAGCCGCTGCTTGCCCAGCTCCTCCACCGTCACCTGCAAATTCCCCGTCCAGCCCTGCTGCGTATGCCACGCCAGCCGCGACTGATCGGTGGTCACATTCACCCGCCGGCCCAGAACGTCCAGTACAACCTTCACGCTCTCTGGCGCCGTACCCTTCATCAACTTCGGCGACACAATCCGCGCCTTCAACTCATCCCGCACCCGGCCCGACAATTTGGCAAAGGCCTCCGGCGAAAACCGCTGCCCAACGTACCGCCGCAGCTCCTCCCGCAGCCCCCGCGACAATCGCGCCTCGCTCGCTCCGGTAATTTCGACGCTTTCCACGGTGTACCGGGAATTGACGTTCGTGTCGTCGCTCGGGTTCCAAGAGAACGCCCGCGCCGAAAACAAACCAAACAAAAACCCAAGGAAGAAAACCGCGGCGACCATCCGGCCAAGTACTGTGTTCCGTCGCATGCCTTATCTATTGCACACGACGCGCCAAACCGTAACCCCTTGATTCCAAAAGCCTGACCCCAGAACTCATCGCCCCCCAACACACCACCTGTGCCAACCCGGCACACCCCCTAATCCTTCAAAACCAGCGCCTCCCGCTCCGCCTCCCGGTGTTTCTCCCGCGCCGCCTTAAACCGCCCCAGCGCTGCCCGGCTCTCCGCCACCCGCCCCGCCGCCGCCAGCGCCTTCGACAACTGAAAAGCGATCTGCGCCTCCTCCGGCCGCAACGCCCGCGCCCGTTCCAACGCCGCCACCGCCTCCCGCGCCTTCCCCACTCCCATCAACCCCCGCCCCAAATAAAACTGCGATCCCCAAAACGACGGCCGCGCCCGCAACGCATTCTGCAAAAAAGCCAACCCCTCGGAAGCCCGATCCTGCTGCACCAGCAACGCCCCCAGGAAATAGTTCGCCTCCGCGTCCAACGGCGTCTCCCCCACCGCCACCCGCAACCGCTCTTCCGCCCGCCCCGCATCCCGCAACGAAACATACACCTTCCCCAACTCCAACGCCAACCCCGGCAACGCCCCCTTCACCGCCAGCAAACTCTCCAAGGCCTCTTCAAACGACCCCGTCTCATACGCCGCCTTCCCCCGCAAAAACGCTACCTGGTCCGCCCCCAGCGCCCCGTCCACCAACTGCCCGAACAACCCCGCCGCCTCCTCCTTCCGCCCCAACTTCAACGCACACACCGCCCGCAAATAGATCACCCCCGGCGCCGCCCCCAACCCCTCCAAGACACGCGCCGCACCCGCCGCATCCCCTCCATAAAGCAACGCCGTCGCAAACAACTCCCGCCCCTGCGCCGATCCCACCGGCTCCAACACCCCCCGCGCCTTCCCGTACTCCTCCAACCGCAAATACGCCAACCCCAAATTCGTCCGCAACCCCGGATCGCCCGGAGCCAATCGCAATGCCCGCTCCCACACCTCAGCCGCCTTCGCCGGCAATCCCTGCCGCGAATACACAACCCCCAAATTCCCCAGCCCTCCCACATGCCGCGGTTGCCCCGCCACAAAGGCGGAAAACAACCGCTCCGCCGCCCCCAATTCCCCACGCTGCAAAGCAGAGGCCGCCTGCTCAAACTGCGCTTGCGGGGTCTGCCCCCACAAAGCGCCGAATAAACAGGCGGCCACGAAACGAACAAACATTAGAACAACAGTTTAAGCGACAACTGGATCGAACGCGCGTCACGCGTATCGGTGATCTGCCCCGCCGCCCCGCGCGTCGCCTCGGGCAAAGGCTGGCCCGGGTTCGGCGGATTGATCCCCGAATTCACCCCGCCCCACTGCGTGTGGTTGAAGGAGTTGTAGGTCTCAAACCGGAACTGCAACGCCACGCGTTCGGTGATCTTCGTATTCTTGAACAGCGAAAGATCCCAGTTGTTGATCCCCGGAATGCGCAAGGTGTTCTTGCCCAGGTTCCCCAACGTGCCTTCCTGCGGCCGCGTGAACGCGAAGATGTTGAAGTAGTTGTACCGGTCTCGAGTCGTCGGCTCAATGTTCGAGCCGCCATAATCGGCGCGTTGCCCGCCGCCCAGGGTGCCCGTGTTCTGGTTCGAGGTAATCGTCTGTGGATTCCCCGACCACATACGCGCAATCCCGTTAAACTGCCAGCCGTTCAGGATGTGTTTCCCAAACGAATTGCTCTTCACAAAGCTCGGCAGCTCGTACACAAAATCCATCGTCAAAACGTGCATACGGTCGAAGCTCAACAACCCGTACTCGCGAGCCCGGTCATAGGTGTAGCCAATCGAGTTGCTGTCGTTATCGGAATCGCCCATCGCCTTCGACCACGTGTAGTTCACGTTCCCCGTAAACGACTTCGCGAACCGGCGCGACAACCGCATCTGCAGCCCGTTGTAGTTGCTAACGGCGCCAAACTCGTTCGTATTCACGTTCGTGTACCCCTGATACGGACGCAGCGCGTTCGTCAGGTTGTTCACGCCCGCCAGCACGCCCGGCCGCAGCGTCGTCCCCAGCGGCAACTGGTTCAAGTCGCGCCGGTACAGCAGGTAGCGCCCCATGTTGCCAATGTAGGAAACGTCGATCGCCGTCTTCCGCCCCAGTTCGCGCTGCAGGCTCAACGACCACGAATACACCGTCGGAATCTGCCCCTCGGCGTCGACAGCCGAGATGCCCACCGGGAAGCGCAAGCCACCCTGCACCACCGCCGGCGACAAAGCATCCACCTTGCCCGCCGCGATCGTCGGGTTGTACAACAGCGGCGGATTGCCCAGCCCATCGAAGTTAATCGTGTTCTGCCGGATGCGTTCGTAGAACACGCCGCCGCCCGCGCGGATCGACATCTTCCCGTCGCCCATCGGATCCCACGCAATCCCCAACCGCGGTCCCCAGTTGTTAAACCGGTGCTTCAGGAAGCCCTTCGGAATCCCAGTCTGGCCCTCTTCAATCATGCCGTTGAACGGATTGCCGCCGATGATGCTGCCAAACCGCAACCCGGCCGTCGTGTCCAACCTCGCCGCGTCCGCCGCCTTGTACAACCGCGGATCAAAGTAGTTCTGCAGATACTTGCCATAGGAGTACGTCGGCCCGTAGTAGTGCCAGCGAATGCCATACTCCAGCGTCAACTTCCGGTTAATCTTCCACGAATCCTGCACAAACGCCTCGGCGCCGTAGAACCGGAACGTCCCGAAGAACCGCCCGTTCGATTGCGTCACCGAAGTGTAGTTGCCCAAGAGCATATTCGCGAACGTGTTGCCCGAATCCAGCGGATTGTCCGTCGACGAGCCGAAGTTAAAGTTCGGCGATTCCGTCCACGCCGGCTGCTGACCGTTGTCGTTCCGGTTCCAGAAGAAGCCCGTCTTCAACGTGTGCTTCCCCATCACCTTCGTGAAATTGTCGGTGAACGAAAACGTCTTCCCTTCGCTCAGCCAGCCGCTCGAATACGCCGTGAAGTTACACGATCCGATACCGCAGTTAAACCGCGGATAGCGGTTGCGCAAATTCGAACTCGGATACGGCTCCTGAAACGTGAATCCCAGCGCCTTGGCGTCGTAGTTCGCCTGCGGCGTATCGCCCGTAATGTCCACAACCTGGGTCAAATGGTTGTAGGTGAAAACAGCCTCGTTCGTCGTCGTCGGCGACAACACGTTGATCATGTTCCAGCTCCAGGAAGACCCCGGCTTCGCCCGGAACTGCGGCGCCACCGGATAGGGAGTGGAAGCAAAGATGCCCAACAGGTTCGTCTCGTTCTGGGCATCGTCGGCCCAGCGGAAGAAGAAGTTCGCCTTCGGGCTGATCGCCCAGTCATAACGCAACACCTTGGCGTCCTTGTTGAACCCATAGGAGTTCTGGAACGGCAACCGCACCTGCTCCGGCAGGTTCGGCGTCGGCGACGCACTCGCCCGGTTCGGCAACGACAGCAGCTTCAAAAAGCCGCCCGCGTTCCGCGACCATTCCGCCTGCGGAACCTGATTGTTGATGTACGGATCGCCACCGATGATGCGCCCACCCGCCCCGCGCACCAACGAACCGGGCTTGAAGACCTGCCCGTTCCGGAAGTTCGTCGGCTGGTTGTTGTTGTCCAGAATGAAACCCGTCCGGTACAACCCGCTCAAATCACCCGTCAACGTCGCCGCGCTCGGAATGTCCACAAACGTGCCGCCCAACGGCCGCACCGCCCGCGTCCCTTCGTAGTTGAAGAAGAAGAACATCTTCTTGTCCTTCTTCGTCGACAACCCCGGCAGAAACTCCACCGGCCCGCTGAAATTCCCGCCGTACTGGTTAAACCGCAGCTTCGCCGTCTTGCCCGTCGTGTCAAACGGGAACCGCGCGTCCAGCGCATTGTTCCGCAGGAACTCATACAGCGTGCCGTGATACTGCGTCCCGCCGCTCTTCGTATTAATCGAAATCATCACGCCCGGGTTCCGGCCAAACTCGGCGTTGAACGTCGAAGTCTGCACCTTGAATTCGCTCACCGCGTCGAGCGAAATCTGCGTGTACTGCCCGTCATTCGCGCCCACATCGGTGTTAATCGAACCGTCCAGATACACGTTATTCATCGACCCGCGCAACCCGTTCACGTTGAACGCGTCCGTATTATTGAACGCCAGCCGGAAGTCCGATTTATCGTTCGACACAATCCCCGGCAGCGTCTTAATCAAGGATTGGAAGTCGCGCCCGTTCAGCGCCAACTGCGTCACCTGCCGCGCGTCAATCACGAACGACTTCTGCGCCGTCGACGTCTCCACCAGCGGCACCGTCGCATCCACCTGTACCGAGTCCGTCGTCGCTCCAACCTGCATCGTGATCACCCCCAGGTTCAACGCCTGGTTCTGATCCACCACGATTTCCCGGCGTTCCAACGGTTTGAACCCAGTCACGTCCACCTTTACCGTGTACCGGCCCGGCAACAGCGGACGAAACGAAAAGGTACCGTCAAGCCCCGACGTCGTCTCACGCGCGACGATCTGCTTTCCTTCGTCCAGAGCCACCACCTTTGCGTTGGGGATAGCTGCATTCGAAGGGTCTGTAATGGTGCCTTGGATCGTACTGGTTTGCGCAAACAAACCGAGTCCGCTGAAACAAGCCAGCAGCAGTAGCTGCGCGCCCGGTAGACAACGAGGTATGGGGCGAGACAGAAGCATATCCTATGGAGCATGCCGGGGATATGATAGGTACGCAAGCAACATGGGGTTGCCCGTAATGTTAATCTTCTAAGACATAGATAACACAGGGGTGTTAATTGTTCGAATGAGCGTCACTAAGGACCGCGTTAATCCACAAACCGAGTTCTCCGCCGAACTGGACCACCTGTTGGAAACAGTGCTGGGCCGCAAGACCAACCAGGGACTCATCCTTGGCTACCTCGGCCAACTCTACCTGCGCGGTGAGGAGTCCGCCAAGGAGCTCGCCATCGCCGTCGACGCCCTCGGCCGCGGTCCCGACTTCGACCCCAAACGCGAAGCCATCGTCCGCGTCGAAATCCACAAACTCCGCCGTACGCTCAAGGCCTACTACGCCGGCCCCGGCCTCGATCGCCCCACCCGCATCGGCCTCGCCCTCGGCAAATACGCCATCACCGTCGACCGTGCCGACGCCGACGCCCCGCCATCCGCCCCAGCCACCCCGCTCGAAGTCGTCACCCCACCCACACCGCCGCCGTCCGCTAACAACAAGCCCCTCCTCTGGGTGCTGCTGACAATCATCGCCCTCTTCGCCATCGCCTATACCATCCGAACCGTCGCCCAATCCCCCGCCCCGGTCGTCGCAACCCCGGTGCCCGTCCCCGTCGCCACCCCCACCACCTCCATCCGCATCCTCGCCGGCTCCCCGGACCGCCACTACGTCGACTCCCTCGGCCACGAATGGCTCGGCGATCGCTTCTTCACCGGCGGCCGTGGCGTCAACACCCCCTCCGCCTGGATCCACAACACCCCCGACCAGGTCATCTACAAAGGCCACCGCGAAGGCGATTTCCTCTACGAAATCCCCCTCCCCCCCGGCGACTACGAAGTTCGCATCCACTTCGCCGAAACGATCTACGGCAAGGACACG
>CANIVU010000075.1 GCA_947470805.1 Acidobacteriota bacterium | reverse complement strand
GTCCGGAATCGGCTGGCTCGGTGCTTCTTCCCATTCACCCGCAGGGTGAATCTCCATCCCTGGATTGTCTTCCCACATCCCTCCCAGTTTCAACATCTTCCGCCAAAATGCAACTCGGAGGGCTCAGCCGACTGCCGGATTTAGGATCATAGGTCCGCCTCGCCTCGGCTGTACTTCCACGCAGTTGCAAACGATCCGCGCCAAGTAACTGCACCATTTGGCTCGAGATTCCACCCTCATATATTCCACACGCCATCTGGCGCGCTAATTCATCTTTTCCCAATAGGCGGAGAAGCACGACCGTGTGGCTCAATACTTCTTGCTTATCATCCTGGCGGTCAGTCGGAATATTCTTGGCAGCCCGATCGAGCCACTCCAACGCATCTGGGTGACCCAAGAAAGTCCCTGCACGTCCAGCCAACAGGTCGAACCGATAGTGCACTCCGAACACAAAGTTGAATCTTTCGTGCAGTCTTAGTACCTCCTGAAAACGCAATTGGTGAGTTAGCTCATTACCGATCAGGGTACCTGCAACGATACCGACCTCCCTCACCCCGGCATTCAACCCCAACCGGAATAACTCCTCCGCCCTTCCCATCCGAAAAGGTTCATTGGTCCAAAACTCGAACGCGACCCGCGCCGCCATCTCCTTCCACCCCTTCACCTCCCCCACAAACAACTCCTCCAACAACCCCCGCAACACCTCCGGCACGCGATACATACCATCCTTCGTAAACTCCACCAACCCCAACTCCACCGCCCGCCCCAACCGCTCCTCACTCGCCCCCATCCCCACCACAACTGCCACCTCGACCGGCTCATTAAACCAGCAAATCCGCGCCACCGCCTCCAGCTCCTCCTCCGTCAACGACGCCAACAACTGCTGTGCAAATATGTCCTCACGGAACTCCTCCCGTTTCGCGGAAACTAACTCCGTAAAGGTCTCATCCTCCGGTAACCTCCCCAACCAAGCCAACAACCGCGGATTCCCATCCGCCGCCGACAATACAGCTGCCTCTCTCCCCAACTGCCGCGCCTTTCCTTCAGCCGAAGCCTGGTCCACCTCCTCCGCCCGCTCCACTCCCGCCACCACCTTCCGCGCTTCCGCCTCCGGCATCCGCTCCAACGCCTCCTCATGCCAACCCAAATTCGCCATCCCATACCGGCAAGTCACAATCACCCGGCTCCAATTCCCATCCACCCGCACCGCCTCCAACAAATCCAACAACAACCGGTAAGCCCCCGGCTCCACCCGCAAATCTCCATCCCGATGCCCCGGCATATTCTGCTCAAAATCGTCCAACACAATCACCGCCGGCTCCCCCGCCTCCTCCACCACCTGAAAGAAGTTCCGCAACTGCCCCGCCAACGCCAACCCATCATTCAACGCCGCCAAAACCCGCGGCCGGTCCGCGTACCTGTCGGCCAACCGCGACCGCAACCCCGCCTCCCCAAACGCCCCAAACACCACCACCTGCCGCAACTTCGGGTTCCGCTCCTGCGCCCGCCGTACCAGTCGCCCCGCCAGCGAACTCTTCCCCAACCCGCCCATCCCCCACAAATAAATCGCCCGCAATTCAGACGCCACCTGCATCACCCGCCAGCACCGCTGCATCGCCTGCCGCCGCCCCACAAACGCCGATCCCGCAATCCGCATCCGCTGATCCGCGTCCAAATACTCCATCTCCGCTGCTGGCCGCCGATACGCCACCCGCCCCGGCGTCCGCAAAGTGGTCACCAGCGGCCCGCCATACCCCGCCTCCGCAAACACCCGCAGCAAGTGCCAATCCGGACAGCCTTCCTCCAACATCCGCCCCATCGCCCGCCGCGCCGCCTGCTCCGGCCCCCGCCCCGCCGCCAGTTCCCCATAAAACGCCGTCGCCGCCGTAATGCCCGTCCTGTCGTACACCGGGTGCGCAAATCCAACCGACAACTCCGCGCCCAGCCGCACCATCTCTTCCCCCAGCGCCGGCGCCGTTCCGCGCTCCGCCGAATGGCAGGTCGACAAAAACACAATCCGCGGCCATACCCCCTCTAACGCTTTCCCTAACCGGTCCGCCGAAACCCAGTCGGCCTCGCCAAACTCACTCTCCGCCACCAGGTACGGCGTCCCGTCTTCCATCGCCCCATGCCCCGTAAAGTGCAACACATCCAGCCGCCGCGCATCCGGCAACGACAACACCGCATCCCTCACTCCGCTCAGCGACCCCGTCTCTTCCACAAGCAGCCCCACCGGTTGCGTTGCCGCCGCCTGCAAAATCGCCACCTCCTCCGCCTCGTAACTCAACGAAGGTCCCCCATCCTCCGGCGCCATCGCCACAAATAGAATCTCCAGATATCGGTTCGCCCGCACCAAAGGGCTCTTCCGTGAACTAACAACTCGCGCCACCACCATCCCCCGCGACGCTAGAAACGACACCCCATCATGCAGTAACTCCCACGGCGCCTTCCCAAACCCCGCCCCCGCCGCATGCAAATCCAGCCGCAACACCGGCGCCGGGTCATCCTCGGCCACCCACCCCCGCAACCACCCATCCACCCCATCCAGCCACGCAAACAACTCCCGCCCAATCTCCACCAACAGCCGGTCCCGTGTCTCCTCCACCCCCGTATCGCAGGCCGCGTCATACCGCGCCCCCACCTCCGGCAACGCCCCCAATACCCGCCGCCGCCCCCGGCACACAAGTTCATACCCCAAACCCGCCCGTTCCACCGCCACTTCGAAGGACATGAAACCCGCTCCTCGTCCGAAATTGTATGTTTGCCAGTGTATGGGAAACCGCCGAATCAACACAATCCCGCCCTCCCCAAAACGTCAGTCACAAAAAAAGAAAAAATATATTTCTTTTCTTTCCAATAACCTGAAAAAAGCCACCCCCTAACTGCTTGGTCCTCACCTGCTAGAGTGTGGTCAGAACGAAAGGCCCCGGCCACCGATGAGCCCCGAAAGGGAAAATCACCGGTCCCCGGGGCCTTTCCATTTCACGGAACGGAATCTAGGAGAGCAACCATATGGATCGCGAACAGAAAGCCCAAATCGCCCGCGAAAACGGTGCAAAATCGAAAGGCCCCGTCACACCCGAGGGCAAGGAACACAGCCGTCGCAACCGTATCACCCACGGCCAGCGCGCCACCGCGCTCAAGCTCCTCGTTCCCCCGCACTCGGCCTGTCTCGCCAACGAGGATCGCCAGGCCTTCTACAACCTCTTCGATAAGCTCACGGGCAAGTTCCGCCCCGCCGACGACACCGAACTCGCCCTCGTCCGCGAAATCGCTGAATTCCAATGGAAAAACATGCGGAATAAACAGATGGAAGCGGCGTTATTCAACCGCGAACTTGTCCGCCAAGGCACCCGCATCGTGCCCAGCCTCCCCGAACTCCGCGACCTCGAAATCTCGCTCGCCGCGCAAGAGGCCCTCACCGGCAACAAAACCGTCGCCGAACTCCGCCGCGACACCCAGACCAACCTCCGCGCCGTTGCCGCCCTCCAGCGTCGCCTCGCCCACCTGCAGGCCAAGTGGCCCGCAGCCGAAGTCGTCCCGCCCACCCCGGAAGAGGATCGCAAGCTCCACCTCGTCCGGCCCGAGCCCGTCGACGTTCGAACCGACGCCGAAGCGCCGCAAACTGAAGAAAACACGACAGAAGAGCTTCACGTTAACGGCCCCGTCACACCCAAGGTCGTCGAACTCTACAAGAACATCTTCCACCCGTCCCACCTCGAACTGGTCGGGCAAGAACCCCTGGATCCCGAAGCCGCCTGAAAACCATGGAATCCCAGGCCATCTTTCATCAACTCCTCGACCTCTTCGTCGACGAAACCGACAGCGCGGGGCGCACAGCGCCCGCCGTGTCGCCATCCGCCTGGGCCCAATCCGCTCTCGGCTTCACGCCCACGCCCGAACAAGCGAATACGCTCGACCACGACGCCCATCGCCTCATCCTGTGCTGCCATCGCCACTGGGGCAAATCGACCATCGTCGCCATCAAGGCGCTCCATCACGCCATCTTTAACCCCGGCGCCGAAATCGCCGTCCTCAGCCGGTCCCTGAAACAAGCCGGCCACTTACTGACGATCGTCTGTAACTTCGCCGAAAAGATCGGCTACACCCGTAAGCGAGTCCATGGCCACGATCACTCGCTCCACTTACCCAACGGCTCCAAGATCTTCGCCGTCGCCAACGCCGCCGATACCGCCCGCGGCTACAGCGCCGATATCCTGATCGTCGACGAAGCCGCCTTCGTCCCCGATCCCGTCATCGCCGCCGCCTCCGGCGCTCTGGCCAATGACAACGGCAAACTCTGGCTCCTCTCCGTGCCCAACGGCGAAGCCGGCCTCTTCTATAACATCTGGCGCGCCAAATCGCTCCCCGGCTGGCGCCGCGTCTTCGCCACAGCCGCCGTGGCGCCATTCGCCACTCCTGCGTTCTTGGCCGAACAGCGCCGCCTGTTCCCGCTCACCTTCCGCCAAGACTTCTTCTGCGACTTCAAAAACGAGCAGGGCCGCTTCATCTCCCGCGAAGTCATCGAAGCCGCCTTCCGCGGAAAAAATGCGGCCCAGCCACATCCGGTTCCGAGCGGGCCTCGTATACCCCTCTGAAAGGATTTACCAACACCAACATGTCACTGCTTTCTACATGGAAACGGGTCCTCCCCCTGGCCCTGCTGGCTTCGTCCGCCTTCGCCTCCAGCCACCGCGAGGCCCTCGCCGTTCTCAATGAACCGTGCGCCGACAACACCGATACCTACGCCTGGGTCTCCGATGGCTCTCACGACAAACTCTATCTCGTGATGAACTTCAACCCGCTCCACGAGCCGGGCCAGGGCAACCACGGCCTCCGCGCCTGCAACGGCTATCGCTATGAATTCCACATCGGCAAAGGCACGTCCCTGAAGGACCGCATCGTCTACCGCGTCGAGTTCAACAACACCCTCAAAACCGCCAAAACCCCGGGGCCGACGGACGCTCTCGGCGGCGGCAACGAACTGCTCTGGCAACTCACCGGCGGTACCGAAACCATGACCGTCTGGCGCGTTGCCGGCTCGGAAAATCAGAACGGCGAAGGCGACGTCGTCCTCGTCAAGGACGTCCCCGTCCTGCCCAATAACCACGGGCCCCAGACGGACCGCCTCATCTACGGCCTCGGCACGTTCAAGGGCTACAACTCCGGCGACGCCACCAGCCGTGAAGTCGGCCTCTACGACCAGGCCTTCGTCGACACCTTCATCCAGAAGTTGTCCAACGGCGGCCGCGCCATCGCCGGCCAGTTCGATGACCCCTACCAGCTCGACGAAAAGGGGATCTTCGACCTCGTCAACCTCAGCCGTACCGACCTGGCCAACATCTCCGGCGCCCGCCGCGGCCCCATCAAGGACGTCTTCACCGGGTTCAACGTCTTCTCCATCGCCCTCGAAATCCCGATGGCCGACATCTTCCCGAACGGCGTGCCCCACAACGGCGTCGGCCTGTCGAATTCCACCGACAGACTCCTCCGCGTTTGGAGCTCCATCAGCCGCCAGGCCACCCAAACCGTCGACGCCTCCAACGTCATCACCGGCGTAAAAGGATCGGGCAACTGGGTCCAGGTCGGCCGCAACGGCCTCCCGCTCTTCAACGCCGGCCTCGTCGGCGCCCAGCGCCAGACGCAGTACCTCCGGACCTCCCCGATGAATGATGTTACTAACTTCGGCGCCGACATCCTCTACCCGGTCCTAGTCCGCGACATCGACGCGCTCGGCATCTACAAGGCCCTCGGCCTGCCCGATGAAGTCGTCAAGACCCTCAAAGGGCCCCGCGTCGACATCATCAAGGCCATCAACCTCGGCCGCACGATCCCGATCGAAGACGGCGCCACCGGCGACGTCCTCACCATCGACGCCGCCATCGATTCGATGTTCCCCAACGGTCGCAAAATCGGCGGCGGAACGGCTCCCAACCGCAACCAGGTCAACGTCAACACCGTCCTGCTCAGCCTGATCGCCGCCGGCGACCCGGCCTTCGGTCTCGCCAAAGGCGTCGAGGTGAACGACAAGGACTACAACCCCAACTTCCCGTTCCTCGCTCCCGCCCACCAGGGCCTGCTGCAAGGCCACGGCGGCACTAACACCCCGACCGTCCCGGTCATCCCCAACCCGTAAAGGAAACCCCGTAAAGGAAACAATGATGAGAACCCTGGCCCTTTTATTCACAACACTGACCGCGTGGTCCCACGACATGTGGATAGAGCCGGCGACGTTTGCTCCCCAACCGGGGAGCAGCGTCGCGGTGAAGCTTCGCGTGGGCCAGGATCTCATCGGGGATCCGATTCCCCGCTCGGCCGCGCTCATCCGCGAGTTCATCGCGGCCGGCGCGGCCGGCAAAAAGCTGGTCGTCGGACGCGAAGGCTCCGACCCGGCCGGCTTCGTCCTCCAGCCCGATTCCGGCGGCACCGTCGTCGGTTACTACAGCAACCCCAGCCCGGTGGAACTCGACGCCGCCAAGTTCAACGCCTACGTCCAGGAAGAAGGCGTACGGGGAGTCGCGGCTCGTGGACCGAAGGTCCACGAGCGCTTCACCCGCTGCGCCAAGAGCCTGCTCGGCTCTGCCGACCGGGTCCTCGGCTTCCCGCTCGAACTGGTCGCCGAAGCGCCCGGTACCTACCGGCTGATATATCAGAATCGCCCCCTCCCGGGCTCGCTCGTCGTTGCCATCCGGAAGGGCCACCCTGAGGAGAAAATCTCCGCCCGGACCGGCGCCGATGGCCGCGTGAAGCTGCCCGTCGCCGCCGACGGCATGTGGCTCGTCAAGGCCGTCCACATCGTCCCGGACGGCGAGGACTGGCAGAGCTACTGGGCCAGTCTCACTTTCGCGAAAGGGGCCCGGTAATCCATGCGCTCCCTCCTCCTTTTCCTCCTGGCGCTCGGCGCCCAGGCACACGAAATCGGGACCACCCGGGTCGCGGTCAGCTTTCCGGAACCGGGCGCCTACCTGGTCGAGATCACCACCGACCCGGAGGCCCTGAAAGAGAAGTGGCAGGGCGGGGAAGCGGCCTTCCTCTCCCGGGTCGATCTCCGGTTTGACGGCGTCCGCGCCACCCCCTCCTTGCACCAGGACGGCGGGACGATCCGGCTGACCGGCGTGCTGCCAGCGGGGGCACAGACCTTCACCTGGAAGTACGGCTGGACCTTCACCTCCTACGGGTTGACGGTCGGGCCGAACAGCGTCTGGCTCGACGGCGGGGAAACGGCCGCGCCGATCGCGGTGGCCGCTCCCGCTCCCGGGCGCTGGCGCGTCGCGGGCCAGTATCTGGTTCTAGGGTTCACGCATATCCTTCCTCTCGGCTGGGATCACATGCTGTTCATCCTGGGCCTGTTCCTGGCCAGCTCCTCCGTCCGGAGCCTGCTGGCGCAGGCCACCGTGTTCACGGTGGCCCATTCGATCACGCTCGGCCTGGCCATGTTCAACGTCTTCCGGCTGCCGCCGGAAATTGTCGAGCCGGCCATCTGGATTTCGATCGTCTACATTTTCTTCGAACGCCGCGCCGCCGCGAAGCGGCGGCTGGCGCTGGTGTTCGCCTTCGGCCTGCTCCACGGCATGGGCTTTGCGAGCGTGCTGACCGAGCTGGGCCTGCCGCGCGCGGAGTTCGTTACCGCGCTGGCCGGGTTCAACCTCGGCGTTGAGGCGGCGCAGTTGGCCGTGATCGGGATATGCTATTTCGGTGCGACTCAATCGGCGAACCTTCCTTTCGTTAACTGGCGCTGGGCTGCTTTGCGGCGCGCCGGCTAAGCCCAACGTCCTCATGATTTGCGTGGACGATCTGAATGACTGGATCGGCTGCCTGGGCGGCAATCCGGATTCGGTCACCCCGAACTTCGACCGGCTGGCCAAAGAGTCCGTGCTGTTTACCAGCGCCCACTGCGCCGCGCCGTTGTGTAACCCGTCCCGCGCCGCGCTGATGACCGGCATCCGGCCGTCGACCTCCGGCGTCTACCAGAACAACCAGCCCTGGCGGCAATCGCCTCAACTGGCCAAGACCCGGACGCTGCCGCAATACTTCAGCGACCACGGCTATAAGTCGATCGGCGGCGGGAAGACCTACCACGACAGCTACCCGGACCCCCAGAGCTGGGAGGAGTATTTTCCCTCGAAGACCCAGCAGAAGCCGGCCGATCCGAAACCGGCGAAGATCCCGGCCAGCGGGTTGCCGGCGATGGCGCATTTCGATTGGGGCCCGATCGCCGAAGGCGACGAGGCGATGGGCGACCACAAGGTGGTCGACTGGGCGATGGGCCAGATGAACAAGGACCACGGGAAGCCCCTGTTCCTGGCGGTTGGCCTGTTCCGGCCGCACCTGCCCTGGTATGTGCCGAAGAAGTATTTCGACATGTACCCGGTAGACAAGATCACGCTGCCGAAGGTGAACGGCGACGATCTGGACGATATTCCGCCGATCGGCAAGAAGTTCGCCAAGCCGAACGGGGACCACAAGATTGTCACCGACCACGGCAAGTGGAAAGATGGCGTGCAGGCGTACCTGGCCTCTATCCGGTTTACCGATACCGAGCTGGGCCGGCTGCTGGACGGATTCGCCAAGAGCGCGATGGCGAAGAACAGCATCGTGATCCTCTGGAGCGACCACGGCTGGCACCTGGGTGAGAAACTCCATTGGCGGAAGTTCACTCTATGGGAAGAGGCGACGCATAACGTGCTCATGATGAAAGTCCCCGGGTTGACGAAGGCTGGCGGGCGGTGTGACCGCACGGTGAGCCTGATGGATGTATTTCCGACGTTGACCGACGTATGCGGGCTGCCGTCGAAGAAGGAGTGCGAAGGCGTGAGTTTGCGCCCGTTGCTGGCCAATCCGGCGGCCAAGTGGGACCGGCCGGCGTTGACCACCTACGGGAACGCGAACCACGCGGTACGGAGCGACCGGTGGCGGTACATCCGCTACAGCGACGGGACCGAGGAGCTGTACGACCGCTCGAAGGACCCGTTGGAATGGAAGAATCTGGCCGGCGACGCGCAGTATGCCTCGGTGAAGACCGAGCATGCCAAGTGGCTGCCGAAGATAAACGCCGTGGACGTGCCGGCCAAGCCCGGCGGCGGCCCGGAGTAGCTTGTTACTATTGATCCTCAGGAGACCAACTACATGAAATTCTTTTTGACCGCGGCAGCGATGATGCTGCTCACTTCCGGCCTGGCGATGGCCGAGGACAAGGGCATGATGCACTGCTTTGCCTTCACGGTGATCCCGGAGGCGACGGCGGCCGATTGGAAGGCGTTCGGCGAAGCGACCGACCAGTGGCCGTCCAAGTTCAAGGGCATCAAGAGCATCTGGCACGGCAAGCTCCGTTCGCCGCTGGCGCAGTTCACGGTTTCGGCCGAGGCGCGGAAGAAGCTGGCGGCCGGTGAAAAGGACGTCGACACGAAGGCCAACCGCCTGATGCGCCAACACGGCGTTTGCATGATCATGACGGGCGAAGCGGCGCTGAAAGAATATACGGCGAACCCCTTCCACAAGGAATGGATGGCCAAGTACGAGAAGGTCCGCGTGGCGGGCACGACGACGTACGACATCCTGACCCAGTAGCTGTTGGCGAGGCTCCATCATTGGGGCCTCCGTTTGAGTTCTTCGAGCGAGACGGTGCCGCGCGGATAGCGCTCGGCACCGTTTTCTTTTTGGGCCTTGTGGCGCCATTGTTTCGCCTCCTTCGTGTCGCCGGCGGCGTCGGCCAGGTGGGCGCGGGCGTCGTAGACGCTGGCGCGGAAGGGGTGATTCTCGCTGAGTTCCCAGACGATGACGGAGTCGGCCTGGTCCAGCAGGAGCCGCGCGCGGGCGGGTTGCCCGGCCTTGATGGCGGCGTTGGCGGTCTGCAACAGGGCCGTGGCGCGAGTGAGTGCGCCTGGCACGGTGAGCAGGGTGGGAAGGAGTGACTCCAGTTCGCTCCAATCGGCGCGGAGGACGGCGATGTTGAAGCGGCAGGCGGCGTCCTCGAACTTGTCGCCGTTAGCGGCGCGGCAGGCCTTTTGCCAGGCGGCGAGGGCATCGGCCGTGTGGCCGGCGGCATGGAGGGCGACGCCGAGGCCGATGTACTGGGTGGCGATGAGCGGGCTGGTGGCCGGGAGTTCAGCGATGGAGCGCCTCCAGAGCGGCGCGGCGGCTTCGGGGAAGCCGCCGAGGACGAGATAGGTGGCGAGTTCGGAGCGGAGCGTGGCGCGGTCCTCGGGAGCGCAGTTGGGACAGAGATCGAGTGCGCGGCGTTGGTGGGTTTCGGCGGAGCGCCAGTTGCCGAGACGGGCGGAGGCGGTGGCTGCGGCCCGGTGAGCGGCGGGCGACTCCTCACCGCCGGAGAGCGGGACGAGCAGGCACAGGACAAGTACGATCCTCATACCTTGATCGTGCTGTGCGTGGGTAGTGTAACCGATTTTGAAAAGTCTGTATGGTGTTGATAAGGACGGAAATAAAAATATCACTTCCCTTGTGACTGACTTTTCCACAGGGGTGGGTTTTGGTGTTTTTGGTGAGGGGCGGGCGGGATTGGGGAGGTGGTGTGTGGGGTGTGCGTGGCTGCGGTGGGGTTAGCGGGATTGGTTGTGGTTCTCGTCGGAGTAGCCGCCGCTGCGGACGCCGGCTTTGATGTTGGTTTTGAGTTTCATGATTCGGATTCCTTGTTTGGTGTTTTTCGTGCCGGCTTGTTTGCGGCTGCGTCTTCGCCCCACTCAGCGAGGGACTTCGGTGGATTTGATCAGGAGGCGGAAACAAATTCCGTTTCTGTTTGGGGGACGGCTTGGGGCCCCTCGCTTTCGGTCGGGGGAACAGTAGCCGGGGCGACGGGGACTGGGCGGGCCGCTGCGATTTCCTGCGGGTACTGGCCAAGCCGCCACTCGGGTAATGTCGTTGGACGGTACCTGTGTTCCTCTTTGCTTAGGGGCGCGAAATGGATGGCCTGGGCCGTGTGATCCATTTTGTAAATTGTGTGTGGATCGCCGCCTCTTTTACGGTCGAATTGCAGGGAGGCGCATGGCACGGAGGGCTCTGGACCCTCCTTTTTTCGGGGTTCGTATATACTGCGGAGATCCCCTTATTTAGTCTTTGCGATTGGCCTGCGGCCATGGAGGTCCGTGCCTGTATGTTGAGGATTCGGAAAACGCAAATGGAATCGTTGTCCGCCGAGATGGTGGTTGGATTCACCGATCGGATGGAGACCTATCTGCGAGCTGCCTTCCCGGAGTGGTGCGGGGCGATTGGAGGGGACGAGTTGCGGGCGTTTGTGGCTCACGGGGTTTTGCGGGCGCGGGAGTATGGATTTGGGGTTGAACTGGACGTGGCGCAATACATTTTGGCGATGAGGGAACTGGGGATGCGATTCGACGAAGACCAGGCGCTGCCGTGGGCGCGGGAGTTGTTGACGCGCCGGTTGCTGCCCGCCGAACGAGTGGGCCGGCTGCAGGACGCGGTGCGGTATGAACGTGAGGCAAGGCGGATCCGGAATGCCCACTGACGCAGCGCCGAGTTTAACCTCTCTCTTCAGCGCGACGCGGCCGCCGGATGGAGCCAAGCAGACGTGCGCGGCGGCGGGGCGGAAAGTGGTTCGGCTGGAGTGGTCCCACGCGGTGGTGCGCTGCTCGGATACGGCGGAGTTGATTGGGACGACCAAGAACTATCCGGAAGGGGAGACGATTCCGGTGACGGTGGTCGACCGCGGAGCGCCGAAGGAGGAGGTAGCCGCGTTGACGTCGAGGGTACACGGGAATGGATTCCGGGTGCCGTGGACGGTTCTGAACGTGTTGCCGGTGCGGGCGGTTGGTGGTGGCGGCTTTTTGATTCGGCGAGAGGTGGACGGGCGGGCGGACGCGGCGCGGACGGCGCGGGCGCTAACGATCGGGTTCGTTGTTAACTTCCAGAACATGAACATCCACAAGATCCCGATCGAATACGACCGGACAGACCGGCCGGTGCCTGCGACGCCGACGACACCGGAGATTCCGGCGAAGAAGACGACGGTAACGATTCCCACTTGGTATGACGTGCAGTTGACCAACTACCTGGTGACGATCAAGGGGAACATCCGGTATTTGCGGGGTTGGGCGAAGGAGTATGTGGAACTGCCGGACCCGAAGCCGGCGGGGGGATTTGAACTGTTCAAGACGACCTACCACTGGGGGAAGCAGAACAAGGTGGATTACAGTTGGCAGTATTGGGACGGGACGGCGTGGCAGACGCCACCAACGGCGTTTCACGCGGGACAGGGCAATCACTCCACGGCGTCTTTTTACCACGATGGGACAGATTGGGTATGCCGGGAGGACAAGGACGTGAAGTACATGGAGAAGTTCCCGGATTGGCCGAAGGCGATGTACGAGGGACCTGGGAACCGGATGGAAAAGGTTCTGGACCGATGGAAGAAAGAGATCGAGACGGCGTGGTCGGATCAGTTTGATTTGAAACGTGTGGAATGCAAGTCGTCGCGGCCGGAGTGCTGCCGGTACCGGGTGATCGCGAAGGTGCAGTTCACGGAGGTGAAGGCGATTGAGGCTGGCGTGGTGATAGTGACGTACGAGGATGTGCGGTCGAATTCCACGATGTGGGCTGGGGGGGATGAACGGGAGGGGCTGCCATCGCACGAATTCGGGCACCTGCTGGGTGCGCCGGACGAGTATCCGGACGTGTTCAGCACGCAGTTGGGGGTGTCCGACGACGACGGGCTGGCCGATGGATTGGATCCGACGGGAATTATGGGCACAGGGATGAAGAACGTAAAGAAGCGGCACTTCAAGGGGATCGTGACCGGGATGGGGTTGAGTGTGGACGCCGCCTACGGATTGCAGTACAGCTACGTGGCGGTGCCGAAGGCCCCGAATCTGGCGTTGCCACCGGGCTCAAAAGCGGAGGATGATCCGGGGCCGAGCCCGGTGCTGGCGGAGCCGGACCCTGGGGGTGGGGTGGACCCGTGGAAGGTGGTGGGCGGGGCTGTGGCGGGAGCATTGGTGGGCGCGGTGGCGGGGTATTTTGCGAGCGGTGGCAAGAATGACTGGGCGACAGGCGGAAGCGCGGCGGTGGGGGCGATGGTTGGCGGAGCGGTGGGATGGTTTAGCTAGGAGAACGGATGGCACGATTTCAGGGTTCGGATTTCGCGATTGAGTTGCCGGAGGAGCACACGGACGAATCGACGTACGCGTTTGCGTTTCCGGCGCGCGGCGGATTCCGGCCGTCGGTGGTGGTGAAGACGGAGCGGTTGCGGACGGCGGTGGAGCTGGGTGAGTATGCTCGGCGGGCGTTGGATACGCTGCCCGGGTTAGAGATGGTTTCGAACGAAGAGACGGCGTATGGGCGGCGGTGTGTGTATGATTGGGGCGACGCGGGACGGCGGATCCGGCAGGTGCAGCGACACATTTTGTTGGCCGATCCGGCGCGGGTGGTGACGATGACGGGGACGACGCTGCGGGAGTTGTATCCGCAGACGGAGGCGATGTTTGAAGCGATTTTTGATTCATACCGGAGCCTTACATGATTGACGTACCGGTTTCGGAGAAGACGGCGACGGCGCGGTGGCCGCGGGCGGGGGTGCCGGATTTTGTTTTTACGGTGCGGAGCGCGGGCGGGCAATCGTTGGGGAATGGAGTGCGGGAGTACGACTGGCGAATGGAGGTGGACGCGCGGCGGGGATTGTTATCCGTGGAATCGTTCCGGCCGGATGGAAACCAGCCGGGGCAGGCGATTGGAGTGTTCCGGCAGTTATTGACCGATGAGGCGTTGCGGGAGATTCATGCACTGGCGGTAGAGGCGCGGCTGTGGGAAGGCCGTGCGCCGATGACGACGCACCCGGGGTATACGGAGACCGAATATGTGTTGACGCAGGCGGGGGCGGGCGGGGGGCGGCTGGTTGTGAACAACGACAACGGTCCGGTGAATGAAGAAATCAAGGCGTTGCGCTACCGGGTGAACGCGCTGCTGGGCGGGAGTTTTGCGCATCCGGAACGGGCGGCGATGGTGGAGTTGACGCTGGAGACGGCCGACATTTTCACCGTGACGGTGCGGAATGTGGGGAAAGAGAAGATCTGCTTTACCGATCCGCGATGGCTGGCGCCGGAGGGGCTGTTGCGGAAGGCGGTGATGAAAATGACCGAGTTCCCCGTGGAGGAGCCGGGGGCGGCGCCGTGGCCGATGGATTGGCGGGAGTGGCCGTTGACGCCGATGGCGCCGCGGCCGGCCACGGAGCCGTTGGTGACGATGGCGCCGGGGGCGATTTGGAAGGCGATGGCGCCGGTGATGGGGCGCGAGGCGGGGAAGCGGTATCTGGCGTATTTTTCGTGGGCGAATTATGCGGGGCAGGGAATGGTGGACGGGGCCTATCGGATCCGGGGGCGGACGGATTCGAGGCGCTTGATTCTGGAGGAAGGGAAGCGGTGAGTACGCGCATCGGGCGGGTCCAGTTGTTTGAACGGACGGAGGTCCGGGGTAAGTGGTCGATGACGAGCGCGATGGCGTTTTTGCGGCAGTTTCAGGGCGACCCGGAGGCGATGCGGTTGCTGCGGGGGGTGGCGTCACGGCGGATGTTTGATGGCGGCGATAACGCGTTAGAGCAAGTGGCGAAGATGCTGGTTTCCGGGGATCTGGTGATGACGGTGCCGAAGTCGCAACCGCCGTCGGCGGGGGAGTTGGCGGTGGCAGGGCCGGTTCGGGAGGCGGTGCGGCGAGTGGCGAAGGAGGCGCCGGAGCTGGCGGAGTTGGCGACGTTTGCGGAGAATCTGCATGCGGTGTTGCAGGCGGCGAGTCTGCAGCAGGCCAGCGACGAAGGGGTGCCGTTTTGCGAGGTATGCGAACGGATGCGGAAGCGGGGGGCGGCTTGAGCGCGGCTGTTCGGCGGATATTGTGGCCGAAGGGGTCGCGGGATGATGTGTGGGCGTTGGTGGACGCGGCGCGGGACCGGCGGCTGTATTGGTCGCTGGTGAATTCGTATCTACCGTTTAGCTGTCTATTTGCGGGCCAGTTGCCGGAGGTGGTGGAGCGGGTGGCGCCATATGTGATTGAACTGCGGGCCGACGATTCATTTACCGAGTTGATGTTGAGCGGGTGGGGGCGGAGTTTTGGGGTCTATCTGGAGTGTGACCGGTCGTTGGCGGAGTTGCGTCATCACTTACGGACGTTCCTGACGGTGACGGACGCGGCCGGGGATAAGATGCTGTTCCGGTATTACGATCCGCGGGTGTTGCGCGCATATTTGCCGACTTGTGACGAGGCCGAACTACGGGCGGTTTTCGGGCCGATTCGGGCCTTCTGGATGGAGGCGCGGGATTCGGGGGTGCTGTTGGAATACCGGTTTGACCGGCGGGGATTGCGGGTGGTCGAGCACGATGTGCGGGGCGTGGGGTAAAGCGGCCATTGGGCCATGGCGGGAGATGGGGTGGATCTTGGCCCCTTTCCCTCTGTAACTGCGCTACCCTTGCCAGACATATGCCAGTCTGGACTCTCCTATTCCTAGCGGCCACTCTCCCGGCCGCCGACCTCCGCGTTATCTATACTGGCGACCTCATCGGCTACGCCCGCGCCTGCGCCGAAGAACAGTTCCTCCCGGGCAAAGTCGTCAACGGCGTCCAGCACTACGACCGCAAATGCATCACCAACGAATCCAGCTTCGGCCACGCCCTCCAAAGCGTCTTCAAAGACGCGCGCGCCCAGTCTTCGCAAACGCTTCTCCTCGGCACCGGCGACCACTTCTCGCTCGACTATCGCGCCCGCACCGCCGTCGTCCAAACCCCCGCCGGTCCCCGCGCCATCGGCAAGGACGAACTGCTCTATCACGAACCCCACGGCTGGATCATCTTGAGCGACGCCGACCCCAAAAAGTTCGCCAACATCGTCGAAGCCCAGGCCACCGCCAATACCGTTATCGAAGGCGATGCCGTCGCGCAATTCCTGCTCGACGCGAACTACGATGCGCTCGTCCCCGGCAAGCACGACTTCTACTTCGGCGCCGAACGCCTCCGCCAAATCTCCCGCTTCCTCGCCCGCCAACCCAGGCCCACACAGATGCTCGGGACCAACCTCGTCATCACCGGCAAACTCCTCGACCCGCCCAACCGCGTCCCCGACCGCTTCCGCAAAAAGAACCACACCGCCACCAGCGCCGGCGTCACGTTCACCCTCCCCGCCACCGTCCTTCCCTGGATCCGCCAATTCGGCGTCACCGGCAAGCCAGACCGCGTTGTCCTTTGCCCCGTCACCGCTAAAGGCCGCGACGAAGCCTGCCCCGGCAACGGCGAAATCATCGAGCTCGAAAAGCAAACCGCCGACAACGTCTACGCCCTCCCCAGGTCCCGGAAACCTCTCAAAGAAATCACCGCCTACCACCTCTGCGCCAGGGTTGATAAGAACCAGGTCTGCACCCTCTTCGAGGTCGCCCAGCCCTTCTTCCAATACGGCCAGTTCAACTCCAAAGATGCCTTCCCCGCGCCCTATTTTCACGATCCCAGACGCAACGTCGTCGTCATGGGCGTCGTCGCCCCCGGCCTCGAAAAACAGGTGGGCCTGCTCAACACGGTCTGGCTCGACCCCAAGAACCGCCACGAAATCCGCGCCACCACCATCGACGCCATTCAGTCCCTCGAACAACTCCTCGACTATTGCGAAGCCGCCGGCCACTGCACGCCCGAAACACAGCTGATCCTCCTCGCCCAGATGCCCGCCGAAGCCGCCGCCTCTGTCCAGCGCCGCACCAAAAACCGCTTCGATCTCGTCATAGCCGAGTCCAACCCCTTCACCTTCACCCCATTCCCCCCCGTCGAATATCCCGCCCACTACCCGCCCCTGGTCGTCTCGCCCAAACCCATCTTCGACGACAAGCTCGAAAACGCCATCTCCGTTCACGCGCAGTCGGTCCGTCTGAACGGCAAACACCAGCCCTTCGGCACTCGCACCTTCGTCGCCCCCCAGCCTCATCCGCTCAATCTCCAGCCCCGCGCGCCCCTCACCAAAGCTCTCCAAACAGCCCTCCAACGCCTCGACCGCCACCCCGGCACCGACGATGCCGCCAACTTCCGCCAACTCGTTCTCGAGACCATGCGCGTCACCGCCACCGCCTCCGTCGCCCTGCTCCAGAGCCGCGATCTTTTCAAGGTCAAAGCCATGCTGCAGCAGGTCGTCGCCGGCCCCGAAACCGAAGACGACAAGCTCCGCGCCACCGTCGAAAGCATCCTCTGGAAAGGCGATTTTCTCACCCCCCGCCTCGTCAAAGGTTCTTCGCTCCGGCGCGCCCTCGACCGCTCTTTCGAATTCGACGAAGCCGACCGCGACGTCTACTACTACGAAGCCGAAAGTAAGCGCGGCCTGATCGCCCTCGGCATCTTTCGCGATCCCGATTCCTTCCGCTACATCGTCAACGGCGCCCCCATCGAAGACGACAAACCGTACCTCGTCGCCATGACCGACTATCTCGCCTTCGGCGACACAGGCTATCCCGAACTCGCCCAGGAACTCACCGGCGGCCCCGAACGCGCTGCCAATGTCAAAGTCCAATCGCGTCTCTCTGAACTCGTCCTCAACCGCCTCCGTGACCCCAAATCCACCCCGGTGGCCAGCGGCAAATCCATCAACTTCAGCACGTACCTCGACTACCTCGATTGGCCCGGCTTCCCCGTCGAACCCGAAGCCAGCCTTGCGATGCAGTTCAGCGAATACTTCCACTCCGCCTCAACCGGCACTCCGCGCTTTCCCGGCCTTGCCAGCGGCGCCTCCAAGAATCAGGAAACCCTCACCCAAACCCGCCCCCGCTGGCGGCTGGTCCTCGAACGCAGCGACATCTCCTGGTCCGACTATTGGCACAACCAATCCAGCCAGGCCGCGCTTCTCACCGCCTTCGAAGGCATCACCGAAAGCCGCGTCAATACGGCCGAAAATCATCAGTTGAACACTTCCTGGGCCGCCGAACTGCGCCGGGAAAAGATCAGCTCTGCCGACTTCCTCCGCAGCGAAGGCCGCCTGCAGAATCTCCGCATCGCTAGCACCGATTCGCGCCTCGTCCACACCTATCCGCAAAACGAAATCTCGCTCGAAGCCGGCTGGCGCCACGCGCTCCACCGGTCTATCTTTCAGCGTCCGTGGTGGGGCGTGCAGGTCTCCGGCATCGTCAACACGCAGCTGCAAAACCCGCTCTTCGCCGCCCGCGTCGCCTACCGTCCCCAGGGCGATTGTCCCTCGGGCGACTGCCGCGCCACCCTCTCCTACGACGCCAGTCTGGGCCGCACAACGCGCACCCTGGCCAAGCTCGGCCTGCGCCGCGAAACCCGCGATAGCTGGGCCGAATGGGGCCTCTTCACTGGCGCCGTCCGCCGGCCCAGTAGCTACCAAATTGAAAACCTCCCCGCCTGCCAGCTCCAATACGAGAACCTCGCCAGTTGCCTGGCGAATGCCACGCGCATCCTGCCCACGGTCCCCATCCGCGAAGACCTGAAACAGCAGACCACCATGGGCGGCGGCATGGAATCGGGCATGTTCATGAACTTCCAATGGCGCATCCCGCTCATGCCCTCAAACGCTGCCCAACTCGTCATCGAAAACCGTGGCCGCTGGTACTTCAACCACGGCAAAGACATCCCGCTCGACACCCGCCTGTCGAACCTGTTCACGGCCGGACTCTCGGTCCCCATCGCCGGCCGTCTGGCCCTGAAGCCCACCTGGACGCTGTTCCATTACATGAACAAAGACGGCCTGATCTTCGCCAAACTCCCCGCCATCGGCCTCGTCCGCCGCCCCGGTGTGCTCCTCATGGGCAACGGCTTCGACGTCAAAGCCGAGTACCGTTTCGATTGGACCGAAGGCCAATCATTCCTCAAAATCCTCAGATACGGAAGGTAAGTCCAGGCAACCTACGGCATCACCCGCTTCGGAACGGCCTTCCGATATTGGTCCTTCCAATACTCTTTCCGCGCCGGTTCAATCTGCCCCAAAACTACATACGCCTGTTCCAACAACGGTTCCAGCCGCACCGCCTCCATGGCCTCCTTGCGCGCCTCCTCCGTCCGCCCCAGGTTCGCCAAAGTCGCCGCCAAATGCAGCCGGCGCAATGAATCCAGCGGCGCCAACTCCACCGCCCGCCCCAGCCATGGCAACGCCAACTCCGGCTTCTTCTGCCGCACATACTGCAGCCCCGCCGCCAGCGCCACGTCCCCATCGGTGTGCCCCTGCTTCACCGCCGCGTCCAACGCCACCAGCCCTTCCCGCAGCCGCTTCAAACTCCGCGTCTTCTCCGCGCTCTGCAAATACCCCAACGCCAGGTTCCGCGTCGCCACCTCCTTGGCCGGCTCCCGCCACGCCCGCAACAACTCTCCCCGGTCCAAAAACTTCTGCTCACTCTTCTGAGTCCGGATCCAATGGTCCGTCCGTGACGCATGGCTCCCATCCCACGGCCGCTGCTTCGGCATATGACAACCCACACAATCAGCGCCCGCCTTCCGCCGGTGCGCGTCGATCGACGTATGGCACCCCAGGCACTTCTCTCGCACGTCCACCTTCGCCCCATGTGAATCGTGACAAGTCCCGCACCACACCGGTTTACACTTACTCTCCGCCCACTCCTCCGAATGACTGTTCACCCGTAACACCGTATCTTCGGAGTTACGCCGGGAAACGTAAGTCGTAAAGACATCCTCCATCGCCATCCCCGCCCGAAAATCGGAAATCTTTTTCCTAGGATTCGCCACCCGCGCCTCCCCCGCCAAATGACACGATTCGCAAACCGCATCCCGCCGCGCCGCCGGCAATGAAGCCGGATTCACCACATTCCCCCGCTCAGCCTTCGCCAAATGCGCCGCCAAATCCCCATGGCACCGCTCACACCCAATCGCCGCCTGCCCAAACTCCCCAAACCGGTTCTGCGTCCCCTCCACCACCGTCACCCGCCCGGCATGGCACTGCAAACAATCCCCCGAAACAGGCCGGTAAAACGTAGGATTGGCGTCAATCACATACCCCGGCGCCATATCCCAAATCATCCGGTTCGCAAACCACGCCAACGGCGACAGGAACAGCGAATCCCCCAACCGCACCACATAATTCTTCGCTTCCCGCCCCGATCCAATCCCCCACTCCACCTCGTACGATTCCATCCCACCCTTCATCTCCATGAAGTGCGTCATCTTCCCCTGGCCCCAAACGACCCCCATCCTCCGCCCCGAAAAATCGTGAAACCACTGCCGCTGCGCCTGCACCTCCGCCCGTGGTTTCCCCATGCTTCGTGCTTTCCCTGTGCGCGCGTACGAGTCCACGATAGACTGGTGGCAGCCCACGCAGCGCGGGTCGGCCCAAACCACCGCCGCGGTCAGCAAAAAGAGCACCCGGAGCATCACTGGTATTAGACACCGGATGCGTTCAAAACGCCAATTATGGTATTCTCTATCGAGAACAGGGAGATTTGAATTGCTGCAAGATCCAAACCTCGTAACCAGGCAGGAAGTCGAAGCCAACTTCGACTCGACCGTTCGCGAGGACATCGAAAAGTTCCGGGAATCTGCCAATGGCTTTATTGCTGGCGAATTGACCGATGATCAGTTCCGCGCCCAGCGCCTCCGCCGCGGTGTGTATTCCCAGCGCCAGCCCGGCGTCCACATGATCCGCACCAAGGTCCCCGGTGGCATCCTCACCGCAGATCAAATGGACAATCTCGCCGAAGTCGCCGACACCTTCGCCGAAGGCAAAGGCCACCTCACCACACGGCAGAACATGCAGTATCATTTCATCCCTCTGCCTCAGGTTGCCGATCTGCTCCACAAGCTCGCCGACGCCCGTCTCACCACCCGCGAAGCCTGCTACAACACCGTTCGCAACGTCACCGCCAGCCCGCTCTCCGGCCTCCTTGCCGACGAAGCCTTCGACGTGCAACCCCACGTCCGCGCCGTATCGCTCGCCTTCCTCCATAACGAACTCACCGACAGCCTGCCCCGCAAATTCAAGATCGCTTTCTTCAGCGGCGGCAAGCAGGACGACATGGCCCTCGCCATTCACGACTTCGGCGCCACCGCCGTCATTCGCGATGGCAAGCGCGGCTTCCGCACCGTCATCGGCGGCGGCTTGGGCCCCTTGCCCAACGAAGCGGCCCTGCTCGACGAATTCCTCCCCGAAGAACAGCTGGTGCCGCGCATTGAAGCGGTCATCATGCTCTTCAGCCAGTACGGCAACCGCGGCAACAAGAACAAGGCGCGCCTCAAATTCGTCCTCCGCGAACGCGGCTTTGAATGGGTTAAACAGACCATCGAAGCCAACTACGCCGGCATCCTCGCCAACGGCGGCACCCGCACTCCCGAAATCGTCCCGGAGAATTTCGGCGGCTATCAATCGGTCACCCCGCCCTTGGGCGATGGCGGCCAGTTGCCCGTCCTCGGCGCCACCCCGGTCGACCCTGAATTTGACCGCTGGCTCGAATCCAACGTCCGCGAACAGAAGCAGCCCGGCTACGGCATCGTGACCATCCGTGTTCCCCAGGGCAACATTGTGGCCTCGCAGATGCGCGCCGTCGCCCAGCTCTCCCGTGACGCCGGTGACTCCATCGTCCGCGTCGATATCGATCAGAACATCCACCTGGCCTTCATCCCGGTCAACAATCTCCGCCGCGTCTATGCCGCGCTGCAAGCCGCCGGCCTCGCCGCCTCCGGCTCCGGCGAACTGGTCGACACCGTCTCCTGCCCCGGCGCCTACTCCTGCAACCTGGCACTCACCAAGTCCATGAACCTCGCCGCCGCCATGAGCGAAGCGGTTTCCAGCTACACCGACAAACAGGTGCGCGGGCTCTCGGTGAAGGTGTCTGGCTGCCCCAACTCCTGCGGTCAGCACTGGATCGGCAGCTTCGGCTTCTACGGCAACTCCCGCAAGGTCGACGGCAAGGAAGTGCCGTTTTACATGATGATGCTCGGCGGCGGTTACGACCGGGAAGGCATGCTGCGCTTCGGCCTGGCCATCTCCAGCTTGCCCGCCAAGCTTGCGCCCATCGCCGCCCGTCGCGTGCTCGATCATTTCATCGTCAACCGCGAAGAAGGCGAGTCCTTCCGCGAATACGTCCTGCGCAACAAAGTGGCCTTCTTCAAGACGCTCCTCGCTGATCTGGCCAAGCCCACCGAATACAGCGCCGAATGGTTCATGGATTGGGGCGACAGCGAAAACTACAGCCTCCAACTCGGCCGCGGCGAGTGCGCCAGCTAACCATTTTCCCTCCGTAAAACTAGACACCGGGCGTTCTCTACCGAGCCAACGCCCGGTTCATTTTTTAGGGGTAGCCATACCTGCTATGCTCGGCCCATGGCATTACCAGATACCCCAAACTTCTCGCCGGTCGCCCGCGTCCTGCTTGGGGTCGTCGCGTTCGTGGTCATAGGATCGATGCTTCGCTACTTTGGGGTGGTCTAACATGCCCTCCAATCGCGAGCTCTTCGCCGATCTCACCCGTCAGTATATCCAGGCCCTCCAACAGCAGGAATTAGCCTCCCTCGATGCCCTCCCGGCCGATCCCGCGGCGGCTGTAGACGCCTGGATCACCGCCACCAATATCGCCGATGAAATCAACGGCCGCCGCCTGCTCGCGCGGGAAGATTTGCTGGCCGAAATGCGCGCCCGCGCCTAGCGCGAGTGCAACCGCAAACACCCTTGCGGTATACTGGAAAGAGTATGCAACGGCCGCTACCACCGGCACGAATGACGCGGGAGTAACTCAGTGGTAGAGTCTCAGCCTTCCAAGCTGTTGGTCGCCAGTTCGATCCTGGTCTCCCGCTCCAGAAATTAAAAAAGGCCCGCCGAAGCGGGCCTTTTTCACGTTCATACTAAGCGGAACTCACTTCCGCTCCGCCAACGCCGCCAGCACCCGGTCCGGCGTGAACGGCACCTGCCGCACCCGCGCGCCCGTCGCGTCAAAGATGGCGTTCGCAATCGCACCGGCCACCACCGTGATGATGGTTTCCCCGGCGCCCATATGCTCCTTGTCCTTACGGTCAATCAGCACCGTCTCAATCACCGGCAACACGTCCCCGAACTTGTACACCGGGAACCGCCGCCAGTCGGTGGACGTAATCGACGTCTCATCCCACCGGACTTCCTCAAACAGCGCGCGGCTCATGCCCTGCATCGCCCCGCCTTCCATCTGATTCCGCAGCCCGTCGGGATTCGAAACCGGCCCGGAGTCGTTCGACAGGAACATCTTCGTCACGGCCACCTTGCCGGTGCTCTGGTCCACCGTGACTTCGGCCACCATCCCGCCGTACCCGTTGTTTCCTTCGTAGAAAACAATCGATACGCCGCGTCCGGTCACCACACCGGTCTTCGCATTCCCCGGCTTCGGCGAAGGACGCGTGTCCCACTTTGCCAGCCGCGCCGCGCCGTTCAGTACGTCGATCAGCCGCGAATCGGTCAGGTGCCGCACCCGGTACTGCACCGGATCCTGCCCCAGCGCCGCCGCCACTTCGTCGATGAAGCTTTCGTTCGCGAACGTGTTCTGCAAGCGGTTCGGCGAACGCAACGGACCCGTAAAGAACGGCGAGAAAATCGTCTTCGTCAGAATCCGTTCGGCCTGCACGTTGCCCGTGCTGGAGCACGATCCACCCACGCAACCCATCCCGTACGGCGGGGCCACGTTGGCGTTGTTGCTGAACGTCGTCGGGATCGTGGGCGTCGTCGTCGGCGGAATCGCCGGCGCCGCAAAGCCCAGCAGCCCGCCGCTGAAGATGTTCCCCGGCGTCGTCGCGTTCGGCCGGTTGCCCTTGCTGAACGTCCAGGCCTGGTAGTCCCACGCCGTCATCTGGCCTTTTTCATCCACGCCCGCCTGCAGGTCGATCACGTACGCCGGCCCAAAGCTCTCGGCCGCCGTCATCTCGTCCCGCCGCGAATACTGCAACCGCACCGCGCGCCCCGTCACCTGCGAAATCACTGCCGCGTCGTAGGCCACCGAATCTACGCCATTCAGCCCATAGCAGCCGGAACCCTCCACAAAGATGCAGCGGATGTTTTCCTTCGCCGTGCCCAAAATCAGCGCCAGACTGTCACGCTGCGGATAGATCCCCTGCGAAGCGGACCACACCGTCGCCGTCGTATTCGCCCCGGTCCCCTTCACATCGGCCACCGCGCACGAAGTGCCCAGCGAACCGTGCATCTGGAACGGGTGGAAGTAGGTGGCCTTGACCACCTTCGACGCCGCCTTCAACTTCGCGTCCACATCCGGCGCCAACACCGAATAGGCGTCGCGCGACGGCATCTTCCGCATATCGCCATACACCGTTTCCATGTTCGGCAGCTTGTCGCCGGCCGACCACTTCACCACCAGCGCATCGGCGGCATTCATCGCCTCCCACTGCGTATCGGCGGCCACGGCTACAAAGTCGCGGCGGACGATGACTTTCACATTCCCCGGCAAAGACTTCACCGAGCTCTCGTCCACGCTGATCACCTTCGCACCCACCGCCGGCGGACGCACAACCTTACCGTGAATCATCGCTGGCAGGCGGATGTTGTGAACGTACTCAAACTGCCCCGTCGCCTTCGGCGGCACGTCGTAGCGCGGCACCGAAGTGCCCAACACCGTGTAGGCGTTCGGGTCCTTCACCGTAGCCCGCGTATTCAGCGCCACGTTGATCTTCTTGCCACCAATCAACCGGCCATAGCTGATGCTCTTCGTGCGGTCCGTCTTGGACATCACCACGCCGTTTTCCACCATCAGCCCGTCCACCGGAATGCCCAGTTGATCGGACGCCAGCTTCACCAGCGCCTCGCGCGCCGTCGCCAGCGCCGTCCGCAACGCACCCACACCGAACTGTGTCGGGTGTCCCTGGCTGCCGGAGCTAACGCCCTGGTCCGGGCAAATCGCCGTGTCGCAGATGATCATCTTCACCCGCGCCAACGGCACGCCCAATTCCTCGGCCACCAGCTGATGCTGCACGGTCCGAAAGCCCTGCCCGAAGTCGCACTTGCCGGCGTAAGCGGTCACGCTCTCATCGGAGGCAATCGCCACCCACGAATCCACCTGCGCGGCATTAATCGTCGGCGTCGGAAACCCCGTCGCCGTCTGCGCCTGGGCCTTTTCCAACCCACCGCTCATGCTGAAGCTGACAATCAGCGCCCCGGCGCTCTTAAAGAAATTACGGCGCGAAAATCCTTCGCCCGCCAGTGCCGTCAAGGCGTCAGGAGTCATTCCGGTCTTCATGCCTTCACCTCCTTGGCGTAGCGAACCAGCGCCTTCACCATCCGCGTATGCGCGTGGCAACGGCACAGAATGCCGTTCAGCGCCTCCACAATCTGGCCTTCCGTCGCGCCCGGGTTCTTATCAATAAACGCCTTCCCGTACAGCACCGGACCGCTCGCGCAGAACCCGCACTGCAACGCCTGTTCATCGATAAACGCCTTCTGGATCGGGTGCGGGTTGTCCATCGTCCCCAGCCCTTCCAGTGTCACAATCTTGCCGGTCGCCTCCGAAACGGGCAACGTGCAGGAGCGGTACGGCTCGCCGTCCATTAGCACCGTGCAGGCGCCGCACTGAGCCAGTCCGCAGCCAAACTTCGGCCCTTTCAATCCGTAAGCGTCCATCAATACATACAGAAGTGGACTATTGGGGTCCACTTCGACAACGTTGTTTCCACCGTTGACGTTGAGTATTACCTCTGCCATGGGTTCTTTGCCTTCCTGTCGCGATTGGGGTGGCGCGAACGCAAGCGTCCGCAGCCAGCAGTCTGCCGGGCAGCATATCGTCCGCTGACCGAGGGGTCAACCCGCCCCCCGCTGAGTTTACAAGTTCACCCGCAAACCGCCAGCCGCTTCGTCATCACCACCCAATGCCCATCCCCGCCCGCTTCCCGGAACCCCTGCCCGGCATAGAACCCCGCCGCCCCCCGTGGCGCCCGCACCTGAACGTGTTCAAAATTGCCCAGCTTGCCCAACTCCCGCATCCGGTAATACAACAGAAACCGGCCCAACCCCTGCCGCTGCATTTCCAAACGCACCATCCCCCACTCCAACTGCCCGGCCCCTATCCCGCCACACCCCACAATCCGCCCGTCATGCTCCGCCACAAAGTACCGCGGCCCGCCATCCAGATACGCCGCAAACTCCTCCCGCCCCGCTCCGCCAACGGAGTCCAACACCGCCAAACACCCCTCCCGGTCCGCCACCGCATACGCCCGAATGTCCATCTAGATCTCCCCTCGCAACCGTCGCAATACCGGCGGCGTCAATCGAATCGCCGCATACCCCGCCATCAACCCGAACAAACCCAGGCTCGCCCAAATTGTATACAATCGGCGCCCCGGCTCCAGGCCCCGCGCCGCCCCCGGCTCCGGCGTCGCCACCGTCTTCCCAAACACCAGCGAAACGTCCACATCCACCAGCGCATGCCCCAGCCGCTGCCGCATGTTCTCAATCTCCACCCGGTACTCCCGCTCCCGCGCCAGCGGCACCCGCAGCATCCCGCTCAACTCATATGTCGACCCCGCCAGCGCCACGTTCCCCGTCTTATCGAACACCGCCACCCTCACCCCCTCGCCCCCGCGCTTGGATTCAAACTTCACCTCCAACTGCGCCCCCTGCTGCTCCAGCGGAAATAGAAGGAGCGTCTTCTTCTCCATCGCCTCCAATCGCACCAACTCCTGCATCAGCACCACCCGCGGCGCGGCATCCACCAGTCCGCAAAACAATCCAGCCAGCAGCAATACCCTCATCGGTCGCTATACACCGTCTCCCCCGCCACATACGTTGCCTGCACCTTCACCTTCGGCAACTCCGCGAAGGGCAGCGTCATAATGTCCCCGCTCAACACCAGAAAATCCGCCGCCTTCCCCACCGCCAGCGACCCCTTCCAGTCCTCTTCAAACGCCGCATACGCCCCCGCCCACGTCCAACTCCGCAACGCCTCCTCACGCGTAAACCGCTCCTCCGGCCGCCATCCCTCTTTAGGCTCCCCGTTCACATCCTGCCGGCTCACCGCCGCATAAAAACCCATCAACGGATTCGGCTCCTCCACCGGAAAGTCACTGCCATTCGCCACAACAACCCCCGCGTTCAACATCCGCTTCTGCGCATACGCCCCCGCAATCCGGTCCGGCCCCAACCGCTTCATCGCCCACCGCATATCGCTCGTCGCATGCGTCGACTGCATCGAAGCAATCACGCCGAACTTCTTAAACAACGCAAAGTCCGGCAGGGAAATGGCCTGCGCGTGTTCTATCCGGAACCGCTTCCCATTGTTCTCGCCCAGCACTTTCCCATACGCATCCAGCGCCATCCGGTTCGCCCGGTCGCCAATGGCGTGCGTGTTTACCTGAAAGCCCTTTTCCATCGCCTGCCGCGCCACCCGCTCCACCGTCTCCTGCTTCAGAATCATCAGTCCCGTGTTCCCCGGATCATCCGCATACGGCTGCCAAAAAGCCGCCCCGCGGGACCCGATCGCCCCATCAGCCACCAACTTAATCGAACGCACCGTCAACCGCTCATGCACCTCCGGCCCCGTCTGCAGAAACCGGTTCCACATCGCCCCTTCGCCGCCAATCATCGCGTAAATCCGAACGGGCAACTGCCCCGCCGCCAGCAGCTTCCGATACCCCCGCAACTCCTGCTCCCCAATCCCAGCGTCGTGCACCGTCGTCATCCCCAGCCGGGCGCACTCCCGCGCCGCCGCCCGCAACCGCGCCAACACCTCATCATCCGTAGCCGCGGGAATCTTCGATCCCACCAGCCCCTGCGCCCGGTCAATCAACACCCCCGTCGCATGCCCCGCCGAATCCCGGATAATCTTCCCGCCCATCGGGTCCGGCGTCTTATCGTCGATCCCCGCAATCTCCATCGCCTTCCGGTTCACCCACCCCGCATGCCCATCCACCCGCGATAAAAAAACGGGATGTTCCGGCGCCGCCTCCGTCAAAGCCGTATGCAGCGGAAACTCGCCTCCCCAATTGGTCTGATCCCAATTCCGCGCCCGCACCCAACTGCCCTTCGGCAGCCGCGCCGCGCGTGCTTTCACCATCGCCGCCACTTCCGCCACACTTTTCACATGTCGCAAATCGGACGTTTCCAACAGCTGCCCCAGCCCCGACATATGCACGTGGCTGTCGATCAGCCCGGGGATCACCGCCGCCCCCTGCAAATCCACAACTTGCGTCTTCGGACCAATAAAACCGCGCACTTCGTCGCCAATGGCCACCACGCGCCCGCCGCGCACGGCCATCGCCTTCGCCCGCGGCTTGCCCGCGTCCGCCGTGTAAATCGCGGCGTTCGAAATCACAAGGTCGGCTGGCTGCGCATACATGGCCCCCGCCATTCCGACCAAAAGCACAGCTAAAATGGGGAACATGCAAGACAGTATGGCACAGGCCTCCCCCGCTCCCGCCTTCGTCGATCTCCCCTCCTGGAAGAACGCCGTGGCTTGGATTTGCGCCGTGTTAATTGGGGTTTTCTTCATCGGAGCCGGCCTCTGGAAACTCACCGATCACCTCGGTGCATCCACCCGCATGAACCAGATGCTCGTCCCGGCCAACCTTGCCGTCCTCACCGCTCTCTTCTTCGGCGTCTCCGAAATCTTCGGCGGCCTGCTGCTCATCATCCCCCGCTACCGCCGCTGGGGCGCCCTGCTCTGCTCCGGCATGCTCGTCGCCTTCATGGTCTACATGGGCTGGAACTACACCGCCCTCCAGGGCATGGATTGCACCTGCTTCCCCTGGCTCAAACGCGCCGTCGGCCCCGCCTTCTTCTGGTCCGATGGAGCCATGATCGTCATGGCCGCCCTCGCCGGCTGGTGGGCCCACAACAGCGAAGGGTTCAAAGGCGCGGGGCTCATCCTCGCCTCCATCCTCGTCTTCGCCGGCGCCGCCTACGGCATTACCGAGTCCCGCCAATCCGGCACCAAAGCCCCCGACACCATCACCGTCGACGGCAAGCCCTACTCGCTCCAGCAAGGCAAAATCCTCCTCTACTTCTACGATCCCGAATGCTCCCACTGCAATGACGCCGCCCGCCGCTTGGCCAAACACACCTGGAAGCCCGACGTCAAAATCGTCGGCCTCCCCACCCGTGTCCAGCGCTTCGGCCAGTACTTCATGGAGTCGACCGGCCTCAAAGGCGTCAACTCGCTCGACCACGAATCGCTCAAAGTTCTCTTCCCCTTCGGTGACCCGCCCTACGCCGTTGTCCTCGAACACGGCCGAATGAAAACCGGTCTCCAGCGCTTCGACGAAGCCGAACCCGAAGCCACCCTCCGCAAGCAAGGCTTCATCGAGTAGCCCGCATGCCAAACGGCTTCTACCGCCTCGCCCAGGGCATGCGCCTAAGCTCGCTGGGCCTCGGCACCTATCTCGGCCCCGCCGATGACGACACGGACGCGAACTACGAAGCCGCCATCCGCGCCGCCATCGCCGACGGCATCAACGTCATCGATACCTCCCGCAACTACCGCGCCGAGCGTTCCGAAAAAGTGATCGGCCGCGCCATCGCCGGTGCCAACCGTGACGAGCTAATCATCTGCACCAAAGCCGGCTACGAAATCGAAAAGCGCGGCCACTCCCTAGCCCCCGATTTCCTCGAAGCCAACCTGAATGCCAGCCTCCAAAACCTGAACGTCAACCAACTCGACGTCTTCTACCTCCACAACCCCGAAACCCAAACCGAGAACTTCGAAGCCCAGATCCACGCCGCCTTCGAACGCTGCGAACAGTTCGTCGCCAGCGGAAAAATCCGCTTCTACGGCGTGGCCACCTGGGACGCCTTCCGCCGCGAAGCAAACCCAATCTCCCTCCACGCCCTCGCCGATTTCGCCAAAGAAATCGCCGGCCCTCGCCACCGCTTCCGTTTCGTCCAACTCCCGTTCAATCTCGCCATGCTTGAAGCCTTCACCAAACGCCCCCAACGCGGCGGTGTGTCGCTCCTCCAAGCCGCCGGCGAACTCGGCATCACCGTCATCGGCAGCGCCACTGTCTACCAAGGCCGCCTCACCAAAGGCCTCCCCGAAAAACTAACGAGCGCCTTCCCCGGCCTCGAAACCGACGCCCAACGCTCCATCCAGTTCTCCCGCTCCACCCCCGGCCTCGCCGTCTCCCTGGTCGGCATGTCCACCCCCGCCCACGTCGCCGAAAACCTGAAAATCAAAGACGTGCCCCCGCTCAGCGAAAAAGACTACTACGCCATCTATGGCCGCTGAACCCATCTCGCTCGCCCTCCCGCCGCCCGGCCCCGCGCTCGATGAACTCCTGGCCACCATCCCGGACACTCCAGCCGTCTTCCTCTTAACAGCCACCGGCGGCCAACCCTATCTCTCCAAATCAGCCCTCCTCGGCCGCCGCCTCCGCCGCCTGCTCAAGGCCGACGATAAACGCCGCGCCGCCCTCAACCTCCGCGGCCTCGTCGAGACCGTCCAATACTGGCCAACAAACTCCCGCCTCGAATCGGCGGTCCTCTTCTACCAACTCGCCCGCCACCACCACCCGGACAGCTACGTCAAACTTTGCAACCTCCGCATGCCCTCCTACATGCGCCTCCTCACCCGCACCGCTTTCCCAAGGACCCAGGTCACCGTCCGCCCCGCCGCCCGCGGCATCGCCTTCGGCCCCTTCCGCTCCCGCGCCTCCGCCGAAGAGTTCGAAAAGGCCACCCTCGATCTCTTCCAGGTCCGCCGCTGCCAAGACGATCTCGACCCCCACCCCGATCACCCCGGCTGCATCTACGGCGAAATGGCCCAATGCCTCCGCCCCTGCCAGGACGCCGTCACCCGCGATGAATACCAGAGCGAAGTGGGACGCCTCGTCGAATTCCTCTCCACCGAAGGCCGCTCCCTGATGGAAACCGTCGAACGCATGCGCGACCGCTTCAGCGCCGACATGGAGTTCGAAGAAGCCGCCCGCCAGCACCGCCGCATCGAAAAGATCCAAAGCGTCTGGCGCCTTCGCGACGAACTCGCCACCGGCGCGGCGACTATGAACGGCGTAGCCGTCCTCAAATCTCCCACCCCCAACACCGTCACGCTCATCTTCCTCCTCGATGGCGCCTGGCTCGACCCCATCGAATTCAACCTCCTCCCCGTCGACGGCCATCCCATCTCGCTCGACCGCCGCCTCCGCGAACTCGTCGAATCCCAAACGCCCCCGCTCATCGCCCAATCCGAACGCGCCGAACATCTGGCCATCCTCGCCCGCTGGTTCTACAGCACCTGGCGCGACGGCGAGTGGCTCAACTTCCCCACACCCCAATCCCTCAGCTACCGCAAACTCGTCAACATGGTCCACCGCGCCACCCAGACAATTCCTGGGTGACTGTCACCCAGGAATTCCCCGACCCGGTCACGCCCCCCCCCTCTGTCATCGCAAATTAACCCCCACCTGTTACCCTAAAGCAACATGTCTCGAACAATTCGATACCCAATGCTTCTCGCGTTCGCGTGCCTCAGCACCTACGCGCAATCGACGTTCGGTGTCGTCCTCGGCGAAGTCAAGGACAGCTCCGGTGCCGTCATTCGCAACGCCAAAGTACGCCTCACCAACACTGCTGAAAACAACTCCCGTGAAGGCGCCTCCGACGCCAACGGCAACTATGAATTCCAGAACGTGAAAGCCGGCATCTACCAAGTGGCCGTGTCCGCCCCTGGCTTCCGTTCCTACAACGCCAACGGCCTCACCCTCGTTGCCCGCCAAACGCTCCGCGTCGATGCCTCTCTCCAAGTCGGCGACACCGCCACCACCGTCGAAGTCACCTCCACCGCCGGCGTCATCGCCACCGATAACCCGGCCATCTCCTCCACCCTCACCCCGGAAAAGGTCCTGAACCTTCCCTCCAACGTCCGCGGCTCCGGCTCCACCAGCCCCTACGCCATGCTGCAAGCCCTCCCCGGTGTCCAGGCCGATAACGGCCTCGGCCTCTCCATCCAGGGCGGCCTCCCCGCTCAATCGGAGTCCACCGTCGACGGTATTGCCATCACCCAGTTGACCGGCAACAGCGTCAACACCAACCAGTTCCTCTCCGTCGAATCCATCGGCGAAATCCGCGTCCAGGGCGTCGGCAACACCGCCGAATTCGGCCAGCCCGGCGACATCACCGTCACCTCCAAGTCCGGCACCAACGAGTATCACGGCGCCCTCTTCTGGTATCACCAGAACCGCGCCCTCGACGCCCGCAGCTTCGGCCAGTCCGTCCTTCCCGCTAAAATCGGCAACACCTTCGGCGCCACCGTCGGCGGCCCTCTCGTTCTGCCCAAACTCTACAACGGCAAAAACAAGACGTTCTTCTACTTCACCTGGGAATCCATGCGCTACCCGCGCCAAAGCACGGTCCAGAACACCGTCCCCACCACCTTCGTGAAGAACGGCGACTTCAGCCGGGAAGGCGTCGCCGTTCAAGACCCCTTCACCAACGTCCCCTTCCCGGGAGCCATCATCCCGGCCAGCCGCATTAACCCGGTTGCGAAGGCCATCATCCCCTTCTACCCCGACATCAACTTCGGCACCACCGATCGCCGTTCGAACTCGAACTTCCGCAAGAATGTCGACACCACCCTCCGCTCCAACCAGTACGACGTCCGCGTCGACCACAACTTCAACTCGAAGCACTCCATGTACGCCCGCTTCAATACGAAGGACAACCCCTCCACCGGCGCCAACAACCTCACGCTCCCCAGCGATACCGCCAGCGCCAAGTACTACCAGGGTTCCGCCTCCTGGACCTGGACCATCAAGCCCACCCTCCTGAACGAATTCCGCTTCGGCGCCGTCCAGTCGGAAACGGCAACGATCTTCAACTTCGATGGCCGCAGCTTTACCAATGGGCTCAACCTGAAGGACATCCAGAAGGACATCTTCTTCAACGGCCTGCCCAATTTTGCCATCACCAACTACACGTCCTTCAATAAAGGCCGCCCCGGTTTCGGCGTCTCCTCCAACCGTCAGTTCATCAACAACCTGACCTGGATCAAAGGCCGCCATACCATCAAGACCGGCGTCGACATCCGCCGCCTCATCGGCCAGTCCGCCCTCGGCTTCACCGGCGGCGACAACTACGGCGACTTCTCCTTCTCCGGCAACTTCGCCCGTGAACCCTTCGCCGACTTCCTCCTCGGAACCCCGGTCTCCAGCGCCATCGCCGTTGTCACCCGCGATAACGACGGCCGCGCCAAGCACTACAAGACCTTCGTCCAGGACACCATGCGCATCTCCAAGAAGCTGACCATGGACATCGGCGTTCGCTACGAACTCCACCCCGGCTATGCCGACGCCGGCTTCAACATCGGCAACTTCGACCGCACCGTTGCCCGCACCGGCAAGGTCGTCATCATGAGCGACCCGCAGGCCAAGCAGTTCCTCGCCCCCGGCGCGCTGCTCTCCATCAACGCCTGCCCCAGCGCTGCCATCAATGGCATCGGTTGTACCCCCATCGTCACCGCCAAGGAAGCCGGCCTCCCGGAAGCCCTGCGCAACACCTATAAGGCGCAGTTCCTGCCTCGCCTGGGCTTCGCCTACCGCCTGAACGACAAGACCACCCTCCGCACCAGCTACGGCATGTACAACATGATCCTGCTCGGCAGCGTCTTCTTCTCGCTCACCGGCACCGTGCAGTCCGACGTGCGTAACTTCAACAACGTCGGCACCGATGGCAAACCCATCTTCAGCCTCCCCGATACCCGCACCCCCGGTAGCGGCGTCCGTGGCGGCTCGCTCGGCACCTTCGAGTTCCGCACCGCCAACCAGATCGATTTCAAACCGCCCGTCATGAACCAGTGGATGTTCTCCATCGACCGGGAATTGGCTAACAACATGGGCCTCCGTGTCTCCTACATCGGCAACAAGTCCACCAACCTCCCCTGGGCGCCCGACGTCAACCAGATGGCTCCGTCCACCAACTTCTACGCCAACCGCACCAGCCTCGATCGGCCCTTCCCCAACTTCGGCCTGATCTTCAGCCGTGACGCCGGCGCCAACGCCAACTACAACTCGCTGCAGGCTGAATTGAACCGTCGTTTTGCCAACGGGATCAGCTTCACCACCGCCTACACGCTCGCCAAGAACCTCGCCGATAACGCCGGCCCGGCTCCCAGCGGCTTCGCCGGTGAAACCGGTGGCGGACGTCTCACCAACTCGCTCGACCGCCGTGCCGACCGTGGCAACGTTTACGCCACCCGCCGTCACCGCTTCGTCAGCACCATGGTCTACGAACTCCCGTTCGGCAAGGGCCGTAAGTTCATGTCCACCGCCAGCCGTGCCGCGGATCTGGTTCTCGGTGGTTGGCAGGTCTCCAGCATTCTCACCCTCCAGACCGGCCCATTCCTGACGCCCACCTTCAACGGTGGCGATCCGTCCGGCACCAACGCCGCCAGCCGCGGCGCCTCCCGTCCGGACCGCATCGCCAACGGTGAACTCTCCGATCCCACCCGGGATGGCTGGCTCGACCGCAACGCCTTCCTCTGCCCCGGCCGCGCTCCCGGCGCTCTGCAGTTCAACTGCGCCGTCGGCGCCCGTCCCGGTGTTGATCCCAACCCGATCGGCCGTTTCGGTAACTCCGGCGTCGGCATCCTGACGGGTCCGGGAACGTTCGGTCTAAACGCCTCGCTGAGCAAGAAGTTCGTGATCACCGAGCGTGTCCGTATGCGGGCGGAAGGCAGCTTCACCAACGCCCCCAACTGGACTAACCTCGGCGACCCCGTCCTCGATATTGCCAACAACAACTTTGGCCGTATCACCGGAGCCCGTGGCGTCGACTTCGGCGGCGGCCGCACCGGCCAGGTCTCCCTCCGCCTGGAGTTCTAAATAATTGGTGCCAGGCACCAATTTAACGTTCGCAATACAGAAACGCCCGCCGGCCTCAAGCCGGCGGGCGTTTTACTTTCGTAAGAAACCCGTGTCAGTCACCAGTTTCTTCGGTTCGTTTTACAGCGCCGCCTAGTTCTTCCGGCTCAACTGAATCGCCACAATCCGCGACGTCTGTACCCGCCGCTCCCCCTTCGGAAAACTCAGCCGCATCCCCGGCGCCACGTACCCCTCCCGCACCACCCCAGTCACGTGCACGCATCCCAATCCCGCCGTCAGCATCGGCTCCGGGCAATAATCGGGGTGCCCCCAAATCATCATCTCCCCGGAAGCCTGCGGAATCACCGTATAGGTGGTATTCCGGGTGCGCACTTCCAACACCGTGCCCACCGGCAACACCCCAAGTGCAACGCCCCCATCGGCATCCACCGGCAAAGGAATCCCGCCCAGGATCCCGCTCGCCGCGCCGATGTTCGAGTTGTAAATCCTGGAGTTGGCCACAATGCTCTCTTCGTCTATTTAGATCCGCCCCACCCAAATCCGTTGCCAAGAATTAGGATTCTTCTGATATTTGAATCCTCCGTACTAAGCCCTTACCCCTCAAAATCAAGGCGGATTAAATGAGTGCCCGGCGCCAATGTCAGTCACAACACTTGAAAATAAAGTGAAAGCGAAATAACCCAAACCGCACCAACAACTTACCCTGGCCAGTACCAAAACCAAGATAGTCCTGACCCCCAAAGTCGCATGCTAAAGGTGGAAGTAGGGAGAATTACCAATGTCACCAGACGAAATCAAACAGAAGCGGGCTGAACAAGCTCGCATCAACGGCGCCAAATCCACCGGCCCGAAAACGCCGGAAGGCTTAAAAGCCGCCCAAACCGCCACCCTCACCCACGGCCTCTACGCCACCGAAGAGACCCTAAAAGCCAGCATCGACCCGGTGGCCTTCGAAGCCCTCCGCCTGAAGTACCACCGCATCTGGGCCCCGCCCGACGAATACACCGCCGAGCGTGTCGACGATCTCGCCCTCGCCCGCTGGGACCTGAACCGTCTCCAACTCGCCCGTCGCAACGAGATCACCGAGCTCTTCCTCCAAACCAACTCGGTCATCGAAACCGAAGTTGCCGCCTCGGCCCCCGGCAGCATAATAGAGCGTCTCGACGCCCGCATCCGCCGCCAACAGCTAACCATCTCACGCCTGGAGAAGGACATCCTACGGCTCAAAAAGCAGCTAAACGCCGAAGGACCCTCCCACGAAACCGCCGAAACCACCCCCGCCCCCAGTTTTCCCCTGGAGCCGTGCTACCAGGAAACTCCTCAATCAGAGGCAAATCCGACCATCAACCCGGAAATTACCGCTCCGCCGCCCGACACCGCGCTCCGGACATAAGCAAAAGGGCCCCGCAGTCGCCATAAAAACGACCACGAAGCCCCTGCCGACACCCGAAGTGTGTCCAAAAAAAGCTATACCGAGAACGTCCGCCCCTTGTTCTGCCCAATCAGAATCTGGAACAGCCGATGCGAAATCAACTCGTGCAGCGACAGCAGTTCCTTATTCGCCGCCGTCATCCCCGCCGCGTCGCGATAATCGGACACGCGCGGCCCACCGGCCTTCAGCGCATCGGTCGCGCCCACGATCACCGAATCGGTCATCGCCTCGCCCGCCATCTCCCACAGCGTGATGAAACGGTCCACCGCCGTCGGGAAGCTCAAATGGAACACCCCGTGGACCGACGTCGTGCGCGGCGGCTTGTAATCCAAGTTGAACGGCCCGTTGTACCCATAGGTGCGCAACAGCACGAACACGTTCAACCAATCCAGCGGATTCACCAGCCCAATGGCGATATCGACGTCATGCTTGCCCGCATAGCCGTCATTGATGTCGAAGTGGAACAGCTTCCCGCACATCAGCGCCCGCGCCAACGCCGCCCGCGGCGCCGTGCCCCACATCAGTTCGTGAAGATACTCGGGGTTCAATCCCACCATCCCCGGATGCTTAATCAGCCCCGAGAAAATCAACGCCAGCATCGAGTCCGACGTCGGCAACAAAATCTCCGCCACCGGCTCAAACGGCTTGGCTTCCATGCAATGCTTCAACGTCGCCCGGCCCAGTTTCCCGGCCAGCTCAATGTCTTTCTCACAAGCAGCGTTGATGCACTCGGCGTACCACTTCAACGTCTGCAGCTCGTCCATCGCGCCCTGAATGAAATACCCCAGCGCGCCCGGCCAGTACACCGCATACTGCGCGCCCAGCTCGTGGCCAATGCCAACCGTGTTCTCCACACGCCAGTTGGCGTACTCGCGCACCTGCCCCGCGTGCGGTGCCGAACTCGCCGCCCACACCGGATTGTGAAAGGTCTCCGTGGTCACCATCGAACACGCCAGCCCATTCTTCTTCAGCGATTCGCCAATCCGCCCGACAATCTCCGCCTGCCCGTCCCGCCCCAAATGCTCGGTTGGAATGACGTCGGTGTCGTGCGTGCACCAGTAGCCGATGCCGATCTTGGCGTACTCTTCAATGACGCGCTCAAACCCGATCGTGGGCCGCGTCTTGTCCTGAAACAGCGAATTGCCTTCGTAGGCCGCCGCCCACTGCGGGCCCGTGATGAAGTACTTTCGCCGCTGCTCGGGCGTGTAGGAGCCGCCGCAGGCCGCGGTCAGGCGTTCGACGACAGATTGTTGTTGGTCGACTGGGATCGGTGTCATAGCAAGAATCCAATCATAGTAAAGGTAACGGGCGGCAGGGAAGCCCCGAACCATTGATAGAATAAACGGCTGATGACTCAACCAGCCAAGCCCGCCTCCTTGCCAACGTTGGTACCGCCGTCGGCCGAGTTCGCCGCGCAAGCCAACGTCTCCGGAATGGACGCCTACAAAGCGCTCTACGAGAGCGCTGTCAACGACCCCTCCGCCTTCTGGGGCCACCTCGCCGAGACCGAACTCGACTGGTTCCAACGCTTCGACAAAGCACTCGACTGGCAGCCGCCCTTCGTCAAATGGTTCACCGGCGGCAAGCTCAACGTCGCCTACAACTGCGTCGAACGCCACACCAAAACAGAGCGCAAAAACAAAGCCGCCATCATCTTCGAAGGCGAGCCCGGCGACCAGCGCATCATCACCTACCAGGAGCTCCACCGCCTCGTCTGCCGCTTCGCCTCCTCGCTCCAGCAGCTCGGGCTCAAAGAAGGCGACCGCTCGATCATCTACATGCCGATGATCCCCGAAGCCGCGATCGCCATGCTCGCCTGCGCCCGCATCGGTGTCACCCATTCGGTGGTCTTCGGTGGCTTCTCGGCCGAGGCGCTCAAAGCCCGCATCCAGGATCTTGAAGCCAAGGTCGTCATCACCGCCGATGGCGGCTGGCGCCGCGGCAAGGAAGTCCGCCTGAAGGACGCCGTTGACGAAGCGCTCAAGTTCTGCCCCACCGTTGAGCACTGCGTCGTCTACAAGCGCACCGGTTCGGAATGCCTGATGGAATCCGGCCGCGATCACTGGTGGCACGTCCTCGACGAAACCGCCCGTGAAGATGTCCCTGCCGCCGAACTCGACAGCGAACACCCGCTCTACGTCCTCTACACCTCCGGCACCACCGGCAAGCCCAAGGGCATCCTCCACACCACCGGCGGCTACCTCCTCCAGGCTCAGATGACCATGAAGTGGATTTTCGACCTGAAGGAGTCCGACACCTACTGGTGCACCGCCGACGTCGGCTGGGTCACTGGCCACTCCTACGTCGTCTACGGCCCGCTCGCCGCGGGCGCCACGACCGTCATCTACGAGGGCGCGCCCGACACCCCGGCCTTCGATCGCTGGTGGCGCCTGGTCGACAAGTACAAGGTCAGCATCTTCTACACCTCGCCCACCGCCATTCGCGCCTTAATCCGCCAGGGCGATCACTGGCCCGAACGCCACAACCTCTCCTCCATCCGCCTGCTCGGCTCGGTCGGTGAACCCATCAATCCTGCCGCCTGGGAATGGTTCCATCGCATCATCGGCAACGAGAAGTGCCCCATCGTCGACACCTGGTGGCAGACCGAAACCGGCGCGATCCTAATCGCTCCCATGCCCGGCGCCATTCCGTTGAAGCCCGGTTCGGGCACGATGCCGATCCCCGGCCTCGTCGCCGAAATCGTCGACCATGCCGGCAATCCGGTGCCCGACGGTCACGAAGGCTTCTTGATTCTCAAGACCCCCTGGCCCTCCATGCTTCGCACCATCTGGGGCGATCCGGAACGCTACAAGGAACAGTATTGGTCCAAGGTTCCCGGCGCCTACTTCACCGGCGACGCCGCCCGTCGCGACAAGGACGGCTACTACTGGGTCCTCGGTCGCGTCGATGACGTCATGAACGTCTCCGGCCACCGGCTGAGCACGATGGAAATCGAATCGGCTCTCGTCCGCCATCCGGCCGTCGCCGAATCCGCCGTGGTCGGCAAGCCCCACGAAATCACCGGCCAGGCCGTGTGCTGCTTCGTGACGCTGAAGAAGGGCATCGGCGATCACGAGAAGCTGGGCCTCGAACTGCGCCAGTGGGTGGCTCACGAGATTGGGCCGTTCGCCCGGCCTGAAGAGATCCGCTTTACCGAGGCATTGCCGAAGACCCGCAGCGGCAAGATCATGCGCCGCCTGCTCCGCGAAATCGTCACCAGCCACACGGTCGCCGGCGACGTCACCACGCTCGAAGACATGAACGTGCTGACGTCCCTCTCCGCCCAGCACGACGAAGACTAACCCGCTACAAAACAAAAAGGCCCGGTGCGCCGCGAAGCGCACCGGGCCTTTTCCTTTGGTTGTTACCAGTACAGCTTCAGCCCGACCTGCATCTGTCGCGGGTCGTTTGCCTGGCCGGTCACGATTCCGAAGTTGCCGGCGTTCAGGTTCGTGCTGCCGGTACCGAAGATCGTGCGGTTGAAGATGTTGAAAGCCTCCCCGCGCAGGTCCACGCGGATGCCTTCCGTGATCTTGAACGTGCGCGCGATGCTGACGTTCTCCGACTGGCCCCAGAAGGAGCGCACCTTCGGGTTGTGCCGCGTGGCGTTGCCGAAGTCCGCCGGCTGGGTGCCGAAGAAGGACGCCGGCTGCAGGAAGCGGTCGACGGCGGGGTCGAACTTGTCGCCCACGATCGGCGCGCGCCAACCCTCGTAGCTGGAGATGGTCGGGCGGGTGATGCCGTTGAAGATCGGCAACGGGTTGTTGCGCGTCAGTTCAATCGGCGTACCGCTGTTGTAGACCTGAATGGCCGCCAAGCGCCAGCCGCCAGCGATGTGGCTCAGCACGCCGCTCGTCAACCATTTGGCGCCCTTGCCGAACGGCAGCGAGTAGAGCGTCGAGAACTTAACACCGTGCGTCTGGTCGAACTGGCCGATCGACTTTTCGCTGCGGCGGTAGTACTGATCCTGCGCCGCCGTCTCGCTGTTGGCGAAATAGCTGTCGGAGTCGGTGATCATCTTCGAGAAGACGTAGCTCCATTGCAGGGTCAGGTCCTTGGAGAAGCGACGGTCGAACTTGACGATCAGCGCGTGGTAGGACGAGTGACCGCTCTTGTCGCCGTTCTGTGCGCCGGTGGCGATGTTCTGATACTGCGGGAAGGGCCGCAACGCCTGGTTGGCGCTGCCGGTGAAGCCGGGGTAGGGGGCGCGGACGCCAGCGGCCACCGCGGCGGGCGCCGAGAAGGAGCCCGTCAGCATGGCGATCGCCTGCGTACGGCCCATCTGGCCGACGAGCCGGTTGAAGAGCGCCGTATCCAGCTGGTTCATGCGGAGAATGCCAGACTGCAGGTGGGTCCCGACGTTGGCGTTATAGCCGACTTCGAGAACCGTGTTGGCCGCGATCTGGCGCTGGGTCGTCACCGTCCAGAACAGCGATTCCGGGGCGCGCGTGGCGTCCTGGCCGTTCCAGTAATCGACGTCCTGCCCGTTCTGGAAGCTCGGGTTGATGGACGGCGGCAACTGGTAGGCAGGCAAACCCTGGTCGAGTTTAAACGTCGGCGTGATTCCCTGGTTGGTGTTTTGGAACGCCCACTGGCCGATGAAGCCGGCGAAGTGGCCGCTGCCCTGCACGGCGGTAATGCGGGAGAAGGAGCGACCGAACGCGGTGCGGATGGTCGTCTTCGAATCCGGCGAATACGCCAGGCCGATACGGGGACCGACGCCGCCATACCATCCGGGGACCAGCGAGCGAGTGTTCTCACGGCCCGCACCAAAGCCGGCGAACCAGAGCGCGCCGGGGATGTTGCCGGCGGCCGGATTGGGCCGGGTGGGATTGAAGTCGGAGTATTCGTCCTTCTTGTTGGTGGGCGGCAGGGTGAAGTCGTAGCGGATGCCGAGGTTCAGGACCAGCTTGCGCGTCAGGCGCCAATCGTCCTGGGCGTAGAAGCCGAAGTAGGGGTAGTTCTGCGCCACTTCGCGGGGCGTTTCGGTGCGGCCGAGGTGCGCGTCGCCCAGCAGGAAGCTGGCGAACGAGCTGCCGCTGGTGAAGGCGGTGGCGCCGGGAACGCTGGTGCCGAGGAAGTTGAAATCGGCGCGTCCGGCGATGTCCTGCTGGCCGACGCCGTTGGCGGTCTGGTTCTGGTGTTGGAACCCAAACTTATAGGTGTGCGCCCCGCGGACGTAGCTCAGGTCGTTCTTGATGCCCCAGCCCGGTTGCAGCGTTCCGTTGTTGGAGGCCGAACCCCAGCCGGTGAACTCTGTGAAGTTGATCGAGGGGAAGTTGTTGTCGCAATTGATGACGTTCTTGATGCAGATCTTGTCCTTCCAGCCTTTGCCGACGTTGGGCGAGAAGCTGTCCTTGATGAAGCGGTTGAAGGAGAAGGAGAAATGATTGACCATGCTGGGCGAGATCGTCCAGTCGTGGCTCCAGCGAAAGGCTTCGGTATCCCAGGCCGAGAGCGCGCCGTTCCAGAGCGGCTCGGGCAGTCCGGGAGGGCCCGCCGGGCCTGGCTTGTTGCGGAACGTGGTCATGTTCCAGAGGAAGCCGAGGCGGTGGTTGGCGCCGAAGTTCTGGTCGCCTTTGACGCTCCATTTATCGGTCGGGGTGACTTGCGTTCCGCCGGACACGATGTAGTTGTTGCGCACGTAGCCGCTGGTGCCGGGCGCGAACCCGCGATTGGGGGCGACGCCTTTGGCGTACGAGGCGATCTGGTTCGCCAGGGGCGAGAACAGGCTCGCCGGAATCACGTTGTTCGGAAACGGATCGCGGATGGAGCCGACGCCGTTCGGGTTGGCGCGGGTGGTGTTGGGGTTGTAGATGGGCAGCAGTTGGTTGTTCTGGTTGACCCATTTGCTGAAGTCGCCGTTGTACATTTCCGGCGTGGGGACGGAGAGGATGGAATCGTTGGCGCCGACGCGGTTGCGGAAGCCTTCGTAGGAGACGAAGTAGAACGTCTTGTTGCGGCCGTCGTAGAGTTTGGGAATGCGCACGGGGCCGGAGGCGGTGAAGCCGAAATCGTTCTGGCGGTAGATGGAACGGGTGCGGGCGAAGAATCCGCGCGCGTCGAGCTTGTCGTTCCGGAGGAAGTCGTAGGCGGAACCGTGGAAGGCGTTGGTACCGGACTTGGAGGCGAAGCTCATGACGCCGCCGCCTGCCTGGCCGTACTCGGCCTTGAAGCCGTTGGTGTCGACGGAGAACTCGGTGAGCGCTTCCACCGATGGCGTGTTGAGAGCGGCTTCGGCGGTGTCACCGGAGCGGTTGGTGCCGACGGAGTAGCCATCGAGCGTAGCGTCCCAAGCGGCCACCTGGCCGCCGCCGAGGGCGAGATTCTGACCGCTGCCTTTGGCTTCGGCGGCGACGGCGACGAGGTTGAACGGGCTGCGCATGGAACCGGCCACGACGAGGGGCAACTCGTCGACCAGCTTGTTTTCCACCAGCGTGGTGACCTTCGCGTTTTCGGTCTGGATGGTGGAGGCGGCGGCGGTCACTTCGATGGATTCAGAGACCTGGCCGAGTTGCAGGGCCGTATCGATACGGAGCGTGCTGCCGGCAGAGAGGGTGATGTTCTGTTGCAAGAACCGCTTGAAACCGTTGGCGGTGACTTCCAGGCGGTAGCCGCCGGGAAGGAGGTTGCCGAGGTTGTACTCGCCGGAGGCGGTGGCGACGGCCCGGGTGATTGTATTGGTATCCCGTTGGGTGAGCGTGAGCTGTGCGCCAGGGACGGCGGCACCGGACTGATCCGTTACGATACCGGTGATGTTGCCACGTTCACTTTGGGCCAAAAGGGTAGCTGCGCCTAGACAAAGCAAGGCTGTGAGTGTTCTCAATTGAAGCATAGAGTTGGGAGTACATTATCACAACATAATGCGGGTACGCTGGAGGGTATGCATGGTGTCCAACTGATTACTGACGGGTTGTTTGAGGAGTTGACGGAGCGCGCCGGGGCTTCGCCGCGGTTGCGTATGAACCACAACTTTCACTCGGGGCCTTCGGACAACCCGCATCGGATGCTGAACGTGTTGCTGCGGGGGACGTATGTGCGGCCGCACCGGCATGTGACGCCGGCGAAGAGCGAGGCGTTTTTGCCGCTGACGGGGCGGGTGGGGATTGTCTGCTTTGATGACAATGGCGTGACGACGGGGCAGTTCCTGTTGGACGCGGCGGGGCCGGTGCGCGGGATCGATCTGGCGCCGGGCGTCTGGCACACGGTGGTGGCGTTGAGCGATGTGACCGTTTGCTATGAAGTGAAGCCGGGACCGTGGGAGCCGGCGAGCGATAAGGACTTCGCGGCGTGGGCGCCGGCCGAGCAGACGCCGGAAGCGGCGCGGCTTGTGTTGGAATGGGAGGCGCTGTTTTCCTTATGAAATTCCTACTTTGCGTTCTGTTGGTTTCGACATTGTGCGCGCAGGAGCGCCGGCCGAACACGTACCGTTCGCCGGGCAACGCGGGGCGCGAGCGTTTCGTGTCGCCGGAGGTGCATGGCGATCGGCGGGTGACGTTCCGCGTGCGGGCGCCGAAGGCGTCGGAGGTTCTGTTGCATCTGGGTGGGGCGAAGCCGCAGCCGCTGGCGAAGGATGCGGCTGGCGTTTGGACGTTGACGAT
>CANIVU010000074.1 GCA_947470805.1 Acidobacteriota bacterium | reverse complement strand
CTGCTGCGGCGGCGCGCCCACCATGTGCAGGTAGATACACCGCTTCGCCTTCGGCGCAAAATGCGGGATCGCCGCCGCGCCATTCGCGCCCATCGAGGCCAACGCCAACGCGCCCAGCCCCCGCGCCCCGCGCCCGAAAAACTGCCGCCGCGTCTCGGCTAAAACCGCTTCGTCAGAAGGATCGATAAACATTACTGATTCAAAGCCTCGTCCAGGTTCAACACATTGCTCGCCAACATCGTCCACGCGGCCAACTCCGCCGCCGGAATCGCCGCATCGGCCTTCGATTCGCCCACCGCCAGCAGCTTCTTCGCCTCCGCCGCGTGCGTCTCATAATGCGCCTGCAAGTCCACATAGGCGCGGTGCAGCACGTCCCGCTCCTTGGCCACGAACGGCCGCGCTAACACGCGCGACGACACATACAACAGCCGCTCATCGAAGCCGCCGCCCGCCTGGATCGCCCGCTGCGCCAGTGCCCGCGACGCCTCCACAAACTGCGGGTCATTCATCGTCGTCAATGCCTGCAATGGCGTGTTCGTCCGCTCCCGCCGCACCGTGCAGTTCTCCCGCGTCGGCGCGTTAAACAGCTCCATCGACGCCGGCGGCGCGCTCCGCTTCCAGAACCAGTACACGCTGCGACGGTACAGCTTCTGCCCGTCGTCCCGCTTGTAGAACTTGGTGTTGCTGCCGTTCATCGCGACGGCCTCCCAAACGCCCTCCGGCTGGTACGGCTTCACGCTCGGCCCGCCGACAGTCGGGTCCAACAACCCGCTCACCGCCAGCGCCGCATCCCGCACCACCTCCCCGTCCACCCGGTACCGAGGCCCGCGCGACAACAACCGGTTCTCCGGGTCTTTCTTCAGCTTCTCCGGCGTCACCAAAGCCGACTGCCGGTAGGTGTCCGACAGCAGCATCAGCTTCAACATCTTCTTCACGTCCCAACCCGTCTCACGGAACTCGACCGCGAGCCAGTCCAACAACTCCGGATGCGACGGCGGCGTCCCCTGCGACCCGAAATCCTCGGCCGTCTTCACAATCCCCGTCCCGAAAATCTCCTGCCAGAACCGGTTGATCGTCACCCGCGCCGTCAGCGGATTCGCCGGATCCACAACCCACTTCGCCAGCCCCAGCCGGTTCCGCGGCAGACTCGGATCCATCGGCGGCAACACGCCCGGCACGTTCGGCTCCACCTCTTCCCGAGGCGCGTCGTACATGCCCCGGTACAGGATGTTGGCCTTCGGCTTCGCGTCCGCGCGCTCCTCCATCACCAGCGTCACCGCGCCCCGCTTCCGGATCGCCCGCGCCTCGGCTTCCATCACCGCCAACTTGGCGTTCAGCCCCCGGTACTCCTTATCGTGCAGCGTCAGGTACCGCAACCGGTCCGCCATCGGCCACTGCTTCACCACGAGAGCTTCCTCCGCCGTAATCGCCCGGTTGAAGATCTGGAACTCCGAAATCGCCCCGCCCTCAAAGCCGCGCAGGTTCTCCTTACCCAGCAACAACGGCGTGCCCGGCGAAATGCTCCCGGTCAACCGCGTGTTCTGGTCTCCCCCGCCCTGCAGCGAGATCACCTGGCCGTTCAGATACATCCGCAGCCCCGCCTGCTCCCGCGTCCCGTCGTAGGTCACCGCGAGGTGGTTCCACGACCCCTGCTTCAACTGCGACAGATGCGCCGCCTGCACCGTGATCGACTTCCCGTCGTCCCCGGTCAACCGGAACAGCGCCACGCGCGCCCGGATGTCGAGAGTCCAGCCCATGTTCTTCCGCTTCGGGTCATTCTGGCTGGCCACCGCGAAGGCGTCCTCCCCGCTCGGAAAGTAGATCCACGTCGCGATCGAAAAGGCCTTATCGGAGTCGAACGCCGTCTGGTTCGGCAGCGTCACAAACTCGCCTTTGCCGAAGCGAATCGCCTTCTGCCCCGGCGTTTCCCCCACTCCGATCTTCGTCGCGCCCAGGTCCGCCTTCCACAGCGAAAACACCTGCGCCTTTGGCTCCAACGGCGTCTTGTGGTCGCCATGCTTCGGCACAACACTGCCAGCCCGCAACGCCACCCGCTTGGCTTCCAGCGTCGCCATCTCCTTCTGCAGCGCTTCCCACCGCGCCCGGTCCTCAGCCCGCGGCACCACCACGATCGGCGGCGGATCCGGCTTGTTATCGTCCATCGTGTGCTGGGTCGTGTTCCGGAAGAACGCCGCCAGCGCATAGAAGTCCTTCTGCGTCAGCGGGTCAAACTTGTGGTCGTGGCACGTCGCGCAGCCAATCGTCAGCCCCATGAAGACGGTACCCGTCGTGTCCACCCGGTCCTTCGCGTAGATGGCCAGTACCTCGTCCTCGATGATCCCGGCCTCGTTGGTCGAAATCCCGCAGCGGTGGAAGCCGCTCGCCACCTGCTGCTCCAGCGTCCGGTTAGGTAGCATGTCGCCGGCAATCTGCTCCACGGCGAACTTGTCCCACGCCATGTTCTTGTTGAACGCCCCGATCACCCAATCGCGGTAGGGCCACATCTCGCGGTAGTTATCCACGTGGATGCCGTGGGTATCGGCATAGCGGGCCGCGTCCAGCCAGTAGCGCGCCCGGTGCTCCCCGTAGCGCGGTGAGGCCAGGAACTTGTCCACCATCCGCTCATAGGCGTTCGGCGCCTTGTCGGCGACAAACGCCTCAACGTCGGCCGGTTCCGGCGGCAGCCCGGTCAGGTCCAAAGCCACACGCCGCGCCAGCGTCCGCCGGTCGGCGGCAACGCCCGGCTTCAACCCTTCGGCCTCCAGCTTGGCCTGAATAAAGTAATCAATCGCGTTCCTGCCAGCGGGGACGGCGGCTTTCTCGGGGGCCTTAAAAGCCCAATGTTCTTTCCACGGAGCGCCCTGTTCAATCCAGCGCTTCAGCGTGTCCTTCTGCGCATCGGTCAACACCTTGTGCGCCGAAGCCGGCGGCATCCGCAGCGCGGCGTTCTCCTGCATGACCCGCTGATACAGCTTGCTCTCAAGCGGCTTGCCGGGCACGATCGCCCGCGCCATCGCGCCTTCCTGGGTATCCAGCCGCAACCCCGCCATCCGCGACCCCTTATCCGGCCCATGGCAATGGAAGCAAGCATCGGACAAGATCGGCCGGACTTCTTTCTGGAAGTCCACGCCCTTCTGGGCAAACACCGGCACAGCCAACATCAACAGGAATACAGGTCGCATCGCGACTGCTATTGTATCGCCCTCCCCCACCCCAGATTCCCCTGGGAGCCGGGCTACCGGAAAACGCCGCGAGATACAACGCAAACCTCCAGACCCGTCAATCAGCCAGCCAGCAGTATGTGCCGCCAGTCCTCGCCAGCAACGCTCCGCCGCGCCAACCCCGCGAACACCACTCCGTCACGGGCCTCCCTCGGCCGGCCCGCGCCATCCCGCCGCTGGCGATGCAAGCCTAGCCGGCACTCGTTCAGTCAAACAGCCCCTGCGCCGTCCGCGTTCCAAACACCGCCGCTCCCGCCGCGAACCCGGTCACAGGACGACCCGCCGTCATGCCAGCCTCGCGAGCACCACTCCGTCACGGGCCTCCCCCGGCCAGCCACGCGCCATCCCGCCGCACGACGCGAACCTCGCCGGCACCCGTTCAGTCAAACAGCCCCTGCGCCGTCCGCGTTCCAAACGCCGCCGCTCCCGCCGCGAACCCGGCCACAGCATCAGTCACCGCCACGCCAGCCTCGCGAAAACCACTCCGTCACGGGCCTCCCCCCGGCCAGCCGCGCGCCATCCCGCCGCACGACGCGAACCTCGCCGGCACTCGTTCAGTCAAACAGCCCCTGGCCGTCCGCGTTCCAAACACCGCCGCTCCCGCCGCGAACCAGGCCACAGCATCAGTCGCCGCCACGCCAACTCCGCCGGCTATCCGAGCGCCCCGCCACTGGCGGCCGCCGGTGGGCGCAGGTACTGCATCACCCGCTCCTCCAGGCTCTCCGCCGCGGCTTCCGTCCACCCCTCCGGTACCGCGAACAGCTCTGGAGCCAACTCCGCCGCCGGCGTCACACCCAGGTCGAAGACCACCTCCGCCTCCATCCGCATCTCCACCGGCACCGTCAGGGTCATCTCCGTCAACGAGACCGACCGCACCGCGATCCGCCCCTTCGGCATGCAGCCCTCTAAAGCCTTCGCCGCGTCCACGTCGATCCCCATCGCCCCGTTCAGGTCCATCGCTCCCGTCCCTTTGTTCAACCGGAACGCTTCACTCGCCGCCAGCGCCTTGGCCGCCTCACCGGTCAGCGGCACCGTATAGATATGCACCGTCGAATCGGCTACCACCGGCTCCTTCAGCAGCGGCGACTGGATCGTCATCCGGAACCGGCAACTCAATGGCTCCGTCTCCTGCCCCTTCCACTGGAACGGCGGCGCAGCGGGCGCGGCCAGCATCTCCACCTTCTGCGACGGCGTCGCGCCGGCACGGCGGAGGGACTTCGCGTAGTTGGTCAGCACCTCGGCGAACCGCTCCGGCGTCGTCCGGACATAACTCTTATCGGACAGGCGGCCAAGGAGCAGAGTCCCCTTTGGGGCGTCCTGGATCAGGAAATGCTCCCCGGCGTCCAGGCGCAGTAGCTGGCCCTTCATCGCGATCCGCTCCCGGCGCAGCACCTGCTCCCGCGGCGGCACCGGCACGCCCTTCATCTCCACCTTCATCTTCACGCGGGCATCGAGCTCGATCCTCGTCTGGCCGGACACCACCGCCACGCACGCCACCGCCATTCCCAACCCAATCCGAATCATGGCTTGATCTTACCGCCCCGCAGGTCCAGACTCGGGGTATGGAACAAGGCCTCACCTCCGCGCAGGCCTCCAGCCTCCTCCAGAAGTTCGGACCCAACTCGCTCGCCACCGAGTCGAAGACCTCCGCCGTCCGCCTGTTCCTGGCCCAGCTCCGCAGCCCGCTGCTGCTGATCCTGGTCGCCGCCGCCACCGTCTCCCTGTTCGTCCGGGAATGGGTGGACGCCGGGATCGTCCTGATCGTCATCTTCGGCAGCGCGGTGCTCAGCTTCCTCCAGGAATACTCGGCCACACGCGCTATGGAGAAACTCCGCCAGCGGGTGCAGGCCAAGGCCACCGTGCTCCGCGATGGGAAGCCGATCGCCATCCCGCTCGAAGGCGTGGTGCCGGGCGACGTGGTCCTGCTCTCCGCTGGCTCCCTGATCCCGGCCGACGCGACGGTGCTCGAGGCCCGGGACTGCTTCGTGAACCAGGCCGTGCTGACCGGCGAGACCTACCCGGCCGAGAAGCGGCCGGGCGCCATCCCAGCCACGGCGAGCCTGGCCGAACGGACCAACACGGTGTTCCTGGGAACCTCGGTTCGTTCCGGCACCGCGCGGGCGCTGGTCACCGAGACGGGCCCGCGAACGGCCTTCGGCCAGATCGCCGGCAAACTGACGCTCCGCCCGCCGGAGACGGGCTTCGAACAGGGCATCCGGAAGTTCGGGTACCTGCTGACGAAGGTCATGATCGTGCTGGTTTTTTTCGGTCTTCGCGATCAACGTTTTTGGCGCCAAGCCACCCATCGAGAGCCTGCTGTTCGCCATCGCGCTTGCCGTGGGCCTGGCGCCCGAACTGCTGCCGGCGATCCTGAGCATCACGCTCTCCCGCGGCGCGCAGCGCATGGCCGAGCGGGGCGTGATTGTCCGCCGCCTGAACGCCATCGAGAACTTCGGCAGTATGGACATTCTCTGCACCGATAAGACGGGTACGCTGACGCTCGGCGTCGTCAAACTGGATGGCGCTCTGGGCGCGGATGGCAGCCCGTCGGACGAAGTGCTGCAGTTGGCGCTGTTGAACGCGTCTTTGCAGACCGGTCTGGCGAACCCGCTGGACGAAGCCATTCTCGCGGCAGGCACGCCGCCGGCGGGCTATGCGAAGACCGATGAGATCCCCTACGACTTCACGCGGAAGCGGCTGAGCGTGGTGGTGGAGAAGGACGGCGTTCGGCGGCTGATCACCAAGGGCGCGTTGGAGAACGTCCTGGGCGTTTGCGGCCCGGTCCCGCTGACGGTGGGCGACCAGTATGTGGCCTGGAGCGCCAAGGGCATGCGGGTGCTGGGCGTGGCGACACGGACGCTCGCGGCCGGGGAGAAACCCGAGGAGCGGGACCTGACCTTTGCCGGGTTCCTTTTGTTCTTCGACCCGCCGAAGCCGGGCGTGCGGGAGACGCTGGTCAACCTGGCCAAGCTGGGCGTAACGGTCAAGCTCATCACCGGAGACAACCACCTGGTGGCCGCCCATCTGGCAAACGAAGTGGGGCTGGACGCGACGGGCATTCTGACCGGCAGTCAGCTACGGGACATGTCCGATGAGGCGCTGTGGCACAAGGCCGAACGGACGTCCCTGTTCGTCGAGGTCGACCCGAACCAGAAGGAACGGATCATCCAGGCACTGCAGAAGATGGGCCACACGGTGGGCTACATGGGCGATGGGATCAACGATGCCCCGGCGCTGCATGCCGCCGATGTGGGGATATCCGTCGACAGCGCTGTGGACGTGGCCAAGGAGTCGGCTGATTTCGTGTTGCTGGAGCACGACCTGGACGTGCTGCGGCAGGGCATCGAGGAGGGCCGGCGCACCTTCGCCAACACGCTGAAATACATCTTTACGACCACCAGCGCCAACTTCGGGAACATGTTCAGCATGGCCGGGGCATCGCTGTTCCTGCCCTTCCTGCCGCTGCTGGCGAACCAGATTCTGTTGAACAATTTCCTGTCCGATATACCGGGCATGGCCATCGCGAGCGACGATGTGGACCGGGAGTGGATTGAGCGGCCGCACCGCTGGGACATCACCTACATCCGGAACTTCATGATCCTGTTCGGGCTGGTGAGTTCGGTGTTCGACTACCTGACGTTCGGCGTGCTGCTGTGGGGGGTGCATGCGTCGCCGGAGGAGTTCCGGACGGGGTGGTTTATTGAGTCATTGCTGACGGAGCTTGTCGTGGCGCTGGTGGTCCGGACGCGGCTGCCGTTCTACCGGAGCCGTCCGGGAAAGTGGCTGCTGATTTCGACGATCGCGGTGACGGCGTTGACGCTGACGATCCCGTATCTGCCGGGGAGCCGGCTGCTGGGGTTCATTCCGTTGCCGTTGCCACTGTTGGGGCTGGTGGTGGGAATCACGTTGCTGTATGCGCTGTCGGCGGAGGTGGCCAAGCGGTACTTCCACGCGCACTTCCACCCTGCCGGGGGCTAAACTGGAGGACTTGCGGATCCTCCTCCTTAGCGACTACAGCGATGGTTCGGGCGGCGTGGAGCGACTGCTGGCCAACCATCGGGACGAGTTGCGGCGGCAGGGGCATACGGTGAGCTGGCTGTCGAGTTCGGTCGGCGCGGCGGAGGCGGACCGGCTGTGTTTTGGCACGACCGGGAAGCTGCGTGGGTTGGTGCAGTTGGCTAATCCGATGGCGGCGGGGGCGTTGCGCCGGGCGATCGCCGAGTTCCGGCCGGATGTGGTGCATGTGGCGATGTTTTTGACGCAGTTGTCGCCGTCGGTTTTGCCGGTGCTGGCGGAGGTGCCGTCGGTGTACCATGCGCAGTGGTACCGGCCAATTTGCCTGACGGGGACGCGGGTGTTGCCGAACGGGGACGCCTGCACACACCGGGCGGGGGCGGCGTGTTTGCGGGAGCGGTGCGTACCGGTGCAGGACTGGCTGCCGCTCTCCTGGGGATTGCAGAGGTTCCGGGAGCGGAAGGGCGCCTTCCGGCTGATTGTGGCTAATAGCGGGTATGTCCAACGGGCGCTGGGCGAGTGGGGGTGCGAGGCGCGGATGGTGATCCCCTGCGGGGTGGAGACACGGCCGCAGCGGCCGACTTTGACGGGGCCGCCGCTGGCGGTGTTTGCCGGGCGATTGGTCCGGGAGAAGGGGGCGCATGTTTTGGTGGAGGCGGCGAGGGCGTTGCCGGAGGCCAGGTTCGTTTTCGCGGGGGAGGGGCCCGAGCGGATGGCGTTGGAAGCCCAGGCAGGGCCGAACGTCGAGTTCACGGGGCACCTGTCGCGGGAGGCGATGGAGACGAGGTTCGCCGGGGCGTGGGTGCAGGCGGTTCCGTCGAAGTGGCAGGAGCCGTTTGGACTGACGGCGGCCGAGGCGCAGATGCGGGGGACGGCGGTGGTGGCGAGCGCGGTGGGCGGGTTGGCGGAGGTGGTGCGGCATGGGCTGACGGGGTTGACTGTGCCGGCTGGGGATATGGGGGCGTGGGTGGCGGCGTTGCGCACGATATTGACGAACCGGGAGGCGGCGGAGCGGATGGGGCAGGCCGGGCGGGCGCACGCGGAGGCAGAGTTGGGGATGGAACAGTTTACGAGTCGATTCATAAAGGCGTATCGTTCGATACTGGGTTAGCGAGTCGATGCTGTTTTCTGTCATTATTCCCACGCGAAACCGGCCGGAGATGCTGGACCGGTGCCTGGCGGCGCTGGACAGGCAGTCGTTTCCGCGGGACGGGTTTGAGGTCATCGTCGTTGATGATGGGAGTGCGGTGGCGCTGGATGGGATTGTGGCGCGGCATGCGGGGGTGCGGTTGCTGCGGCAGGAGAGCCGGGGGCCGGCGGTGGCGCGGAATGCGGGGATTGCAGTGGCCGCGGGGGATTTCATTGTCCTGACCGACGACGACTGCCGGCCAGAGCCGGGGTGGTTGGCGGCGTTTGCACGAGCCGTTCAGTCGACGCCGGGGGCGGGGTTGGGCGGGGACGTGAAGCCGGCGCCGGAGAATGGGATTTGCGGGAACGCCAGCCAGCTGTTGATCTCCTACCTGTACAACTACACCGACTCGCGGATGCCGTTTTTCTGCACGAACAATGTGGCGTTTCCCCGGGCGTTGCTGATGGAGATTGGCGGATTTGACGAGACGTTTCCGCTGGCGGCGGCGGAGGACCGGGACATCTGCGGGCGTTGGAACGCGCGGTACCCGCTACGGCATGCGCCGGAGGCGGTGGTATTGCATCATCAGGACCTGGATTTTTTGGGGTTTCTGCGGCAGCATTTCCGGTATGGGCGGGGGGCGTTTCAGTTCCACGCGCGGCGGGGCGTGCGGGGGGACAGCGGGGTACAGGTCGCGCCGGTGCAGTTCTATTGGCGGATGTTGCTGTTTCCCTGGGGGTATTCTTCGGCAGGAGTGGCTGCGTTGCAGACGTTGCTGTTGGTGGCTTCGCAGATCGCGAATGCCGCCGGGTACTTCTACGAGCGCGGCCGTTCGGGCAATTCCTAAATCAAGGACTTTCCCGGTAGCCCGGCTCCCAGGGAAATCCGGCGGAGGTGGGCGGCGACGTCGGGGATGTCGAGCGTTTGGGGGACGCCTTCCAGTAGTTTGGGGTCCAGGGCGCCGATGAAGCCGCGGTAGCTGTGATAGGTGCTGCGGTGGAATTTGTGCTTCGGCAACGGAGCCTGATAGCGGGGGTGGACTACGGACTCCCAGGGGGTCTCGCGCTCCTGCCAGCTGATCATGATGTCCGGCAAATGCTGGGGGATGCCGCCGCTGAGCTGGGCGATGCGGCGGATCTTTGACGGGGCCGGGCTTTCGAGTTGGGCGAAGTCGTTGGCGATCTTTTCGACTAGCGCGTCGTACTCCGGGCCGGGTTCGACAATGCCCTGGGGTTCGCGGCCGCGGAGGTTGATGCGGATGTAGCCGGTGTAGAGGGTGGGCATGCCGAAGGCGACGGAGCGGCTCCAGTCGGTGTTGGCGCGGAGGCCTTCGTTGATAAGCCGCTCCTGGGTCTCCATGGGGAGATACTCGCCGATCTTGCGGCGGAGGGGGAGGGGGAGGAGGCTTTTCAGCGACTTGCCGCCGCCAGTTGGGGCGACCTGGTAGCCGAGGCCGCGGAGGATCTGTTCGGCGACGTCGGAACAGGGGTAGTTCTCGTAGATGCCGTAGGCGGAGACGGCGAGGATCTTCGCGCCTTCCGGGGCGAGGCGGCAGACTGCTTCGAGTTCGCGGTCCATGTCCTGGTGGAGTTCGAGCATGCGGCGTTCGCCGTCGTCGTCATAGGTCCAGCAGAGGTGGCCGGCGCTGTGGAGTTCGGCGGTGCCGAAGATGTAGAGGTCGCGGCCGCCTTTGGTGAGGGCTTCGCGGAAGAGGCGGCCGGTGGCGGCGATGCGCTCTTTGGATTGGCGGAAGTACTTTTCGCGGCGCTCGGGGGTATCGCGGAGGTTGATAGCCACGGGGCGGGAGGCGGGGCCATAGCGGGCTTCGATGTCGGGCAGGAGGGATTCCGGGTGGGAGGCTGGGATGGGAGGGCAGCGCTCGGCGTAGGAGGTGCGCCAGTTGCAGAGCTGTTCGCCGGGGAGGGCGGGGTCGGGATCGACTTCCTGGGCGTCCCAGAGGGAGACGGAGCTGGGGAGGTCTGTCCAGAAGGGCGGGCAGGGCTTGAGGGGGCGGTGGCAGAGTTCGACGGCGTACTGGCCGGGGAGGAGGCGGCGGATGCAGTGGTAGCCGTGTTCGACGGCGGGGACTCCGGACCAGAAGGTCGTCCAGGCACCCATTTCGCAGAAGTGGTGGGGGCCTTCGACGATGCGCCAGTCCTTGACGAAACGGCCGAGGAAAGGGAGGTGCCCGGCGGCGGCGTAGCGCTCGAAGAGACGGGTTTCGGCGCTATCGATGGCCAGGATGATGGTTGGGGGCGCCACGGGCCTATTGTCCCATTCGGGGTGGGTTCGTTTTCTGCGATCCAGGTTTTCGGGGTTTTGCGAAATATGAGTGACAAACCCGATATGCGACTTACACTCCTGCTGATTCTCGGCGCTGTTGGCGCCTTTTCCCAGACGGTTCCGAACATTCGGGAGACATCGATTCGCGCGAATACGCCGACGGGGAAGCCGCGGCTGAGCCCGGGAGGACCGAGCCCGAACGGGGATATGAAACGGATTGTTTTGAACGCACCTGGGGCGGTTTGCAACGATGGCACGCCGGCGTTCATGTATGTGCGGGCGGGGGCGGGGGGGCGGTGATAGTGAATTACTGTTCGTCAGATACCGGGCAGGGGCAGAAATCGGACGTGGTATTCCGGAGTGAGACGGACTCGACGAAGCCCTATACGGCGCACTACCGGGGGGCGACGATTGCGGCGCTGCTGGCTGGGGTGGCGGGGATGCCGAAGTTGTCCGATGCGACGGACGTGCTGATTTCCGGCGATTCGGCCGGGGCGACGGCGGTGCGGACGCACCTGGACCGGATTGCGGCGCGGCTGCGGGGCAATCTGGAGTCGACGTTTATGCCGAACGTGAATGGGCGGCAAGGGTTTCCGGCGGGCGATCCGAGGGACCCGGTGTCTGTGACCAAGACGGCGTCGTCTGAAAAAGAGTTCGCGCTGATGAATAACCAGTTGGACGACTCCTGCCTGGCTGCGCATCCGGGGGCGAGGTATGTGTGCGCCGATAACGGGTGTGTGGAGCTGAACCACATTACGACACCGGTTTTCCAGATTCAGGATCTGGTGGATCGGGGATTCCCATTACGCCGGCACAAATCAGCCAGACGCTGCACGACCAGCTGACGGCGTTGGGGCATTTGCGGAACACGGCGGTGGAGAAGGCGGCGATTAACTTTACGCCGGGAGCGGTGGGGCGGCTGTGCGGGGTGCACGTGACGTGGAGCAATACCGATGGATTTATGGGAAGGAAGATCCGGTCGGGGCCGAATGGGACGGCGTATAGCTACTACGAACTCTTGTGGAACTGGATGACGGGGGCGACACCGGGGCCGGCGATTGCGACGATTTCGAGCGCGAGTTATGCGGTGAGCGGGGCGGTGGCGCCGGAGGCGATTGTGGCGACGGCGAACCCGTGGCCGACGACGCTGGGCGAGGTGCAGGTGACGGTGACGGATGCCAAGGGCACGGCGCGGCTGGCGCCGTTGTACTTTGTGTCGCAGGGGCAGTTGCTGTATCTGATTCCGGCGGGGACAGCGGCGGGGTTGGCGCAGATCGCGATTGGCGGGCAGCGGATTACGGTAGAGGTGGAGGTGGAGGCGACGGCCATTTACACGGCGGCATAGAACGGGAAGGGGGTGGCGGCGGGGACGTTTTTGAAAGTGTCGGCGCGGTAGGTGCGGACGGAGGGTCTGCTGTTCGACCCGTTGACGAAGGCGGTGCCGGTGGCGCAGGGGCAGTATCAGGGGTTGGACCAGATTAATTTGGGGCCGCTGCCGGTGCGGATCGGGCCGGGGCAGAAGCAGATTGTGATCCGGCAGGAGGACGGCATTGCGAATGTTTCGACGGTGACGTTCCGGGTGGAGTAGGGGCGGGATGGCGTGAGAAGAACGTTTTACGGAAAAAAATGAGGTGACTGACACCATAATATTGCGGGTGTTTTACGGGGAGGTGATCCGGGAGAGAGGGAGATTGCGAGACCAATTGGGAAGGCTCATATGAAACATACCCTCTTACTTACCCTTGTGGCCGGCGCGCTGTTTGGCGCCGGCTTTGCCGCTAAACAGGTGGAAAAGCTCCAGGCGCGAATGGCGGGCGCCGATGGCTATTTGCAGGCCGATACCACCGTCGAGAAAGACGCGGCGCTGTATCCGGAGAAGTTTAAGCAGAAGTTTTCGGATCCGGAATCGCTGGCGGCGCTGGACGCGTTGCAGAAAGAGATCGCACGGCTGGCGCCGCAGTGGAGCTTTCCGGATGGACCGCACGATGCGCGGATTGAGGGCTTTGCGCGGAAGGGTGTCGATGACTGGCATCCGGGCGGGAAGGTGGTCAAGACCGTGATGGACACGGCGCCTTGGAACATTCACAAGAACAGCCTGGGCATACCGCTGAACCGGACCCGGCGCGGGTTCGTTCTGTACAAGATGCCGAGCGACACGCTGTGCCGGCAGCAGGCGTTTTTGTATACGGAGAAGTTTGATGGGACGGGGTATCAGCCGTCGAACGGCGTGCGGCTGAACTACGCGCGGTATCTGGCCTGTAAGTAGCCGGGCGGGCGAGCGGCCGTGGGGTACACTGTGAACTTACTCCATGGCCGTTCGCGTATTTTTACTGCTGATAGCGGGTCTGACGCTGGGGGCGCAGCGGTATCCGATCCGAGTGGCGGATGGCACGCCGGCGGTTCGCGGAGCGGTGGCGCTGGCCGTGGATGGGCGCGGGGCGTTGTGGGTGGCAACGACCGATCAGGTATTGCAGTTTGACGGGGAGCGGAGCGTGGCGGTGCCCGATCCGCAGGGCTTACTGCGGGGCACGCTGCTGCTGGCGGTGACGAGCGATGGATGGGTGGTGAGCGGGAGTACGACGGGGCTATTTGTGACGCATCCGGCGCGGCGGATCCTGCCGCGGCGACTGTCCACGGCGCCAATCCATGGGCTGGTGGCGCGGGGGGAACGGGTGTTTGCGAACTTTGGGCGGCCGACCGAGCGGCTGCGCGGGGAGCGGCTGGCAGTGATCGACCAGGGAATGGAGCGGGTGCGGAGTGTGCCCACGGAGTTGAATGAACGGCTGATGTTCGACAACCAGGGGAACCTGTGGTTTGGTTGCGAGGCGGACGCCTGCCGGATTGACGCGGCCGACCTTGGTGCGTGGCCGCCGCGGATTCAGCGAGTCCCAATGCACCGCAAGGGCTGGTACATGCACTCGGTGGTGCGGGACGATTCGGGGTGTATCTGGGGGCGGGATAACGGCGTGACCACACGGCGGTGCCCGGGGACGGCGAAGGAGGAGGCGTTTGGCGGGGACGTGGCGCCGTACAGCGAGAATGTACAGATCGGGCTGGACCGGGAGGGAAACATTTGGCTGCCGGGCCCGTATCTGGCGGTGTTCCCGAAGGGGGCGGCGCGGCCGTATCATGTGCGGGGCGCGAATGGGTTGCCGCCGAACGTCAATGCCTGGGCGCAGGGGATGGACGGGAGCTACTGGCTGGGGAGCGGGGTGGGGCTGTCGGTGTGGTCCCGTCCGCGGCGCTGGGAGTATTGGGGAGAGAAAGAAGGCATTCAGGACACGGCGCCGATTGATACGGCGCGGCTGGCGAACGGCACGCGGGTGATGGTTGGGAATGGGGGGATGTACCGGATGGACGCCAAGCGGGAGCGGCTGACGCCGTTGACCCCGGCGGCGAGCATGCTGAACATTTCGAGCGTTGTGCCGACAGGCGGGGACCGGTTCCTGACGGGCATGTTTGCCGAGGAGGCGCGGGAGTACGACGAGCAGGGACGGCTGGTAACGCCTGAACCGCAACCGGGGGTGACAGATACAGTGCTGCAGATTTTGCCTTACCAGGCGGGGCGGAGCTGGTGGGCATTGGGTTCGGCTGGGTTGCGGGTCCTGGACCGGGAGGGTGGGAAGTTGCGTCTGCGGACGCCGCGCGGGTACACGGTTTCGGGCAACGGGCAGGACGGGGAGATGCTGGCGGATGGGACGTTGTATGCGTGTACGGACACGGGGCTGTTGGTGGGGCGCGAGGGGGAGTGGAAGTTGATCGACGTGGCGCAGGGGTTGCGGGAGAATTCGGGCCGGGCGATTGCGGTGCGGAACGCGGGGGAGATTTTCTACGGGTATAACACACGGGAAGAGTACTGCCGGATCCGGCCGCGGGCGAATGGGAAGCCCCAGATTGACCACTATTCCGAGGCTGGGGGGTTCGGGATTTCGCGGATTCACGCGATGGACATTGACAGGCGGCGCGGCTGGCTTTGGCGGGGGAGCCGGGACGGACTGAAGGTGGCGCCGTTGGACGCGGTGGATGATCCTTCGCAATGGGTGCCGTTCGGGCATTTTGAGGGGTTTGGCGAGGCGGTGGAGGTGGCGCAGCAGGGGATCCATTTCGATGAAAGCGATGGGTCGTTGTGGGTGGGCGCGGGGGGTGAGTTGCACCACTTCTATCCGGACGATGCGATGTTTGGGAAGGAGGCGGAGACGCGGGTGTTTTTGGCTTCGTTGCAGAGGGGGACGGGGGCGGTGGAGTTGGCGCCGGAGCGGATGGGGGAGGCGGAGGAGGGGTCGACGGTGGAGTTGCGGTTTGGGTCATTGTACTTTGAGCGGCGGGGGGCGTTGGAGTATCGGTTCCGTGTGGATGGGGTGGAGCGGGTGTCGGCCGATGGGACGGTGCGGCTAGCGGATTTGCGGGCGGGCGAGCACACGTTGGAAGTGTCGGCGCGGGTGCGGCCGGGACGGGAGTGGCGAACGGCTGGGGAGTGGAAGATTCGGGCGGCGTATCCGGCGCGGCGGAACCCGTATTATTACGGGACGGCATCGGTGGCGCTGGTGTTGGCGGGGGTTGGGCAGTGGGCTTGGCGGCGGCGGGCGCAGGCGCGGTTTCAGCGGCAGAAGCAGGAGTTTCTGGATTCGCTGAAGGGGCGGCGGCAGTCGTCGGACCCGGCGGTGCTGCGGATGTTGTCGCGGGCGCGGGAGGTATTCCGGCCGGTGTTTGCGGGCGAGGGGGAGACGGACGTGTTGGCGCCGGGAACGGTGTTGGGCGAGCGGTATTTATTAGGGCGGCGGTGTGGGAGTGGCGGGTTTTCGCACGTCTATGTGGCGGAGGATGTTGTGAGCGGCGAGACGGTGGCGGTGAAGGTGTATACGGAGACGCCGCAGCGGGATAAAGATTGGCTGGCGGCGCGAATGGAGCAGGAGGTGGAAGCGCTGGAGCGGCTGCGGCATCCGCATATTGTGCGGTTTTTGGGGCATGGGCGGACGGCGGGCGGGGCGCCGTATTTGGTGATGAATTTTGTAGGCGGGGAGGCACTGCGGGCTTTGTTGGTGCGTGGGGAGACGTTTTCGGTGGCGCGGATTCGGCTGTTTACCGAACAGATGTGCGGGGCGTTGGAGACGCTGCATGCGGCGGGGATTGTGCATCGGGATTTGAAGCCGGAGAACATTCTGATGGATGGGGATTCGGTGACGTTGATCGACTTTTCGATTGCGATTGTGAAAGACCCGCGGGCGACGCAGCATAGCCTGACGCGGGCGGCTGGGTCGTGGTTGTATATGGCGCCAGAGCAGTTGGTGGGGTACGGCGCGCCGGGCACCGATATTTACGCGCTGGCGCTGGTGATTTTTGAGTTGTTGACGGGGCGGCAGGCGGCCGTGATGGGACTGGGGGCGGAGACGGGGCAGTTGGCGCGGGATTTGGAGGAGAAGTTGTTTGCGTTGCGGCCGGATTTGGCGGGGTTGGGGGAGTGCCCGTTGCGGGAGGCGGTGGCGATGGAGGTGTTGGCGCGGCCGCGGAGTGCGGGGGAGTTTGGGCGGGCGGTGGCGGGGTGGTTGGGTGGAGATTCGGTCGGGAAAATCGGGAATTGAGGGGTTTTCCGGTAGCCCGGCTCCCAGGGAAAACTGGGTTAGGGGCGGTCGCCGGGGATGTCGGTTTGGATGCGGTCGCGGAGCCAGGTGCGGGAGAATTCCCAGTCGTCGCGGACACGTTCGGGGGAGACTTCGAGGATTTCGGCGACTTCTTCGGTGGAGTAGCCGAAGAAGTGGCGGAGTTCGAAGACGTCGGCGGCGCGCTGGTCCATGCGGGCGAGGGCGTCGAGGGCGTTGTGGAGAGAGAGAATTTCTTCGGGGTCGATGGAGTCGGCGAGGACGGGGGCGTCGTGTCCCGATTCATCGAGGCTGGCGAGGGCGGCGCCACCGCCGCGTTTGGCGGTTTGGCGGCTGCGGGCGGCGTCGATCAGGACATGGCGCATGGCGCGTTGGGCGACGCGGATGAAGTGGTGGCGGTCGGTGATGGCGTATTTACCGCGGGAGAGCTGGCGGGCGTAGGTTTCGTTGACGAGTTCGGTGGGTGTCCATCCGCTGGCGGCCTCGCGACGTAGCAGGTGGCGGGCGGCGGAACGGAGGGAGCCGTAGAGCTCGGCAAAGACGGCTTCTTCTGACACTTTGTCACCGTGCAGCATCTCGCGGATGCGCGCGGTGAGAGAATTAAGCGGCATTTAGAAAGCGAGTATAGCAGCGCCCCCGCCGGTGCCGGCGGGGCTGTCAGGATCAGGCTTTTTTGGCGGCGGCTTCGGCGTTGGCGCGGTCGATCATGGCGCGGATCCAGGCGACGGTGTAGGCCACGGCGACCTTTGGCCCGCCGGCCATTTGGGGGAAGTGATCGCCTATGACGATGCCGTCGAAGTTCACTTCACGGAGGGCGCGCATGGCGGAATACATGTCGTAGTAGCCATTGTCGACGAAGGTCTCGACGAAGTGGGGGAGCGGGGCGGACATGTTGCGGAAGTGGACCTTCCAGATCTTGCCGCGTTCGCCGAAATACTTGATGGCGGTGACGACGTCGGCACCCATGAGATCGCCGCCTTCGAGCCAGGTGCCGACGCAGAAGCAGACGCCGACGTGGGAGGAGTTGGCGATTTCGAGCGCTTTTTTGTAGCCCTCGAAGGTGCCGAAGATGCAGCGGGGAACGCCGGCGAGCATGGGGACGGGCGGGTCATCGGGGTGGATGCCGATGCGGACATCGTTTTCCACGGCGACCGGGGCGACGCGGCTGATGAAGTATTCGTAGTTGTCCCAGAGTTCGGCTTCGGTGTAGACGCGGCCGTGGGAGAGGGGCCCCTTGAAGATCTTGCCGGCCCAGAGGCCTTCGCCGCCTTTGGCCATGTCGTAGCCACGGGCGGGGGCGGAACCGCGGGTGGTTTCGCGGTCGGTATGCCAGATGCCGTTGCCCATGTGGGCGTAGGTGACGTACTTGATATTGGCCTTGCCGCAGTTCTTCAGGTACTGCTTGTAGGCTTCGATGCGGGCGTCGCGGCCGGGGAGGTTGAGGACGATCTCCTCCTGGTTGCGGTTGCCGTCGTGGCCGATGTTCCAGACGCGGAGGCCGGCCGATTCGACGCGGGCTTTGATGCGGAGGAAGTTTTCGACGTTGTCGTCTTTGCGGTCGATGGTGATGGCGGTGTAGCGAACGCCGATTTGATTGGTGAATTGGAGGTCTTCGTCGGTGGGATTGCCGCCGAGCTGCACGGCCATTTTGATGCCGGGGGACCAGGGGACGTTCTTGTTTCCGGTGGTGGCGGCGGCCTTGATTTGACCGGCTCCGGCGGCTCCGGCGACCGATAACGCAAAGTTTCTGCGGTTCATGGGGGGCATCCTATCAAATCCCTGGCGGGTGTGTGCGCTATCCTGCGGAGATGCGGCTTTTATTGGGGTTTTTCGCGATTGTGACGTTGTCGGCACAGACGGCGGTTTTGCAGGCGGTGGATGCGGGGGCGGCGGATTCGCTAGCGTTGTTGGAACGGTTGGTGAATATGAATTCCGGCACGTTCAACCCGGCGGGGGTGAAGGCGGTGGCGGGGTTGATGGAGGCGGAGTTGCGCGGGCTGGGGTTTGCGACGCGGATGATTCCGATGGACGCGTTGGGACGGGGCGGGCATTTGGTGGCCGAGCGGAAGGGGCCGGGCAAGCCGGTGTTGCTGATTGGCCATATGGACACGGTGTTTGAGCCGTCGAGCCCGTTTCAGAAGTGGGAGCGGCGGGGGCGGACGGCGGTGGGGCCGGGGACATCGGACATGAAGGGCGGGCTGGTGGTGATGCTGTCGGCACTGAAGGCGCTGCAGGCGGCGGGGGAGTTGGAGGGGCGGGCGATTACGGTGTTTTTGACGGGGGACGAAGAGGCGCCGGGGACGTTGCCCGAGGCGCGGGCGGACCTGGTGTTAGCGGGAAAGGCGGCGAAGGCGGCGCTTTGTTTTGAGACGGGGATTCGGAATGTGTCGCAGGACATGGTGTCGACGGCGCGGCGCGGGTTTACGGGGTGGCAGTTGAAAACGTTTGGGAAGACGGGGCATTCGGGGGGGATTTTCAACGAGACGATGGGGTATGGGGCGGTGTATGAGATGAGCCGGATTTTGCACGAGTTTCAGTCGACGCTGCGGGAGCCGAATATGACGTTTAATGTGGGGCTGCTGCTGGGCGGGACGAATCTGCAGGTGGCGCAGGGCGGGGCGGCGACGGTGAACGGGAAGGACAATATTATTCCGGGGGAGGCGCTGGCGAAGGGGGAGATCCGGGCGTTGGCGCCGGAGCAGGTGGCGCGGATTAAGGACCGGATGTATGCGATTGCGGCGAAGAATTTGCCGGGGACGCGGGCGGAGTTGACGTTTGAAGAGGGGTATCCGCCGATGGCGCCGACGGCGGGGAATAAGGGGTTGTTGCGATTGATGAACGAGGCGGCGCGGGAGGCGGGGCTGGCGGAGGTGGGCGAGTTGGACCCGATGATGCGGGGGGCGGGGGATATTTCGTTTATTGCGCCGTTTGTGGATTCGTTGTCGGGGTTGGGGGCGATTGGGACGGGGGCGCATGCGCCGGGAGAGTCGGTGGATGTGGAGAGTTTGCCGCGGCAGGCGAAGCGGGCGGCGTTGTTGATTCGGAAACTACGTTAGAAAACGTTTTACGGAAAAAAATGAGGTGTCTGACACCATAATATTGCGTTTGTTTTATGGGATGAGGAAGAGGGGGGCGCGCCAGAAGGCGGCCTTCTTGCGGGTCGCGTCGAGGACGGTGACTTGGCAGGTGTACTCGCCGGGGCTCAGTTTTTCGAGCGGGATTTGGAATTTGATGGGCATCGTGCGGAGGCGGTTGGGTTGGGCTTCGGTGATGGTTATTGGGGTGGTTTCGAAGGCTTTCGATTCTTCCTTGTAGAAAGTTATGTAGGCGGTTAGTGGCTGTAACTCGTCTGTCCCTTGCTGGTAGGCTTGCAGATAGACGTACATGTCCTTTTGTTTGCTGAACACGCGGGTTACGGACGGGATTAGTTTCATGCCGTCCTGGACTAAGGGGCTGAATTGACTTTTGTCTTTGCCGACGGTGTAGATGGCGTCTTTCAGATCGATGCGCTGGCTGCTTAGGACGACGCTGCTCAGGGGGATTCGCTTCTCTTCCTTGTTCAGGTTGGGGATGACGAATTCGGTGGCGAAGGTGCCCATTCGGCCGGATTCGGCGTCGCGGGCGAGGAATTTGATTTTGTATTTGCCGGGTAAGAGGGTGAAGCCGGAGTCGTATTCGATGGGGCGGTTGGTGGTGCCGCGTTTGATGTCTACTTTGTCGCGGACGTTGGAGACTGTTATGCCGAATTCGTCCTTCACTTCACCGATGAAATCGACGCGGGCGTTGCCGAGTTCGCGGGCTGGGATTTTGACGGCGATGGGGACGAAGTACTCGGCGCGGTTGAGCTGGAAGTAGCCGATTTCCATGGCGATTGTCACGTCGGTGACGGGGTCCGGTTGGAGGAGGGCGTCTTCGAGTTGGCGCTCTTTGTCGGCGTTGTTGAACTTACTGTAGTCCTTGCCGGCGTAGTAGCCCTGGCGGTAGTCGAGCGTGGCGGATTGGCCGTTGGTGAGCGCGATTTTGATTTTGCGGAATTTGCCGTCGGCGTTGGGGTTGGTGGTGTAGTAGCCGAGGAGGTAGTAGCTGGTGATGGCGCGCTGGGCTTGGGTGATGCCGCGGGCGAGGTCGTTGGAGTCGAGCAGGGCTTTGCCGCCGGTGTCGGCGGCTAGGGTCCAGAGGGTGTCTTGGGAACGTTGCAGATTTGCGGTGACGGCGTTGGCGGCGGCGCCGGTGTACATGCCGATGCCGCCGACGGAGCCTCGGGTCGCATCGCCGAGCGGGGCTTGGGCCATGAGGCCGCGGGCGTCGACGGGCCAGAAGGAGACGCCGGAGCGGATGGCGGCGTTGATCGTCGCTGCCAGTTGGGCCTGGTTGTTGGTGCCATTGAGGCGGAGGCCGCTGGCGAAGTAGACGAGGGATTTCTTCTCCTGCAGGCGGCCGAGCATGGTGGCGGCGGTTTGGAGGGCGGCGAGTTGGCGGTCGGTGAAGAAGATGTTGAATTCGCTGTCGTTCTGGCCGAAAGCGGCGCCGGTGTCGGCTTCCTGCGGGGCGTTTTCGTCTTCGCCGACGATCATGGTTTCGAGGATGGAGAGGGCGCGGTTGCGGTCGCCGGTGAAGTCCTGGAGCACCTGGACGGCACCGCTGGTGTAGGCCATGATGGCGATCAGATCGGCACCTGTCATCTGCGATTGGACGAAGGTTTTGGCGGCTTTGAGGGCGCGGAGCTGATCGGGCTGGGGCATGGCCGTCATGTCGAAGTAGAGGGCCAGGAGGCGGCGGTCGCGGTAACGGAAGTCGCCGGGGGTTTCGGGGGCGATTTGGGTTTTGGTGAGGCGGGGGAGGAGTTCGATGCGGGGATTGGTGGGCTGGGCTGGCGGCGCGTCGGACAGCTCTTGGAACTCGAAGAACTTGATGGTTTGCGGGACGCCGTCTTCGGTGATGGCGAAATCTTTCGCGGTGAGGCCGGTGATGGGGTTGCCGTCTTTGTCCTTGACGGAGACGGTTTCGACGACCAGTTGGGAGGTGGTTTGGAAGGTGGCCTGCGGGTAGGCGGCGAGGGCGAGGAGGAAGAGGAGATGGCGCATTTCTAGAACCTCGTCCTGACGGAGAGCTGCATGGTGCGCATGGGGCTGGCGGTGGTGGGGAGGCCGAACTGGGCGTTGCCGTAGACGGTGTTCCAGTTTGGGAAGCGAACGGAGTTGAGAGCGTTCGAGGCATCGAGACGGACGTCGAGGCTGAAGCGCTCGGTGCCTCGGAAGGTGCGGCCCATGGAGGCGCCGAGGGCGAACTGGTTGGGGCCGTTGATGGAGTTGCGGCCGGCGTTGCCCCACTGGCCGGGGGCGGGCGGGGCGAGGGCGGCGGGGTTGAGGAAGAGGCCGGGGGGCGCATCGTAGAGGGAGGCGCCGGTAAAGTCTGGCCGGAGGCTGCCGGTGACGCCGGTGCCGCGGACGGCGGCTAGAAATATGGGGGATAGGGGGAGGCCGGTGGCGGCGTTGATCTGGGTGCTCAAGGTCCAGTCGCGGATGGCGCGGGCTTTCCAACCGTTGGCGAGGGCGCTGCCCTTCATGCCCATGCCGGTGGTGTATTGGGTCATGGCGGTGATGACATGGCGCTGATCGAATTGAGAGCGGCTGCGTTCGGCGCGGAGGTCGAGCCAGTTTTGGGCGACGAGGGGACCGCCCTGGTTGCGGCCGCCGAGAGCGGCATTATCGATGGATTTGGCCCATGTGTAGGAGAGCTGGGCGGTGAGGCCGGCGCGGAGGCGGCGGCGCATTTGGAGGGTGCCGGCGTGGCGGATGGAGTTGCCGTTGGAGGTGAGGTAGGCGTAGCCGGAGGGTTCGATGGACCCGTTGGGGAAGGTGTTGGGGAGGACCTGTTGTTGGGCGCGGGTGCCCTTGATGCCGTTGTAGGAGGCGGTGATTTGCAGGGCCCAAGGGAGATCGCGCTGGAGGGAGAGTTGCCAGTTTTGGGAGTAGCCGGCGCGGAAATTGGGGTCGGCGGCGAAGAGGGCGGAGGCGGCGCCGCCGGGGAAGCCGTTGGCGAGGGTGAGGGGCGTGGCGGCGGTGTTGGCGACGCGGACACTTTTTGAGAGCGGGGCTTGTTGGGCCATTTGCATGGCGATGGGCTGATAGATGGACGTGTCGTAGTAGATGCCGTAGCCGCCGCGGACGACGAGGGAAGAGACCACGAGCGGGCGCCAGGAGAAGCCGAAGCGGGGAGCGATGTTGTTGCGGTCGGGCTGGAGCGGGCCGCCGGCATTTACGAGGCGGCCGTACTTTTCGGTGGCGGGCGTCCAGTATTCCCAGCGAACGCCGTAGTTGAACGTCAGGCCGGGGTTGACGCGCCAATCGTCGTTGAAGAAGCTTTCGGTGATGGTGGCGCGGAGGTATTTGTCGGCATTGCCGAAGGCGATGGAGCTGGTGTCGGGGATGCCTAAGAGGAACGCTGCGACGTCGTTGCGGGCGGCGGTTCCGTTGAAGGCGAAGCTGCCGCGGGGGTCCTGTTGCGAGAGGACGTTGAACTGCTGGCGGCGGTGGACGGCGCCGAAGGAGAGATTGTGGCCGCCGCGGTTGTAGAAGGCGTCGGCGTTGTAGGCCATGGTCTGGTTGCGGGTCAGTGAGGACTGGGCGTCGAAGAGCGGGGCGATGCCGCTGGCGAATGTGAGCGCAGGCGGGCCCCAGTTGGCGGGGTCCTGATTGTTGCCGGTGATGCCGGCTTCGGCGGCGATGTTGCGGCGGTTGGCGAAGAAGGGATTCAGTTCGTCGCGCTGGCGGCTGTAGGTGGCGGAGAGGTTGACGAAGAAGCGGGCGTGGATGGTGCGGCGGTAGGCGAGCGACGTGTTGAGGCCGAGGGCGCGGCCGGTGTCGAGGAAGCCGTAGAGATTGGAGTTCGACAGGCGGGTGGAGTTGAAGTTGAAGGTTCCGGAGAAGTAGTTTTTGCGGCGCTGTTTATTGACGCGGGTTTGGAGGTCGTCCTGGTTTACGCCGCTGACGATGGGGGTTTGGAAGTTGTAGCGGGTGCTGCCGGTGAAGTTGGGTTGCGGGAAGAGAGTGAGCAGGGCTCGGGCTTGGGGGGAGATGCGGGTGGCGGGGATTTGGGCGTTGGGGAAGGGGGTGTTCGACAGGGGATCGAGGGGGGCGATGGGGAAGGTGCCGGCGCGTTGTGCGGCTGTCGGGACGAGGCCGGATTGGGTGGTGGCGTTGGTGTTGCGGGTCCACTGATAGTTGACGGTGAATTGGGGGCCGTTGCGGGGGAGCCACTTGGGAATTTTGATGGGGCCGCCGAAGGCGAAGAGGCCCTGGACGCGGCTGTAGTCGGGCTTGGGGGTGTCCTGTCCGGTGACGGAAAACGACCGGGCGTCGAAGGCGGAATGGTTCAGGAGGAGGCCGAGGCTGCCGTTGTACATGGAGCGCTGGCCGCGGCGGAAGTTCCCGAAGGCGGGGAGTTGGGCGAAGGGGGAGGCGGCGCCGTTGTTGACGCTGCCGTTGATGAGCTGGCCGTCGGCGGCGCGTTGGGCGGCTTCGGGATCTGGGGTGGATTGGGGCTTGGCTGTTTGCGCGGTGGCGGCGACTTCGGGCTTTACGAAGGGGCTTTTGTTGGTTACGGTGACGGCGGCGGGCTTTTCGCGCGGGGCCACTTCGAGTTCCCAGGTGATGGGGGTGGCGGGATCCTTGCTTTCGCGGCGCTGCGGGGTGAAGAGCTGCATGTCGACGCGGAGGGTCCAGGGGCCATCGGGGAGGGCGAGGGTGTAGGCGCCGTTCGCGTCGGTGATGGTGGAGAGGGACTGGCTGGGGCGTTCGGCCGTGACGGTGGCGCCGGGCACGGGGAGCCCGCCGAACGTGACCGTTCCGCGGTGCTCCGCCGCGACGAGCGCGAGCGCCGATGCCAGCAGGAAGACTGCTCGCAACATGGGGCTAGTTTTCGGTGGGCTTGGTGGCGCTGTCGATGATCATGATTTCGACGGGGCCTTTGGTGGAATCGAGCTTGAGGCCGAGCTGTTCCTGGATGGCTGTGAAGATGGACGGGCCGCTGGTATCGGACTGGGCGATGGCATCGGGGGGTGGCGGGGCGCCGCCGAAGGGGCCGCCTCCCTGCCCCGGCTCGGGGGTCCAGCGGAGTTCGACGTCGAAGGCGCCTTCGATGCCGGTTTTATCGATGACGGGGCGGCCGAGTTGCTGGGAGAGCAGTTGGACGAGGCCGGCCATGTTGACGCCCTGGAGGTTGGCCTGGCCGCGGCCGATGCGCATCATCCCGCGCTGTTGGGGCGCACCGCCGGCGGGGGTTTCCGCCGCCTTCATCTTGTGCGGGCCTTTGCCGGCGACGAGGGCGTAGACGGGCATTTCCTTGGTTTCTTTGTGGAATTTGAGCAGGAAGCGCTCGGCGAGGAGGGACTGGAGCATGGGGCGGAAAGTTTCCGGGGAGACGCGTTCGGTGGTGGCTTCGGCCTTGGCGTTGACGTCGAAGCGATCGGAGATCATCCAGCCGGGGCCGCCGGTGACTTGGAAATCCTTGACGTTGTAGGCCTGCGTGATGAGCATGCGCAGGTTGGCGCCGGTAGCGGAGAAACCGCCGCCGGGGAGGATGCGGAACATGACTCGGTGGTCATTTTCGGCGTTGGGCTTGATGGTGGCGACTTCGAAGGATTTCTGGGCGCAGAGGGACAGGGCGGCGAGCGCAAGTAGAACGGTTGGGCGTAGGGCCATAATCCGTTATACGTTGATCGGGGGAAAAGTTCCCGAAATTCCTTAGCGGCGATTGCCGCCGGGTTCGTATTCCTGGACGAGACGATCCTCGCGGCGGGCGCGTCCGCCCGGGGAGCACATTTCAAAGCAGAAGCCGGTGGCCTGTTCGCTGCCGGCGCGGAAGTGTTCGAGGAGCGACTCCTGGATGTTATCGGTCTCGCCGATGAAGAGCCAGGAGCTGGCGTTAGAGAGGCCGTAGACTCCGGAGGCCATGGGCGCGTGGGCGCGAATGGAGATGGCGTTGAAGGTGCGCGGGAGCGCGGGGTCAAAGGGCATAGGATTTTCTTCTGTCGCGGATTTCGGTAAAGCGCGCATCGGCGCCGATGAGGCGGCGGACCTGGTCGGAGAGCTCCTGCCAGTCGCGGATGTAGTAGCCGGCGTCGTTGTGGGCGAGGACTTCGTCGCGCTTTTCTTCGACGATTTTGATAAGGGCGAGGGTGTCGTTGGCGGCTTGGCCGGATTGGCGGGCGGCGACTTCGCGAAAGGCGGTGGCGACGCGGGCGAATTCGGCATCGACGCGGGGACGAATTTGTTCGGCCCACTCAATCTGATTGGGGGTTCCGGTCATTTGGGTACTTCGTGGTGGAGGTCGCGGGCGTGGCCGGAGATGCGGAGGTAGGGTAGGCCGAGGAAGCGATGCTTGGTCACGCTGTCGATTTCGACGGTATTGCAGCCTTGTCGCAGCACTTCGGAGACGAGGCGGCCCATGGCGGTGGCGAACATGGTGGCCTCGTTCAGGCCGTAGGCCGTGGTGGCAACGCCGGGGGCGCGGAAAGAGAACGTCCAACCGGTGGCGGCGAGGGTGTGTTCCCGGAGGAGCGGGGCGAGCGATTGGGCGACGCGGGTCCAGCCGTCGTCGCCTTTATCGGACTGGACCGTCCAGTCCGACGGCATCGCGGTGCCGGGGGCGAGCATCATGGTGCCGATGGCGATGCTCATGGTCGGAAGCTCGATTTGTTGGCGGCGCGGGCCTTCTCGAGTGCGAGGCGGGATTCGTCGTCGAGCTTGCGTTGGAGAGCATCGGCGCGGCCGGGGGCTTCTTTGATGTCGAGCTTTTCGGCGGCGTCGATGGCGGCGGTGGCGAGGGCGTCGAGCTTTTTGGAACGCATGATGAGGGCGAAGCTGGTTTGGTCGCCGGTGCGGACGAGGTCGTAGCTGTAGTTAGGATCTTCCCAGCGGGCAAGGACGCGAGCGACTTCGCCGTAGATCGATTTCAGGGGGATTTCGGCGGTGGGCCTGGTGGCGGCACCGTAGGTTGCCGAGATGGATTCGATCATGTCGTTGGCGGTCATGCCTTCGGTGCGCTGGCGGTCGTAGGTGACGACAATCTGGAAGAGCTGGCCGTTGTAGAACCGCAGCAGGCCATCGCGAACGGAGCCGAAGCGGACGGCGTCAACTTGCGAGTAAGCGCCGGACTCCCAGTCGAACTCTTCGATGCGGGCGGGGCGTTCGTGCAGGGTGCGCACATTGGCCATTTTCGCGCCTGCGATTTTGGCGGACGCCTCGACACTGCCGCCGAAGGAAAAGCCTCGATAGACAGCGAAATCAACGGCTGGCGAAACACTTGCCGCCAGCAGCATCCCCATTAAGGGCATACTGAAAACCACCATGGCAACCTCCCCGGCTGTCGCACTTGGCTAAGACGGAGGGCCAGACCGGCCGACTTAGCTCAGTCGATCTGTGGGTGGACAATGGCGCCCAGACCTTCCCAGTCTGGGCGCACACATCGCGCATGTCAAGCGGGCGGACGGCTCAGCCGCGGTGGAAGACGCCCAACAACGATCCAAATCCTTTGCGAATTCGAGTCCAGGCGGTTTCGGGGACTTCGACGGGCAAACTCATTTGTTCCGGCGCCGTTGGTTCAGATACTAATTCCGGAGTCAGGGGAGCCGGCACGGCGGAGTTAACACTTATTACAGAAGCGGGTAATGGATCGACAGTGGCAGTAACTGGCTGAAACGCCATGCCGGCGCGGGCGCGAGCGGCAGCTTGCGAGCGCACGGGGCGAACATCGCTGGCGTGGTAGACAGGCTGATGAGGAACGGCTTCGCTCCGTTGGGCTTGATCGACAATCGCCTTCGACCAGCTAAGGCGCGTAGTTGGCCGCAACTCGTTCAATTCCTTTGTTTCCGGGGCTACGGGAAGAATCGGCACGGTCCGGGGCATAACGCCGGCTTCGTGGGCGGAATGGCGCACTTCCGGGCGGCGCCGCGGAAGGCCTGGCATTTTTGGACGTTCCGAGTGAGGCTTATGCATAGATGACTATGTTGTTAGCTTAGCAACTTACATTGATTCTGTGCCGGAACCAATCACCTAGCACTAACGACGATTCGTCCTATTTGCAGTGGGCCGAGAGCAGTAGGAAGCGCGTCGCATGAAGGAATACTCACACGTGGCTGGCTGGCCTATTTGTAAAGGCAGGTGGCGTTGTCGGCAGCCAGGAAGTAGGGTTTGAAATTCTTCGCCGTCCGGTCCATGCAGCCTTTCAGATTCAGGAGGCGGACGTTGCGAAACTCAACGGGGTGGCTTTCCGATTGGAGGCCGATGTAGCCGTCGCGGAGGGGAGTGCCGTCCACTTTGATGGCGGGGTCGAAGCGGTTGGCGACGCCGCCGCCGATTTCGGGGTGTTCGTATTCGAGGACGGTTTCGCCTTCTACTTTGTGGCGGACTTTGTCGTTGCCAAGCACTTCCACTTCCACGCTGACCCACTGGGAGGCGGGGTATTTTTTCGAAGTGGAGTTGACGCAATGGGGCTTCACTTTGGCGCCGTTCATGTAGATATCGGTGCCGGGCGTGCAGACGTTCATGGTGGGGCGGGCGAGATTGCCGTCGTTGGCGAGGAACTGGGCCTCGACGGAGATGGGCCAGTCCTGATCCTTGAGGATGGTTTCGGGGGCCTGGGAGTGGACCATGACGCCGCTGTTGAGGCGGGCGTAGTTGGGGCCATCCTTCATCTGCTCACCGGTGAATCGATATTCGAGGGCGAGGCGGTAGTGGGAAAGCTTTTGCTTGTAGAAGAGGTGGGAGAAGCGGGCGCCGAACTTGTCGTATTTATCGTAGGAAACCTGGATGACGCCTCCGGGGCCGACGCGGAAGGTGTCGCCGTAGTTGTCGCCCAGTTCATGGCCGGCGATCTTGATGACCCAGCCGTCGAGGTTACGGCCGTTGAAGAGGTTGACCCAATCCTCTTGCGCGGCGGCGGCCAGGGAGGCGATGGCGAAAACCAAAACAGAACGAAACGGAAATGTCATAGCCCGCTCATCGTATCGCAACGAGTGGGAAGAGGGTCCCGGCGCGGGGGGCGATTGTGATACTGTGCAAACACTGCCCCCAACCGGTCTATTTTTCTCCCCGGTCACGGGCTCAGGGTCCTATTGAAAATCAGAGGTCAGAATATGTCCAAAAACTTGTGCCAAGTGGCGCTTTGCCTCGCTCTCTGCGCTGCTACGTTGTTTGCGCAGTCAGAGCGTGGAACGATTACGGGCACGGTTCGCGACGCCTCCGGCGCCGTTGTTCCAGATGCCAAAGTTCATTTAACAAATACACAGACTGGCGTGAACTTTACCGCGCCTTCGAACACTAATGGCGAATACACGGTTCCGCAGCTCCAAGTCGGAACGTACACCGTCCGCGTGGAAAAGCAGGGCTTTCGCCCGGCCAGCATCACGGGTCTTGTCCTAAACGCTTCGGCGACGGTACGCGCGGACGCGACGCTGGAAGTCGGCACTTCGGTGCAGGCGATTGAGATCTCGGCGAGCGCGCTGGCGCTTTCGACGGAGAACGCGAAGTCGAGCGTGACGATCGATAACAAGCTGGTGGACGAGCTGCCGCTCGTCGTTGGCGGCACCATGCGTAGCCCGTTCAACCTGGCAACGATGACGCCGGAAGCGAAGAATGTCGGCGGCGACAACGGCTTCATCCTTGGCGGCGGTCAGGCTGCCGGTTACGGCACCAACCTCGATGGCGTCTCCGCCAACACCACTCGCGCACTGACGCAGAGCTGGGTGGCGGTGAATGCGCCTTCGATCGAAGCGATCACCGAATTTACCGTGGACACGAACGGCTTCAAAGCCGAGTTCGGCCAGGCGACGGGCGGGATCATGAGCTTCGCGTCCAAATCGGGCACGAACAACCTGCACGGCACCGCGTACGAGTTCCTGCGTAACAACGCGATCGACGCCAACAACTTCTTCAACAACGCCCGCTCCATTGCGCGGCCGATTTACAAGCAGCACGATTTCGGCTTTTCGGTGGGCGGTCCTGTTGTGATTCCGAAACTCTACAACGGCAAGAACAAGACCTTCTTCTTCGTCAGCTACGAAGCCTTCCGCAACCGCGAAGGCGCGACCGGAGCACAGCGCACGATCCCGACCCCTGAGATGTACAACGGCGACTTCCGTAACTGGGTGAACGCCGCAGGTGCGCAGATTCCGATCTACAACCCCCTTACGCAGACCACCAATGCGGCGGGCCTTGTGACTCGGCAGCCGTTCCCGGGCAATCAGGTTCCGGCCAGCAGTTTCGATCCGGAAATCGTGAAGGCTCTCGGCGTCTTCCGCAGCGGCACGGTGCCGGTGCCGAACAACGGCGCAGTTCCCGGAACGGTCGGTTACGTTCAGAACAACTATCTGGTAACCGGCGGCTCGGTCATCCGTCCCAACACCAAGTTCAGCGTGAAGGGCGACCACGTGTTTAACGATAAGCACCGCATCTCCGGCTATTGGGGCTACAACCGCTCCTTTGAAAAGCCGGGTGCGCAGGGCCCCGCCGATCTTCCGGGCCTGTTCGTCAATTACAACGATACCCGCCGGCCTTCGGACGTTTTCCGCGGCAGCTGGGATTGGAACGTCACGCCGACGATCTTCAACCACTTCTACGGCGGCGGCAACAACTGGAAAGAAAACCACGATCCGCCCCAGGCCACCGTGCTGAGCGGCATCGACTGGAAGTCCAAGTTTTGCGCCATCAATGTCGCCGATTGCGCGCAGAATCTGGTCAACATGAACTTCTCCAATGGCTATAGCCAGTGGGGCGGTCGCGCTAACAATGGTTCGGAGAACTTCATCAAACAGTTCGCCAACGATGTCACCATCATCAAGGGCAAGCACACGATCAAGTTCGGCGGTCAGGCGATGTACCAGTTCTACAACGGTTTCGGCCGTCAGTGCGTTTCCGGCTGCATGACGTTCGACTTCAAGAACACCGGCCGCGGCCAGGGTGACACCAACTTCACGACCGCCGGCGGGAGCCCGATTGCTTCCATGTTGCTGGGCTATGCCAGTGACGGCGTGGCGGAAACGGTTCGCTACATCGGCCAGCAGTGGCCGTCGTACGCCGGATTCATCCAGACCGATTGGCGCGCGAAGCCGAACCTCATGTTCAACCTCGGACTGCGCTGGGAGACGATGCTGCCTCCGACTGGCGAAAACGACAGCTGGAGCGACTTCGATCCGAACAAGCCCAATCCGCTTGCCGGCAACCTGAAGGGCGCGTTGATTTACGCCGGTACGGGAACGGGCCGCGAAGGCACGCGTTCGCTGGCGGACTCCAACTTCTATAACTTCGGGCCCCGCTTCGGCATGGCCTACACGCACAAGGAAAAGACCGTGATCCGCACGTCGGCTGGTTTGAGCTACGGCAACATCACCACCGTCACGGGCTCCACCCACCAGCGCGGGTTCACTCTGGGTCTGAACTTCCCCGACACCACCAACGGCAATCAGCCGTCGTATCTGGTAAAGAACGGATTGCCGGCCTGGTCGGCTCCGCCGTTCATCGACCCCAGCTTCGCCAATCGCGATGCCATGCCGTGGTGGCAGGGCAAGGAAGCCACCAAGCCTCCGGCCTTCATCACCTGGAACATCTCGATCCAGCGCCAGTTGTCTCCGACGATGCTGATGGAAACGTCCTACAATGCTTCGCTCGGCTCCGGCCTCCAATCTGGATTGCTGAACTACAACCAGTTGGATCCGAAGTACTTGACGCAGTATGGGGCCACCACGCTCAACGCACCGATCAACTCGGCGGCAGGTATCGCCTCCGGTGTCCGGTTGCCGTATCCGTCGTTCGCCGATCCCTCCGGATTGCGCGGGACGGGTGGCTGGGGCGCCGCGCAGGCGACTGTTGGCCGCGCGCTGCGTCCTTATCCGCAGTACAACGCCATCGACACCGCGTCGGGCGGCGGTGACCACTCCGGTCACTCCACCTATCACGCGGCGATGATCCGCTTCGAAAAGCGCTACTCGGGTGGCCTGCAGTTCCAGACCTCCTACGTCTTCTCGAAGATCCTCACCGATTCCGACAGCTACTGGGTGGGCGGTGCGGCAATGGACCACTTCAACCGCGGCCTGGAGAAATCCATCGGCCAGTTTGACGTTCCGCACAACTTCAAGATCGGCACCGTTTACGAACTGCCGTTCGGTAAGGGCAAGAAGTTCCTTGCCGACAACGCAGTTGCCAACTGGGTCATCGGTGGATGGCGGGTTTCCGGCAACGCCTACTATTCGAGCGGCCTGCCGCTCGGGTTGGGCACCAGCAACTCCATGCCCCTGTTCAGTGGCGGTCTGCGTCCGATCATCTCGACTTACGATGGATGGCGCGCCGCTCCGAAGAACGGGGACTTCGATCCGTTTGTCGATCGTTTCGTGCAACCGGCCAGCTTCTTCCCGGCCCAACCCGCGAACACCTTCGGCAATCAGACTCGTTACAATCCGAAGTTCCGCCAGTTCGGCAACTACAACGAGAACATCTCTGTCTCCAAGACCTTCCAGATCAAGGAACAGATCCGGCTCGACCTGCGCGGCGAAGCGTTCAACGCGTTTAACCGCGTCCGCTTCGGCACCGGCAGCCTCTCGCTCCAGAGCAACCAGTTCGGGCAGTTAACGGGTGCCGGTGACCTGCTGAACTCGCCGCGCTCGATGCAGGTGGCGTTGAAGCTGTACTTCTAATCAACAATCACAACCAACCACGAAGGGCGCCCTTTACCGGGCGCCCTTCGTGCGTTGGGATCTGGATTGTAGAATATAGCAGTCACAATCATCGATAAGGAATCCGCCTTTTGACTGAACGCAAATCCTGGGCTGTGGACATGTTCCTGATCGCCGCTATTGTCGCGGCCATGATCTGGCCCATTTTCAAGACGAAGTACTACGAAAACTGGATGACCATCGACTCCACGTTTATCGCCGATGGCCGCTATCTTTCCGAGAATCTCCCTCATCCGGGCTGGCAGCCGCTTTGGTATGGCGGCACCCGGTTCGATTACGTCTACCCGCCCGCAATCCGCTATGGCACGGCTGTCATTTCCAAGCTGACCGGCGTCGTCGCAGGGAAGGCATATCACATCTACACGGGCTTCTTCTATGCGTTGGGTTTTGCGTTCATCTACTTCCTGGTTCGTGTTGGCTCCCGATCCCGACTCTATGGCTGGGCCGCGGCGTTAGCGGCCGCGGTTGTGTCGCCCGCGCTCCTGTTCATGCTGCATATCCGCGCCGATGTGTATCCATTCTTCGCGCAGCGCCTGAGCGTGCTTGTCCGTTACGGAGAAGGCCCGCATATGACGGCGTTCGCGATTCTCCCGTTCGCCCTGGGCTGCGCCTGGTACGGACTCCGGGCCGGGCAGACTCGCTGGTTGGCCGCGTCGGCGATCGGCAGCGCCGCCGTTGTCTCCAATAATTTTTACGGCGCCACCTCGCTTGCCATATGGTTCCCGCTGGTGTGCTGGGCTGTTTTCACGGAAACGCGGGATTGGAAAGTGTGGGGCCGCGCGGTGGCCATTGCCGTGCTCGCCTATGGGCTGTGCGCCCTTTGGCTGTCACCGTCCTTCCTGAAGATCACCTCTCGCAACCTGGCAATCGTTTCCCAGAAGGGGACGCTGTGGTCGGTCCAACTCGCGCTCGCCGTGGCTGTTGTTTACCTGGGGGTGACCTGGCTTCTGGCCCGCCGGGGAGTGAAGGCGTGGACGATCTTCGTTCTTGGCGTGGCTACGTTCTGCTCGCTGAATACGCTGGGGCAGTATTACATCAACTTCCGCGTGGCGGGCGAGCCGGAGCGGCTGATTCCTGAATTGGACCTCGCGTTGATTTTGCTTTGCGGTCTCGCGCTGCATGCGCTTTGGGTGCGATTCCCTAGCCGTATGCCTCGCGCCGCCGTGGCCGCCGTGGCGCTCGCGGCGGTTCTGGTCCCAGGTGCCTACTACATCGAAAAGCCGTGGCGGCACATTCAGCGGACGTCAGAATACAAGCACAGGCTGGAGTACCAGATCGCCGATTGGGTGGCCACAAACCGCCCCAATACGCGCTCGCAGGTTACCGGCACCGTTCGCTTCTGGTGGAACGTCTGGACCAACAACGCTCAAATTGGCGGCGGTTCCGAACAAGGGATTACCAACATCAAGATCATGGATATGTTCTGGCGTCTGGTTCTGGGAGAAGACGCCAAGACGGACATTCTCTGGCTCAAGTCTTTTGGCGTCGACAACTTGGTGGTCAACGACAAGACTTCGAAGCTGCTCCTTTGCGACTTCGAGCACCCTCACAAATACATCGGCGCGCTCCCCGTTCTTTGGGAAGACGGGCAGGGCAACTGGATCTATGGCGTTCCTCGCAAGCACGCTGGAATCGCGCGCGTGGTCGACTCGGCCAGCTACGCGCGATCCCGTTTCCCCACGTGGCCCGACGATATCGAGGCGCTACAACAGTACGTCGATACGCTGGAGAACCCGGCCACCCCGATCGCCCAATCCACGTGGCAGAAATCGGACACGCTGGAAGTCACGGCTGAGACGGCGCAGGGCCAATCGATCGCGTTGCAACTCGCCTATGACCCCTATTGGCGCGCGCGCGAAAACGGGCAGGAGTACAAGGTTTCCGAAGACGTCTATGGACAGGTTCGGATCGATCTCCCGCCGGGGAAACACAAGATCGACTTCCACTTTGACACGCCGCTGGAAAACCAGATCGGCCGCGTCGTCACGGTACTCTCCCTTGCCATCGTGGCGTATTTATTGAGCCGGAGGAAGTAGCAGTTCTACTTCACCTTCTTCACTTTCCATTCAATCGCCTGCCCTTCGCCGCCCTGCCGCTCGGCGGTAAGGGTCATCGTATCGGCACCGGTCACTTTGCCTTTGTAGTTCATCTTCATTTCGTTGTCCTGGAACTTGACGACGATCGTGAAGGTCACGCTTTCGGCGGTAACCTTACCGTCCTCGATCACGGATTTACCGGCAAACGAACTGACTGTTTCTCCGGTCAGTTTCGCACCGTCCACCTTGAAGGAGAACGTCCGCTCCATCGTTCCATTCGGCCCCTCGGCGGAGCCTTTCCATTCACCGGCCACATCGGCCGCCAGCATCGCCAGCGCACTGGTCATCAACAGGAGTAGTGTCTTCATCGCAGCCTGATTCTATCCGATATCCTGAACAGGATGCCTAACCGTCCCAACGTCGCCATCGTCCTCAACGTCTGGTTTCCCAATTCGCACGCCGATGTCTTCTTGAGCCGGCTACTGGAAGGCTACCGGTTGAACGGCGTCAGCCACCGGCCGCGGTTGAACACGGTGAGCTTCTATGTCGATCAGTTTCCCACCAACGACATGGCGCGCGAACAGGCGCAGGAGTATGGTGTGCGCATCTGCAAGTCCGTGCATGAGGCGCTGTGCCTGGGTGGGGAGAAGCTTGCCGTTGATGGCGTGGCCGTGATCGGCGAACACGGAGATTATCCGCGCACGCCGCGTGGGAATTTCATGTATCCGCGGAAGAAGCGCTTTGATGAAGTGACGGCAGAATTTCAACGCGCGGGCCGAGTCCTGCCGTTGATGAACGACAAGTATTTCGCCTACGAATGGGCCGACGCGCGCGCCATTTACGACCGCGTGAAGCGGGACCGGATTCCGTTCTTTTGCGGGTCGTCGTTGCCGTTGACGTGGCGGCGGCCAGCGCTGGAGTTTCAGCGGGGCATTGAGCTCGACGAGGTGCTGGCCGTATCGTTCTCCGACCTCGAGGAACACGGCTATCACGCCATTGAACTGTTGCAGGCCATGGTGGAAAAACGCAAGGGCGGCGAGACAGGCATCGCTGAAATTCGCTATGCCGAAGGCGAAGCGGTGTGGCAGGACAAGAGCTGGTCGCGCGAGTTGCTCGACGCCGCGCTGAAGCACCGCGTCAACCATGTACCCAAATCCACTGAGCCCGATCAGGCCATCTTCGTCCGCTATCGCGACGGGCTGAAGGCCACCATCCTGAACCTCAACACGCAGGCCCGCGACTATCTGTTCGCCGCCCGCGAAAAGTCAGGCAAAGTGCACGCCAGCTGCTTTTACATCCAGCTCTATGTGCACAATCACTGGGGCTTTATGGTGAAGCATTTTGAGGATCTGGTGCTGAGCAAACGGTCGCCGTTTCCGCCGGAGCGAACGTTGCTGGCCAACGGGATTATGCTGGCCGGATTGGACTCGCGCCTGGACGGGCACAAGTGGCTGCCCACCCCCCACCTGGACATTCGCTACTAACGGTGCTGCCATGAGGGCAGGAGGTTCCCCGTATGCCCTTCCTGCTCATTCTGTTGACTGCCCTTCTCTGCCCCGCGCAGACCGCGCCGGATGGAGAAGAACTCGCGCTTCGCACCGATCCCGGCTGGCAGCAATTGGTCGTCGTACTTTCCAATGGCCGGCGCGTTACCTATCAGCGGGCCGATGTGAAGACCGTTCTCTACGTCGGCGGCGATTTTTCCAGCTCCTTTACCGGTGGCACAGCGCTAACCGGCGAAGCCCACGCCAATGGGCGCGTCTGGCCTTTCAAGATCCGCATCACCAGCCATACGCCGGCCAACGGTGCCATCGTTGGCGAGATCACGTGGACATCTCTGAGCAGCGTGCACCGAATCCGCGGCAAGCTATCCGGTGCCGTGCTTACTTTTGAGGAAACCGAAGCCATCCGAGCGGGCGGCGCTCACCTGCATTGCACCTACTCGATGACGATGGCGGCCACGGGCGCCAAGGGCACATGGATCGATCCGTCCGACAACAGCCGCGGGACGATCGTCATCAACAACCAGTAGCTTGAATCGTGCGATTCGCGCTTCTCTACCTGGGCGTGGTGTTCAAACACACGTTCCGTCCCTCGGACGCCGCGATCTACGTCCCAACACATCCCGCACACGGGTTTACCGCCTGCCGCGTATAATGGCTGCGGAGTTCGCCAAACCGGAACGCGTTCCATGAAATTATTCCTCTTCACCGCCGTGGCCTTATCGGCGCAGATCGACGACTACCCGTCGGACAAAATCGCTGACATTCCGGTGAACTATACCGATGCCAAATCGGGTGTCTACACGCTGCCCGATCCGCTGACGATGGCCAACGGCAAGCCAGTGCGCGACGCCAAAGCGTGGGCCAGACGGCGTACGGAAATTCTTCACCTGTTCGAGGAGTTGCAGTTCGGCCGAACACCGCCCGCGCCGAAGAAGATCCGTTTCGACGTCTTCGATAAGGGTACGCCCGCGCTCAACGGCAAGGCGCTTCGCAAACAGATCACCATCTACTTCGGGCCCAATAACGACGGGCCTAAAATGGACCTGCTGGTATACACCCCGGCCAACGCCACCGGCCCCGTCCCGCTGTTATTGAACGCCGGATTCTCGGCAAACTCGGCCGCCGTCGAAGATCCCGGCATTCGCCCCGGCCTTATCTGGAATCGCGAAAAACAACGCGTACCGGTGCCTGCTGGGCGCGGCTTCGGCCGTTTGAAGGTAGAACCTTTTCTCGAAGCCGGATTCGGCGTCGCCACGGTTTACTACGGCGATATCGACCCCGATTTCAATGGCGGCATCGCGCACGGCGTCCGGGCCCTGTTCCCGGCGCCAAAGCCCGATGAATGGGGCACGATCTCGGCGTGGGCCTGGGGACTGTCGCGGGCGCTGGATTACCTGGAAACCGATAAACACGTGAACGCTAGGAAGGTCGCCGTCACGGGCGTCTCCCGTCTCGGCAAGACCGTATTGTGGACCGGCGCGCACGATCCGCGCTTCGCCATGGTGATCGCCAGTTGTTCCGGCGAAGGCGGCGCCGCGCTCTCCCGCCGCAACTACGGCGAGACCATCGCCCACCTCACCGCGCCCACCCGCTACCCGTATCAGTTCGCGCAAAACTACAGCAAATACGCGCAGAATCCGGGCGATTCGCCCATCGATGCGCACATGTTGATTGCTCTGATCGCGCCGCGCCCGTTGCTATTGCAGACAGGCACCACCGACAAATGGTCCGACCCGAAGGGCGAGTATCTGGCCGCGCTCGCCGCCGCGCCTGTCTACAAGCTGCTCGGCCAAACCGCCCTCGCCGCCAAGGATGTCCCACCTGCCGGAGAGACTGTCATGACCACACTCGGATACCATATGCACGACGGCGGACACGGTATGGTCCCCGCGGATTGGGACGTCTTTCTACAGTTCATGAAGGCCTACCTGCGATGATCTCCCGCCGCGCTTTGCTGCTGGCCGCCGCGGCGCCCTTCCGTTGGCGCATGCCGGAGGAGTCCGCTCCGCATAAGCGGACGTGGATGACCTTCGGCGCTCACCAGAATATCTGGGGCGCACGGCTCATTCACGATGTGCAGCGCAACCTGGCCACCATCGCCGAAACCATCGCGCGCTTTGAGCCCGTCAGCATGCTGGTCGAGCCCACGCTGCGGATGGAAGCGCGTCAGGTTTTACCGGCTGGCATTGAACAGATTCCAGCCCCGCTCGACGATCTTTGGGCGCGCGACACGGCGCCGGTCTTCGTGCTCGGCGCCGCGAAAAACAAGGCCGCCGTCGATCTCAACTTCAACGGCTGGGGCGAAAAACAGGCCCATGATCGCGATGCCGAAGTGGCCTCATTCATCGCACGCAAGTCGGGCGCCGCGCGGCTGCAGTCGGACCTGATCCTCGAAGCTGGCGCCATCGAAGTCGATGGCCGGGGCACCGCCATCATCGCCGAAAGCTGCACGCTCAACGAGAATCGAAACATCGGCATCACCAAGGCCGATTTTGAATTCGCCATGCGCCCGTTGCTGGGTCTGGAGAAAATCATCTGGCTCCCGGGTGGGACGGGCGCGGATTTCACCGACGGCCATACCAGTTTCTACGCCCGCTTCGCCGCGCCCGGCGTTGTGGTCTACGCGGACAATCCGGCGAATCCCATCACGAAGGAACATCTGAAGATCCTCAAGGCCGCAACCGACTCAACCGGCCGCGCCTTGGAACTGGTGCCGCTGAAGGCGCCAGCCAAACCGCGCACCAAGTTGCGGCCGATGGATCTCGCCGCCACCTATCTTGGCTACTACGTCTGCAACGGCGCCGTCATCACGCACGAGTTTGGCGATGCGAAAACCGACGCCGCCGCCCGCGCCACGCTACAAAAACTCTTTCCCGCGAGGCAGGTAATTCCGATCAACTGCGATGCACTCGCCGCCGGCGGAGGCACGATCCACCGCGTCACCCAACAGGAGCCCGCATGACCCGCCGCTCTCTCCTTCTAGCCGCAGCAGCGCCGTCCAACCGCGTCCGCATCGCGCTCATGGGCGTTCGTGGCCGCGGCCGCAACCTCACGCAGGCCTTCGCGGCCATGCCCGATGTCGATATCGCCTATGTCTGCGACGTCGATTCCACCGTCGTCGAACCGGCCATGCAACTCATCGAAAAGTCCGGCCGCCAGCGCCCGCCGTTGGTTAGTGATATCCGACGCTGCCTCGAAGATAAGAACATCGACGCCATTGTCATGGGCACCCCGCTTCACTGGCACGCCCCGGGCACCATTCTCGCCTGCGCCGCCGGTAAGGATGTCTATGTCGAAAAGCCTGTCTCCCACAATCTGCACGAAGGCCGTTTGATGGTCGAGGCCGCCCGGCGACATCGTCGCATCGTGCAGACGGGCACGCAACTTCCGAGCCTCCCGGTCACGCAGCGATTTCACGACTACGCGCAGTCCGGCAAGCTCGGCCGCGTGCTGATGGCCAAGGTATGGAACGTGCAACTGCGCCGCAATATCGGCCGCAAACCCGATGAGCCGGTGCCGGCCGGACTCGATTACGACATCTGGACCGGCCCCTTGCCGCTGCGCCCGTTCAACCGCAACCACTTCCACTCCACCGTCAACTGGCACTGGCATTATGGCTGTGGCGATATCGGCAACGATGGCGTTCACGAACTCGACATCGCCCGCCGCGCGCTTGGCGTGGGCCTACCGCAATCGGTCTCCGGCATGGGCAAAAAGATGTACTTCGATGACGACCAGCAGACGCCGGACACGATGAACATCACCTACGATTACGGCGACAAACTCATCCAGTACGAGCAGCGCCTGTGGAACCCGTATGGCCTGGAGGCCTGCGACAACGGCGTCGCCGTATATGGCGATAAAGGCGTCGCCCAGTTCGGCCATTTCCAGGGCAAACAGTGGGGCTTCCGCGTCTACGACGACAAGAACAACCTCGTCCACGAGGACCAGCACGAAGGCGGTAATATCGACGAGCCGCACGCCCGCAACTTTCTCGATTGCGTCAAATCCCGTGCCACCCCGAAAGTCGAAATCGAAGAGGGGCATCTCTCCACCGCGCTGGCCCACCTGGGCAACGTCGTCGCCCGCACAGGCCGCACCATCCGCTTCGATCCCAAATCTGAAACCATTCCCGAGGACCGCGAGGCCAACGCGCTGCTGCGCCGCGCCTACCGCGCCCACTGGTCTACCCCGAAAGGCTAACCCATGCACCGCCGCACGTTCCTTCTTGCCGCCCCGCTCGCCGCTGCCGCCGCACCCGCTACGATTGACGTGGCCCTGCTTACACAGACCGACGGACCGCATCTGAGCGCCTATCTCGAAGGTCTCGCGCTCGCGCCCGAAGTGGGCAGGGTCTTCGTGGCTGATAGCGCCGTGGAAGCGGCGGCGCGCAAGGCGCTCGGCGGCAAATTCGCCGCGGCGTATCCATCGGCGAAAGCGCTGCTCGCTGCCCACAAGCCGCCGCTGGCGCTGATCCCCATGGAGGCGACACTCGCCCCGGCGGTGATTCACGCCGCGCTCGACGCCGGTTGCCACGTCATGGCCGAAAAGCCCGCCTGCGTGCGCGCCGAGGACTTCGCTCCGCTCGCGGCCAAGGCGAACGCGAAGAAGCTGCACCTGAACCTAGCGTTTGCTAACCGCATCGACCCCACGTTCAAAGAGGCGCGCCGTATCATCCAGAGCGGTGCGCTGGGCAAGCTCTACGGCATGGAAATGCATCTCATCGCCGATCAAACGCGGCTCACCCGCCCGGCGTATCACAAGACCTGGACCGCGCAGAAGAGCCGCGCGGGCGGCGGGCATCTCATCTGGCTCGGCATCCACTGGCTCGATATGGCCAGCTACATTACCGGATCAAAGATCACTCAAATCGCAGGATTCACGGGTAATGTTGGCGGCCAGCCCATCGATACGGAGGACTCCGCCGCCGTCACGTTCCGCTTCGCCAACAACACGTTCGGCACGCTGACTTCGGGCTATTACATCGACAAAAGCAAGCAGGGCTTCTTCAAATTCTGGGGTGCGAAGGGCTGGCTGGAAATCAACCAGGAGCACCCGGCCGGCCCGCTCGCCTGGCAGATCTTCGGCCAGCCGGAGCAGCGCTGGAAGCCCACGGAACCCTCGGGCTACACGCCGTGGGTACGGCACGTTGTCCGCATGGCGATGGGGTTGGAAGCGCCGGTATTGACAGCCGACGAAAGCCTGCACGCGTTGAAGACGGTCTTCGCCGCCTACCGCGCCGCCGAGAGCGGACGCACGCAGACGATTTAGGCGAAGACTCACACCGCCACGCGAAACCCCAACCCGTTCCGCACAAACTTCTCGCTCAACCAGTCGCTCTCATCGGCCGTCGCATGGAACAGATGAAACCGGTCCCGGCCCTTCCCGCTCGGCGCCACCCACTCATCCACGTTGCCAACAATGTCGAAGACCCCGTACGCATTGGCGAACCCCGTTGAACCCGGCGGCTTCGGAGCCTTCTCCCCGGGCATCGCCACCAGCGCCGGGCGCCACTGATCGCCCCACCAAAACCGGCTCCGCGTCCCGCCGCGACAGGCGTACTTCCATTCCAACTCGGAAGGCAGCCGGTACGCCCGCCCGGTCAACCGCGCCAGCCGCGCGCAGAACTCCAGGCAATCATCGAAGGCCACCATTTCCACGGCCTGCTCCGACTCCCACCCGAACGGTGACTCCTTCCCCATCACCCGCACTGGCAGCGCCCGCTTCCGCTTGGGCAAACGCGCCACGGCGTTCCACTGCTGATTGGTCACTTCGTAGCGGCCCAATAAAAACGGGGACACCAGCGTCTGGCGTCCCCGTTCATCTGTCAAACTCCCACCGGGTATTTGCACCATCTCGATCGCCGGCGCTCCGTGCGGCAAAGGGTCGGAGCCCCCTTCGGCCGAACGCGTTTCCGATTGCGTCACCCGCCCACGCGAATCAAACCCAATCGGAAACACGAACGGAAAAGCCAGAAACGACCGGCGGGTAACGGGCAACTAATCCGCCGCCGGCTTTGGCGCCGCCGTCGGCCGCGCCACCAACGAACGCACAGGCACATTCACATCCACAGCCACGCGGAAGAAGTTAATCATCATCTCCTCCCAGCTCTGGTCGCCCCACCGCACTTCCACCTTCGGGTCCGGATTGAACTTGTTGTTCGGCGTGTTGTCGTACGTGTTCAAGCCTTCAATCCGCGTGCCCTTCGGGAGAATTTTCCCCACGGGCAAATCGTAGTTCAACTGCCAGTTGAAATCCCACTTGATGGCCAGCAACTTCTCTTCCTCGCCCGTCGGATAGACAGCCTTCATCAACGCCGTCTTCCCGCGCGCATGCATGTGGGGCTGCAGGTCCAACAGTTCCACGTCGGCACCCAGCGTGATCGCCGCCTTCACCGGATAATCATCGGCGCCCGGAGGAATCGCGAACCGGAAATTCTGCACCTGCATCATGTGCACACGCTGCTTCACCGGCTCCTTGGAGAACACCACGCCGATCTTCGACTGGTCCTTCGCCGTTTTGCCGTTCGCCGTATAGTGCATCTGGAACACGACGTCGGTCCCGGCCTTCAACAGCATCGCCTGCCCCGGCCGCAGTTTCATCGGCAGCATCCCCGGCGCGTACCCGGCCAGGAATCCATCCGGCCCGCCTTTGCCACCCTTCTTGGGAACGAAGCCCTTGCCCACCGGCTCACCAGCCATCCACGGCGAACCCGGCTCCCGCAGGAACGCAATAATGTGGTGCACCTGCGACCGCGCGCCCGGCCGCGCTTCGGCCATCGAAACCCATTTGTCTTCGGTCAGCCCAGTCGGCAGGATGTAGTAGGTGTAGTCGATTGTCCCCGACGCGGCGACATCAAACGGCTCCGGCATCTCAATCACCATGTCCGGCTGCGGAATCTGCCAGCCATTGGTGAACACCGGATTCGGCTTGGCGGCGGCCGCCTTGCCTTCCGGCGCGCCCTGATCGGCCCACGCCGCAATCGTCTTCACTTCAGCCTCGGTCAGCGACCAGTCGTTGGTGAACTTGCCGATGTGCGGATCGGCGAACCACGGCGGCATGCGCTTGGTCAGCACGGCCTCCCGCATCGCCTTCGCCAATGGGCGGGCCTGTTGGTAGGTCTGCAGCGCAAACGGCGCCGCTTCTCCCGGTCGATGACATCCCTGACACTTGGCCTGCAAAACAGGCAGAACGTCTTTGTGAAAGGTTACGGGCGCGGACTTGCCGGTGTTGGCGGCAAATCCCATGGCAGTGGCAAAACAAAGTCCCAAAAACAAACGCATATATTTTCAATCTAGCAGAGAGCTACCCCTCCAAACCGAGCAGTTCCCCACCCGGCCCCACGTCCAGGTGGAGCGCCGCCGGCGTCTTGCCCAATCCAGGCATCAACGACATGTTCCCCGCAACGGCAGTGACGAACCCCGCCCCACCGCGCAGGTACGCATCGCTCACCGTGAATTCAAACCCCTCCGGCGCGCCCAGCACCTTCGCGTTATCGGTGAACGAATACTGCGTCTTCGCAATGCATACCGGCAAGTGACCGAACCCGCTCTCCTCCAGCTTCTTCAACTTCTTCGCCGCCGCCGTCTCAATCACCACTTCCCCCGCTCGGTAGATGCGCCGCGCCACCGTCCGGATCTTCTCCGCCAATGGCATCGCCGGCTCATACAGCGGCCGCGCATCGCCGCTACCAGACGCCACAACCAACTCCGCCAACCCGCGCCCGCCTTCCCCGCCCTGCCCATATACATCGCTCACCGCGCACGGCGCGCCCAGCGTTTTCTCACAATACGCCTGCAAATCCGCCAGTTCCGCCTCCGTGTCCCCCGGGAAACGATTAATCCCCACGATCACCGGCACGCCGAACCCGCGCGTGTTCTCCACATGCCGCGCCAGATTGTCGCGGCCCGCCGCCGCCACCGCGCGCACGCTGGCCACCAGCACGGCCACATCCGGACGCAGCCCGCTCGCCGGCATCACGATATCGAAAAACTTCTCCGCGCCCAGGTCCGCGGCGAACCCCGTCTCGTTCACCACATAATCGGCCAGCCCCAGCGCCATCCGGATCGACGCCACGCTCGCCGTCCCGTGCGCAATATTCGCGAACGGCCCCGCATGCACGAACGCCGGCGTGCCTTCGCTCGTCTGCACCAGATTCGGATGAATCGCATCGGCCAGCAGCATCAACAGCGAGCCGGTCACGCCCAGTTCGGCAGCCCGTACCATCCGCCCGCCGCGCGTCGTGCCGATCACAATATTCCCAATCCGCTTCCGCAGATCGTCCAGCGACTCGGCCAGCGCCAGGATCGCCATCATCTCCGACGCCGCAGTAATCACGAACCCCGTTTCTCTCGGTGCCCCGTTCACCCGTCCGCCCAGCCCCGTGATGATTTCGCGCAACGACCGGTCGTTCACGTCCACCGCCCGCGGCCAGTCGATCGATTGCGGGTCCAAGTCCAGCGGATTGCCGTGGTAGATCGACGCATCGATCAACGCCGCCAGCGTATTCTGCGCCGCCGCCACGGCATGAAAATCGCCGGTAAAATGCACGTTGATCCGGTCATGCGGCAACACCTGCGAAAGGCCCCCGCCAGTCGCCCCGCCCTTCATGCCGAACACCGGCCCCAGCGATGGCTGCCGCACCGTCGCCACCGCTCGATGCCCCAGCCGGCAGAGCGCCTGCGCCAGGCCGATCGTCGTCACCGTCTTCCCTTCCCCGTGCACGGTTGGCGTCACCGCCGT
>CANIVU010000073.1 GCA_947470805.1 Acidobacteriota bacterium | reverse complement strand
CCGTCCGGAATCGGCTGGCTCGGTGCTTCTTCCCATTCACCCGCAGGGTGAATCTCCATCCCTGGATTGTCTTCCCACATCCCTCCCAGTTTCAACATCTTCCGCCAAAATGCAACTCGGAGGGCTCAGCCGACTGCCGGATTTAGGATAATCATTTGAAAGGTCCACAAACCCGCCACCACGTAGTACAGCTCATACCGCTGTAACTTTCCAAACAGCCCAAACCCATACCCGCAGAAGATCGTCGAACAAACCACCGAATGGGTCAGATAGTTCGTCAACGCCATCTGTCCGATCGCCCCAAGCGATCCCGTCAGCCACCGCATCACCCGCCCCTTCACAAACAAAATCAACACCGCCACATGCGCCAGCGCAATCGACAACCGCCCCACGTCATAAGTCAGCGTTGTATAGATATTCACCACGATGTCGAAGTGATTCACCACCCGCGTGTACGCCGTAAATGAATTCAACGACAGCCCGATCAAATACCCAACCCCCGCCATCACCCCATAAAATCGCAGCGAGCGCGTACCGCTGAACACACCCCACTTAAACAAAGCCATCCCCAGGAACATCATGCTGAACAGGTCCAGATTGTAGTAGTGGTAATACGCCATACTGTGCCACCGCCACACACTCTCCGCCCGCACCTTTACTACATCCACAATCCCGCCCTGCCACCGTTTGTTCGTCTTCTCCACCTCCTCCGGCGTCGGCTTGGCGTGCTTCCGCACCTCCTCCCACTTCTTCTTCGCCTCCTCCTGCTCCTCTGTCAACTTCCCTGTCACCGCCAGCGCCGCCTTCCCCTCCTCAATCGTCTTCTTCATCTCCAGCGCCGAGCCTAGGTTGAACCCCGCGATGATCACCATCATCCCCACGCCGATCCACGCCAGCCACTTCGCCTCCATCACCCGGAACGGATACAGCGCCAGCGCGCACAGCGCGTACGGATACAAAACCTCCCCCTGCCACAACAAGAACGCATGCAGCACCCCCGCCGCCATCAGCCACAAATTCCGGCGGTAATAAACATCCGCCGCCGCGTTCGGTCGCGACGTCAATAGCACCACCCCCGCCCCGAACACCATCGAAAACAGACACCGCATCTTCCCCTCGGCAAGGATGTGCATCGTCACCCACGTCCACAGGTTCAACCCCGTCGCCCCGCCCGCGTTCGTCGGGTCGTCATAGGCATATGCCAGCCCAAACCCCACGATGTTCATGAGCAAAATGCCCAACAACGCGAACCCGCGAATCACATCCAACGACGAAATACGCTCGTCCGAGCGCACTGGTCCAACAGTCTGCATAAGAATCTACCTTTCCTAGGGAAGCGGAAAGATTAGCACATCCAAGCCAGCAACGCCCGCTGCGCCGCCTCCGCCGCCTCCCGTACCCGCCACGCCCCCCGGTCCCGATTCCCCGCCCGATTCGAAATCCCCCGAATCTCCCCGGCCGGAATCCCATACATCAGCGCCACATGCGCAATCGCCGCGCCTTCCATACTTTCGACACTCCCACCCGTTCGCGCCGCCATCGCCAACGCCCCCGCGTCATCCCCCGAACACCCGTTCACCGTCACAAACTTCGCCCGCCGGTCCGCCGGAAAAATCCCCATCGGCAAATCATTAAACACATCGCCACCAATCAACGGAAACCCCATCGCCCGCAGATCCAAAAATCCGCCAGAAGAATGCGCCCCTAAATCCCCATAACACTCGCTCTCCGCACACACCACCCCACCCAACCCCAACTCCTCGAAAGCCAACGGATACGCCCCCGCGATCCCACACGAGATCACCGACTGCGCCCCCTCCCGCTCCAGATATCGCGTCAACGCAATCGCCGCATTCACCGCCCCGATCCCAGTCACCAGCACCGGCACGCGCCCCTGCAACAGCGCCCCCTCCATCTCCGTCGCCACACACACCAATAGGTCCACAGCCACGAAGGCCAGCGTAACAAAATCCAAAAATTCCTGTTCCGCAAACAACTCCCAACTGTCCTACCCAACAAGCGCGGTATTCGGCCGTCGCGAAAGGTAAAGTGATGAGCACTCGTCGTAGCATGCTGCTACTGGCCGTCCTCTCGACGGCGATGATGGGGCAGGAAGCCCCATCGGCAGCACCGGTTGTACAAACCTCCGCGCAGATCCGCGCCGCCGCAGCCAAGTCCGGTTTTGTCGGCAACACCGGCTGCCGCAACTGCCATAAGCACGACGCCATCTGGAACGCCTTCCCGCAAAACCCGCATTTTCAGGCCAAAAACGGCTGCGAATCCTGCCACGGCGCCGGCCAGGCCCATGTCGACGCCGGTGGTGACATCGATACCGTCGTCCGCCCCTTCAGCATCCTGAAGCCCGCCGAAATCGTCGCCAGTTGCCTCTCCTGCCACGCCAAGGAGTTCAACCGCGCCAACATCCGCCGCTCCGAACACACCAATCACGACGTCGCCTGCACCTCCTGCCACTCCATCCACAACGCTAAATCTCCCCGCAATCTCCTCGCCAAGAAGGACGAACGCGAACTCTGCTATCAGTGCCACACTGACGTCCGCTCCCAGTTCGATCTCCCCTCCAAACACCGCGTCAACGAAGGCCTCATGTCCTGCTCGGATTGCCACAATCCCCACGGCGGCTCCACGCCCACCGCCGGCATGGGCCAGTCTTCGAAAATGCTCAACAAATCGCACTCGAGCGAACAGCCCTGCATGAAGTGCCACGTCGATAAACGCGGCCCGTTCGTCTTCGCCCACCAGGCCGGCGAAATCGACGGCTGCACCACGTGCCACAAGCCCCACGGCTCCACCACCTCAAAGCTCCTCTCCCGTCCCACAGTCACCATGCAGTGCCAGGAATGCCACACCGGCTCCGGCCCCTTCGGCACCCGCAACAACCGCGGCATCACGACGCCCGACCACGCCAACCACTCCATGGTCGACCCTCGCTATCAACGCTGTACAGGCTGCCACGTTGCCATCCACGGCTCCAACGTTCACTACCGTTTCCTCCGCTAGGACCACCATGCGCAACTATCTTTTCCTCCTCCTGGCCCTCCCGTCTCTGCACGCCCAACCCGTGTTGACGCCCACGCCGGACGCCTCCTCCACCGCCTCCGACATCGGTGCCTATAAAGTCACCAACAGCGTCGAAACCGGCTACCGCTTCACCACCATCGGTGGCGACAAAAGCCTCTTCCGCTCCGTCGAAAACTACGGCAACGGCATCCGCCTCTTCGGCGCCAATTTCGATATCCGCGCCAAAGACGGCCACGGCCGTCTCTTCGACGCCGCCACCCTCACCACCTCCGGTCTCGGCAACGATCCCTACGGCTTCGCCAATCTCACCGTCGACAAGAAGGATCGCTACCGCTACGACATGACCTGGCGCCGCAACGATTACTACAACCAATCGCTGCTCAACGGCGCCGGTGCCGGCTTCAAAAACACCCGCCGCATCATGCAGGATCACGACCTCCACATCGCCGCCAAACCCTGGGCCAAACTCATCCTCGGCTACACCCGCAACCACGAAACCGGCCCGGAGTTCACGAACTACGAAACCTACATCGGCGGCCTCGCCCGCAGCGGCCTCCCCCTCGCCCGCGACACCCATCGCGACTTCAACGAATACCGCCTCGGCGCCGAACTCGACTTCCTCGGCTTCCGCCTCAGCCTCGCCCACCGTTGGGAAAATTACAAGGACGACTCGGCCATCGCCAGCCTCTTCCCCGGCCAGCCCTACGCCGCCGACATCTTCCGCCAACACCCCTTCGATCCCACGCTCGAAGCCACCTACCCGCAGGCCGCCAACGCCTACAGCCGCAGCCAGCCCATGCACACCCGCCGCAACGGCTGGTTCGCCACGCTTAGCCGCAGCGAGAAGATCTGGGCCACCAACGCCAGCCTCGCCTACAGCAAAGGCAACACGGAATCGGTCTACTCCGAACGGATGACCGGCGCCGCGCAGGCCGCCGGCACAAACATCCCCACCGGCGACGGCCGCTTCCTCAACGGCTCCAACTCCGGCTTCGGCGCCCAAATCAACGCCGCCACCTACATGCCCGGCGCCGCCCGCCAGCCGTTCCTCTCCGGGGACTTCTCCTTCTCCGTCTTCCCCACCACGAAGCTCACCGTCACCGCCACCACCAGCGTGCTCAGCAATCGTTATGACGGCACCGGCAACGAGCTCCGCGTCCTGAGCAATACCAACGCCGTCATCAACCGTTTCTACACCTTCCACATCGGCACCGGCCGCGTCTCCTCGGCGCTGGACTTGAACTACCGCGTCAACAACTGGCTCGGCTTGCACTCCGAGTACCGCTACACCTCGCGCTTCATCGATAACTTCCTCGTCCGCACCGGCACCACCAACAGCCGCGATTTCAACTCCACGCGCAACCACCTCAACACCGGCACCTTTGGCGTCCGCCTGAAACCCATGCGCGCCCTCTCGGTCAATGTCGATACCACCGTCGGCCGCGACAACGGCCCGCTCAATCCCACCAGCCCCGCCAACTTCCACAACATCCGCGCCCGCGTCGACTACCGTGCCAAACGCCTCAAGCTCGGCGGCACCTACCGCCAGCTCTACAACCTCAACGCGCCCTACGCCGGACCATCGCTCGACTACTTCGCCTCCCATTCCCGCGATATCTCCGGCACCGCGTCCTTCCAGGCCAAGCGCTATCTCTCCTTCGACGCCAACTACACCCGCGCCCATATGGATTCGCTCGCCAACATCTTCGCCCTCCTCGTCCCGCAGGGCTCGACAACCATCAACACCGTCAGCGCCCGCGGCTATCAATCCCAGTTCATCAGCAACCTGCAAACGGTTTCGCTCATGGTGCGCGCCTCCGTTCGCCGCGGTACGTTCTACACGGGCTACAACATTTCCCGCGATACCGGCGACGGCCGCAATCAACAAGCGCTCGGCCTCACCAACCTGGCCGGCGCCTACACCGCCGCCTGGAGCACCTTCCCCATGACGTATCAGAGCCCCATGGCCCGGCTCTCCATCAAGCTCACTCCCAAGACGCAGTGGAACTTCGGCTGGCAGCTCTACCGCTATCACCAGCAGTTCGCCTACTTCGGCTATCAGCCCTACTACCGGGCTCACACCGGCTACACCAGCATCTCCTACACGTTCGGCGACGCTCCGTCGCAGCCCGAGCCCAAATCCCCAAACAAGGACCCAAAACCATGAAACTCACCCGCACCCTCTTCCTTCTCTCCGCCCTCTCCGCCTTCGCCGGAGAAAGCGTTCGCACCGTCGAAATGCTCGCCGATAAGGACAACCGCTTCAAACTCCCCAACGGCGACACCACGCTGACGCTGAAAGCCGGAGAAACCGTCCGCTTCAAAATCAACTCCCTCTTCGGCGGCGAAAAGGCCCGCGACGGCTCCGTCCACAGCTTCGTCGTCCGCAAGCTGCGCGACAAGGGATGGTCGGTCCGCCTGAAGGAAGGCGTCCAGGAATTCACTCTCACCGCGCCCCCGCCCGGAACGTATCTGATCGAATGCACCGTCGAGTGCGGCCACGGCCACGACACGATGAATTTCAAGATGGTGGTGGTCAAGTGAAACGCGGCCTCCTCCTCGCCGCCCTGGTCGCCATTGGCGCCACGCAGTTCATCCGGCCCGACACCAGCAACCCGCCCGTCGATCACGCCCGCAGCCTCTGGAACGACCGCGCCGTCGATCCCAAAGTGGCTGGGATCCTCCGCCGCGCCTGTGCCGATTGCCACTCCCACGAAACGCAGTGGCCCTGGTACGCAAAGATCAGCCCCATGTCCTGGATGCTCGACCGGCACGTCAAGGACGGCCGCGCCAAGCTCAACTTCTCCGACTGGTCCGGTCAATCGCCGGACCAGCTCGAGGAGATTTATGAATCGGTCGCCAAAGGCAAAATGCCCATGCAGGGCTACCTGATGCTCCACCCCGAAGCCCGCCTGTCGAAAGCGGATCAGGACACGCTCCAAGCCTGGGCCGACGGCAAGCTAGCGCTCAGATCGTCACTCGACCGTCGATAATCATCCAGCGCACTATCCCAGGGCCACAGCAAGTCCGCGCTCAGATCGTCACTCTGCCATCAATCATCGTCAGCCACTTGCCCGAGCCGCCTATCCAAACCGCACCGTCCCAGGCCCACAGCAAGCTCGCGCGCAGATCGTCACTCGATCATCAATCATCGTCAGCCACTGGCCGAGCCGCCGATCCAAACCGCACCGTCCCAGGCCGACAGCAAGCCCGCGCTCAGATCGTCACTCGGTCATCAATCATCGTCAGCCACTTGCCCGAGCCGCCTATCCAAACCGCACCTTCCCAGGCCGACAGCAAGCTCGCGCTCAGATGGTCACTCGGCCATCAATAATTGTTCGGCATTCCCCGCCGATCCAGATCCCGCCCGCGTCCGAAGAAACATAAATCCGCCCGGCCCGGCCCATCGCCGTCCCCTGCCCCGCAATATAGTTGCAGGGCGCGGTCCCATTTCCAATCAACCATTGCGCAATCCCGGCGTTCAAACTCCCCGTCACCGGGTCCTCAATCGGCCCGTCGGAGAACGGAAATCCGCGGACCTCAAACGCCAACGGAGACCCCGCCGGATAAGGCCCCACCACGCCGATGTCCAGCCCTGTAAGCGCCGCGGCATCGGGCCGCAACGCCAGCACCTGTTCCGCGTCACGCAGCAACACGCCCACCCACCGCGGCCCATTCACCAGCCACTGGTGCCCGGCCACCTCATCCCGCGAAACACCCAACCCCGCCAGCACCCGCGCCAACAACTCCTGCTCCAATTCCCCGCTCCGCGTCAACGGCGGCGCCGCGAACGCCAGCCGCCTCTCTCCCATCCGCACCCGCACCAACCCCGCCCCGCACTCCTGCACAATCTCGCCGGCACTCCGCGGCCGCCCACCGGCCCCGAGCCACGCGTGGCAACTCCCCAACGTCGGATGGCCGGCAAACGGCAACTCCGTCGTCGTCGTGAAAATCCGCACCCGGTAATCGGCCTCTCCAGAGGTGGGAGGCAGCAAAAACGTGGTCTCGCTCAGGTTCGTCCATGCCGCAAATGCTTGCATTTGCGCATCTGCGAGGCCTTCGGCATCCACCACCACCGCCAGCGGATTCCCCTTGCACGCCGCCGAGGCGAACACATCAATCTGCTGAAACCGTCGAAAATCCATATCGCCCATCAATCCAGCGGACCGCCGGCGATGCCGATCGGGTGCGCGGTCACCTGGTGAGTCCGGTCCACCAGGCGGGTAACGGGGCCCCAGGGGATCAGCGACTCCCACCCTCCGGCCTCCCGTTTCTTAAGATTCTTTAGGATTTTATAGCGCAAAATGGCGTCAAAACCGCGCAAAAAACCGCGATTTTGAGTTGAAAAACCCGCTTTCTGCATCGCTTTTGACAGCGTCTCCGGCTCGAAGAAGCTAATGTGGATCTCCGGAACGGCATAGCCCCAGTCCAGAATCTTCCCCCGTTGCGGCTTGGCGTTGCCCGTAGTCAGGAACAGCACACCACCGGGCTTGAGGAGTTTCCGGATCCGCTGCAACACCCCCACCGGGTCATCGACGTGTTCGATCACTTCAATGGCTGTCACGACATCGCAGGTGCCGTCGTGGGAGGCGAGATCGGACTCCCGCATCACCGAAATGCCTTTCGCCCGCGCCTGGTCGGCCGCCCAGCCTTCTTCAAACCCAACAATGTCGCAGCTCACCGTCTTCTTCACGTGGCGGACCAGTCCGCCGTTGCCGCAACCGAAGTCGAGCCACTTGGTCTGGGCGGAAACCTTCGTAAGCTGTTGCACTACCTCAAGAATCCCCTGCCATTCGTGGATCCGGATGGTGCGGTCGGGGTGTTCGAGTTCGAAGACGTAGTCGATCCAGGGGTCGGGCCCTTGGCCGCGATAGTAGGCTTCGTTGTAGATCTGGGCGTAGTCGGTCCAGGGATTGGCGACGAAGGTAAAACCGCAACTCCCACAGCGTTCAAAACAAAAGAGTTGCTTGTGATGGGTGCCCATCTTGGAGCCGATCGGCACCGCCTCGGCGCCGCAAATCTTGCAGGTCATCGGCTAGGCGTCCCGGGGTACGACGTAGAATTCGAGCGCTTCGGGGGCCGGGAGGTTTTTGGGTTCTTTGGCGGCATCGGGATGGGTGGCGCGGTAGCGCTTCAGTATCGATTGTTGCATGGAATCAACAACTTCCGGATACTTCGCGGCCACGTTCGTGAACTCTCCCGGATCGGCCTTTTTGTCGAACAACTTTACGGTCCGGCCTGGCGTGGGGTTGTCGGTTTCGTACCCGTCTGTCCGCTTGCGTTTGCCGGAGCCGAAGATCAGCTTCCAGTTCGAGTCCGCGGCGAAAACCTCTTCATTTTCAAGGTATTGGGAGAAGATGCCCTTGCGGGGAGCGGATGGCTTCGCGCCGGTCAGATAGGGTTTGAGCGATTGGCCGTGTTGGACTGGGAGCGGGTCGAGGCCCATAAGATCGGTGATGGTGGCGGGGACGTCGATGTGCTCGGTGAAATCGTTGACCACGGCGCCTTTGCGGATCTTGCCGGGGTAGCGGACCAGGAGCGGGACGCGGAGCGCCGGTTCGTAGCCGCAGTGCTTTTCGAAGCGGCCGTGCTGGCCGAGGCAGTAGCCGTGGTCGGCCATGTAGACGACGCAGGTATTTTCAGCTAAGCCTAATTGATCCAATGCCTTGAGGACATCGCCGACGTTGCGGTCGAGGGCCGAGACGGCCGTGTAGTACGACGCGGCGATGCCTTGCTTGTCGGCGGGCGAGAGGTCGCGGAAGATCAGCGGAATTTGCGAGGCATCCTCGGGACCGACCTGGGGGACATCAAACGTTTTGGGGTCGTACTGGTCCTTCAAATCGATGGGGAAATCGTAGGGGGAGTGGGGTTCGGGGAACGATACCCAGACAGCTAGGGGTTCAGCGTCATCCTTGTGCTGCTTCAGCCAATCGATGGCGCGACTGGCGGTGAAGGTGCCGCGCATCTCCTCGTAATAGCGGGGAAAGGGGACTTTGTCGGCGTTCAACCAGATGCGGGCGGGGTCTTTGAACGGCTGCCAGCGGGGCTTGCGGGGGACACCTGCGGGCAGGTCTCTCTGAACGGATAGGCCGCTCCACGCCTTTTGGATATCCTGCTCGGTCATCATCTCGTCGAAGCCGTAGAGGCCGGGCGCGCTGGGGCGGTTCAGGTGCATTTTGCCGAACACCGCCGTGCGGTAGCCGGCGCCTTTGAACTGCTTGGGGAGCGTGGGCTTGGCAGGGTCGAGAGAAGTTTTGAGCACCGTGACGCCGGCGGCGGAGGGCATCTGGCCGGTGAGAAGCGACTGGCGGGACGGCGTGCAGACGGGCTGATTGCAGTAATGCTTCGCAAAGCGGACGCCTTGGCTGGCGAAGTGGTCGAGGTTCGGCGTCGACACCTTCCGGTTGCCGTCGGCGCCGAGGACGTAGCCGGCATGGTCATCGGCGATGATGAAGACGAAGTTCGGTTTCCGCTTCGGGGCGGCGGCAGCGGCAAGCAGGGCGCGGCGAGAGATCATTCGGCTATGCTACTCCAACCGCGCTTGGAAAGGTCACGGTAGATGTAGAAACCGGCGGTGGCGGAGAGCGCGAGCATCCCGAGGCCGAGTCCGGTTTCCTTGAAAAGCACCTTGCCCAGGCCGAATAAGGCCATGTAGATCATGACGCAACCGGCGATCCAGCAGGTGAGGTTATTGAGCCCATCCGCGGCTGGCTTCACGTCGGGGGCGAGCTTGGCGATGGGGGCCCAGCCGCTGCGGGACGGGCGGGTTTTGCGGTAGAAGCTGATGAGGATTTCGTCCTTCTCCGGTGGCGTGAGGAACGTGGCCAGAAGCCAGGCGGCGGTGGTGATCCCGACGGTGATGATCATCAACCAGGCGAACTGGACGGGATTATCGGAATCGAGATGCCAGAAGAGTTGGAGGCTGACGCTGACGAAGAAGGCCGCGCCCATGGCGACGACTTCGCTCCAGGCGTTGATGCGCCACCAGTACCAGCGGAGAAGCAGCACGCCGCCGGTTCCGGCGCCGGTGACGATGAGCAGTTTCCAGGCGCCGGAGATGGAGTCCATGTAGAAGGTCACGCCGGCGGAGATGAGGGTGATGCCGACGGTGGCCACCTGGGACATCATGACGTAGTGTTCGCCGGTCTCATTGGGTTTCAGGAAGCGGCGATAGAAGTCATTGACTAAGTAACTGGCGCCCCAGTTGAGCTGCGTGGCAATCGTTGACATGTAGGCCGCGGCGAAGCCGGCGAGCATCAGGCCACGCAGCGACGGCGGCATGCAATCGATCATTACTTTGATATAGCCGGTTTCCGGGTCAGCCAAGCCAGGATAGAGTACGACGCTGGCGAGCGCAGTTAGTATCCAGGGCCAGGGACGAATGGCGTAGTGCGCTATATTAAACCAGAGGGTCGCCAGTAGCGAATGGCGCTCGTCGCGGGCGGAGAACATTCTTTGCGCAACATATCCGCCGCCGCCGGGTTCAGCTCCTGGGTACCAAGTGGCCCACCAGTTGAGTGAGATGTAGACCAGGAACGTGATCATCGGCATCCAAGGGGAGTCGAGATCCGGTACGAACGAAATCATTGAGTTTTTCCCGCCCGGGGCAATGCCGCGAGCCAGATCGACCGCAGCGAGTTTCGTCATCAATGCATCCATGCCGCCGACCGCCTGGACGGCACATACGGCCAGCACGATCACCATGGCCATCTTGATAAAGAACTGAACGACGTCCGTGACGAGGACGCCCCAAAGACCGGACAGAGTGGAGATCCACGAAGTTATGCCGATAAGAGCTAATACGACGATGATCGCCGTGAACTTATCGACGTTGAGGACCAGCATGAGTATCTTGACCATTGCCAGGTTGACCCAGCCGAGCACGATGCAGTTGATGGGGATGCCGAAGTAGAGAGCACGGAAGCCGCGGAGAAAGGCCGCTGGTTTACCGGAGTAACGGATCTCGGAGAATTCGATATCCGTCATGACCCCGCTTCGCCGCCAAAGACGCGCATAGAAGAAGACGACTAACATGCCACCAGCAACAAAGTTCCACCACAGCCAGTTTCCCGCGATGCCATTGCGCGCCACCATACCGGTGACGGCGAGTGGCGTATCGGCGGCGAAGGTGGTGGCCACCATGGACGTACCGGCGAGCCACCAGGGCACGTCGCGTCCGGAAAGGAAGAACTCATCGACGCTTTTACCGGCACGGCTCTTATAATAGAAGCCAATGGCGATGTTTAGCGCGAAATAAGCGGCGACGACGAGCCAATCGATGATGGAAAGTTGCATGGGGATATCCCTTTACAAAACTGTTGAATTATATAGAGTAACCTTTGGCACGTGGATTGCACTATATAGTTTCATGCTATTCCGCCTGGGACTCGCGTTTGCAGTACTGCCGATGACCGTGTGGGCACAGAAAGTGGAAGTGGTCGCTGCCGATCCTGTGAATTTTCCGGGCGTCGCCGACTCCAACAGCCCAATCCATTGGGCCAACGGGAACCGCTATGTATTCAACTCCGATGGGCTGCCGCTGCGGGCCGAGGGGCTCGATATGGGAAAGATGCGGTACATGCGGGCTGCCTTCCTGCTGAACTCGGCGGTGGCGCCGTGGTGGCTGGAGGCGACCTATCGGGACGATGACGGGACGTTGTATGGCTGGTATCACCATGAAATATATAGCTTTTGTCCGACCGAGGGCGTGCGATACATGGGCGTGCCGGTGATCGGTGCCGTTGTCAGTACCGACAACGGACACACGTTTACCGATTTGGGATTTGTGCTGACCGATGGGAATGAACCGAAATGCGATGCAAAGAACGGCTTTTTCGCCGGAGGGCACGGGGATTTCTCGGTGATTTTGGACCGGGAGAAAAAGAGTTTCTATTTCTTCTTTTCGGCCTATGGGGGACTACCGGGCGAGCAGGGCGTGGCGGTGGCGCGGATGGCGTACGCGGACCGGATGGCACCGGCGGGCAAAGTGTTCAAGTATTTTGACGGCGGGTGGTCGTCGGAGGGAATTGAAGGTAAAGTCACGCCAATTTACACGGTGAAGACGCCTTGGGAAACGGAGCAACCGGACGCGCTGTGGGGGCCTTCGGTGCACTACAACCGGGAGTTGGGCGAGTTCGTGATGCTGGTGAACCATGCCTGCTGCGGCGCCGACTGGCCGGCCGAGGGGATCTACATTAGCTTCAATACGGATTTATCCAACCCGAAAGGCTGGGGTGAACCGGAGCGGTTGATCCAGGGCGGCGGATGGTACCCGATGGCGGTTGGAATCGAGCCGGGGGACACGGATAAAGAATCCGGCTCAACGGCGCGGCTGTTCATGGGCAGCGACTCCAACCACGTGCTTATTTTCCGGAAGGGGCAGAAGGGTGTTCTGCCGTATTCGATGGAGCGGGAGCGGAAGCGATAGGGCGCCCGGACCGGGGGCCGCAGTCAGCGGTCATTCAAGTCTGGACGCCAAAGCGCGGCAGGACCCAGCGCATGAGCGCGAAGTAAGCGGCGATGACGGCGATTGGGAGGATGACTTCCGACATTAGCGTTCTCAATAAGTCAGATGCAGACCGGGTGCGAAAGGTGACAGCGACTTTTACGGCGTGAGCGAGGCGATGTAGGCGGCGAGGGCTAGCATGTCGCTGTTGCTCATGTGCCGGACAACCTTATCCATCTCTGAACTCTTGCCGCCGCGCCGGGAGTTCGACCGGAAGTCATAGAGCTGCCGGACAATGGCTGTGGGCGAACGGCCGGCGATATTTGGCACATTGTCCTTGCCGCGGTAGCCGGGGCCATGGCAGCTGGAGCACTCAAGCGTCTTGTCATTGCCCCAGTTTTCGGCAAGGCGCTTGCCGAGGGCGATGCTGCCTTCGGGAACATAGGCCGTGTAGGTAGTGGCGGGGTCGCGAATTTCGAACTGCTCGAAGTCATCGGGGCCCTCAATGATGCGCTGGCCGAGCGGCTCCTGGGCGCCGGTCCGGTCAAAGCGGAAGAGCCAGGCGGCAATTTTGGCCTTGGGAATGGTGGATTGTTCGACGATCCGGGTGAACGAGGCGGCGGGGAGCGCGGCAAAGTAGCGGGCGGCGGCGAGGATTTCGTCGTCCTGGGCGGCCTTGGCCGTGTTGGTCATGTTGGTCGTTGGAGCGCGGCCGGTGACATGGGATTTGCGGTTTCCGTCGCGGAAAGCGTTCATCTGGGCGACAAAGTATTCGACGGGGAGACCGGCGAGGCGGGCGTTTTCGGGGCGGCCGTTGCCGGTGGGCAGGTGGCAATAGCCACAGGCGCGGACATCGGGCTTGCGGCCGTGGGAGACGACGGTGGGCATTGGGGGATGATCCTCGGGACGCCAGTCGGGCGCGGCGAAGAGGTTGGTGACTTCGGCGCGGGTGAAGGAGAGCTTGCTGTTGGCAATTTGGAAGGGGCCGGGGGTGAGTGTCGCCGGCGGTCCGGGCGGAGGAGGAGGGTTGGTGGGGTAGGCCCAATCGGGGACCGGCTCGAAGACCATCGGCTTTTGGCAGCCGGCGAGAAGAAGTGTGAGAAAGAGCAGCAGAGACGGGGTGCGAATCACGATGGGTACCATGCTATCAGGCAAACGGGTCGCGCCGTGAGGCAAGGGACAGAAAAAGGCGCCCTGCTGGGGAGCAGGGCGCCGGTTGTCTTACGAATGAACTAATTGGTGCCTGGCACCAATTACTGCTGGGCGAGCTTTTCGCGCTGTTCCTTGAGGATGGCGCGGCGGCTGAGCTTGATCTTGTTGCCTTCGAGAGCCAGCACCTTCACCATAATCTGGTCGCCTTCGTTCAGTTCGTCACGGACGTTCTTCACGCGGCTTTCCGAGATTTCGGAGATGTGCAGCAGGCCATCGGTACCGGGGAAGATTTCGACAAAGGCGCCGAAATCGACAATCCGGACAACTTTACCCAGGTAAGTTTTACCGGGTTCAGCCACGGCGCAGATGTCTTGAATCATCTGCAGAGCCTTTTCGCCAGCCACGCCAGAGGTGGCATAGATGTTCACCTGACCGTCGTCGTTGACGTCGATCTTCACGCCCGTCGTGTCGGTGATCGAGCGGATCATCTTGCCGCCAGGCCCGATGAGTTCGCGGATCTTGTCGACGGGGATGGTGATGGTGGTGATGCGCGGAGCGTACATCGAGAGCGACTTGCGCGGCTCGCTGATGACGGCGTTCATCTTGTCCAGAATGTGCAGGCGGGCGCGCTTGGCCTGTTCGAGGGCTTCGCGCATCAGGCTGATCGGAACGTTGGGGACCTTCAGATCCATCTGGAGGGCGGTGATGCCTTCCTTGGAACCGGCCACCTTGAAGTCCATGTCGCCGTAGTGATCTTCGGCGCCAGCAATGTCGGTGAGGATGGCGTACTTATCGCCTTCCTTGACGAGGCCCATGGCGATACCGGCCACGGCGCGATCGACCGGGACACCGGCGTCCATGAGGGCGAGCGAACCGCCGCAGATGGATGCCATGGAGGAAGAACCGTTGGATTCCAGGATGTCCGACACGATGCGGACCGTGTAGGGGAAGCTCTTCTCGTCCGGAATGATGGCGCTGACGGCGCGTTCGCCGAGGGCACCGTGGCCGATTTCGCGGCGGCCGGCGCCACGCATCATGCCGACTTCACCGACCGAGAAGGGCGGGAAGTTGTAGTGGAGCATGAAGCGCTTGGAGAGTTCGGTCGGGTCGAGCAGCTCGATACGCTGTTCGTCGTCCTTGGTACCGAGGGTGCAGGTGACGAGCGCCTGGGTTTCGCCGCGGGTGAAGAGGGCGGAGCCGTGCGGGCGGGGCAGGATACCAACCTGGCAGTCGATGTCGCGAACTTCGTCGAAGGCGCGGCCATCGGGACGGCGGCGCTTGTCGAGCATTTCGTCGCGGAAGATGCGTTCCTTGAGGGTGTCGAACAGCTTGCCGGCTTCGACACGCTCTTCTTCGGGGAAGGCTTCTTCGACCTTGGCATGAAGCTTGTCGATGAGCGAGTAAGAAGCGAGCTTGTTGTACTTCTTGGTATCGAGGGCGTCGGTGAGCTCGGTGCGAATCATCGCATCTACTTTGGCGAACAGCTCCTGATTGATTGTGGGCGAAACGAATTCGTACTTCGCTTTGCCGGTGAGCTTGACCAGTTCGCGGACACCCTGACAGATCTTCTTGCAGCATTCGTGGCCGAATTCGAGAGCCGCGAGGATCTCTTCTTCGTCGACGTGCTTGGCGCCGGATTCGACCATCACGACACCGGTCTCGGTGGCGGCGACGATGAGCGAGAGGGGCGATTCCTTGGTCTGCGAGTAGGTGGGGTTGGCGATGAACTTGCCATCCACTTTGCCGACGCGAACGGCGGCGATCACTTCATGGAAGGGGATGTTGGAAATGGCAAGAGCCGCACCGGCGCCAACCATGGCGAGCGGAGCGGGATCACGTTCAGTTTCGGCCGAGAGGACGAGACCAACGATCTGCGTTTCGTGGCGGAAGCCTGCGGGGAACAGGGGACGAATCGGGCGATCGATGAGGCGGCAGGTGAGCGTTTCTTTTTCGCTCATGCGGCCTTCGCGCTTGATGAACCCACCGGGAAACTTGCCGGCGGCGTAGGTGCCCTCGCGGTAGTCGACAGTGAGGGGGAAGAAGCTGGCGCCAGCGCGCGGCTTGCCGGAACAGCAAGCGGTGACAAGCACGACGTTATCGCCCGAACGAACGATAATCGCGCCATCCGCCTGCTTGGCCATAACGCCGGTCTCAATAGAGAGGAGCGTGCCAAACAGGTCGATCTCGACTTTGTGCAACATGTTAAATCCTTGAACCTTTGTAATTCTTCGCGCTTTCCGGCGCGACGGGAATCAAGGAGACTTAGAGTGCTTGTACGAGGGTGGGTCTGCTCACCGGAGCAGATTTGCCGGGTCTATACGAGAACCCGTACCGATCGAAGGTCCACTAGCGGCGGATACCAATGCTGGAGATGAGAGCCTGATAACGTGCGGGGCTCGTGCTCTTGAGGTAGTCCAGAAGGCGGCGACGGCGCGCTACCATGGTCAACAAACCACGGCGGGAACCGAAGTCCTTCTTATGGGACTTAAAGTGCTCTGTAAGCTGGGTGATGCGTTGGCTCAAGAGCGCAACCTGCACCTCTGGCGAACCACAATCGTTCTTATTGATCCGGTACTTCGTAATGATGTTCGTCTTGGACTCAATTGCCAGGGCCATGGTGTTGCTGTGGATACTCCTTAGTCTTACCTTAATCGCTTTTATTCAGAGCTTAGGATAACACATTCGCAACAGAGATCTCGCGGTGGAGTAGCAATTGTGGTGGCGGGGGCGGGTAGAGTAGAAGAACAATGCGACTTTTACTGGTTATTTTTGCCTTTTCGACGCTGGTGATGGCGGAGAGTTTAGGGGAGAAAATTAGCGGGATTGCCGCTGGGGCCGAGGGGCGGGTGGCAGTTTCGTGTGCAGTAGAAGGCGTGAGGCTGGATTGTTACCTGTTGGCGGGGTCGCGACCGCCAATGCAATCGGTATTCAAATTCCCGATGGCGATGGCGGCGCTGGACCGGGTGGAGAAGGGGGAGTTGGGACTGGATCAGATGATTCGGTTCCTGCCGAGTGACCGTATACTGCCGAAGACGTACAGCCCGCTGCAGGATAAATATCCGGAGGAGAATGTGGACGTGCCGTTGCGGGAGTTATTGCAGGCAGCGGTGATGTCGAGCGATAACACGGCGAGCGATATCGTGCTGCGGGTGCTGGGCGGGCCGGCGCGGGTGACCGCGTATGTGCAGCAGCTGGGAGTGCGCGGGTTTCACTTGGAGGATAACGAGGCGGGGTTGCACCGGGAGTTGGCGGCGCAGTACCGGAACTGGTTTGAGCCGCGGGCGGCGGTGCAATTATTGCGCTTGCTGCGGGAGCGATCACCGCTGGATGCGGAGCATACGGGGTTGTTGTTGGGATGGATGCGGGAGTCGCCAACGGGGGCTAAGCGCATTAAGGGGTTGCTACCTGATGGGGTGGGCGTGATGCACAAGACCGGGACGTCGGGCACGCGGGATGGCGTGACGCAGGCGACCAATGACATTGGGCTGGTGCCGTTGCCGAATGGGAAGATGCTGGCGCTAGCGGTGTTTGTGACCGACGCGAAGGCGTCGCCGGCGAAGATTGAAAGTGTGATTGCGGAGATCGCGCGGGCGATTTACGACGAAGCAGCGCGGCGGTAAACCATCGGACAATTCCTTGGTGACAGTCACCAAGGAATTGTCCTAGCGGGGCGGCATGCGGAGGGCGCCGTCGAGGCGGATCGTCTCGCCATTGAGCATGGGATTGTCGATGATGGCGAGCGCCAGTTTGGCGTACTCCTCGGGGTGGCCCAGGCGGCTGGGGAACGGAACGGTCGCACCGAGTTCCTGCTTGACTTGTGGAGGGAGGGCGGCGAGCAAAGGAGTATCGAACAGCCCCGGAGCGATGGTCACGACTCGGATGCCGGACTTGGCGAACTCGCGGGCGAGCGGGAGCGTGAGGCCGGCGACGCCTGCTTTTGACGACGCGTAGGCGGCCTGGCCGATTTGGCCGTCGAAGGCGGCAATGGAAGAGGTGAGGATGATGACACCACGCTCACCTGTTTCGTTCGGTTCGTTTTTCATCATGGCCGCGACGGCGAGGCGCACGACGTTGAACGCGCCGATAAGATTCACGTTGATGACCTTGGCGAAGGCTTCGAGCGCGAGCGGGCCGTCCTTGCCAACGGTCCGCTGGGCGGTGGCGAGGCCAGCACAATGGACTACGCCGTGGAGTTCGCCGGCCAGCGCGATGGCGGCCATCACGTCGGCTTCATTGGTCACCGACCCGATCGCGGATGGTGCCGCGCCGGTTGGCTGCAGGTCGAGCACGATGGGGAGGGCGCCCGCCGCTTGAAGAGCCGCAACGGTGGCCGCGCCGAGGCCGGAGGCGCCGCCGGTGACGAGGATGTTTTTGCCGGTGAGTTCCATGGGCTTCCCTCGATCATATCGCTAGGCCATTACAGACAGATAGGCGGCCCACGGGCCGACTTCCTGCTTGTAGCGCTTGGCCATGACGCGGCCGATTTGGACGATGTGGGCAAGGTCGTGGGCGGTCCATGTCGCGATCAACTGGCGGGCGGTGACGGGTCCGAAGGCGGGGTGGGTGCCAACGAGCTCGAGTTGATCGGGGCGGAGATCGAGCGCGCGTAGGCGGGCGAGGTTGGCGTGACGTACGGCGGCGAATTCGTCGAGGAGTTGCGGGAGCGATTTGCCGGCGCTGTTGCGGAACTGGGCCTCGCGGTCGAAGGGTTCGAAGGGGCGCGAAGTTCCGTGTTGCAGGATGACTTCCAGGCGCGGAATCCAATCGGCGTGTTCGCCGTGGATGAGGTGGCCGATGACGATGTAGGGACTCCAGGTGCCGGGCCCTTCGGTGGCATCGGTCCAGGCGGCGGGCAGGTCACGGAGGAGCGTGTTCAACGTGGCGGGCGTGCGCTCCAATAGGGCGAGGGATTCTTCGAGGAATGGGGCCGTCATATTGTTCACTATAGGGGGAGACGGGCCATCGCGCGTAAAACATAATCGGTATACTTTGTTCAAGCTGTTCCGATGCCAATCGACTGGTTCCCACTCTGGCTGAGTCTGCGCGTGGCGCTGCTGGCAACCGCCATCGCCGCGGCGGTTGGCATTCCGGTGGCTTATTTATTGGCGAACAGGGAGTTTCGCGGGCGCGACATTTTGGACGCGGCGGTAACGCTGCCACTGGTGCTGCCGCCGACGGTTGTGGGCTATTACCTGCTGGTAGTTTTAGGGCGGGAGAGCTGGCTGGGCCACGTATACGAGTGGGTCTTCGGAGGACCGCTTGTGTTCACGTGGCAGGCGGCGGTAGTGGCGGCGGTGCTGCATGCGGCGCCGTTGCTGGTGAAGTCGACGCGGGCGGCGCTCGAGAGCGTTGACCACGCCTACGAGCGCGCGGCGCGGACACTGGGGGCGCCGGAGTGGAAGGTATTTCTGCGGGTGACGTTGCCGTTGGCCCGGCGCCCGGTATTGGCCGCGGCGGCACTGGCGTTTGCGCGGTCGCTGGGGGATTTCGGCGTCACGATCATGGTGGCGGGAAACATTCCGGGCCGGACGCAGACGGTGGCAGTGGCGATCTATGACGCCGTGGAAGGCGGCAACGGCGACGCGGCGCGGTGGATGGTGCTGGTAGTGAGCGGCGTGTCGCTGGCGCTGTTAACACTGGCGAACCGGTTGACGCCGCGGAGGATTCCCGGATGATTTCGGCGCGGCTGCGAAAGGCATTTCCGGCGGGCCCTGATTCGCGCGCGTTCGCGCTGGACGTGCAGTTTGAGGCGGGCGCCGGGGTGACGGTTTTGTTCGGCCCGAGCGGGTCGGGCAAGACGTTGACGCTGGATTGCATTGCGGGATTTGAGAGGCCCGACGAAGGGCGCATCTTGCTGAACGACGCGATCCTGTTCGACGGCGCGACACGGGTGCATCTGCAGCCGCAGGCGCGGCGATGCGGGTATGTGTTTCAGAACTACGCCCTGTTTCCGCACATGACGCTGCGGGAGAACTTGGAGTTTGCCGCAGCGACGCTGAAGAATTTGGAGCGGCGGAAGCGCGTGAGCGAGATGCTGGAGCGGTTCCAATTACATGAGGTGGGCGGGCGGCGGCCGCATGAACTTTCGGGCGGGCAGAAGCAGCGCGGGTCGATTGCGCGGGCGCTGTTGGCGAGCCCGCGGGTGCTGCTTTTGGACGAGCCGGCGCAGGGATTGGACGCGGTGTTGCGGCAGGAGTTGTATGCGATTTTGCGGGAAGTGCAACACGATTTCCCGATGCCGGCGTTGTTGGTGACGCACGACCTGGAGGAGGCGTTGGAGTTGGGCGACCAGATGCATGTATTCCGGCAGGGGCGGATTGTGCAGAGCGGGACGCCGCAGGGGGTGATGGACGCGCCGGGGTCGGTGGAGATTGCGCGGCAGATGGGGATTTACAATCTGCTGGCGGCGGAGATATTGGCGCTCGATCCTGGGCGGAATACGAGCCTGTTGCGAGTGGGGGATTGGGAGATTCCGGGGGTGTACTATCCGGGGCATTTAAAGGGTTCGCACGTGACGCTGTGCGTGGTGCCGGGGCAGGTACGGGTGCGGCCAAGGGATGGGCGGGCGCCGGCGGGGACGATGGGGTTGGAGTTGCTGCACGTGGTGGCCGGGCCGGATCGAGCGCGGCTATTGTTTGCCGGTGATTTCCGGGCGGAGATTGCGCGGGCGGATTGGGAAGGAATGGCCCGGGCTGAGGAGTTCGCGGTGGAGATTCCGCCGGCGGCGTTGCGGCTGATCAAGTCATGATCCGGTGCGCGATTACCGATGGGCGCGGGGTTAGCCCGGGGGTATTGAGGCGCGTGGATTGGGTGCAGGTGCGGGAGAAGCAATTGGCGGCGCGGGCGTTGACGAAGATGGTGCGGGATTTGGTGGGGCGGTGGCCGCGGGTGATTGTGAATACGCGCGTGGATGTGGCGATGGCGGCGGGGGCGGCGGGAGTGCATTTGCCGGGGTCGTCGATTGCACCTTCTCTGGTGCGGCGGTGGGTGGGGGCGGGTTTTCTGATTGGGGTATCGTGCCACTCGATTGGAGATGTGGAACGGGCGGCGGGGGAAGGGGCGGACTATGTGTTTTTGAGCCCGATCTTTGCATCGCCTTCGAAGCCGGGGTACGGGCCGGCGTTGGGATTGGGGTTATTGGGAGAGGCCTGCGGGCGTGTGGGGATCCCGGTGTTGGCTTTGGGCGGGGTGTCGGAGGGGAACGCGGCAGAGTGTGTAGCGGTGGGAGCAGCGGGGTTCGCGTCCATTTCCGCGTTCCAAGATTAAATTCGTGCCAGGCACCAATTTCATGTTGGGGGCGGCGATTTCTGGGGTTTTTCCTGGAATCTAGGGTGTTTTTGCGGCTTTTGGCGGCGTTGTGGGCTAATTCGTGCGGGAAAAGATTAAATTGGTGCCAGGCACCAATTTAATGAAAATGGGAGTATGCGATTCCTGTTGGGATTGATGGCGGTGGCTTGCGTTTGGGGACAGGGCGATTGGCGTGAGGCCGAGATCGATGGGCGCCGGATTCGGTTCGAAGTGGTGCAGGGCGAGGCCGTTTGGCAGGGCGATATCGTCTTGGGTCCCGTGGAAGGACTGGGCAAGGGCTCGCGGGCTTCGGCGGTGGTGTCCGGCCAGAATGCGCGGTGGACAAACAGTACGATTCCGTTCGTGATCGATAGCGATATTCCGGACCGCGCGCGGATCGAGGGCGCCATCGCGCATTGGAATACGCGCACGCCGATCCGGATGGTGGCGCGGACGAACGAGGCGAACTATCTGCAGTTTCGGCGGCGGACAACGGGGTCGTGCAGTTCCAGCATCGGAATGATCGGCGGGCAGCAGTTCATTAACGTGATCGACGATTGCTCGCAGGGGTCGCTGATTCACGAGATCGGCCATACAGTGGGGCTGTTTCATACGCAGTCGCGGGAGGACCGGGATTTGTACTTGCGGGTGCGGGAGGGATCGATCGAGCGGGACAATTTGAGTCAGTATTCGCAGGCAATTACGAATGCCGACGACGTGGGTGCGTATCCCTACGACTCGATCATGCACTACGGGGCGACCGGGTTCGCGTTGCCGGGGACGGTGGCGATGGAGACGATTCCGGAGGGCATTCCGCTGGGGCAGCGGGCGGGGCTGGCAGCGTCCGACATCGACACGGTGGTGCGGGTGTATGGCGGGCAAGCGGCGAAGACGGTGATCGCCTCGAACCCGGACGGGATCCCGGTGGTAGTGGATGGGCGGACGGTGCGCACGCCGGCGGAGTTCGATTGGGCGGCGGGGTCCCGGCATACGATCGGGGTGGCCGACGTGGCAGTGGAGGGAGCCGACCTGTGGTTCGCGCGGTGGAGCGATTTTGGGGAGCGAACGCACACGATTGTCGCGTCGCCGGCGACGACGGTGTACACGGCGCATATGCGGCGGATGTTCCGCCTGCCGGTGGCGGCGACTCCGGCCGGGAGTGGTCGGATAGTGATGCGGCCCGGGTTGGAGTACGAGTTTGTACCGGATGGCCGGCTGGTGGAGTTGGAAGCCGAACCGGCGGCGGGATTTGTGTTTACAAACTGGAGCGGGTTTGGATTTTTCTCCGCGCACGGCAGCGCCAATCCGATCCGGTTCGCGGCGACGTCGGGGCAGTTGAGCTACACGGCCAGTTTTACGAGGAGCACCATTACAACGGTTACGACGAATCCGCCGGGGCTGCGCATTCAGGTGGACGGAACCGCCTACATATCACCACGGCGGTTTACCTGGGTGGCCGGGACACGGCATGACATAAGCATCGAGACGTTGACACAGACAACGCAGGGCGGGGCGGCGTCGCACGTTTGGAGGGACTGGAGCGACGGCGGCGGGCAAAGGCACACGGTGACGGCAGTTGCCGAGGGCGGAACGATCACGGCGGGATTTGACAGTTCGTACCAGGTGCTGACGAGTGTTTCTCCGACAGCGGGCGGGCGGATTGTGATTGAACCGGCGCCGGTGAATGGATTCCTGGCCGAGGGGTCGACGGTGACGGTTACAGCGACGCCGTTGAATGGCTATTCGTTCGCGGGATGGGGCGGGACGCTGACCGGTGGGGAGGCACGGAAGACGTTCACTGTGACAGGGGACTTGGACCTGCGGGCGCAGTTTGCGCAGGCGGGTGTGTTGACGGCGGCGGGATTCGTCAATGGCGCATCGTACTTTACCGGGTCGGTGGCGCCGGGGGAGATTGTGACGCTGTTCGGGCTGGATATCGGGCCGGCGGAACTGGCCGGGTTGACGCTGACGGCGCAACGGCGGGTGGGAACGGTGGCGGGCGAGACGCGGGTGTTGTTCGATGGCACCGCGGCGCCGGTGCTGTACGCCAGTTCCCGGCAGGTGGGCGTGATTGTGCCGTTTAATGTGGCGGGGAAATCGGTGGTGCGGGTGCAGTTGGAGTATCGCGGACGGCTGACAAATTCGCTGACGTTAAACGTGGCCGGGACGGCGCCGGCGTTGTTTACGGCGAACGCTTCGGGGCGCGGGGGCGGCGCGTTTTTGAATGAGGATGGGAGTTTGAATTCCGAAGCCAACCCGGCCGCGCGCGGGTCCATTGTTGTGCTGTTTGCAATGGGATTGGGCGTGATGCGGCCAGTGATGGCGGATGGCGAGTTGGCCGGGGCGCCGTATGCGCAGGTGGCATCGCCGGTGACGGTGCGCATTGGCGAGCGGGTTTGCACCGTGTTGTATGGCGGGGCGGCGCCGGGGTTGGTGGCCGGGTTGGTGCAATTGAACGTGCGGGTGCCGGAGGATATGGGCGCGGGTATCGTGCCGGTATCGATTGAGGCGGGTGGAGTGATCAGCCCGCGAACGGTGAGCTTGGCGGTACGCTAGTAGATTCGTGAAAACAATCGGAATCATTGGCGGCGGAATCATTGGACTGGCGACGGCGTACCGGTTCGGGCAGCGGATGCCCGGGCTGCGCGTGATCGTTTTTGAAAAAGAGAGCGGCGTGGGCCGGCATCAGACGGGCCACAACAGCGGCGTGCTGCACGCGGGTTTGTACTATAAGCCCGGGTCGAACAAGGCGCGATTGGCGGTGGAGGGCATCCGCCAGATGGTGCGGTTTTGCGCGGAAAACGGCGTGAAACACGAGATCTGCGGGAAGCTGGTGGTGGCGGCGAGTGAGGCAGAAGTGCCGCGAATGATGGACCTGTTTGAACGCGGGACGGCGAACGGACTGGCCGGATTGCGGGTGCTGGACCGGGCGGGGATGCTGGAGATTGAGCCGCATGTGGGCGGGGTGCGCGCGCTGCGGGTGCCTGAGGAAGGGATTGTCGACTATGCCGGCGTGTGCGCGGCGCTGGTGCGGAAGATTGAAGAACAGGGCGGCGAGGTGAGGGTCTCCTCGGGAGTAACGGGGCTGCGGGAGACGGCCGGCGGGTGGATGGTGTCGACCGGCACCGGTGACTGCGAAGTGGATTTCATTGTGAACTGCGCCGGGCTGCATTGCGACCGTGTGGCGGAGATGGGCGGCGTGCAACGGGAGATGCGCATCGTGCCGTTCCGCGGTGAGTATTACCTGATCCGGAAGGAGCGGCAGGAGTTGGTCCGGCACCTGATCTATCCGGTGCCCGACCCGTCATTCCCGTTCCTGGGCGTGCACTTTACGCGACTGATTCACGGGGGCGTGGAGGCGGGGCCGAACGCGGTGCTGGCCTTTGCGCGTGAAGGCTATACCAAGCGCGATTTTGTGGCGGCGGATTTGTGGGATGCGTTGTCGTTCCCGGGACTGTGGAAGTTCCTGCGGCGGTATCCGGCGGTGAGTTGGTATGAAGTGAAGAGGTCGTTCAGTAAGCAGCTATTCTGCGAATCGCTGCAACGGCTGGTACCGGATATTCGGGTGGACGACATCTCGCCGGGCGGGGCGGGAGTACGGGCACAGTCCATGCTGCCGAATGGGGACCTGGTGCAGGACTTTCTGTTCGCCGACCGGCGGCGGGCGCTGCATTTGCTGAACGCGCCGAGCCCGGGGGCAACGGCCTCGCTGGCCATCGGCGACGAAGTCGTCTCGCGTGTGGAGAGGTTCGTCTAGATCGCCAGCATCTTCGAAAGGGCGTTAAAGACGAGAATGACGGCCGGCCCAAGGGTGACCAGCAAGATGGCCGGGAAGATGAGGAAGAAGATGGGGAAGACCAGCTTGACGCTGACTTTCCGGGCTTGTTCCTGCGCCGATTGCCGCATGCGGGTACGGAGAAAGCGGAGTTGATTGCGAAGCGCGCCCGCCAGGCCGGTGCCGAAGCGGTCACCGTCGATCAGGACCTGGGCGATGCGCTTCACTTCCGGTTCCGAGTTCCGGTCGGCCAGGCCGCGAAGTGCTTCCTGGCGGCTCCGGCTGGCGAGTATTTCCATTAGAACCAGATTGAACTCCTCGGCAAGCTCCGGGTGGGTGGTATCGAGCTCTCGGGCCGTTTCGGCGATAACAGAGTCCAAACCCTGACCGGCTTCCAGCCCCAGGATCATCAATTCCAGCGCCACCGGGAGCGAACTGCGGAGGTAGTTGTCCCGGCGTGTATGGGTAGCCCGAAGGATCCGGTCCGGCAACAGGTGGCCGATGCCAGCGCCCGCCATAACAGCCATGACGACGCCCGTAGAGTCCCCGGCGGCGATGAGGGACACCAGCGCCAGAACGGAGGCGAAGCTGAGGATGGTGGCGGCTTTGATACCGAAGAAGGTGGTGAGCGCGTCGGGATGCCGATAGCCGGCATTGCTAAGCAGTTGCCGGTAGTGTTCGACATGCTGCGACCGTTTGGGCACGAGTGCGCCGAAGTTCTTAAGGGTATCTTTGAAGGAGACCGGCGGCGTGTCGATCGCAGCGGTGCCGCCGCCGCGGTTCATGAAAACATACCCGACGCCGGTGATGCAGCCCACCACGGCGAGGAAGAACCCGATTAGTATGGCGAATTCGTTCATGCGTTTCTCAGACTCGGATCTTCACAATGCGCTGAATCACAAAATGGCCCGCAACGACGAAAGTGATCGCCGCTCCGATCATCGTGGGTCCCAAGGGGTGGTCCACCAGAACCAGCAGGTAGTCCGGGCTGGTGAGGTACAACATCGTGGCGATGCCGAACGGGAGGATGGTCAGCACGCCTCCCGTCATCCGGCCATGGGCGGAAACGGCGCGAATCTCACCGCGCAACGCCACACCTTCCCGTACCGTTTCGGCGAGGTTTTCCAGCACTTCCGTAAATCGTCCGCCGGAGCGCGTGCTGACCAAGGCCGCGGCGACGAACAAGCGGACTTCCAGGATCGGTACGCGTTCCGAGAACTTTTCCAGCGTCACCTTCCAGGGCATCCCCAACCGGCGCTCATCGCGAATGCGGCGGAACTCCGGTCCGAGTGGCGCGGCCATTTCATTCGCTAACGTTTCGATTGCGCCTTGCAGCGGGTGGCCAGCTCGCATCGCACGAGCCAGACTCTCCAGCGCGTCCGGGAACTGCGCCTCGTACTGATCCAACCGTTTCTGGCGAAGCTTGGAGATATACAGGTACGGGACGGCCACTCCGGCGGCAAACGCAGCCAGTGACGAACCCGTGGGCAGCCATCGGACATCCATCACCAGCGCCGCTCCAATTGCACCCAGAAGCAGCATGGTCGCGGCGACCCGGCCGACCGACCACCGGAGCCCGGCGTCGTCCAGAACGCGCCGCAGGTGCTCGATCACATTCAACTGCTTCAGCACGACCTCCAGCAGGCTGATCGAGCTGTGCGAGGGTTCGCTCAAGAGCACCGAATCGCCGGTGTCCTCTGGCGAGACCGCGGTCATTTCCAGGTGCGCTTCCTGGCGCGCGCGCAAACGGCTCTGGATAAAGGCGGCGATGAGGACAGCCGTAGCCGCCGCCAAAAATGTCGTGATGAAGAAGAGGATTGCGATTGCTGCCGCCACGCCTGCCGCCTATTCCTACTTCGCCGCCGTACGCGGCGTAACGACCATCAAGAGTTCAGTGCCCGCCAAAGGAGCCGCCGGCGAGCGGAAGAGTTTTTCGACCAACGCCGGAGCCGCCGCATCGCGTTCAAAACCAGCCACCAGCACCGATCGCCCATCCGGCACCCGCAGATCCGCCGAGAAGCGCCGGCTGCTCACGCCACCGCGCTGCGGCAACGTCAACTCCGGACGCACACGCAGGAACAAAGAACCGTTCCCGGCCCCACGCGGCGTCAGCCGCAGACGGAGATCGTAATCGCTCTTCGACTCTGCCCCTCCGGCCTGCAGCGATACTTCTTGCCACTGCGACGAATTCACGTTCTCCGTCGTCAGAACCCGCAGGGATTTGTTCCGCTCCAGTTCCTCGGCATTCCAGCCGGCTGGAAGCACACCGATGCGTACAGCCCCATCGGTGCTCATACCGGCGCGCGCCGAGATCTCACGAATGGTTTCGGCCGCCGCCGCCGCCATCCGCACCTGAAAAGTCACCTGCGGACCCACAGCGCCAGCGACCGCAGTCCCGGCTTTCCCGGGCACCGCTTTCGCCGGACTCACCGGTAGAATCTCCTCGTCATCGGCGTTGCGCAGCACAATCCGCATCTTCGTAGCCGAATCCGCCAGCGCGACTCGCTCCACATCGCGAACCGGAACCAACAGGTTCACGACGGTCGATGGCGACGGCTGCGGACTCGCGTCCACGTGAACGTTCAGCACCTCAACATTCGACAACATCGTCCGTACCACCGTTTCGCCGGTGCCAAGTACCTGAATCGACTGCACATCAATGTGGTTCCCGGAGCGCAGATAAGGCACCAGCCCCGTCGAATCCCCAACGCGAATCGAAATGGCGCGCATCCCTTTCGGAATCGTCAGGCTGCTACGCGCCTTGGCACCTGCCAGCGCCCCGGCCGTCACAGCCTCATTGGCAGCCAGCGCCTTGGTAACAGTACGCCCCAGAACTTCTTCGACGCTCCCAAACGCGCCTTCTACCCGCGGTTCGTTCGCCGGCACCAGCCGCACATCGGCCGCTGTCAGTACATTGCCCCGGTCGACAGCGCGAGCAACCACGACCATGCCCGCCGAATTCGACCCTGCCGCCGGGGCGGCGCCGCTAATCTTACCGACAAACAAACCGTAAAACACGCCGGTCGCCGCGATGGCCACGACCACCGCAATGCCTAGCAATGGAAATAAGTTGCGCTTCATAAGGGATCCGCAACCTCATTCAAACATGCTTCTACGCCCGGACGAATCGAGCATAGACACTATCCCCGAAGGGTATACACCTTAGGGCTTGGCTAGGGCCTTTTCGTAAACGTAGCGCTGTTCGATCTCGCCATTCGGCGTTATCGCCGTCCGGTACACGGTCAAGACACGTCCGCCGTCCTCTAACTGCCACTGATCGACGGTCTTGATCTCCGCGCCCTGCACCGAGGCTTTCGCCTTCACATGCAGCATCGGCCCGCGCCACGTCGACACGGAAACCACCTTGTTGCCGCGCATAACGTTTTCGGCTTCCTTGCCGGTCAGATCGAGAGCATAGCTGCTGGTCGTCGCCCCACGGCCATCGACAAGCGTCGACTCAACCATCAACTGTTTCTCACTTTGCCGTACCACCATCGACAGCGCCTGCGGCGGATTCGCCCGCCCAAACTCGCTCTTCGCCACAGCCAGGACCCAGGACCCGGAAAAGTCCACGGCCGGCAGCGGCGCCCCGCAACCCGCCAATATCGCGAAGATCGCTATTCTCGCCAGCATGGTCCGAGGGTAGCAACAACCGGCGGCCAAGTCTCTCGGGCTTACGCCTTACCTGCCACCTCAGCGGCCGGCTTCGGCGCCAGAACTATTTTGTAGACCAACGCGCCCAGCGCCACCGTGGCCAACGCCGTCAACGACACCGACGGGCGCAGCAACAACCCGGACACCGCCACCCACGCGCAACAGACAAGGAAGAACACCGGCAGCAGCGGCCAGGCAAAACTGACAACCGGCAGCTTCCGCCACCCCGCCCGCTTCCGAAACACAAACAGGGACGCCACGGCGAGCGAGGCGAAGGCATTCAAGAGGAACCCGACATAGAACATCAGATCGCGGAACGGCGTCAGACACATGAACACCGCGCAGACGCCCTGGATGGCAATCGAAAAAATCGGTGTCCGCCACTTGGCGTGCACCTGCGCCGCGGCCGGAAAGAACGCGCGGTTCTTCGCCATCGCATAGTAGACGCGCGGCCCGATGGTCACCAGAGCGTTGACCGAGGCCAGCAACCCGGCCGCCATTAGCAGACTGAAGAGCGAGGCGACGTCGGCGCCGAACAGCCGTTCGGAGGCCTGTGAGCCGACGCGCAATACGCCCTTCATGTTCTCGAGCGGCGTGGCATAGATATAGAGCAGATTCAGCAGCGCGTAGAGAATCGCCACGAAGACGGTGCCGAGAGTAAGCGCCTTGGGCAGCGTCTTTTCCGGTTGACGCAGCTCTTCGGCCACGTAGGTGGCGGCGTTCCAACCGGAATAGGCGACGAAGATGAAGATCAGGCTGGTGGCGAACTGTTCCCAAAGCGGGGCGGTCGAGGTCCGCACGGCATGTTGCGAGAAGTTGGACCAGTCGCCTTTGCCCACCGTGAACCCCAGCACCAGGAACCCCGCCAACACCGCCAGTTTCAGCCCGGAAAGCACGTTCTGCACGCCGCTGACAAACTGGATGCCGAAGAAATTGATGATGGTGAAGACGACGATCAGCGCGCTCGCCGTCAGCTGCGCCGGGCCGATTTCGAGCGGTCCCACCGACATCGTATTCGTCGACTTCAGCATTGGAAAGACGTAACTGAGGTATTCGGAAAATGCCAACGCCGCCAGCGCGACGGGCGCCGAAAACCCGGCGAAGAAGGAAACCCAGCCGTCCATGAACCCCCAGGTGGGCCCGTAGGCTTCGGTGAGGTAGACATATTCGCCGCCGGAGCTGGGGAAGTTGATGCCCAGTTCGGAGTAACACAGTGCGCCGGCCAGCGCGATCAGCGCGCCCACGCCCCAGATGCCGATCACCAATAGCGGATCGCCCAGGTCACCGGCCAGGAACCCGGTAGTCGTGAAGATCCCGGTTCCGATCATGTTGGAAAACACCAGCGCCGTAGCGCTCAGCAGGCCGATTTGCCGTAGCAGCCCTTGAGGTTGTGTGGAAGAAGCCATGAAAACGCGTTGAGTCCTATCGTACCCAAACAGGGCCTGAATTAGTGCAACAGAGCGGAAGCGGGCGCGAATTCATGGCGCGGAACACGATCATAGATTTCCCACACCGCCGCGCAGATGGAGTCCCAACTGGTGCGGCAGGCCGACTCGCGCGCTTCGCGGCGCAGCCCGGGAAGCCGGGTCGGATCTTCCATCAATTGGACCACACTCCGAATGAAGTGGGCATCCGAACGAGCGACGAAACCATTGACCCCGGACTCAATCAGATACCGCGGCCCGCCCTGATCCCGCACCACCGCCGGCACGCCGCAGGCAAGCGCTTCCTGCACCGCGGTTCCGTACGTATCGGTACAGGAGGGATACACGAACAGGTCCATACTGGCATAGGCCTCCGCCAGCGGTTCCCCGTCCAGGAAGCCCGTAAACTCAGCCCGCCGCAACCGCCGCGTCAGGTAGGTCCGCTCAAACCCGTCGCCCACAATCAAAAACCGGTGATTGCCCTGCGGCAACTGCTTCTGCAGGTCGACCAGAAGTCGGACGTTCTTTTCCGGCTGCAGACGTCCGGCGAAGCCGAGCGTGAACGCGCCATCCTGGCGGAACCGCTTGGAGGGGCTGAACAATTCGGTATCGACGCCGCGCGGCATCAGGTGCACCGGCTTGCCCGTGCGCTCGCCCAGCATCTGCACCAGATCCGGATTCGGCGCAAATAGCGCGGAAGCCAACTTATAGAATAACGACACGCCTTCCAATGCCCCGCGCTCCGTAAGAAGTGTTACGAAGTCGGCGTAGGCCTTCGGAAGAAAACTAAATAACGGATGTTCCAAAATGATATGGAGCCGGTGCGCGGCCAGTTCGTGCAGGTTATTATGCCAACTTGCCACCAAAGGAATGTTGTAGTGATAGGCGAGATAGACACCCATCAAGCCGATATCGCCCGGTCCCGTTACATGAATCACATCCGGCTTAAACCGGCGCAAAGCGTTGCGAACGCGCAGCAGATGCCGGCCCAGCAGCGGGTCGAACGACAGGTCTTTATCAACCGGAATCGAAGTCGACGCGCGGCGCAGTTCGAGCACCGCCGTCGAACCCTCGGCGCTGTACTTAGTAACATCCCCAACACGCACACACAAAAACGGCATGCCTGTACGGCGCGCAAAGCCGTCTAATTCACGACTTGTGCGCGCCATGCCATTCACTTCGTGGAAGGAATCGGCAAAATAGGCAACACGTACAGCTGGCACATTGAACTCCGCGTCTGAAGGGACGCTACCGCCATTGTATATGTTTCACCCCTCCCGCCAGTTTTTTAGTGGTGGTGGGGATGAAATACCGGGTCGAGCCCGTGCATGGACAGCCGTTGATCGATCCCCGATTCGACGATCTCCACCTCTTCGGCGCTCAGTCCGCCGGCCAGATCGAAAATCTTCTTGTACATGCTCTTGGCGCGGCCGCGGCTCACTTCGCCGGGGCAGCTCAGGGCGTAGGCAAACAGCGCGTGGTCGCGCACATCCGGATCTTCGAACAGCTTTTCCAACGCGCCGGCCGCGTGGCCGATACCCAGGTAGCCCGCGCCCCAGATGGCCTGGCGCTGGACTTCCTTATCTTCATCTTCCAAATGCGGCGGGAAGTGCTCGGCAAACCGCTTGTCCAAGCTGTGCCACATGGCCTTCAGCGCCATGGCGCGGGTAGCCGGGTCCAGATAGAACTCTTTCAACCCTGCCACCAGTTCATCGCTAATGACGCCTTCGGCCAGCGCGCAGGCGGCACCGGCGCGTTCGGTGGAGGGCGCTCCGGTATCGGCGAACTTTTCTTCGATCTTGGCGCGAATGGCGGGGTCTTCGATGGCGGCGGCCAGCGACTGCCAGGCCTGCGCACGGACGCTCACCTCCGGGTCGCTTTCGGCCAGGACGACGATCTTGGCCAGGTCTTCTTCTTCCAACTGCTCGTTGCCCAGGCTTTCGACGGCGTGACGGCGCGTCTCGGCATCCGGATGCTCCAGATAGGCCAGCATCTCCACCGGTTCCAGCACATCGAACACCGGCGGGGCGACCTCCGGGAAGGCGTCGTAGACGTCGAACGGCGGGGGCGCGTCGGGAATCGTCACCGCGGCCAATTGATCGATGGCGAACTCCAACTCGTGTTTGTCGTGGGCAAAGGACTCCGAAGCCGGATCGAGCGAGGCGATCCTCGCCTCGATCCGCTCTTTGAATGATGCCTTGCCGTACAAGCTGATATTGATCGCCGCATCAGCCGGATCGGACGCCAATCGCGCCTCCAGCAATGCGTCGATACGCGGATCATCGACCCGCAAACCGGCCAGCAGGAACTCCACGTTGACCTGCGATTCCGGGCCCGCTTCGGCGTGCAGCACCAGCAGCGGATCAATCGCCGCGGCGCCAAGCTCGGCCAGCGCTTCGTAGATCTCGCTCGGATCATCGTCGTCGGCGTCATGCAGCAGATCGACGTAGACCGGAATCGCCGCCGTCGAACGCAACGCCCGCAGCACGTGGAAGATCTCCGCGCTGAGGTCGATCCGGATCTCCTCATCCATGTCCAGATAGAAGGCGGCCAAAGCCTCGGCCGTCTCCTCCGGATCGCGCGCCAGCAGCGCCTTCACCCAGGCGTGATCCACGCCAATGCGTCCCAGTGACGCCTCGGTAAGCAGCTCCTCGGTGGAAGTTTCGGCGTAGCGATCCGGAGTAAGTAACATGATGATTCCTTTTGGTTAGTAAGTGCTACGGCCGCCGGAGGCGTCGTAGGTTTGGGCGGTGACGAAGCTGCAATCGGGGCTGGACAGGAAGTGCACAACGGCGGCGATCTCTTCCGGTTCGCCCGTGCGGCGCATCGGAATCTTATCGGTCATGTACTTCACTTGCTCCGGCGTAAGTTGGTCCAAAATGGCGGTGCGCACCACGGCCGGGGCCACAGCGTTCACACAGATCCCGTCAGTGGCCACTTCCTTGCCAAGGGACTTGGTGAAGCCGATCACGGCGGCCTTGGTAGCCGAATACGCGGTCATGTTCGGGTTGCCGTCTTTGCCAGCGACCGAGGCGATGGAGACAATCCGGCCGTACTTGTGCTCGCGCATGTGGCTGACGGCGGCTTTGCAGCCGTTCCAGACGCCATCCATGTTGACGCGGATGCACTTGGTCCAGTCGGCGTAGTCCTGTTCCCACAGCGGAGCGGCCTTGCCGGCGACCCCCGCGTTGTTCACCAGGATGTGGATGCGGCCCGTTTTGGCGATGACGGCGGCCCAGGCGGCCTCCACCGAAGCCCAATCGGAAACGTCCACCTGCACGGCAAAGGCGCCGGGGATGGAGGCGGCAGCCTCTTCGGCCGCGGCCAGATTCATGTCGGCAACGGCGACCGTGGCACCGGCAGTGGCCAGGCGGCGGGAAATCGCCAACCCGATACCGCTCGCGCCACCGGTGACAATCGCGGTCTGCCCGGTTAGATCAAAGTAAGCCATACGGTTCCTCTCCAGAATATAGGTCAAGTAACAGAACGGCCCGCCTGCGGGGTACGCAAGGCGGGCCGTCTAAGATAACATCGCGACCGGAAGTTAGTCTTCCTTGACGACGTTGACTTTGATATCGACCGACACCTCGCGGTGAAGCTTAATGGTGACGTCGTATTCGCCGAGCTGCTTGATCGGATCATGCAGCACGATCTTCTTCTTATCGATGTGGAACTTCAGTTCTTCCAGCTTCGCGGCGATGTCGCCGGAGGTGACCGAACCGAACAGCTGATCGTTCTCGCCAGCCTTCTGCGCGATGGTAATCACCACCGGCGCAATCAGCTTGGCCAGTTCAGCGGCTTCGTTGGCTTCCTTGGCCTCGCGGCGAAGAGCAGCCTGGCGTTCCTGTTCCACAATCTTCTTATTGGCGTCCGTGGCGGCAACAGCAAGCCGCTTCGGCAACAAAAAATTACGCGCAAAACCCGCGGCGACCGAGACCAGCTGGCCACGCGAACCGAGTTTTTCGACGTCTTCTCTCAAGATAACTTCCATGATGGATTCCTCGAATGTACGGATCGGGCGGGACTAGACCGCCGTGGAGAAGGGCAGCAGGGCGATGTTACGGGACTGTTTGATGGCCCCGGTCAGCAGCCGCTGATGAATGGTGCAGACGCCGGAGATGCGGCGTGGAGTAATCTTGCCTTTTTCGGAGATGAAAGCCGACAGCATCTTCACTTCTTTGTAGTCGATGAAGTCGATCTTCTCCACACAGAAACGGCACACTTTCTTCCGGCGGAAGAACTGCTTCTTCCCGGGAACCAGGGCTTTATCCCCACCCGTGGGGCGCTGCGAGGCAGCGATCGGACGACCACCTTTGGTCTCAGCCATATATATATCCTCTTTGACCTTTCCTGTTAGCTTTCGGTGGTCTCAGCGGCCGGAGCTGCTTCGACGACGGGGGTCTCAACCACGGGGGTCTCAACGGCGGGCGCTTCCGGAGCGGCCGGCATCGGCGCGCCAGGAGCCGGGGCACCAGGAACGGCGCCGGGGCTGGGAGGCGGAGCACCGGGAAGCGCGGCCGGGGCGGCCGGAGCGCTCAACTGGGGCTTGCGAGCCAGACGCTTTTCACGCCGCTTCTGCCGCTTCACAACGCGCTTCATCCGTTCGTCCAGGCGCACCGTGATGTACTTCATCACGATGTCGGCGACGCGGAGACGGCGTTCGAGTTCGCGCACGGTCTGCGCGCCGCAGGTGAAGGAAAGCAGGATATAAAAGCCTTCCGCTTGCCGGTTTACACGATAGGCGAGCTTCCGCACGCCCCATTTGTCGGTCTTGTCAATCGCACCGCCGCTTGCCTTGATGATGCCGTTGAGCTGCTCGAGCAGCGCGTCGACATCGGTTTCGGCAGCAGCCGTATTGACGATGAACAGTTGTTCGTAGGTTCTCATTGTTCCTCGTTTGCACCTTGGGCGCGACGATTGTGTTTCGTCATGGCCTTTTCGACGCCTTCGGTGATGATGGTTTCAACCGCCTGGCGAGTAATCGCCAATGTTGAATCCAAGGTTTCCATTTGCACTTTCCGGACTTTGGAAAGCACATAGTCTTTCATATCTTTCATCGGGTGCTCCGGCCGGATGCCCAACCGGACCCGAATGAAATTCTCGCTACCCACGCTGCGGATAACCGAGGTAACGCCGTTGTGACCACCAGCGGAACCTTTGTACCGGATTCGCAGCGAGCCCCAGTCGAGCGCCAATTCATCGTAGATCAGAATCAGCCGCTCCGGCGGGAGCATGTATTTCGCCAGCAGTGGCTGCAAAGAGCCGCCGCTTAAATTCATGAATGTTTGCGGTTTTGCCAGAAGCACCTGAGATCCGGCAACAACGCCCGACCCCACATACGCCTTGCATTCCGGCCGCGTCAGGCGAATCGATGCCGACTCGGCCAGGCGGTCGACGGCCAGGAAGCCCAGGTTGTGATAGGTAAGGTCATACTCCGGACCCGGATTCCCGAGCCCGGCGATGAGCCACTGCGGCCCATCGCTACCACGCACCTGCGCTTCCACAGCCACCAGAAACTACTTCTTCTTCTTATCGCCACCGGCGGCAGGAGCCGCGGCGTCATCCTTCTTACCCTTGGCCTTCACCACTTCCGGTTCGGCGGCGCCGGCGGCGGCGGTCGATTCGTCGTTACGCGGCGCGGTCACGTGCACCAGCACGCTCTCGGCAGGGGCCAACAGGCGCATGGAGGCGGACAATGCAAGGTCGCCGGCGCGGACGCCCTGGTTCAGACCCAGGTCGGTGACGTCCACCGTGAAGAACTCGGGGATCTCGTTCGGCAGCACTTCGATTTCGACTTCGCGGTTGACCACTTCGAGCAACCCGCCGTGGATTTTGACACCCACCGACTCGCCCTTCAGGTGCACCGGAACGCTGACCTTGATCGGCTTTTCCAGATCGATGCGGAGCAGGTCCACATGCATCAGGTTGCCCTTCACAGGGTGATACTGCCAGTCGACGACCATCACCGGCTCGCCCGCGGCGCCGTCAACAGCCATATCGAAGATGGTGTTGTGGCCGGTCGAGGAATGGAGGATCTTGTTGACCTCCTTCGGATTCACGGAAACAGCAACCGGATCCTTTCCGGTGCCATAGATGATCGCGGGCATAAGACCACTCACCCGCAGGCGGCGGGCTTCATTCTTGCCCCGGGCAGGGCGCGGCGTGGCGGCGACGGTGATGTCTTTTCTCATACTGACCTCTGGTTAAAAACGATTTCGAAGGAAACTTGATTGGGAGTGCTTGCTGTCTACACGAAAAGTCCGCTGACGGATGTCTCTTCGTGGATGGATCGAATGGCCTGGGCCAGCAGCGGCGCCACCGACAGCGTTTGAATGCGGTCGCAGCTCTGGGCCTCTTCCTTCAGCGGGATCGAGTTGCTGAAGATGACCTTGGTAAGTCGGGAATTCTGTATGCGCTCGATCGCCGGTCCGCTCAGGACAGCGTGCGTGGCGCAGGCCGTGACACCGGCCGCCCCGGAGGCGAGCAGCGCTTCGGCGCCCTTCACCAACGTTCCGGCTGTATCAATAATATCGTCAATGATCAGGCAGTGGCGGTCGCGCACATCGCCGATGACATGCATCACTTCGGCGACGTTGACTTCCTCACGGCGTTTGTCGATGATCGCCATCGGTGCCCGCAGGCGTTTGGCGAAGGCGCGGGCGCGCTCCACGCCGCCCGCATCGGGCGAAACAATCATCAGATTGTCGAACTGCTTTTCACGGAAATATTCAACCAGCACCGGGGCGGCATACAGGTGATCCACCGGGATGTCGAAGAAACCCTGAATCGGCGCGGCGTGCAGATCCATACACAGAACCCGGTCGGCGCCGGCGCGTTCAATCAGGCTGGCGACGAGCTTGGCCGAAATCGGCACGCGCGGCTTGTCTTTCCGGTCCTGCCGGGCGTAGCCGTAATACGGCAGAACGGCGGTAATCCGGTCGGCCGAGGCGCGCTTCAGCGCGTCAATCATCAGCAGCAGTTCCAGAATGTGCCGGTCAACGGGCGCGCAAGTCGGCTGGACGACGAAAACGTCCGCTCCACGCACGTTTTCTTTGATCTGAAGATAGATCTCCCCATCGGCGAACGTGCGCACGGGGGCGACACCAAGTTCCAAGCCGAGACATTCGGCGATTTCGGTGGCGAGCGCCGGATTGGCATTGCCCGTAAAGAGCTTGAGCTTTTCGGGTCTCATTGCTCGTTGCGGCGCCCTGGCGCGTACCGGCTTTGGGGCGGCCATTGCTTCCCGTCCTTGTTTCCGTCCATGTGTTCTTGCAGTTGACGCCACCAAGCGGCCCGGTACCGGCCCCGGCTCAGAAAAGTAGCCGGAATCGTCGCGGGCTGAGGACGCAGTCTGGCTAATGCCTCCTGTGCCTCTTGTACCTGATTTTGTGTGGTGAAGACTCCGAAGAGAGCCGAGCCGCTGCCGGTCATTCTGGCTGGGTCAGCCCCTGATTTCTGTAGATTTTTGAGGATGGATTTCAACTGCGGGTGCCGGGGGAAAACCACACCTTCGAAATCGTTCTCGACCTGCGTTCCAACGCCGTCTGTGGACAAGGATGTCCCGAGCCGCCAGACGCGCGACTGGAAACTATCAATATACTGAATCCGTTGGGCTTCCGTCAATTTTCCATGACTGGCGCGGGCAAATCCACGGTACGCATCGGGCGTGGAAACGTGAATCGCCGGCGCGGCGATCAAAACCCGGCTCGACGGCAGATCCGGCAGCGGATAGAGCTCCGTTCCCCGCCCCAGCGCCACTGCGGCCCCTCCGAGCAGGAAAAACGGTACGTCCGAACCCAATTCCGCGCCCATCCGGACCAGATTTTCCATCGAGATACGCCATCCGGCCAGCACCGGCAACCCCAGCAACACCGCTGCGGCGTCCGCCGACCCGCCGCCCATCCCGGCGCCCATCGGAATCCGCTTGGTAAGACGCATGACAATCCGCCCGGTGCCCTTGACGTGCTCCAGCAGCAACCGCGCCGCCCGCAGCACCAGATTATCGGGAATATCGACGGACCCCTCCAGCGTCAGCTCCGTGGTCCGGGCCGGCGTGAAGGTAATGTCTAAGCTGTCAAAAATCGAGACCGTCTGAAACAACGAACGCAGCTCATGAAACCCGTCTTCCCCGCGGTTCAACACCTTCAGGTCCAGGTTCAACTTGGCGTACGCCTTCAGACGGGCGTGTCGTGTGGCGGCCATTTCGCCCTAGTAATGCACGAGCGAGTGTACCGGGTACCCGTTCAACTTGTCGCGACCGCTCAGGAAGTCCAGTTCAATGACGAAAGCGAAGCCGGCCACCTTGCCGCCCAGCTTTTCCACCAACTGTGCCACCGCCGCCGCCGTGCCGCCCGTCGCCAACACATCATCCACGATCAGCACGCGCTGCCCAGGCTGCACCGCATCTTTGTGAATTTCCAGCGTATCGAAGCCATATTCGAGCGCATATTGCACCGATTCGGTCTCCCACGGCAGCTTTTTCGGCTTCCGGACCGGGATAAAACCCTTGCCCATTGAATGGGCAACGGTCGGGGCAAAGAAAAACCCGCGAGCTTCAATCCCGAGCACCACATCGACGTCGGCCGGGCTCACGCCCGTCTGCAAACCGGCGATCACCTCGGAGAACCCTTTGTGGTCCTTCATCAGAGTGGTGATGTCGTAGAAGAGAATGCCGGGCTTCGGCCAGTCGGGAATCTCGCGGATAAGCTGCTTTAAGTGGTCCATGGGAGGAAAAGAGGGGGAAGACCAGTATAGCAAGCCTGCGTTTTAAGCCGCCTGCGCGTCGAGCGTCGATTGGCTGGCTTCGCTGTAGGCGCGGTAGGCGTACCGGAAGCTGCTCAGCGTGTCAAAACTCCCGCCACTCGGCGCCGCTGCCTGTTCGGGCGGAGCCGCGCCACCGCCCGCCCCGCGCGAGGCCGAAACTAGCTTCTGCAGCAAATCGCCGATCTGCTGCGCCTCTTTTTCATCGAGCGAGCCCTTCACGCTCACCTTCACCGAGTACGACGACTCGCCAGAGAACGTCTGCGCGCTGGCCTCGGCACCGCCCGCCGACGCCGAATACACGCCCGCCTGCGCCTTGGTCAACGCGTCGATCGAGATCCGCACCGTGTCCCCATCGGCGGTCTTCACCACCAGATCGGCCGACTCCTCGGACTGAAACCCGGCCGTCGAGCCGCTGAACCGCGCCGGCCCCTGTTGCCGGGCCAGCCGGTTGGCTTGGCGCGTCGCCTGCAAGTCCTTGCTTCTTTCACTGGACTGGGCACTCGACTGGGCCGGCGAGTAGGCTTCCCGGCAGTGGCAGCTATTCCCTATGCGATTCGACATACTATCTGCCTTATCGGAGTGGGAGTAGAGGGTCTTAGCGAATGTGGAAGGAATTCTGCCGGGCCACCGGCGATTCTTCCAGCACCTCCACATCCCGCACCTCGCCCCACCGCGGCCCCTGCCACAGCCGGCCCTGCAAGGCGTCCAACGCCTCCGACGCCCCCTGCGCGAACGCCTCCACCCGCCCGTCATCCAAATTCCGCACCCAACCGTCGAGACGCAACTCCACCGCCTCCCGCTGCACAAACCGGCGGAAGCCTACCCCCTGCACCCGCCCCCGTATCAACCAGCGGCGCGCCTGCATAGCTCCAGTTACCCGGCCGCTTCTTCCTTCTGCTTCTTCAAATCCAAATAGCGGGCGCGCGATTCGGTAATCGCCTTCCTCGCCTCCGGCGGCCCGCCCCAGCCTTCCATCTTCGGAACCACACCCTGCAGTTCCTTATAAATAGTGAAGAAGTGCTCGATCTCCCGCCGGACGTGCGGGAAGATCTGGTCCAGCGTGTGAATCTGGTCGTACCGCGGATTCCGAGTCGGCACGGCGAGAATTTTCTCGTCCACGCCCATCTCATCGGCCATGTACAACACGCCCACCGGACGGCTCTCGATCAGGCAACCCGTAAAGCTCGGCTCATTCACCAGACACAACACGTCGATCGGATCGCCGTCACCGGCCATCGTCCCTGGGATAAATCCGTAGTCGCCCGGATAGTGCATCGGCGAATAGAGCGCCCGGTCCAACCGGAAAACCCCCAGCTTGCCGTCGTACTCAATCTTGTTCCCGGAGTTCTTCGGGATTTCAATGATGACGCGGACTATCTCCGGGCAGTCCGGGCCCGGATCGATATCGTACAGCGAAAAGTTGGGAATCACATTCAAAGGGTAGCAAATTCGGGGTAATGGGGGTACGGGGAAGCGCGCTTCGCCGCTTGTTCGCCTTTTGAGGTGCAAGACAAAAGAAAGACGGGACTTAGCAGCCAAAAAAAGGCGGACCTACCCCTAAGTAGGTCTTGTAACGGAAGGCGTTTGGAGTCTATCCTTGTGGAGTGGGTCAGAAAAGGGGCGAAAGTGTCAGTCAGGGGAAATCATAATGATTGACTTTGGCAAGGGAGCTGCCGACAAGCAGCCCCTCGGCAAGTTCGAAACCCGCTGCGACGAAAAAGGCCGCATCCGACTCCCTGGCACCTGGCTCCATTTCTTTACCCATGACCTTAAAGATAACAGAGCGTTCGCTACCTCTCTCGATGGCTCCGTCGTCCGCATCTACCCGGAATCCATCTGGCGCCAGAACCTCGCCATCTTTGAAGAAGCCAGTGAACACTCCGCCGAAGTCGAACATCTCCTTAATCTCGCTAACCACTACGGCACCGAAACCGACCTCGATGCCAACGGACGCATCCTCCTCTCCCAGGACCTCCGCTCCGAACTCGGCCTCCTCGGCGACCTCGTCGTCGGCACCGGCAAAAAAGGCGTCATTCACGTCTACCGCAAGGCCGACCACGAAGCGCTCATCCGAAACGCAAAATCCGTCGCTCCCGACGTTATTCAAACTCTCACCCGTCTAGGGATGCGGTAAAGGCAATGCATGCAACACGTCTCAGTCATGCCGGCGGAAACCCTGGAGGCACTCCAGCTGCAGAGCGGTTTCTCTGCGCTCGATTGCACCCTCGGTCTCGCGGGCCACGCGATGCTCATCAGCGCCGCCGTCGGTCCCTCCGGGCACGTGTATGCCTGCGATACGGATTCCGAATCGATCGTCCTGGCCAAAGCCAATCTGGTCGATGCCCCCAGCCCCGTCACCATTCTGCACACACCCTTCTCGCGCGCCCGGCAGGCTCTGGACCAGAGCGGGATGACCGCCAAGGTCGATGCCCTGCTCGCCGACTTCGGAACCAGCATGATGCACTTCCAAACGCCGGAACGTGGCTTCAGCCTGATGCACGACGGCCCTTTGGACATGCGTCTCGACAGGACCTCGGACACCGAAACAGCAGCCGACCTGGTCAACGGTCTGGCCGAAAAAGAATTAGCGAATTTGATCTACACCACTGGAGAAAGGAGAAGTCGAGCAATAGCCAGAGCACTGGTGCGGGCACGCCCGATTGTGACAATGCATCAATTTGCATCGGTCATTCTCGCGGCCGTGCCCCGTACCGGAAAACTGCATCCGGCCACGCTCTCGGCTCTCAGTCTCCGTATCGCGGTGAACAACGAATATCAGGAAATCGACACGCTGATCAACGAACTTCCCTCGCTGGTTCGCCCCGGCGGAAGAGTGGCCTTCATCACCTTCCATTCGGGCGAGGACCTCATCGCCAAGACCGGTACACGCCGGCTGGCCAAAGAGGGCAAAGCCAAGTTGATCAACAAACACGTTCTTATACCCACGCCGGAGGAAGTCCGGCGCAACCCAGCCAGCCGCAGCGCCAAAATGCGGGTGCTGGAAATGCTCTGATCTTTGGCACAGCAACACGTAGGGGGAATTGAAGTATGGCTTTCGGATGGATTTTTGAAAAGAAGAGCGGCGCCTCGCACCAGGCCCACTCCCGGACCCAGGCTGGCCGCTATCATCTGCGGCCCATGCCGAACGAAGACATCCACGTCTTTGTGAAAAAAATCGACAACACCCGCGTCGTCCGCGAACAGGACCCCAAGGCCAACGCCTCGGCCTGGAAGACCATCTCGGTCGCCACCATGTTCGCCCTGCTCGTCGTCGGACTCATCGTCCCGATCGCCAACAGCTATCTGGCCGGCTACACCGTCGCCGAAATCGAAAAGCAGAACAGTCAGCTCGCCGCCCAGGTGGCCCGCTACTCCGTGCGCGAAAGCGAACTCACCAGCCTCGAAGCGCTCGCCCGCGCCGCCAAGAACCAGAAGTACATCGATCCCACTCCCGATAGCATGGTCGTCCTCAACGACACCCGCACCGGCACCGTTGCCCTCAACCGCAACCGCACCCGGCAATAACTTTCGATTCGCGGACCGGACCTCCGACCGGCCTGGCGGAACAGGGCGCCGTCTTTCCCCCGAAACGGCGCCCCGCCTTCTTCCAGTCCTTCACTGAGCCCAGCCCGCGCAAACAGCAACCGCAGTAAAACCTCCCCCCCAACCATCCGTGAACAATAAGGAGCGCCCATGGAAACGACGGTAGAGCCGCAAGCACAACGGCGGCTAACCCTCGTGGCGTGGTTTGGTGTCATCTGGGGAGTCGTTCTGATCGCCCGCCTGATTCACCTCCACGTCATCGAGCACGACACTCTTCGCCAGGTGGCCAAGAGCCAGCAGGAACATAAAGTGGATGTGCCCGCCGCCCGCGGCACCATCTATAGCGGTGGCGAAGGCGGCGGCCCGCTCGCCCTCTCCGTCCCCATCCGCCGCGTCGCTATCAACCCGCTCCGCGTCCAGGACGGCGGCGAACCCTTCGTTTCCACGGTCTTGAACGGCCTCCTCGGCGTCGATGCCGACGCCCTCGCCAAGGAAATCCACGAAGCCAAATACCCCTCCGATGGCGGCCCCCGCAAAGGCTATCTGGTCATCAAAGAAGACGTCTCGAACGAAGAGATCAACCGCCTCCGCCAAAGCAAGCTCGATATCTTCACGATCGAAAACGCCTACCGCCGCGAATACCCCAAAGGCTCTCTCGCCGCCCACGTCCTCGGCTGGGTAAACCGCGAAGGCCACGGCGACGCCGGCATCGAACGCGGCCTCGAACAGGAACTCGCAGGCGTCCCCGGACGCATGCACATGCTCCGCGACTCCCGCAATCGCGACTACTACGGCGAAGTCATCAACGAAGAGAAGCCCGAACCCGGCCTCCACATCACCCTCACCATCGATGAGGCGATCCAGTATGCCGCCGAAAAGGCTCTGAAAACCGCCATCGAAGAGGAACACGCCCCCTCCGGCACCGTCGTCGTCCTCAACCCCAAAACCGGCGACATCCTGGCCATGGCCAGCTACCCCTCCTTCGACCCGCGCGAAAAGCCCCAGAACGACAACGAAATGCTGGAGCGGATGAACCTCACCATCTCCGCCCCCTTCGAACCCGGCTCCGTCTTCAAGGCCATCACCGTCGCCGCCGCCCTCGAAACCACCCGCCTCCGCCCGGAGACGATCATCAACTGCGGCAACGGCATCATCAAGCTCCCCGGCCGCATCGTCCACGATCACGACTCCTACTCCGCCCTGCCCATGACCATGGTGCTCGCCAAGTCCTCCAACGTCGGCGCCATCAACATCGGCCTCGCCGTCCACAACCAGCCCATGTACGACTACATGCGCAAGTTCGGCTTCGGCGACAAAACCAACATCCCCCTCCCCGGCGAATCCGGCGGCAAGGTCCACCCCGTCCGCGACTGGACCGCCGCCTCCATGGGCTCCATCGCCATGGGCCATGAAATGATGGCCACGCCCCTCCAACTCGCCCAGGCCTTCGGCGTCATCGCCAACAACGGCTTCCTCGTCCGCCCCCGCATCGTCAAGGCGCGCACAAACGCCACCACCGGCAAGAAGGAAATGATGCCCTCCGCGCAACCGGAAAACCGCATCAAGCCGGAGACGGCCATTGAACTCCGCCGCATGCTGGAGCAGGTCGTTCTCGAAGGGACCGGCAAACTCGCCCGCCTGAAGAAGGGCTACACCGTCGCCGGCAAAACCGGCACCGCGCAGATGGTCGATGCCCGCACCGGCAAGTACCTCCACCGCTACAACTCCTCCTTCGTCGGCTTCGCTCCCGTCGCCGATCCGCAGATCGTCGTCGCCGTCACCATCAACGGTTCCTACAAGTACGGCGGCGTCACCGCCGGACCCGTCTTCCGCGAAGTCGCCGGCGCCGCCCTCCGCACCCTCGGCGTGCAGAAGGATCTCATCGAAGCCGAACCGGCCGCGAAGCCCGAACCCGAACCCCATCGCGAACCCGTCGCCCGCCCGCAACTGGCCGTCAACAACCCGGTGCCCCAACCCGAACCCGCGCCCATCGATCCCGCGCTCGTCAACGGCCCCAAAACGCCCGACTTCCAGGGCCTCACCATGCGCGCCGTCCTCGCCAAATCCGCCAACGAAGGCTGGAAAGTGGAGGCCGTCGGCCGCGGCATCGCCCGCGTCCAGGAGCCCACTCCCGGCACCCCCGTTGCCAGCAAACGCGTACGAGTCGTCTTCCGTCCCTAGGT
>CANIVU010000072.1 GCA_947470805.1 Acidobacteriota bacterium | reverse complement strand
CGCGGAGAGCCGGTGCGGGTTGTGGCCGGTGAGCGGCGAGGGGCATTCGGGTTGGCCGGGAGTTTAGGGTGTGGTTGGACGGGCGCGACTGGGGTTCAGTTGGCTGGAATGGCGGTGGGGTCGGGGTGTGGATTTGCGGTTTCGGCTGGGGGGCACGGGTGGGGTTGCGGGCGTGGTTGGACGGGTGCCGCTGGGGTCGGGGCGGCTGGAATGGCGGTGGGGTCGGGGTGCGGATTTGCGGTTTCGGCTGGGGGGCACGGGTGGGGTTGCGGGCGTGGTTGGATGACGGCGGCGGGTGGACTTGATCGAAGGGACGCGTGGCCATGCGGCTGAGTGAGTTGCCACCCCAGCGGTGGAAACAGGTACAGAAGATTGCCGGCGAGGTGATGGACGCGCCGGCCGCGGAACGGGACGCGGTGCTGGAGGCACAGTGCTCCGGCGACACCGAGTTGCGGGCGGCGGCGCTGGAGTTATTGAAGGACTTTTCGGAGACGACGGGGTTGCTGGGGTTTGCGCCGCCGCTGGCGGGGGGACTCGGCGGGGTCAAGGCCGGGGCTCGGATTGGATCCTATCGGGTGATCCGGGAGTTGGGGCAGGGCGGGATGGGTACCGTCTACCTGGCCGCACGCGACGATGGCGCCTTCGTTAAACAAGTCGCTCTGAAGACCATTCCTCGGTTTGGCGGGCAGGCGCTTTTTGCGCGGGAACGGCAGATTCTGGCTCGGTTGGAACACCCGGGGATCGCGCGGCTGCTCGATGGCGGCACGACGCCCGACGGCACTCCGTTTTTGGCGATGGAGTTCGTCGATGGGGTGGAGATCACCGCTTACGCGGCGGGGCGGCCGGTGGCGGAGATTCTGGGTTTGTTTTTGCAGGTTTGCGGGGCCATCCGGTACGCACATCAGAACCTGGTGATCCACAGGGATTTGAAACCGGCGAACATCCTGGTTACCGCGGCGGGCGAGGCGAAGGTATTGGACTTCGGCATCGCCAAGCTGGTGGAAGAGGGCGTGGATACGGCGATGACGCAGGCGGTGATGACGTCGGCGTGGGCGAGTCCGGAGCAGCGGGCCGGCGCGCCGGCGAACACGTTGAGTGACGTCTATTCGCTGGGGCTGATTTTGTACCGGCTTGTGACGGGGGTATTGCCGAAGGCCGGCGAAACGATTGAGCCTCCGAGCCGCTGGCGGCCGGGGTTGGCGGGAGATCTGGATTCCATTCTGCTGAAGGCTTTGGCCGGGGAGGCGGAGCAGCGGTACTCGTCCGTGGAACAGTTCGGGGCCGATATTGAACGGTATTTGGCGGGCAAGCCGGTGGAGGCGCGGGACGGGACGTGGCGGTACCGGGCGGCGAAGTTCGTGCGGCGCCGCAAGGGGACGGTAGGCGCGGCGGCGGCTTTTTTGCTGGTGATGGGGCTGGGGGCGGCCGGTACATTTACGCAGAAAGACCGGGCGGAGCGGCACCTGGCGGATGTGAAGGCGCTGGCGCGGTCGGTGATGTTTGAGTATCAGGACGACTTGGGGAAGCTGGCGGGGTCGACTGGGTTGCGGGCGAAGATTGCGCGGGACACGGTGCAGTATCTGGACCGCATTGCGGCGGACGCCGGGAGCGACGATGCGTTGCGGCATGAGTTGGCGCTGGCGTACCGGCGGGTGGGCGAGATTCAGGGGTATAGCCGGGTGGCGAATCTGGGAGCGCCGGACGAGGGTGTGCGGAGTTTGCGGAAGTCGGAGGCATTGTTGCAGGCGGTGGTTGGGCGGCGGGGTGCGGCGGCGGGGACGCGATTGGATCTGGGTGTGACGCTGGAGCGGCTGGCGAATGTGTTGTCGAACGCGGGGCGGAACGGGGAGGCGCAGCCGGTGGCGGAGCGGGCGGTGGAGGTGTTGACGGCGATTGGCACGGAGGCGGCGCGGGCGCCGTTGACGCGGGCGTTGGGGGAGTTGTCCTACATCGTGGAACGACGCGGGCAGCACAAGGCGGGGATAGCGTTGGCGCGGAAGGCGGTGCAGTACGCGACGGGGTTGCCGGCGGAGTTCCGGGACGAGCAGGCGCTGGCGTATGCGCGGTTGGCGACGGCGATTGCGACGGGGGACCGGGTGAGTCCGGAGGCGATGGAGGCGGTGAAGGCGGGGTTGGCATTGTATGGGACCGATGGGGCGGTGTGCGGGCCGTTGGGGAAGGGGGACACGGCGTGCCGGTTGACGTATTTACAGTTGCTGGATGTGCTGGGGCGGACGTTGTATTATGCGTCGCGGCTGGCGGAATCGGTTGCGCTGAACGAGCGGATTGAGCGGGAGGCGGGGGCGCTGGCGCGGCGGGATCCGCACGACAGGACGCCGTTGCGGCAGGTGCGGACGGCGCAGACGCGGCAGGGGTTGGGGTGGCAGTCGTTGTACAACCGGGAGAGGGCGTTGGAGAAGTACCGGCAGTCGATTGAGACGTCGCAGCGGATGGCGGAGGCGGATCCGACGAACTGGGAGGGAGCGTGTTTGACGATCCATAGCCGGGCGAAGTATGCGGAGATCTTGATTCAGAATACGGGGCGGGTGGCGGAGGCGGAGGGGCAGTTGCGGGAGGCGCTGGCGTTGTCGGACCAGACGGCGTCGGACAGTTTGCAGTGTTTGGATCAACGGAAGATTGTAGTCATTAATTTGGCGCGGGTGGCGGAGAAGAAGGGGGATTTGGCGGGGGGGATGGAGTGGCGGCGGGAGACGGTGCGGGTGGCGGGGCGGTATGCGGGGCTGACGCGGGGGGAGCCGTTGGGGATGATTATTGAGGCGGGGGCGAATTTTGAGTTGGGGCTGGGAGGGTTGGAGGCGGCGGAGAAGTTTGGAAATCGGACCTATTTGGGGGAGGCGGGGCGGGCGCTGGACCGGGCGTTGGCTATTTATGGGGAGCTGAAGGGGATGGGGAATCCGTTGGAGTATCAGTATGAAGGGTGGCCGGCGCGGGCAGAGGGGTTGCGGAAGCGGGTGGAGGCGGCGCGGTAGGGGAAGTCCTGGACGGGGAAACCCGGTAGCACGGCCCTGTGGAAAAGTGGGTGGGGTGAGAGGGATGTTTTACGGAAAAAATGAGGTGACTGACACCTGAATATTGCGTTTGTTAGCGGAGGGGGAGTTTGAGGGCGTCGGGGAAGTCGAGGGCCAGGGGGTTGTCGAGGAGTTTGCCTGGGAGTTTGCGGCCTTCAATGGTGGCTTCGGCGTTCGATACCGATAGCTTGGCGGGGCTTTCCCATTTGTAGGTCGCGGTTATCTGCTCGGCGGGGCCACCGGTGAGTTTGGCTGTGCCGGCGATCGCGAGGCGGGTTCGGCCGGTCAATTTGAACTCGGTTTCGGCGATGCCGCCTTCGTATTGCAGGCCGGTGAACTTGCCGGTGACGTCGGCGTCGGCACCGAGGCGGACGGTTCCGGTGGCGCGGAGTTTGCCGGTGCGCCAATCGCCGGTGAGGGCTGAGATCGTTACCTTTTCCGCTTCGCGCCAGAGGGTGGCGCGGACGTTTTCGAGGATACCGATGCGCTTGGCTTTGAGCTCGATTTCGGCGGCGCCGCTTTCGTGGCGGTCCCCTCCGATACCCAACGCTCGGGAGAGGATGCCGGTGCCTTTGGTGAGGGGGCCGAGCACCTTTTCGAGGTCGGCGATTTCGACGGTATCGGCATCGATGACCAGGCGGTGGGGGCGGGGGGCGTCCACTTCATAGCGGTAGCTGCCGGTCCAGGTGAGGGCGCCGGCGCTGGCGCGGAGGGCGGGCATCACCAGACGCTGCTCCTGCCAGACGACGCTGGCGGAGGCGATTTTGACGGGGACGGCGAGTTCGGGCACGGCGAGTTCGGCGCCGCGGAGTTCCAACTGCCCTTTCCATTGGGGCGAATCCATACCCTGCTGGGCGACGGCAAGAGTGCCACGGAGCTGGCCGGCGGTGAGATCTTCCACCCATTCGGCGCGCAGGCCGAGGGCTTTCATCCAGCGCTGGAGACGCTTCACATCGTGACCCTTGCTCGCGCCACGGCACTCCCAGGCGGGTTCGGTTAAGGTCCAATCGCAATCGACTTGGAGGGGCTGGCCGTCGAGTTCGAGTTTCGTTGGGGCGAGGCGGACGACGCCTTCTTTCCATTCGGCCTCCAGTTCGGCGGCTTCGAGTTTGGAGCCATCGCCCCAGGACCAATCGAGGCCGGTGAGTTTGGCGGTGCCGGAGGCTGGAATGGCGTTGGCCATACGCCAGGCGCCATCGAGGGTGCCGGCGAGTTTCATGCCGTTGAAATCGGCGCCGGGCGGGCGGAGCCACTCGGCCATGGGGGTGAGGGATAGGGATTCGGCGGCGACTTCGGCGGACCAGGCGGGCAGGGTCAGGAAATGGTCGGCGGCGATTTTGGCGCGGAGGGGGCGTTTGGCGTCGGTTTCCAGGCGGAGCGATTCGGTGCCGAGTTGGAGGGTGCCGGTGTAGGCGACGTTGACGGCGGCGGCGCGGGGGGGCTGGGTCCAGTGGTGGAGTTCGGTGATGTCGAGTTGGCCTTTGATTTGGAGGTTCGACACGGGGCCGCTGATTTCGGCGCGGCTTTTGATGGCGCCGTGGACACCGAGGTCGCGGGGGCCGACGAGTTGGGCGAGTTCCTGGAGGGCGGAGCGTTCGAGTTGGACGTCCAAGTTCAGCTTGGGTTCGCCGCCGGTATCGCGGAGGCGGCCCCGGGCGGTGACGCGGCCGAGGCCGCGGGCCATACGGTCCGTGCGGGCCATTTCGCCGACGAACCAGATGTCGAAGTTGCCGTCGCCTACGGCAGAGAAATCGATATCGGCGTCGGTGAAGTAATAGGCGGATTTGTGATCGTCGATTTTGAAATTGAGGCGGCCGCGGCGGACTTCGAGTTCGGGCATCGCGGCACCGGCGGCGGTTCCGGCAGCGGCCGATTGGGCGGGCGGAGGGGCTAGGAGGGCCTTGACGTTCCAGCCGCCATCGACCTGGCGCATGAGGTTGACGTGCGGTTTATCGAGGCGGAGGGAGGAGAATTCGAGCTTGCCGGATAGGAGGCTGAGCAGGCGAATGCGGACGACAAGATCGTCGACATAGGCGAAGGGTTCGGCGGAGATTTCGGGGCGTTCGTGGATGACCACTTTTCGGACGCTGAAGCCGGGGCCGGTGAGGAGGTGGAGGCGGACGGCGCCGATGTCGACTTTGCGGCCGAGGGCGTTTTCGAGGCCGGATTTGATGTTGGGGCCGAAGCGGTCCGCTTTGAGGAACGGCGCGCCGCCGAGGGCGATGACGATGGCGAGTGTGGCCCAGAGGAGTTTGCGTTTCATGCGAGGCGTTCCTGGAGCTGGGCGAAGGCGGCGGGGTCGTCGGCGTCGAGGGCGACACCGGGGTCATCGACTTCGAGGAAGGCGCGTTCGTAGCGGCGGATGACATCGCGGGCGGCGCCGGTGACGGGAGCGGAGAGCAGCGCGTCGGTGACGGGGCGCAGGATGCGGACGGGGTGGCCGTGTTGGCCGTGATAACTGGGTTGAAGAACCATTGCTTGGTGCGGAGTTGCTAGGAGATTGACGGTCGATTCGGCGACATGCGCGTAATCGATGGGGCAGAAGAGAATGGCTTCGGCGCTGGTGGCGGCGAGGCCGGATTGGAGGGAGCTGAACTGGCCGCGATCGGCGTCGGGATTATGAACAACGCGGGCTTCGGCAAGGCGGTGGCAGCCGGTTAGCTGGGCTTCGACGCCGGGACGGAGTACCACGATCACATCGGCACAGACAGCGCGGAAGAGGCGTATCTGGCGGTCCAGATACGTTTCGCCTTGCCATTCGAGGAGCGCTTTCGGGAAGCCCATGCGGCGGGAGAGGCCCGCAGCGAGAATCAGACCGGATGGGTTCACTTCAAGAGCGCCTTGGACGCCTCTGTCTGGAAGATGGATTTGGAGTGCTGCCGCCAGGTGGAATCCGGGTTGCGGCGGGCGGCGATCATTTCGGCGACGACGGAGACGGCGATTTCCTCAGGCGTGATAGCGCCGATGTCGAAGCCCATGGGGGCGAAGAGGCGGTCGAGATTGGTGCGCGAGACGCCTTCCTTTTCGAGCTCCTTCATGACTCCGATGACCTTGCGTTTGGAGCCGATCATGGCGATGTAGCGAGCTGGTGTTTCCACCGCCCAGCGGAGGACGCGCATGTCGTCGCGGTGGCCGCGGGTGACGATGATGATGTAGCTGGTGTCGCGGATGGAGAGTTTGGGGAAGAGCTCTTCGTACTCTTCGGCGTGGACCTCGTCGGCTTCGGGGAAGCGCTCGCGGTTGGCGTACTGTTCGCGGTTATCGATAACGGTGGGGGCGAAGCCGGCGAGCGAGGCGACTTTGCATAGACTTTTCGAGATGTGCCCAGCGCCGAAGATGAAGGCCTTGGGCTGGGGGACGATAGCTTCGACGAAGACTTCGAGCTGGCCGCCGCAGATGAGGCCGTTGTCGTAGGCGGCGTCCTGGCCGAGGGAGAACTTCATCTGACGGGGGCGTTCGGTGGCGATGACTTCGCGGGCGGCGTTCCAGACTTCGGCTTCGACGCAGCCGCCGCCGATGGTGCCGGCCATGGAGCCGTCCTCGCGGACGAGGAGTTTGGCGCTTTCGTAGCTGGGGATGGAGCCGTTGACCTCAACGATGGTGGCAAGGGCGCATTTCTGGCCGAGGCGGCGGAGGCGAACGATCTCGTCAAAGAGGTCCATTCCCACAATCTTATCAGCGCGGCGTGCGAATATAGAGCCCATGGAAACGCAGAACTATCAAAATCATACGCAGCGGGTGCCGGGGTTTCTGGCACTGGGCGGCGTGTTGTTGCTTTCGTTTATCGGGGGCGGAGTGAATTTGTACAAATCGATTGGGGATCACCAGCGGTTGTACAGTTCGGCGCTGGTGCTGGTGTTGGTGGGGTGCGTGTTTATGACGGCGTTGTATGCGCGGGTGTTTGCGCTGAAGGCGCAGGACCGGGCAATTCGGGCGGAGGAGAATTTGCGGCATTTTATGTTGACGGGGAAGCCGCTGGATAGCCGGTTGGAGCCGTTGCAGATTGTGGCGTTGCGGTTTGCGGGGGACGATGAGTTTCCGGGGCTGGCGGCGCGTGCGGCCGAGCAGGGGATGAAGCCGGATGACATTAAGAAGGCCGTGAAGTACTGGCGCGCGGATTTGCGGCGGGTGTAGGCGTGGACGCGGAAAGGTTTCGTCATACGAACATACCGGCCCCGCCGGCGGGAGCAACGGTTGCGCTCCGTCCGGCGGGGTTTGTCGCTTCGGTATCGACGCGGGATCCTCGGGCTTGGATTCTGCTGTTGTTTTTTGTGGTGTTTGGGGGCGGAGTCGCGGGCGGGCTGTACGGGTCGCAGATTGTGTCGGGGAAATGGGATTTCTTGGAGTCTATGTTGGGGCTGCCGTTGTTGGCGGGGGCGATGTTGGTGGGATGGCAGGGCATGATGCAGACATGGGGGCGAATCACGGTGGTTCGAGACGGGGATGCTGGGCGGATTGAGCAGGGGGCGGGATGGGTGGTGCTGACGCGGCGATTCCGGTGGCCGGATTTACGGGGGGTGGAGGTGGTGGAGCGGTCGAAGGTGAAACAAATTGTGCTGCAGCGGGAGGCGGGGGATTTGAGGTTTGGGGGATTGTTGGATGAGGCGGGGCGGGGGGATTTGATTGCGGTGATTCGGGCGGGGATGCGGGGTTGATGAGATCAGGGAGGGAGTTGCGGGCGCGAGCGGCCGCGCAAGGGATGAAGCCGAATGACGTTCAGAAGGCAGTGAAGTAGTGGCGCGCGGATTTACGGAGGGTATGAGGACGAATCGCTGGCCGGAAGGGTTTGTGGCGACGGTGGCGACAACGTCGCGCGATGCCTGGACATGGGTGGCGGCTGCGGCGGCGGGTACAGGGTTTTGTATCTATCAGGTGAACGAGCTGATGGCCGCCGGTGGGGTTGTGTTCGGACTTTTGTTTTTGGTGGTGCCGGTGTGGCTGATTGAGGTGGCGGCGATGCGTGTTGGCGGGCGGGTGGACGTGGTGAAGGAAGGCGCGGAGGGGCGGTTTTTTGTAGGTGTGGGACGGGTGGGTTGGACGTGCCGGTTCCGATGGAAGGAGGTCCGGGACGTGCAACATTTGGTGACGCCGGCGCGGGCGAAGCAAGCGGAGGAGCACGTGATATGGGTGGATTTGGGGGAGGGGCGGGTGGTGATGTTTGGGTCGCTGGTGGATAACGCGGGGCGGGAGTATTTGATTGATGCGATTCGGGCGGGTATGCGGGGTTGATAGGATCGGAAAAGTCATAGGGAGGCAATTGCGATGACGATCACCATTGCGCTTCCGGATTCGGCGGAGGTGGAGTTGCAGGGGCAGTCCACGGCGCGAGGAATGGCGTTGGATGCGTATTTGATCCAGCATGTCCTGCTGGCTGCGGTGGAGAGGCCCACGGCGGCGCGGGAGCGGATGAGCCTGGCGGACTTGTTTAGCGAATCGCCGCTGCAGGGTTTGGATTTGCCGTGTGAGCGAAGTCAGGATACGCGGCGGCCGATTCCGTTGTAAACGGGTTTCTGGTTGACACGAATGTCCCGTCGGAGTTGACGAACTCTCGGCCGGACGAGCGTGTTGTGCGATGGCTGGATGAGGCGAACGCCAAGGAACACGGGTTGGTGGTTGTGACTCGGAACGATCGCGATTTTGAGGGGCTTGGCCTGGACGTCCTGAACCTCTGGGAGACCTAATTCAACCTGGGCTTGCGGGGCACCGATGCGGGTAGTGTCGCGTCTCGGGGGACAAGTCTACTGTTTCGGACTGGGGTAGTTTTATTGGGGGTTTTGCCCGCCATGTCCCCCGGTCGGGTTACCGCGGGAAAAGCGCCGAGTAGGCCTCGAGGTACTTCAGGCCGGAGCCGGTGTTGTAGATGACCATGCGGCTGGCGGGGTCGAGGGTGCCGTTGGCGACCAGTTGATCCATGGCGGCCATACACGCCGCGCCTTCCGGGGCGACGAAGATGCCTTCGTCCGTCGCCAGCTTCACGCCGGCTTGCATCATGTCGTCGTCGGAGACGGCGATCGCCGTGCCGCCGGATTTGCGAACGGCGTCGAGGACCAGGAAGTCACCGAGCGGTTTGGGCACGCGGAGGCCGCTGGCGACGGTGTGGGCGTTTTGCCAGAATTCGCTGCGTTCGGTGCCGAGTTGATAAGCGCGGACAACAGGCTGGCAACCCTCCACCTGCACGGCGATCATCTTCGGACGTTCCGGGCCGATCCAGCCTAGCTCTTCCATTTCAGCGAACGCCTTCCACATGCCGATCAGGCCAACGCCGCCGCCGGTGGGGTAGAAGATCACGTCCGGCAGACGCCACTGCATCTGCTCGGCAAGCTCATAGCCCATGGTCTTCTTGCCTTCGATGCGGTAGGGCTCTTTGAGTGTGGAGACGTCGAACCAACCTTCGGATTCGCGGCGGTCGGCGACGATTTTGGCGCAGTCGGAAATCAGGCCGTCAATCAAGGTGACTTTAGCGCCAAAGGCTTTGCACTCGATGTAATTCGACTGCGGAACGTCCTGGGGCATGAAGATGTGCGCTTCAATGCCGGCGGCGGCGGCGTAGGCGGCCATCGCGCTGGCGGCGTTGCCGGCCGAGGGGATAGCCACCTTTTTAATCCCGAGTTCGACGCACATGGAGACGGCGCAGGAGAGGCCGCGGGCCTTGAAGGAGCCGGTGGGATTAATGCCTTCGTCCTTCAGCCAGAGGTTCTTGAAGCCGCCGTAGCGTTTGAGCTTCATCAGCGGAGTCCAGCCTTCGCCGAGGGAGACGATCGACTTCGGCTGGGTGACGGGGAGGACGGGTGCGTAGCGCCACATGGAGCGGGGGCCGTTGGCGAGCCAGTCGCGGTTCCAGTTCTCGCGGGCGGTCTTCAGGTCGTAACGAACCAGAAGTGGCATGCCGGTGCGGGAGAGGTTTTGGACGGTGCCGGCTTCGTAGCGTTCGCCGGTAACGGAACATTCCAGGTGGGTAACGGTAGTCATCGCAGGAGAAGCCATCATGATATCGCTTTGCACGCTTTGGGGCGCTGGTGCGTCATACTTTTTAGACGTGGCCCACGAGTCGAACACCTTTCCGTTCTTTATTGGCGCCGGGATTCTTTCGGTGACCGGGTTGTATTTCTATGCCAGCGAGATGGTGCCCGGGGCGATTGTGATGGAAGTGGCGGCGGCGCTGTTTCTGGCGCTGGGAATGGCGTTGAAACGGCATTACCGGAGGGTGAAGTGACGCCTGTTTTCGCTCTGTTTTTGCTGGCCGCCGAAGAGATTGTGCTACATACCGGATTCCGGATTGAGGCAGACCGGCATGAGGTAGTGGGCGAGAATCTGCGGCTGCATACGGCGAATGGGACGGTGGAGATTCCGCGGACATCGGTGGCGGGGATTGAGGTTTTGGAGCGGGTGGAGAAACCCGTTGCCCCCGCTGGCGTCACGCCGGTTGCCAGTGCGGCCCCGGTGCCGGCCGCGCCCGCCGGGCCGAAGTCGGCCAAGGAACACCTGCGGGAGGCGGCGGATTTGAACGGGTTGCCGCCGGAGATCCTGCTGTCGATTGCCAAGATCGAATCGGCATTTCAGACCAACGCGCGGTCGCCGAAAGGGGCAATTGGCGTGATGCAGTTGATGCCGGACACGGCGCGGGCGTTGAACGTGAATCCGCACGATACGCGAGAGAACATTGAGGGCGGAGCGCGACTGATGCGGGATTTGTTGTTGAAATACGAGCAGTACCCGGACCAGGTGTACCGGGCGTTGAGCGCCTACAACGCCGGGCCGGGGGCGGTGGCGAAGTACAACGGAATTCCGCCGTATGCGGAAACGCGGGCGTACGTGGATAAAGTATTGAACGAATACCACCGTTTGAAGACGCAGAAACCAGAATCGCGTTAACCATTTGGCGGTCGCGCGCATCGTATACTTATTACTGGAATAGGAGCCAGCCGGATGAACCGTAAGCTGCAATTCGTGATCACCGCGTTTTCGTTGTGCCTGGTCGGCGTTTTGCTGCTTGGCGCAGTGAACAAATCGACCTCTTCTCCGGAAGAGACGTACCGGCATATCGGCGTCTTTACCGAAGTGCTCTCGAAGATCAAGAGCGAGTACGTGGAAGAGCCGGACATGAAGAATGTCACGCTAGGCGCGTTGAACGGGTTGCTGGAATCGCTGGACCCCTACGCCAGCTATCTGTCGGCCGATCAGTACAAGCAGTGGCAGAAATCGAAGACCGATGGGAAGGGCTGGACGGGGCTGATTCTGGCCAAGCGGTTCGGCTACATCGCGGTGGTGGATTCGGTGCCGGGCTCGCCAGCGGATAAGGCCGGGCTTTCCACCGGCGACATGCTGGAAACGATTCAGGGTGTGAACACGCGCGACATGCCGCTGGCCTACGCCGAGATGATGTTGCTGGGCGATCCGGGCACGAGCATTGAGCTGGGCGTTCTGCGGTTCCGCAATCCAGAGCCGAGCAAGATGGCGATTGTGCGCGGGCCGATTGTGTGGCCGGCGGTGACGTCGAAGATGTTGCCCGATGGGATTGGCCTGGTGACTGTGCCGACGCTGGAAGCCAAGCGCGTGGCCGATGTGGCCGCGGCGGTGCAGGCGTTGGAGAAGCAGGGCGCGAAGAAGCTGATTCTGGACGTGCGGAGCTGCTCGACCGGTGCGCCGGAAGAGGGAATCGCACTGGCGAATCTGTTTGTTAGTGAAGGCAAGCTGGCCTTCGCGGTGGGCCAGAAGGTGGCGCGGCAGGATTTTGACGCGGTTTCGGCGAAGGCGATTACGAAGCTGCCGCTGACGGTGGCGACCAATCGCGGGACGGCGGGCGCGGCGGAGATCGCCGTGAACGCGCTGTTTGACCTGAAGCGGGCTGAGATTGTTGGCGAGCGCACGTACGGCGACGCCGCGATCCGGAAGCCGGTGGTAATGGACGATGGCGCGGCGGTGATTCTGTCGGTGGCGAAGTTCCACAATGCCAATGGCAAGGCGCTGCAGGATGTGGGCGTGATGCCGTCGGTGCCGGTGGCCGATTTGGAACCGCAGGAGTTGAACGAGGAAGACGCTCCGGCGGCGGCCCCGAAGAAGGAAGAGAAGCCGAAGTCGACGGAGGATCTGATCCTGAAGAAAGCCGTTGAGATTTCGATGAAGGGCCTGAGTGCCGATGAGGCCAAGGCTGCGCAAGCGATGCGCGATGCCGCGAAAAAAGCGGCCGAAAACAGCAAGGATCCGAACATGGGTCCGTTGAACATTCCCAAACCCTAAGTAAGAGAAAACGACGAACTGCATATGCCCCTTTACGAGTACCGCTGCCTGAAATGCGATGAGACCTTCGAGGTCCGGCAGAAGTTCTCCGACGAGCCAGTAGCGACACATGCCACATGCGGCGGAGAGGGAAAGCGTATGCTTTCCGCTCCGCAGCTGCATTTCAAAGGTTCCGGATTCTACATTACTGATTACGGCAAGGGCGGGAGCGGGGCGATTAAGCCCGCAACCCCCGGCGCGAAGTCGGAAACGAAGTCGGAGACGAAGACGGAGTCTAAACCGGCAGCGCCGGCGGCTACGCCCTCTACCTCCACCAAAAGCGACTAACGGCGCCGCGCACAGCGGAACCCGATATTGTTGTGGCCGGTCGACCGGGAATCCCAGCGCCCATTCGGGTCGCTTGCGTTGGTGCGTGAGGACGCGCCCCGCGTGGCCTTCCTCTCGATTTCCCCTTCGCGCGTCACGTCTTCGTCCACCCATTCCCAAACGTTGCCATACTGATCGGCAATGCAGGTCCCGGGCGTGTTGCCGCGCGGGAAGAGTCCGACGGGCGTGGGGTGGAAGAGTTGGAGAGTGATGGAATTGGCGTGGAGGGGGGAGGGCTCCTCGTCGCCATGGTGGTACTTACCGGCGAGGGCGCACTCCGATTCGGCGGGGCTTTGAAGATGCCCGTGGGCCCAGCGGCAATATTCGACGGCGCGATGCCAGCCGACGCCGGTGACAGGGCAGTTGGGATGATGCTGTTGTTTGGGCCAGTTGTAGGGAACGTAGCCGGTGGCTTGAACGAATTGTTCGGATTCGAAGGCCGTAATCGGGAACCGGCCGAGTTGGAGTTTGGGGGTGACTTGGGCCCAGTAGGCGGGGTCGCCGAGGCGACGGATTCGGGCGTGTCTTCGAAGAGGGCCGTCATAGCGAGCAACTGAATCCGGGTGGCGGGGCCGCCGTTCGAGTCGAGGATCATGTTCATCAAACTGTCGACCGCGGCAGGACCGGAATCGCGGAACATACGGGCGGTGAGGATGGCGGGGTGATCAATGGGACTGAGGTTTTCGATTTTCGAGGACCCAGGCGTAGAGTTCGGCGAGCTGTTGGGGGAGGCGGATGTCGGCGTTGGCAAGGAGTTCGTAGAGACTGGCATCAGCGCGGAGTTGGTGGTGGAGGCGGAAGGGGTCGTCGTGTGGAGGTGGAGATAGTCGTCGATATCGCGGGGGGGAGAGGAGTTTGGGCTTGGCGTCGGATACTATGTTGGGGATGACTCGCGTTGTTTTCCTATTATGTTTCGTTTCTGCGGTGTTTGCGGGCGGGACGGATATCCTGCAAAAACGGTGTATTTCGTGCCATAACGCAAAGGCGCGGGTGGGCGGGTTGAGCCTGGAAACGCGGGCGGAGGCGGGGGCTGTTTTGGCCGGTCGGCTGCGGGCGCGGGTGGAAGCGGGGCAGATGCCACCGGGGGGCGGGTTGGCGGCCGGAGAGCGGGCGGAGGTGTTGGCGTGGTTGGACGCGGGGGCCGTTTGGCCGGGGCGGCTGGGGACGGGGAAGGGATTGTGGTCGCTCGAGCCGGTGCGATCGAAGGGTGGGTCGATTGACGGGTATTTGCGGGATAAGTTGAAGGAGAAGGGATTGGCGATGTCCGGGGAGGCCGACCGGCGGACGCTGATTCGGCGAATTACCTTTGATTTGACGGGGTTACCGCCGGCGCCGGAGGAGGTGGAGGCGTTTGTGAAGGGCGGGGATTATGAGGCGTTGGTGGACCGGTTGTTGGCATCGCCGGCGTATGGGGAGCGGTGGGGGCGGCACTGGATGGACGTGATCCGTTTCGGGGAGAGCAATGGGTATGAGCAGAACCATGTGCGGACCACGGCGTGGCCGGTGCGGGATTATTTCATACGGTCGTTTAACGAAGATGTACCCTTCCGGGACATGATTCTGCATCATTTAGCGGGTGATTTGGTGGCAAAAAACACCCCAAATGTCGAAATTGGGACGGGTTTTTTGGTGGCGGGGCCGCATGACACTGTGGGCAACCAGGCGGAGGGTCCGAAGCGGCAGCAGCGGGCGGATGATTTGGACGATATGGTGAACGCGACGGCGTCGGCATTTTTGGGGCTGACGGTGAACTGTGCGAAGTGTCACGACCATAAGTTTGATCCGATTTTGCAGTCCGATTACTACCGGTTGGCGGCGGCGTTTGCCGGGGTGGTTCATGGGGAGCGGGAGGTGGCGACGGCTTCGGAGAAGGCGGCATACCGGGCGAAGGCGGGGCCGCTGGAGGCGCGGGTCACCGCGTTGAGCGGGGTGTTGGCTGGGTTGCGAGAGAAGGCGAAGCCGGGATTGGCGGCGGCGGAGGGTCGAGTGCGGGGGCGGATGCGGGAGGCGGTCTCGGCGGTGGGGACTTCGGAGAGTTTTGGGGCATTGCGGGCGCGGTATGTGCGGTTGGCGTTCCCGGCCGGGGCGCCGGGCGGCTTGGATGAGATTGAGGTGTTTGGTGTTGACGGGAAGAATGTGGCGCTGGGGAAGGGGGTTACGTCGACGTCTACACGGGTGGCGGATGGGAATCCGGATGCGTATTCGCCTCGGTTTTTGACCGATGGTGCCTTTGATAAACGGTGGTTTGCGGGGGTGGGGGAGGGGCCGGCGTTGACGGTGGATTTGGGGGCGGATTTCGAGGTGTCGCGGGTGGTGTGGTCGGCCGATCGGAAGCAGGGACAGAAGGGGCGGTTCGCGGTGCAGGCGCCGGGGCGGTATGTGTTATCGGTTTCTTTGGATGGAGTCGATTGGCGGGAGATGGCGACCGACGCCGGCCGGTTGCCGGCGCGGAAGGAGGCGCAGGAGCGGCTGTTTGTATTGGAGGCGCTGGGTGGCGGCGGGGAGTTTGAGGCCGCGGAGAAAGAGTTGGCAGCGGTGGAGGCGGAGTTGAAGGCACTGCCGAAGTTGCCGCGGGTGTATGCGGGGACGTTTGCGAAGCCGGAGCCGGTGTATCTGTTGAAGGGCGGGAACGTGATGCAGCGCGGGGAGGAGATGCGGCCCGGGTCGCTGCGCGCCTTGCCGGGGTTTGAGTTGGCGGTGGATGCGCCGGAAGGCGAGAGGCGGATGGCGTTGGCGAAGTGGATTGCTTCGGATGCGAATCCGTTGACGCCGCGGGTGATGGCGAACCGGTTGTGGCATTACCATTTCGGGCATGGGTTGGTGGCGACGCCGTCGGACTTCGGGTTTAACGGGGAGCGGCCGAGCCATCCGGAGTTGCTGGATTATCTGGCACAACGGTTGATGGATAACGGGTGGCGGTTGAAGCCGTTGCACCGGGAGATTGTGATGTCGGCGGCGTACCGGCAGGCGAGCACCTGGAATGAGACAGCGGCGAAGGCGGACGCCGATTCGAGGTTGTTGTGGCGATTCCCGCCGCAGCGATTGCAGGCTGAGGCGATTCGGGACAATATGTTAGCCGTGGCGGGGGTGCTGGATAAGACACTGGGGGGACCGAGTTATCAGCTGTATAAGTACACAGTGGATAACGTGGCGACTTACTTTCCGAGGGAGGAGTTTGGGCCGGAGACTTATCGGCGATCGGTGTATGCGCAGTCGGCACGGTCGATTCGAACGGAGCTGTTGAGTGTGTATGACTGCCCGGATTCCTCGTTGCCCGAGCCACGGCGGGTGGTGACCACTTCCCCGCTCCAGGCGCTGGCTTTGCTGAACAATTCCTTTGTTTTGGACATGGCTAAGGCGCTGGGGGCGCGGATGGCGTTGGACAAGGACCCGGTGGGGCGGGGGTTCGCATTGGCCTTTGGCCGGGGGCCGACGGCGTCGGAACGGGTGGGGGCGGATGCGTTAGTGCGTAAGTACGGGATGGCGGCGTTGGCGCGTGCGATTTTCAACACGAATGAGTTTGTTTATGTCCACTAATCGGCGGCAGTTTATTCACTCGTTAAGCGCGGTGGCGCTGGCGGATCTGTTGCGCGGCGGGGCGCCGCATTTTGCACCGAAGGCCAAGCGCGTGATTCAGATCATGTGTCCGGGCGGGGTGTCGCATTTGGACACGTTCGACTACAAGCCGGAGTTGGAAAAGCGGAGCGGGCAGCCGATGCCGGGGGGCGAGAAGGAGGTGTCGTTCCAGGGGGCGAACGGGAACCTCATGCGGAGCCCGTGGAAGTTTGTGCAGCGGGGGAAAACAGGGCGGTGGATGACGGAGATGTTGCCGCATTTGGGCGCATTTGCGGACGATATGGCGTTTATTCACTCGATGACGTCACGGACGAATACGCATGGGCCGGCGTGTGTGGCGATGAATACGGGGTTCGTTTTTGAGGGATTTCCGTCGGCCGGAGCGTGGGCGTCGTATGCGTTGGGGTCGATGAACGAGAACCTGCCAGCGTATGTAGCGATTCCGGATATTCGGGGGATTCCGCCGTCGGGACCGGCGAATTGGACGAATGGGTTTTTGCCGGCGGAACATCAGGGGATTTCGTTTACGGCGTTGGAGCCGATCCGGAATCTGGAGCGGCCGGGGGCGATTTCGGCGGAAGCGGATTTGGCGACGCGGGGGTATGCGCGGGTTTTAAATGACAAACATGCGGAGTTACATGCGGGGGATTCCGATTTGCGGGCGCGGGTTGCTTCTTATGAGCTGGCCGGGCGGATGCAGTTATCGGCGCCGGAGGTTTCTAACTTAGGCAGTGAGACGAAGGCGACGCACGAGTTATACGGGACCGGGGATTCGAATCCGTTGTTGGCGGCGTATGCGCGAAACTGTTTGTTGACGCGGCGGTTGGTGGAACGGGGCGTGCGGTATGTGCAGTTGTACTGCGCGTCGCGGGCGTCCGGCGTGGACGGGTTGTTGAACTGGGACGCGCACAAGACGCTGGAGGCCGATTATTCGCGGCATTTTCCGATTTTGGATCAGCCGACGGCGGGGTTGCTGGCGGACCTGAAGGGGCGCGGTTTATTGGACGATACGCTGATTTTGTGGACGACGGAGTTCGGGCGGATGCCGACGCACCAGGAGGGGACGTTGGGGCGGGATCATAACCCCGACGCCTACTCCGTTTGGATGGCGGGCGCCGGGGTGAAGGGGGGCGCGACGCACGGACGGACCGATGATTTCGGGCGGCGCGTGGTGAGCGATGTTACTACGGTTCATGACTACTGGGCGACGGTTCTACACTTACTGGGGTTGAATCATGAACGGTTGACTTGGTATCACAACGGGATCAACCGGCGGCTGACCGATGTGCATGGGCATGTTATCCGGGAGTTACTGAGCTGATTCGGCGAGGCGTTTGAGGGTGAGGAGATCGCCATCCTCTTTCGCCTTGGCTTGCGGAGTGATAACGGGTTCGAGGAGCGCTGCGAACCATTCGCTGTACTTGAAGGCGCCGGCGGCGGTGAGGCGGGTGCGGCCGTTGAGATCGACTAAGTCATAGGTGGCGTCGCCCTCGAAGCCCATGGGCGAGGTGATGTGGACCTTGATCTGGGTGGGGTGGGTGAATTCGGTGGTGACGGCGTCCATGTAGACGAGTTGGTTGTCCATGTTGGGATCCCGCATGGTGGTTCGGCGTTTGCCGCCGACGCCATCAGGACCTTCGTCTTTGACGTCGACGGTCCAACTGACCCATTGTTTGAACTTGTCCTTTTCGGAGAGCCACGTCCAGACGACGGCGGGAGGCCGGTTGATTTCGATGGTGGAGACGGTTTTGCCGGCACCTTCTCGGCGGCCCATGATGAGCAGCGTCAGCAGGGCGAGGGCGACGATTCCGAGGAGGCCGAAGGCCCCGTATTTCAGCCATTTCATGGGGTTTTTCTCTCTCGTTGAAGGATTGCGATGGAACCGCCGAGGAGGGTGGCGGCGGTCAGGACGTGGGGCGCGTTGGTGATGTGGGCGATGGCGGCGGTGGAGATAGTTGCGGTGACGAGGGCCAGGCGCGGGTTGGGGAGGGCGCGGATTTGCAGGGCGGCGAGGATGGCGGTCAGCAGGGCCAGGGTGGTTAGGGAGGCCGGCGTGAAGTTGGCGCTTTCGCGGAAGTAGATGAGGGTGAGCGTGTAGCGCCGGAGTTCGAGGGCGAGCGTGAGGGGAAGCGCGAGGAGAAAGGCGGTGGCGGCGGCGGTTTCAAGGAGTTGGGCTTGGTGATAGGCGGCGGTGAGCGTGTGGCGGAGGAGCCAGAGGGGGCCGTTGGACGCCGCTTCCTCTTCGAGATCGCCGAGGAGGTGGTCGGGGGCGTTGGGGAGTAGGAGGGCGAAGAGGATTTTCATCGTCATCCGAGTTCGCCCCAGTTGAGGCCGCGGATCATGCTTTCGATGGCGCGGACGGATTCTTCGAGAGCGCGGGCGCCTTCGGCGGTGAGTTCGAAGTAGCGTTTGGCACGGCCGCCGCGGAGGGCGGTGGGTTCGCCGGTGCGGGAGCGGGTTAGGCTTTTGGCTTCGAGGCGGTCGAGGGTGGCGTAGACGGCGCCGATGTTGACGTCGCGGCCGGTGCGGGCGGCGATTTCCTGGCGGATGGTAACGCCGTATGCGTTGTCGCCGAGGTGGGCGAGGGCGAGGAGGACGAGTTGTTCAAAGCCACCGAGGGCGTCGCCTTTTGGCATTTCATATACATCGTATACCAACTGAAATCGTTCGGGAAGAGTTAAATCAGGAACGGAAGATTTAATTTGCGCCGGGCACACGCCCTGTTCTTGCGCAGCTGTTGGAGCGCCGCCCCCGTCAGGAATCTCAGCGAATCGTAAAGCGCCACACAGCCGAGAAACGGATCCGCGCGATCTCCTTCTGGGACTGTTTCCTGACTATGCCTTCCACGCAACATTCCTATCGGGAAAACCGGCACAACATAGGATCCTGCTGCCGCACAGTCGAGACGAAACCGTATCACCTCGGAATTCGTTGTCGGGGTTCCAGACCGATCCCAAACTTCCCAGACGCCGATCGGAATTGCGCGGCCGTCTTACGCGGTTGCCTCAACGACGCTTGAGCTGTATCCGACTCCCTCTCCGTGAGCCTCGTTCCAGCGCTCATACGGCGGCATCGAAAGGCACACGCAGATGAAGATACCCAACGTGCGTTTCAAACGCCTCGACGAACTTTCGATGACGGGCGATAATTCGTCGCCCGTGCCGAGAAACGTATCGGGGCGGACCCACCAGGCTCAATGCCGGCCGCGCAGACCGACAAACGGATTGTCCTCGGAACGAACAACCTGGTCGTGCAGTCCCTAACCTGCGCCGGCCTCTACAAATTTGAAGAGTTACAAACCACGCCCGGGAATCGCCTCAAGACTCAAATCCGGATTGCCATCCGCGTAAAGGTTCTGACGGCAATTGCAAAGAGGCAAATCGAAATAAACACCGGTCTCCACACGTTTTTCCGAGTTCTAGCGATGTTCCCGAACGCCCGGTAGCGGTTCCGCCGGAGCACACCCTACTCCGCCCTCCGCAAAAGCCCTACCTGCCCCGCCCCCACTCCGCGTGCCTGGTCGATCGCCCGCGCCACCACCCGGAACTCCATATCCGGTGCCGCCGCAAAAAACACCGTCCTATCGGCCCGCCCCGCCAACACCGTCCGCAACCGCCCAACCCACTCCCCTGCCCCCAACTTCTCCCGGTTCAGCAACGCTCCCCCATCCTCTAAGACCGTCACTACCAACGACGCCTCCGTCACCACCGGCGCCGCCAGCCCCGTCTCCGGCGCCCGCACATCCAACCCTACCGAATGCGCTGGCACAATCACCATAAAGATAATCAGCAGTACTAACAAAACATCAATCAGCGGAGTAACATTGATCGTCGCGCCAGTTTGTATCGTCATGCACAAACAGACACCGCCATCCGCCTGTTGGTTCCTAATGTGTCATCGAATAAACGATGTAGTTAATCCCAATCCGATAGGCCAACGACGCATACGCCTCCGGGTACTCCGGATCATCCGCCCACTCCCACGCATCCCCTAAATCCATGTTGTGGCAGATCCCCACCTGCACCCGCCCCTTGTCGTCCAATACCGCCCGCCACTTCGCCTCCACCCCATCCCGCTCATATGTCCGCCCGGAATAAATGAACTGCTTCCCCGGCACCTGGAACTTCTTATCCAGGTCATACAACACATGGAAAATCGGCTCCCCATCCGCCAGATCCACAATCACCCGGTCCGGAAAAATCTTCCGCATCCCCTCCATGAAAACTTCCCACTCCGCAGACCCATGGAAGTCGTCCACCATCAAAAACCCACCCCGGTCCAAGTAGTCCCGCAACCGCTTCGCCTGCGCGTCGCTCAAACTCCAGTGCCCCACCTCCACCGCATACAGCCACGGCCAGTTAAACACTTCGTCGCTATCGACATCGATAATCTCTTCCACCGACCGAGCATGCACCCGCGTGAGCCGCCGCACGCCCTGCGTGAACACGCGCTCGGCCTTATTCGAATCCGTGCCCCACGAACTTCGCCGCCACCCACCCCGCGCCGACCGGTATCGCAACCGCGCAAACGCCCACTCGCCCGGCTCCTCGGCATCCGCCGGATCGTCCGCGGGATTCTGCATCTCCCGCTCATACATATACGACGAGCGCCGGTTCTGATATGCCCACGCCGCTCCGCCCGCCAGCAGCAACACCGCGACAATGCCCGACAACCGCGCCGAGATCATTCCGCAACCGTACCACGTTGCGGAATGATCTCGCCACTCGCTTAGCGCCCGAAATAGCTGATCACGACAATCTGCTTCACCGCGACCCCATTTCCATTGGTCACCGTGAGTTCAAACGAGTACTCGCCCAACCCTTCGCCGAACTGTACTGTCGCCATCGAGGTGTTCGGGTTCAGGATCGCCGACGTCTTCCCCGTGCTCCGCCACGCGAAGCTCAACGAAGTCCCCGACGCATCCGTCGACCGCGACGCGTCCAGCACGATCTGCGAATCAATCGTGTTCACCGGCGCCACGATGACAATCTGCGGACCCGTTCCCGGCGGTACCGGCGGCGCAATCTTCGGCACGACAAACGTGCCAACGGCGTCTTTCGTGTACGCAATCACGCGCCCCGCAATCAGATGCACCACGTCGCTAATCTTCGCCGGCGTGTCCGCGGAATAAGCGAATGAAACGCTAAACGGAAGTCCCGTCACATTTCCCAACGCCCCGCCGATTGACGATCCAGCGACCGTCCCAGTAAACGCGACAGTGCTCTTCGGCGACGTTGTCGAATAGATCTTCTCGACGTTCAACGTATAGACGCCCAGAATCAAGCCCGTCAGATTTCCATTGATCGGCGTCGGCAGCACAGACCCCGGCTGCACCACAAAAATCGTCGACGTCAGTGTCGCACCCGACGGGTTGTAGATCAACCGCTCCCGGACCTCCCACGCACCCGAGAGAATCCCGGACACCTTATCGGCGGGAAGCGCCAACTCCGACGTCGTCAACATCGTCGTCAAAACCAGTTGCCGTTCCAACGACAACTCACTCACCACCGGACCCGTCGTCTGGGCCATCCCCGGTATCGCTACCGCAAGCATCGCCAACGTGGGCCACATAGGCCGAATGGATGGGAACATGTTTATCTCCGGACCAGGCCAGCCGGTCCGAAAATACCCATGCACGCCCCCAACCAATCAGCAAACAAAGCACTTACCGCCACGCGCCACGCCGCCCCACCGTCAGCGTGACGCCCTGCGGTCACTTTACTACTGCGCGCCCTTCACAAGATCCACGCTCGGCACCGGTTCAAAGAGTCCAAAGCTGAACACCGCCGTCGCCGACGCAATGGCCACATATTGCTTGCCGTCCACCGCGTACGTGATCGGCGACGCAAACAAGTATTCGCCCATCTGGAAGTGCCACAAGTGCTTCCCGCTCTTGGCATCCAACGCCAGCAATTGCCCGTCGTCGTCGCCCACAAACACCACTCCGCCCGCCGTCGAAACCGTTCCGCTCCACGCCACGCCCGGCCCGGGCATCGGGTACTCCCACATCCGTTTCCCCGTCGCCGCGTCCAGTGCTCGCAGATAGAACGTGCCCGCGTCACGCGGCTTCGGCCCCGCCCCGCCGCCGCTGAATCCAGCCATCGGCTCCGGCTTCTTCGCCGAACTCGTGTAAATGTCGCACTGCTCCATCGTGATCACATAGAGCATTCCCGTCGCCGGGTTGTACGTCGGCGCCATCCAATTCGCGCCGCCCCGCACGCCCGGGCACACCCGGTTCCCCGCAGGCGTCGGATCCTTCCCCGGAATCTTGATCGGCCGCCCCTTGGCGTCAATCCCGCTCGCCCAATCCACCAGATCATTCAACTTCGTCGCATGCAAGAATTCGCCCGTCACGCGGTCAATCACGTAATAGAACCCGTTCCGGTTCGGATGCAGCAGGATCTTCCGCATCTTCCCCTTCACTTCCCGATCCACCAGCACCGGCCAGCTCTGCCCGTCCCAGTCGTGCGTGTCGCCCGGAGTAAATTGGAAATACCATTTCAACTTGCCCGTGTCCACATCCAGCGCCACCACCGAACACGAATATAAGTTATCGCCCTTCCGGTCGCCGTCATAAAAGTCCGGCCACGGGTTCCCCGTCGTCCAATACAACGTATTCAACTCCGGATCATACGTCCCCGACAGCCACGTCGCCGCCCCGCCATACTCCACATACTCGCCCCAGGTCTCGGAGCCCTTCTCGCCCTTCGCCGGCACCGTGTAGAACTTCCACATCTCCTCACCGGTCGTCGCGTTCATCGCCGCCACAAACCCGCGCATCCCCGTGTCCCCACCCGCGGTGCCTACCAGCACCCGGTCCTTCACCGCGAACGGAGCCGACGAACAGAACACGCCCTTCTTCGTATCGGCATATTGTTTCTGCCACAGCAGAGCTCCCGTTTTCCGGTTCAACGCCGTTAAGAAGCAATCGGACGTCGCCACATACACCGAATCGCCCAGCAATCCGGCCCCGCGGTTCACATCGCTCCGCGTCGCCCGCCCATCTTTCCACTCCCAGATCAGCCGCCCCGTCCGCGCATCCAGCGCCCGCACTTCATTGGGAGCCGTAATGTACATCACCCCCTGGTGCACCAGCGGCGACACCTCCAACTTCGACGCCTTCGGCACGTGGTACACCCACTTCGGCACCAGCGAAGAAACGTTCGCCGTCGTAATCTGTTTCAACGGCGAATGCCGCGTCCCCCGGTAGTCCCCGGCATAAGTCAGCCAGTCCGCGTTCGGGCTCTTCAGAATATCTTCCGGCTTCACCTGCGCGAATGCGCACGCCGCCAGCATCCATACTGCCAATCCGGTCTTATGCATGTTATGTCCTAAACTTAGTTCCCGGCCACCATCGGCCGCGCCGTCTGCTTCGCCAGATACGCCACCAGCGCATCAATTTCCTTCGCGCTCAACCGCGACTTATAATTCGCCGGCATCGCCGAGTTCTTCGAAACCGTCATTTCCTTCACCGCCGTCATCAGCAGCAGATGTAACTCCCCGCGCGCGTCCAGTAACTGGAGCGAGTAGTTATTCCGGTTCTTCAACACACCCTCCAGCGCCTGGCCGTTCTTCAACAACACCCGCGCCTTCTCAAACCCCTTGGACCCATTCGCCCCCGGATCCTCAATCGCCATCCGGATCACCGCCGTCGACCGCGAGCCGCCCGCGTCGCTCAAATCCGGCCCGATCTTCCCACCCTTCCCCAACACCGAGTGGCATTCGTTACACCCGCCCTTACCCCAGAAAATCGTCTTCCCCAGCTCGGCGTCCCCCGTTTGCGGCGCCTCCGAGGCCGGCGCCCGCAAAGCCACTACGTAGGCCGTCAACTGCCACAATTTCTCTTCCGATCCCGGCGTCGGCGGCATCCCGCCAGACGGAACGCCATCTTTGATTCGCTTATAGGTCGACTCTTCCGTCAACGTGTGCCACATCACGCGCCCGTTGGCCAGGTTCGGACCGCGCCCGCCCATGCCGCCCTGCCCGTGGCAGACCGCGCAGCCCTCGTTAAAGGACTTCTCCCCCGCCGCAATCGCGGCGATATTCCCAATCGCGGGATTCTTCTTCCCGTCACCCTCCTGGAAGTGCTGCGCCAGCATCACCGCCGAACCCACCATCAACCAAAGCGTAAGCGTTCTCATATGGCTCCGAGCGATAAGAATATCGCAACCCGGGCCCCTACGCGCAACTCAAACGAGCGTCGTCACCAGCGCCGGATTATTCATCCCGCGAAAACAGAGCAACAACTCCTGCACCTTCGTCGGATTCGCCCCGAAGTACTCCGCGTCAAACGGGGCACTCATCAGGTCCGATTCGCCAGCCTCCACCAACCGCAAATCGCTCAGATTCTGAAACCCCATCGACCATTCCCCAAACTGCCGAGGCCCGGCATCCTTGCGCAAAATCCGCACATCCTCGTGCCGTGGGTCCCGCTCGATCGTAGCAATCAACGCTTCCACATCCCCGGCTTCGCCTTCCAACACCTGGAGAAAAGAGCCACTTTTGTACAGAAGCATCCCCGATACCCCACGTCGTGCATTCGCCACCCGCGCCTTATCCAATAACGGCAGTAATTCCGCGTCCTCCATTGGACGCACCGCCCGGCTGCAATACGTCAAGCTAAGAATCGATTTCATACCACTGCCCGTCCCTCTTACGTCTCCAGCCCGCGAAAACACAACAGAATGGCCAGCGCCTTCCCCGGATTCTCCCCAAAGTAACTCGCGTCAAACGGCACGCTCATCAGGTCCGTCACCCCAATCGCCGAATCATTCACCCGCCAATCCCGCAAGTTCTTAAACCCCATTGTCCAATTCGGAAACAATCGCGGCCCAAAATCCGTACGGATCAACGTGACGCGCACATGCCGCGGATCCCGCTCAATCCGCCCATAAATCAACTCCAACTCCCGCAGCCCCCCCTCCAAGAGCTGCAGGAACTGTCCGTCCCGATACAGCAGCATCCCGGTCAAGCCCAGCCGCCGGTTCTCCGCCCGCGCCTGGTTCAACAGCCACAGCAACTCCCCGTCCAGCAATGGCCGTATTGCCGTGCTCCGGTAAACGATGCTGTGGACCAGTTCCGCTTCCATCTCAACGCTTATCGGCAAAAAAAACACAAAACACGAATCAACTTGAAAACAGAGCCCCCACCCCCTCCTCCAACCGCCCCTCCCGGAAAGCCCCAAACACCTCCCGTACCGTGTGCAGCCCCAACTCCCGGTAACTCTCCGTCTGCGCCTCGGTAAACCACTGGTCCCCGGTCGACTCATGCGGAAAGCTCCCATGCGCCCGCCCATAACTCGCCACATCCGGTGGCTCCCCGCCCACTAACATCGGCTTCAAATAAAGTAACATCCCATCGGTCCCATCCCCATACGGAATCCGCGCCACGGCATACCGCTGCTTCTTCTCCCGCAGCGCCGCCATACTCGCCGGAACAAACTCAATCGAAATCCCAAAATCAATCCGAACTTTCCGCAACGCATTCCCCAAATCTTCGTACCCAAACTCTTCATCACAGCCCCCATCCACCACCACCACCGTCCGGCACCGCCGCCGGATCATTTCGTACAACGCCAAATTCTCAAAATGTCCCCCGTCACTCAAATACACATACGACGACGTATCCCGCGTCAGCGCCAGCGCCTCTTTCACAACAGACTCCACCGCCGACCGCGGCCCCGCTTCCCGCCACGCCCCCTTCCCCGGATTCCCCAGCCACGCCCCCAGCCGAGCATTAAACAGCATCATCACAAAACTCACCAGCGGCGACGTGTGATACCCCATGTTCGGACTCGCCGCCGCCCCCGATATCGTCATCGCCGTCCCCAACGACATCCCGCGCCGCCCGCCATATTCCCCCGCATCCCGATACCCCAACCGGTCATGCCCGCACGCCCACGGCGTCACCGTGAAGCTTTCGGCCTTCCGCTCCTGCCACGCCAGCCGGTCCGTCGCCGCCACATTCAGCGCCAGATTAATCACCGGCATCGGCCGCTGCCCTCGCAGCTCCGCCATGTGCAAATTGTCCTTCTCGTCCAACCCCGTAAACGGATGCGGCCGCCGCCCTGCGTTTGACGCCGCAAGATACGCCCGAATCAGCCGGTCCCGGTACATCCCATGCAGCGAAAACGTGTTGATGTTGATGAACAGCCCCGCCACCCAGCTCACCGCCACCATTCCCGCCAGCAGCGCCAACGCCAACCAAACCGGAGTCTCCGCCGCCACCATCACCCAGTGCCCGGTATCCCGCCGCACCAGCCCGGACCCAATCAACGCATGGTCCATTCCCAACGCCAATCCCGTAAACAGCGCCACCACGAACACAGGCAGCGCCAGCCGCGTCGCCCACTCTTTCACGACGCCCCCGCGACCCAACGCCGAGGTGATCCACCCCGCCACCCCGCCCCCGGCAGCGGCCGCTCCCTGCGCCCACCCCGCCCACTTCATCACCTCATGCGGCAACAGCAAACTCACCGTGCTCAACCCCAGCCACCCCACCGCCGCCAGCATCACAAACGCCGCCGCCCGCGCCAGCCACTCCCGGTCTTCATCATGCAAATACCGGCTCGTAAAGCCCACAAATAGCGTCACCCCCAACATCGCCCCGCCCAACAACACCGGCACGCTGACGGCCGCAAATAGCGCCGTGTGCCGCCACGTAATCTCCACCAGAACATTCGAAAATACCCACGTCGCCACCGCCGTTGAAAACCCCAAAATCAATACCCCAAATGAAAACGGCCCCATTAGCAAACGTCCCATCCGCTCCCGCGCGCACAGCACCAGAAACAGCACCCACGCCAATCCAGCCATCCCCGTCAACGCCGCGCACAACCGCCAGAACATCTCCCCGCCCTTCCCCGGCGCGTGCTCCCACCAGAAGTGCAGCGAATACAAAACTCCCGACAACACCAACGGCAGTAAACACCACCGTACATACTCCGCCGGCCCGCCCCGCCGCCCGCCCACCGACGGCAAAAACCGGAACAAATTGAACACGCTAAAAGTAAAACTGATACACCCCACCGCGAACACCACCCGCAGCACCTCGGGCCAAAACGCCACCGGATCCCCAGTCACCCACGGCGGGTCAAACGCATGCAGCGAAACCAACACCCGAGGCAACAAAATCGCCGCCACCAGCAGCGGCACCATCACCAGCCAGTTCAGCAACAGATTCCGCAAAACAATCGCAGTCAGCGTCCAAGTGTCCACTGAAAACGCCCCCAACTTCGGCGTCAGGTAGCTGTTGTACTCCCGCAGATGCGCCACCTCCGGCGCGCCCGCCCCCGGCCGCAACCGCTCCTCCACAACCTCAATCCCCCCCGCCCGCTTTACCCAAGCCGACAGCCAACTGCCGATGTACCCACCCCCGGAAACCGTCGACAGGTAATCGAACTGCCGCAGCAATCCCCGTTCCGCCAGCCCCTGCAAAACACCCAGCGCGAAGGTGGCAGACCGGATCCCGCCTCCAGAAATACAAAGGGCCCGCCGCTCCTCCCCCACCACCTCATACTCCCGTTCCAATGCAGTCCGAACATCTACCGGTATAGTTGGCATGACTCAAAACTATACACCGCGAAATCAGGGACAGTCATCCCCAGTCGCTGTAAATCACTTCACAACCTCCAGCGAAGCACCAGCACGTACCGATCGGCGCCTCGTGCTGTGTCGTCAACCTGCACCTGCGCCGTAAAGCCATTGGACGCATTCGGCGCGGCCAGCGTCTTCACCGTCCCTCGACCCTTGTTCTTCCGGACCTCGAACTCGCTCAAAGCACGCGCCGGAATGGCCCCGTTGCAGCCGATGCTGGCCTCTATTTCCGGCTGGCCGGACAGGATCTGATAACTGGCCGTCTCTCCACTCAGCGAAATCACCGCGCTGCCATCGATCACCGCCTCAAGCTGGCAACTCCCTTCGGCGGGCGTGGCCGCCGGCTCCGGGACAGTGGCGGCGACGGCAGCGCCAGCCTCGCCAATGCCCAGATACGGATTGTAGACGTAGTTCAGGTCCACGGGCATCGCCGCCGGGAAGGTAATATTCTTAGTCACCGCATACGCCGGATCCAGCGCCCATTGCCCCGTGTTCAACACCTTCCCGCGCCGCGTGCGCTCATCGTGCCAGCCCCAAAACGGCTTGGCTTTATTTGCCCCATGCTTGCGCCCAAGAAACGACCCCATGTAGCGCTGCCCCGCGCCCGGGCGGTTTCCGAACGGCTGATAGACATAGGGGGCGTCGAAGGCCTTCTCCCCACCCTGCTTCGTGCGCGCCCACCAGCTCTCTTCGATCGAAATCAGGTCATATCCGACATTCCGGTCGTTGCCATGTGCGGCGCGCTCCGCGACACCCTTGTAGACGAAGGTGATCCCGGTACCCGCTTTGAAATCGGCCCGAGTAGCGGAATACGCAGAGTTACTCGCCCCAACCCCCAGCGCCCCATGGCCACCAGCCTCCAGATAGACCATCGGGTGGTGCCCGTCAAGGAAGTCAATCTTTGCGTCGATATCGTGCGCGCCTTTTCGCAGCCGCGTGTCGTTTGTGTATGAGTAGACGTTGTTGTGCGCCAACGTCTCCATCAGCTCAAGCGTGCGGAACTCGCCTTCCCCTTTCCGTACGGTCAGGATGACGCCCTCGTTGTCGTTCTCGTGGCATGTCCCGGCAATGCAGTTATCGGAGTAATCGCGCGGATGGAAAAAGTTGTAGTGCAGAAACCAGTGCGTGCCGGTCTCAACGGCGGCGTAATACGCATAGGCCTGCGACGACCCGGCCTCCATGTTGTCCCAGTTGTTTTCGCCGTTCCAGTCCCCATCGAAATCGAAGCGCGTGGGAATATCAGCCTTGGGCTGCCACCAGGTCTCCTGCGCAATAAACGGAGCCCAGTGCTCGGCCAGTTTCCGATACCGGTTCGTATCCGCCGTCGCCTGGAAGCTGTTCTTCTCAGCCGGCTTCCGCGAAGGAGCATCGGCAACAACCGTGACCTGCGCCGACCCTTTCACGCCTTTCGTCTCCGCCTCAATCGTATAGATACCGGGCTGCAAAGGAGCCGTGTATAGAAACGCATCTTTCTGCAGGAACTGCCCGGACAGGGACTGGAAGATAGCCGCGAATCCAGCGTCCCCGCTGTTGACGAAGCCGCCGTCGTCCGTGCCCTGGAAGCGAAACGGCTTGGAGAGCCAACCCTGCCCCGCGGCCACCTTGGCCGATGCCGTATCTCGCAGCCGCCCGGTAGTCTTCGCACCATCCTTGCCGGCCACCTCGCCCCACACCTGGACCTGAACTGCGACCGTTTCTCCCGGGCGCACGCGCGACTCCGGGTCGAATCGGAACTTCAGTTCCTTCACTGCGGTCGTTTGCGCCAGGGCGGCCAGGGAGACAAGAAAGGGAAGCGCGATTCTCACACAAATTATTATCGACGCGCCGCGCCGGCCAGCACCAGCCCCCAATTTCCGCCCACCAATTTTCCCAGTCACAAACTTTTCAACTTTATTTCTCTCCCCTTTTTCAACCAATTACAAACCACCACCCCCAAAACGCTTGGTCCACACCCGCTAGAATAGTAGTAGAACAAGGCCCCAGCGCCCTCCCCATAATGGAGCGGCTCCCTGGGGCCTTTTCCATTTCCACCGAAAAGGAACAGAATTATATGAACTCCGCAGAAGAAAAAGCCCGCATCGCCATCTCCCACGACCGCCGCGCCCAGGCTCTCAAACTCATCATCCCGCCCCACTCGGCCTGCCTCGCCAACGAAGACCGCCAGGCCTTCTACAAACTCTTCGATTCCCCCACCGCCAAGGCACGCGCGTCGTCCCCTCCCTCCCCGAACTTCGCGACCTCGAAATCGCCGTCGCCGCCCAGGAAGCCCTCACCGGCAACAAAACCATCGCGGAACTGCGCAAAGAGTCCCAACGTTGCCACCACGCCATCGCCCAACTCCAGCGCAACCTCATCCAACTCCAACGCCACTAGCCTGCCGCCGCGCCCATCCCCCCAACCATAGAGGAGGATCGCCAAGCCAACGCCATCCCCAACCTCGACGAACAAACCAACGAACAAGATGACGAACAGACCCAGCCGCCCACCCCGTCTTCAAGGTCAACTCCCCATCACCCCCGACGTCGCCGACTTATACGCCAACATTTTCCACCCCGGCACCTTCGAACTCGAAGCCTACGACGAAGCGCCTGATCTGAAGGCCGCTTAATTTATCGATAATTCCCTTGCGGACCCCACCGCCAATGTGATTGCATAACCCAAATCCTTCTTACGGGGTTAAGGAATGAATTTGAAAAAAGTCTTACTGACGAGCGCTCTGTTGCTCGCCGTCAACGCCGCGTGGGCGCAAGATACCCGCGGCAAGATCCAAGGCCGTGTTCACGACGCCTCCGATGCCGTCATTGTTGGTGCCAGTGTCACGCTGCTCAACAAGAACACCGCCATTTCGGTCAACGCACAAACCAATGCGAACGGCCAATACCTGTTCGACTTCGTCATCCCAGGCACCTACAGCCTGACCGTCGAACACACAGGCTTCTCCAAATTCGTTGCCAAGGACATCCTCGTCCAGACACGCGCCGACGTCACTATCGACGCCCCACTCCAAACCGGCTCCACCAAGGATTCGATCACTGTCGAAGCCTCCGCCGTCGCAGTCAATTTCAATACGTCCACCATGGGCTTGACCATCGATACCAAGATGACCAACAATCTGCCCATCATTCACCGCAACCCCTTCCTGTTGGCTTCGCTCAACCCCTCGGTCGTGGTTCGCTCCACCACCGAACAGAGCCCCTTCCACCACTGGGCCGCCTCCCAGCTCGACGTCGGCGGCAACACCTCGACGAAGAACGACATCATTCTCGACGGTTCCCCCTCCATGACCGGCCAGAAGTCTTCCTACACGCCCCCCATGGACGCCGTCTCCGAAGTCAACCTCCAGCAGAACGCGGTCGACGCCGAGTTCGGCCACTCCGCCGGCGGCGTCCTCTCCGTGAACATGAAGTCCGGCTCCAACGACTTCAAAGGAACCGCCTACTACCTCGGTCGCAACCCGGCTCTAAACGCTTTGGCCGACCGCATCACCCGCCGTTCCAACCTCACCCGCCAGCACGTCTGGGGCACCACCTTCGGCTCCCCCATCATCAAGAACAAGGTCTTCAACTTCGCCTCCTACGAAGGCTGGCGCACCATCGACCCGCGCTCCTCGCAGCTCACCCTGCCCACCGACGCCGAACGCAATGGCGACTTCTCCAAGTCCCTCAACACCGCCGGCGGCCAGCGTACCATCTTCGACCCCTGGACCACCCAGGTCAACAACAACGTGGTGTCCCGCACCCCCTTCCCCGGCAACATCATCCCCGGCGCCCGCATCGACCCCACGGCCAAAATCATCATGGGCGATGTCTGGAAGCCGAACGGCGCCGGCACCGGCCCCTCTGGCCTCAATAACTTCCTCGCCGGCTACGGCAACCGATTCCGCTACTGGAACTTCTCCGACCGTGTCGACTACAACGTCAACGACAAGCTGAAGGTCTTCGGCCGCTTCAACACCTTCCGCACCTTCACCGAACAAGACGACTTCACCGGTGGCTCCGCCGCCAACCCCGTCGATGGCTCCAAACGCCACTCCCGGTCCTTCTCCGGTGACGCGGTGTACACGCTGAACTCTTCCACCGTCCTCAACATCCGCGGCGCCTACAACTCCATCGTCGACTCCTTCGGCGTCCCCAAGGCCACCCTCAAGGATCTGGACCGCATCTGGCCCGGCAACGCCTGGTACAAGCCCTACCTCGCTGATCTCCCGGATATCTACTACCCCGGCATCAACGTCACCCAGGGCTCCACCACCAACCTCGGCAAGTCCGGCTACTGGTTCCAGGAACCCAACTCCTACAACATCGAAGCGAAGATGTCGAAGAACCAGGGCAAGCACTACTGGAAGTTCGGTGGCGAATACCGGCGCGAGAACGTCAACGCCTCCCGCCCCCGCCTCGCCAACTTCAACATCAACGGCGCCTTCACCAACGCCACCTTCAACGCTCCCAACCTTGGCACCTCCGGCGACGGCTGGGCGACGCTCCTGCTCGGCGCCTTGGACAGCAACTCCAACGTTGCCTCCATCCCCATCCAGCGCCCCCGCGTCAACATGCTTGGCTTCTTCTTCCACGACGACTACAAGATCAGCCAGAAGCTGACCCTGAACCTCGGCGTGCGCTATGAATACTTCGGCGCCATGACCGATCCGGACAACCGCTTCGGCCGCTTCCTCGATCTCACCAAGCCGATCCCCGAACTGCAAGGCGCCAACGCCCCGGTCCTCCCGGCCGCCGCCACCGCCCTCCGCACCTCGGCCCCGGTTTACAACGGCGCCTTCATCTTCGCCGATGGCTCCAACCGCAACTCCTGGAAAGCGCCCAAAACGCTCTTTATGCCCCGCCTCGGCCTGGCCTATCGCGTCAATGACAAGACCGCCATCCGCGCCGGCTTCGCCCGCTACATCGTTCCGTCCACCCTCACCGATGGCCTGAACATCCTCGGCTCCGTGCCGCTCCCCGGCTTCGACGCCCAGACCGACGCCATCGGCGCCATCCAGGGCGTCCCCCAACAGCGCATCTCCAACCCCTTCCCCAACGGGCTCGTCCCCGTCTCCGGGAAGTCGTTGGGCGAATATACCAACCTCGGTGGAACCCCCACCTGGTACAACCAGGACTTCAAGCCCGGCGTCAATGACCGTATCAACATCTCCCTCCAGAAGACGTTGCCCGGCAACATCCTGGCCGACATCACCTGGTTCATGAACTTCGGCCGCGACCTGCCGTACAACTACGACGTCAACCAGGTCGATCCCCGCATCGGCTTCGCCGTCCAGAACGCCGTCAATGCCAGCGTGCCCAATCCCTTCTTCAACAAGCTCTCGCCCACGAAGATGCCCGGCACCCTCCGCACCCAGGCCAACGTCCAGGTGAACCAGCTCCTCCGGCCCTACCCGCAGTATCAGAGCCTCGTGGAAACCCTCCGCTCCGGCTCCGAGAACCGCTACAAGTCGCTCCAGATGCAGTTCCAGCGCCCGTTCGTCAATGGCTTCAACTTCGTCGTCGGCTATAACTACAACCGCGAAAAGAACCTGGGCTACTACGACAACGTCGACAACTACACCAATAGCTTCACTTGGCTCCCCGCTACCAACGCCCGTCACCGGCTGACCGGCGCGGCCATCTATGAACTCCCCTTCGGCAAAGGCCGTAAGTTCATGTCCGCCGCTCCCAAAGCCCTCGACGCCATCTTCGGCGGCTGGGCCACCAGTGGCCTGATGACCTACAACACCGGCCTCTACCTCCGCTTCGGCGGCGCGCTCGTCTCCGGCGACCCCGGCGTCAGCGAGCCAACCAAAGGCCGCTGGTTCAACACCGACGCCTTCAAGCCGCTGCCGGCCTTCACGCGCCGCGCCAACCCGCTCCAGTACGACAACGTGAAAGGGACCAACACCTTCAACGTCGACATGACGCTGAACAAAATGTTCCCCATCACGGAACGCCTGAAGTTCGAAATGCGCCTGGAAGCGTACAATTTAGCCAATGCCTTCTTCGGTGCCGATCCTTCCACCGATCCCAACAACCCCGCCGCCTTCGGCAGAATCCTCTCGCAACGCGCTGGCATGTTTGGTCGCCAGATGCAGTTCACGGGCCGGTTCTATTTCTAGGGCGGTCTTAACCCTCCTGCTGGCACTCAGCCCGGCAGCTTTGCGAGCCAACGATCCTGTTGGTTCGCAAGCCTGCCGGGCTTGCCATTTGGAGCAGTTCAAATCCCAGTCGCAGACCGGCCACGCCCGCGCGCTCTCCCGCCAGGGAGAGATTTGGAACTTCGGCTCCGGTCTGCAAGCCATCACCCCCGTCTCCCGGGTTTCGGCCGAGCTCTACAAAGAGCACGGTTTGACGAGGTATACACGAACGAAACGCGAAGCGATCACGCCCGGCCATACGAACACCGAAGGCGTGCCGTACAAGGTGTTCGACCCCGGTGCCCAGATCTTCAAGTGCTTCCAGTGCCACTCCACCGGGCCGCTGTCCTACACGGCCAAAGAAGGCATCCAGCCTTTCGAAAAGGGTGTGACCTGCGAGACCTGCCACGGCCCGGGCGGCGACCACGCCAAGGCCCCGGCTAAGGGAAATATCCAGCAGCCGTTGAAGCTGTATAACGCCGCCGGCATCAACCAGTTCTGCGGCAACTGCCACCGCCAGCCGCCCGTCCCCGGGGAGGATACCGACTTCAGTAATACTTGGAACGCGCGCCACCAGCCGGTGGCGTTTAGCCAGAGCGCCTGTTTCCGCAAGAGCCAGGGCAAGCTGACCTGCCTGACCTGCCACGACCCGCACGGCGCCCAACCGGTGAAGCAGGACGCCTGCTCCGGGTGCCACGCGGCGCCGCGCCATTCACGCCCACAAGCGGTGAAGGGGCAAACCTGCGCCAGTTGCCACATGCCCCTGGTGCGGCCCTCGGCGGACCTCCAGTTCGCCAATCACTGGATCGGCATCTACGCCCCCGCCTCCCCCCTCCTGCCGAAATAGCGGGATCGGGTAGGCAGGGGAAAGCACTCCATCAATCCGGATCGAACAAATGCGCAATATAGGGGAACCCGTTCATCGCCAACCGGCACGACGGCCCATCTCCCCACCACCGCGGCGCATGCCACGTGAACGGCGGCACATACACCACGTCCCCCACCTCGGCAATCACGACGCCAACCTTCTCAATCGGGTACCGGATCTGCCCGGACATGATGAGCCAGTACTCGGCTCCCTCCGGATGATAGTGTCCACGAACCTTCACATCCAACGGCGGCAACTTACTGTTATGTCCATAGATGAAGTTGGCGGTCCCGCGGTCATCTTCCACGATCCGGAGCGTACCTTTCAACTCGCCGGCCTCTAACTTCGCCGCTAACTCATCGTAGGTCGTATGCGGCTTGTTCCCGCGCTGCCAGTTCCCAATCACCCGCGCCCGGACGTCTACCGCCATCCAGTCGTGACCCGGCATCGCGGGCGCATCTTTCCGGTTCACATATAGCGTCTTCGCCCCGGCCACGTTGGTCTCGAAAATCAACGCCGGCTGCGTCCCCACCACCTCATACGAGAACAGCGTCTGGTACGGCACCTGTACAATCGAGCCCTTCCGCGCCACAAACGGCTCTTTGGTCTCGAACGAAAACCGCACCTCGCCTTCCATCACCACCCACCACGCCCGTGTATCCGGATGCATCGCCTGCGGATGCCCCTGCCCGGGCTGCAGATACAGATACTCACTCCTCAAATGCTTGTCATCCACAATGACTTCGCGCCAGGACTTCTGGCCTTTATGCTTGACCTTCAGCTCGGACAACTTAGTATGTGGCTTGTGCACGCCGGTATAAACGGCGGGCTGCCCTTTCGGAGCATACAAGGTCTGCGCGAAGCCTGACGCGGTCGCGGCGGTGGCAAGAAAATGTCGGCGGTCCATAGGAAGCGAGTGAATTCTATCACGCGCCACTACTGATGCAACAGCACGATCCCGCCCGTGATCAACCCCACCGCCACCACCCGCGTCACCGACACCGTCTCCCCGAAAAAATACGCCCCGAACACAAACGCCAGGACGCTCTCCAAACCCAGAACGAAGATGTAGGCCACCGCCATCTCCTCCCGCCTCATCGCCAGCGCCTGCAGCCCCGCGCCCAATAAAAACAGCGTCGCCAACGCCAACGACGGCACTAACCGCGTCAGCCCCTCGCTCTGCTTCATGAACACTCCGCCGCAAGTAAACGACAGCGCCGCCAGCGTCAACAAAACCACATTCGGTATCTGCCCCATCTAAGCGAGCCCCTTCCCGCAGTCCACAATCATACCCAGCAGAGCAGCCAACTGCGCCGTCTCCACCGCCGGGTTGCACAGCGTCAGCTTCAAACAAGGCTCGCCCCGCACCACCGTGTGCCCCACCACCGCCCGGCCCTCGGCGAATAGCCGCGCCGGAATCGCCTCGTTCCACACCGCCGCCCCCGCCTCCCGCGGCCGGAACCGGAACACCACCGCCCCAAACTCCGGCGCCGTCGCCAACTCCAAATCCGGGCAGGCGCCAATCCAGCCCGCCGCGAACTCGGCCAGCTCGACAAGCCGCTCCACCATCGCCCCAAACCGCGCTCGCCCTAACGCCTGCAGGCTCACCCAGAGCTTCAACGCGTCAAACCGCCGCGTCGTCAACACGCTCCGCGTCACCAGATCCGGAATTCCCTCGGCCTCCCGGCTCTCCGTGTTCAGGTAATCGGCATAGACGCGGATCGTCGCAAACCGCCGCTGATCGGCCAGCAAAAACGCGCTGCAACTGATGGGCTGAAAGAACGCCTTATGAAAATCGACCGTAAATGAGTCCGCCAACTCCACCCCCGCCAGCCGCCCCCGGTACCGGTCCGACAGGAGGAGCGCTCCGCCGTAGGCCGCATCGACGTGCAGCCAGACGCCCTCTTCCCGGGCGATCGACGCAATCTCGGCCACCGGATCGATCGACCCAAAATCCGTCGTCCCCGCCGTGGCGACAATCGCCACCGCCCACAACCCCTCGCTCCGCAGCCGCGCTAACTCGGCCCGCAGCAAATCGGGGCGTATCCGGAACCGTTCGTCGCAGCCAACCTTGACCACGGCCCGCATCCCCAGGCCCAGTTGGATGGCCGACTTCTCAACGCTAAAATGCGCCACCTCCGAGCACAAAAAACGCATCCGGCCAGCGTCCGTCGGCAGGCCATTCGCGCGAGCGTCCCAGTCCATCCGTTCCAGCAGGAGGTGATCCCGGGCCAGCAGCAACCCCATGTAATTGGACTGCGTCCCCCCGGCCGTAAATGTTCCGCCGGCGGTGTCCGGAAACCCCGCCAACCGGCACAGCCAGTCCAGGATTTTGCCTTCCAAAACCGAAGCCGCCGGGGCCTGATCAAAGGAGTCCATCGACTGATTCAGTGCCGACAAAACCGCCTCCGCCGCCAGCGCCGCCGAAAGAACGGGGGTATGCAAATGAGCCGCCGTGAACGGGTGCCAAGGCTGTACTGAGTGCCGGGCCACGAGCGCCAAACGCTCCCCGACCACGTCCGCTGCGACGCCATCGGCGGGACAAACCTCGCCCGCCAGTAGGAGCTCTAAGGAGTCCGGCGAAGCCCCGGAGTACGCAGCCTCGGACGAGGCACCCTCCAGCACCCGGGCAGCGACCTCCATCCAAGCCGAATAGACCGCTGAGCTCTCCGCGCCGGTCCCGAAGAACTCCCCAGCAAAACTAGACATCCCTATATCCTCTCAAGGTCCAGGCCCAACGCCCCCGGCAAGGACTACACATGCACCAGCAAGTCCCGCTCCTGGCGCGCCGCTTGCACCGTCCGGCATGCCCGGCCAATCACGTCGCACACCGCATCCACCTGAGCCGCAGTAATGGTCAGCGGCGGCAAAAGGCGCATCACCGCTCCGTGTCGGCCACCTAACTCCACAATCAGCCCCTCGGCAAAACACGCTGCCTGTAACTCCCGCGCCAAGCTCCCGTGCCCCATCGGCCGGCCCATCGCGTCCGGCTGCTCCCGGTCGACGATCTCCATCCCCAACATCAGCCCGCGCCCTCGGACATCCCCGATGAACCCAAACCGCTCCTGCAGATCCCGCAGCCGCTCCTGGAACCGATCGCTCATCGCCGCCACATTGCCCATCACATCATGCTCCCGGATATAGTCCAACGTCGCCAAGCCGGTCGACATCGCCAGTTGGTTCCCCCGGAACGTCCCGGCATGAGCCCCCGGCTTCCACACGTCCAACTCCTCCCGGTAGACGATCACCGCCAACGGCAACCCGCCGCCAATCGCCTTCGACAGCACCAGCACATCCGGCACCACCCCGGAATGCTCGAAGGCGTACATCTTGCCCGTACGGCCCCAGCCGGTCTGGACCTCGTCGAAGATCAGCGGAATTTGCCGGTGATTGGCGATACTCCGGATCTGTCCCAACCAACTCGCCGGCGCTGGAATCGCCCCGCCTTCGCCTTGCACCACCTCCAGGATCATCCCGGCCGGGCGCGCCACGCCGCCCTCCGGGTCGCTCAGCGCCTGACGGGTGTAGGCCGAACAGTCACAGCCTCCGCAATCGGCGTGGCCCATCGGACACCGATAGGCGTAGGGATACGGATGGAACTGCACCTCCGGCATCAGCCCGGGCACCTTCGGCCCGAGATTACCCATCAGCGCCAACGCCCCATGGGTCTGACCGTGATATCCCCCCTGGAAGGAGATCATGCCGCTCCGCCCGGTCGCGGTTTTGACCAGCTTGATGGCCGCCTCCACGGCGTCCGCGCCCGACGGCGAACAGAATTGGATCCGCGCGTTGGCGGCGAAATGGGCCGGCAGCGTCGAGAACAGCTCCTCCACAAACCGGTGTTTTACAGGCGTCGTCAGGTCCAAGGTATGCAGCGGATACCCTTCGTCCAAGTGTTCGCGAATGGCAGCCACCACCACCGGGTGATTGTGCCCCAACGCCAGCGTGCCCGCGCCGCACAGGCAGTCCATGAAGACCCGCCCATCGGCGTCGGTCACGTACAGCCCCTCCGCCCGGCGGATCGCCACCGGGAGCTTCCGGGGATAGGTGCGGGCGTTCGACTCCGTCTCGGCCTGCCGCGTCAAATACTCTTGGGAAGTGTGCATCATGCTCCTCACGGAAGGTAGTGACGCACACGGCCCTTTTGTATCAAGGAATTTTGACTTAGTCTACCCCAAAGGAATACACTACACTCCCGTTCACAATTGCTACGTACTGCTTGTTATCGAATTGATAGGTCATTGGAGAGGTATGTAAGTTTTCTGTAAACGGAAAGCTCCACAAACGTTTGCCTGTCTTGGCGTCGGCCGCGGCGAGCGCGCCGCCGTCATCGCCGAAAATGACCAGTCCACCCGAGGTCGAGAGCGTCCCGGTCCAGGTATCTCCGGGACCGTCCTGGGGAACTTCCCATACGGCTTTTCCTGTTTGAATATCGAAGGCGCGGAGGAACTTCTGGGGCTTGTCATCCGGGTCCCGGCGACCACCACCGCCCTGATAGTTGCGGCCGGCTTGCCACTCGGGGGTGGTCCGCTTGGTGTAGACGGCGCAGCGCTCCAGCGTATTGACGTAGAACAGCCCGGTGGCGGGATTGAAGGAGGTCGAGAAGAAGTTCGCGGCGCCTTCGACGGCAGGACAGATCAGCTGGCCTTCGGCGGTGGGCACCGAGTTGGGGTTCATGATCGGCCGGCCGTCGGGGGCGATACCTTTGGCCCAGGTCAGTTTCTTGACCAGCGGCGTGGCCTGGAGCATCTTGCCATCCACCCGATCGAGCACGTACAGGAACCCGTTCCGATTAGCCTGCAGGAGTAACTTACGATCCTGTCCTTTCCACTTACTATCCACTAACACGACTGGCGCCACGGCGTCCCAGTCCCATTCGTCGTGGGGTGTAGGTTGGAAGTGCCATTTGAGCTTCCCGGTCATAACATCGAGCGCGATGATCGAACAGGTATAGAGGTTGTCGCCCTTGCGATTGTCCCCGTTGAAATCCGGGCCGGCGTTGCCGGTGGGCCAGTAGACGGTCTTCAGGACCGGGTCATAGGAGCCAGTGAGCCAGGTGGGTCCGCCGCCGTGATTGATGTCGATGCCGTCCCACGTCTCCGAGCCCTTCTCGCCGGGCTTCGGAATGGTCCAGAAGCGCCAGACCTCTTTGCCGGTCTGCTGGTCGTAGGCGGCCAGGAACCCGCGCACGCCCTCTTCCCCGCCCGCGGTGCCGGCGACAACCAGGTTCTCGACGGCGAGCAGCGACCCGGTGGCGTTGTAGTTCTGCCGGAAATCGGCCATCTCGGTATCCCAGAGGACCTGGCCGGTATGGCGGTTCAGGGCCACCAGATGGGCGTGATCGGTCTGCATGAAGACCTTGTCGCCAGCGATGGTGACGCTCCGGTTGTTCCCGGGCGAACGGGCGTTGCCCACGAGTCCGGCGGTGGCCGGTTTCGTGTACTCCCACAGGCGGGCGCCGCTGCCGGCATCGAGGGCGATGACCGTGTTGGTATTGGTCACATACATGACGCCATCGTGGACCTGCGGAGTGCCCTGGAGGCGGCCGGCGTTGGGCACGGAGAACACCCACTTGACCGCCATCTTGCCGACGTTGGCCGGGGTGATCTGGTTGAGTGCGGCGTAGCGGTTGCCGCTCAACTGGCCGTGCATGCTGGGCCAGTCGGACTGGGAGGTGACGCGGCGGTACTTGTCGCCGGGTTCCTTTCGGAGCAGATGGATCTTCTGGTCGTCGGTGCGGAGCTGGAGTTCACGGCTGGTACGGGCGACGGCGAAGCCATCGAGCGTGCCGCCGTCGGTGAGAGCGACCTTCATACGGACGGGCGGGAAGCCACGCCGGCCGCGGCGCTGGTTCTGGAGCGAGCGCATGAAGCCGACGAGCGCCGTGGTGTCATTGGCGGCCAGTTGCGGGAAGGCGGGCATGCCCTTGCGCGGGACGCCCTCGCGGATGATCTTGGTGACCTCCTCGTCGTTCTTCGTGGCGAGGGTGGTAAGAATGGACGGGGCGTGTTCGCCGCCGTTGCCATCGGTGCCGTGGCACACCGAGCAGCGTGTCTGATAGACCGTTCTGCCATCGGGCGCCTGGGCCCACACCGCTACCGCCAACACTGCGATCCAGCACTTATTCATGCATCATTTCCTTCCGGGCTAATATAAGATGCTATCAACCTATGCGTCCCTTTGCTTTCTGCCTATTGGCCTTTTCTCTTTCCGCTTTTTGCCAGGACCCGCACGCGGCCGACCGGGAGCAGCTGTTGAAGATTTTCCACGAGGTGGAGGACAGCATCAACTCCCAGAGCCTGGAGCGGATGGCGAAGCAGATGGACCCGGCGGCGACGGTGGTGTGGGCGAACGGGGACATCTCGCGCGGCCCGGCCGAGGTGCTGGCCTACTACGACCGAATGGTGAAGGGGAACGACCGGATTCTGACCCGGTACACGACCTCCGCCAAACTGAACGGGCATGCCCGGTTCCTGGGTGACGGGACGGTGGCGATTGCCGATGGGACGATGGTGGATGTGTTTACGCCGGTGAGCCGCGGGGTGTTCCAGCTGGACTCGAAGTGGACGATGACGGCGGCGAAGATCGACGGGGAGTGGAAGGTGGTGGGGCTGCATCTGTCGTCGAACGTGTTCAATAACGTGTTGCTGGACGAGGCGAAATCGGTGCTGAAGATTGTGGGCGGGGGTGGGGTGTTTGTCGGGCTATTGGTTGGCTATTTCCTGGGCAGGAGAGGCCGCGCGGCGTAGCGATGCGGGTGGTGGTGCTGGGCGCGACCGGGATGCTGGGACAGGGCGTGGTGCGGGAGTGTCTGCGCGACGCGGGCGTCGAGACGGTCGTCACCATCGGGCGCCGTGGTTCGGGGTTGCGCGACGGGAAATTGCGGGAGATTGTGCGGGCAGACCTGTTCACGCTGGAGGAGGAGGGCGTGGCTTTGGCTGGGTTTGATTTGTGCTTGTACTGCTTGGGCGAGACGTCGTTGGGGAAGACCGAGGCGGAGTACCGGCGGCTTACGGTGGACCTGACGGTGGCGGTAGCCACGGCGTTGCCGCGGTACAACCCGGAGTTGCGAATGGGGTTCATTTCGGGCGCGGGGAGCGATGGGACGGGGACGAGCCAGACGATGTGGGCTCGGGTGAAGGGCGAGGCGGAAAACGCGATGTTGACGATGCCGTTCGCGGCTTCGTACGTATTCCGGCCGGCATTTGTGCAGCCGATTGGGGAGATCGCGATCCGGACGGGATGGATGCGGGTGGCGTATGCGATGCTGACGCCGTTGGCGCCGGTGATTCGCCGGTTGGCGCCGGGTTCGTTTTCGACGACGGAGGAGTTGGGGCGGGCGATGATTGCCGTAGGGCGGTATGGGTTTCGGAAGCGGGTTCTGGAGAGCGGGGATTTTCAGGAGGCGGCGGGTGGCTGCGGCTAGTGATATCTTGCAGGTATGAAGGATGTCGACCGGGCACTCCCCGCGAAGGCTGCCAAACAGAAGTTGAGTCTGAATCAGGTGATCGTAGCGGAGTTGGCTGCTGCGACTACTGGACGGCACAAACGAACGGATTTCAGTGACCTCGTTGGTCAGTGGACACCTGACCCTAGGTTCGATAAAGTCATCGCGAGCCAAAAGCAGATCGACGTGGACAAATGGAAGTAAGCGTCGCGCTTGCCACCAATCGGATCACCGAGCTGTTCCGCGATGACGTTGCACTGGCGGAGCCAGTGAGTACGGCGGAAGCGGTCTGGATACCGCTCATCGCGAGGGCACGCAACAGCGCCGGAATGAGGGTCTGCTCACCGGACTGCTAGCCAAGCCCACGGTTGGGGTGTTGTTGCCCAGCCGGGAAACCGCAGAACATTATGCTCGGATCTTCGTTCAACTGAGGCACGCCGATTCCCGACAATGATCTTTGGATTGCGGCGCTGGCTCTGGAACATGACCTCGTTCTTATTACGCGAGATCGTCACTTCGCGCGGATACCGCAGTTGCATTGCGCTTAGCTGTTTGGAGACATGAGACGCCACTTTTTCCTATAAGGGTACGTTGAGTAGCGTCTCAAGCTCCATGGGCGTATGATCTCCGGCGCGACCATTCTGATAGAAACGTGCAGTAACCCCTCTGCTCCCACTCGTCTTCCGGCTATTTCGGCGGGAACGACGCGTAAAATGCCCGAACTGAATCGGAGAATTCAATCACGGCCTTCTTCCAATCGGAGAGTGCGATCCGGTACCTTTTCCCATCTCCGGCGGTCAAGAGCACTTCGTTACCAGTTCGCACAACTTCGAAATCGATTCCCGAGTTACAGCCAACGATCTGGACGTCATTCTGACCTTCATCGTTGGCTGTAGGATTATCATGCCGTGCGCCTCTCGGTTCTGAATCCTTTATGCTGCCATAGGGCCGGTGCTGACAGTCGGTCTTGGTAGCCGAAAGTGGCGACGCCCGGGCAAGCCGTTTGCGCGGGCTTATTGAGGTTCGGGGATAGCGGCGCCATCGGCGCGGGGGTCGCTGGAGGCGGTGTGTACCTTGGTTTTGCTGTTATGCATGACGGCGTTGCCGCGGCCCATTCGGGCGGTGTAGGGCTGGGCGATGGTGATTTGATGACCCTTGGAGGACAGCTCGCGGAGGGTGTCGAGACCGACTCGGCTTTCGATGATGACTTCGCAGCCGGTGGCCTTTGATTTGGTGAAGCGCGGGGCTTCGAGGGCGGCTTGGAGGTTCATGCCGTGATCGGCGATGTAGCTGGCGAACTGGGCGTGGGCCAGCGGCTGGTTGGCTCCGCTCATGATGCCGAAGCCGATGTGGAGGTCGCCCTTTTCCATCATGCCGGGGATGATGGTGTGGAACGGGCGCTTGCCGGGGGCGAGCGCGTTGGCGGCCGTTTTGTCGAAGCTGAAGCCGCCGCCGCGGTTGTGGAGGTGGAAGCCCATGCCGTCCACCATGACACCGGAGGCCCACATGCCGGAGACGCTCTGGATCCAGCTGGCGATGTTGCCGTCTTTATCGACGACCGAGAAATACGTCGTGTCGCTGGAGGCGGGAGGGAGGCCTGGGTTGACGGCGCAGTTGGCGGTGTTGGCGTTGATCTGTTTGGCACGTTCGGCAGCGTATTTCTTGCTGATCATGCCGGCGGTGGGCACGTTGACAACGCGGGTGTCACCGACGTACTTGAGGTCGGCGTAGGCGAGCTTCATGGCCTCGATTTTGCGGTGGAATTCGGTGGCGCTGTAGGGGCTGGCGTGGTCGAAGTTTTCGAGGATATTCAACATCGACAGGGCGGCCAAGCCCTGGCCGTTGGGGGGCAGTTCGTGGACGCGCCAGCCGCGGTAGGTGGTGGAGATGGGGGTGACCCATTCGGGCTGGTAGTTGGCCAGGTCGGCCGCGGCCATGAGGCCGCCCTGGCGGGTGGACTTGGCGAGGATGGCTTTGGCGACATCGCCTTTATAGAACGCGTCGGCGCCCTGGTCGGCGATGAGGCGCATGGCGCGGGCGAGGTCGGGGTTCTTGTAGATTTCGCCGACGGCGGGGACTTTCCCGTTGGGGTAGAAGACGCGGACGCCTTCGGGATCCTTTCGGACGAGTTCGGCGTCCCAGACGCGGCCCACCATTTCCTGGATGGGGAAGCCGTCGGCGGCGAGGCGGATGGCGGTTTGGAAGAGCTTGTTCCAGGGGAGCTTGCCATACTTTTTGTGCATGGCTTCCCAGCCTCGGACGCAGCCGGGGACGGTGGCGGAGTGGATCCCGGTGCCCTCCATTTTCTTCAGGCCTTTGGCTTGGAGGGCTTCGATGGTCATGGCTTGGGGGGCGGGGCCGCTGGCATTGAGGCCGGTGATTTGGCCGGTTTTGGCGTCACGGTACATGACGAAGAGGTCGCCGCCGATGCCGCACATCATGGGTTCGACGACGCCCAAGACGGCGTTGGCGGCGATGGCGGCGTCGACCGCGCTACCGCCTTGCGCGAGGATTTGGGCGCCGGCTTGGGAGGCGAGGACCTGGCTGGTGGAGACGATGCCGCCGGTGGCGATGACCATGGAGCGGCCGTGGGCCCGGTCCGTTTTCTGGGCGGGGAGGAGGGGGGCGGCGATTAGGAGGAGGAACGCTGGTTTGGTCATGGTGTCTGAAGCCGGATTCAGACACGATACTACGGTTTGGAAATTACCGGGTGACAGAGTCTTATCCAATACAAGAT
>CANIVU010000071.1 GCA_947470805.1 Acidobacteriota bacterium | reverse complement strand
TTACGAAGCTCAATACCCAGCCCGCTGATACCTCTGTTTACGCTTCGACTGCCGCCTCGCGACGACACCCGCAAAACTCGAGGCCAAGATGGTTTGCTACTCCTTTCCTGTAGGACTCTTTCATTCCCTGCTACATGCCGGTTTATCCCGGCGCACTGCCAGGCACCAATTTAATCTTTCCCCGGCCACGCCCCCGCCAGCGGAATGTCTCCCGCCTCAGTCACCATCGTCGCCGGCGGCGTCCGCTCCGCCGGGCACCCATGGTCAGTGTCCCCCGGATAGGTCTTCAAATAAAGTTCACAAAACGCCGCCCGCTGCCGCCGGTTACTCACCGTCGTCAGCAATCGCCGCTCATCCCGGTCCAGATGATTCGCCCACTGCGTCGCCACGTCCCGGCCCTCCTGCCGTCGCCGCGCCACCGCAATATCCTCGGGAAAACAACAAGTCGCGCCCCCATCCCGCAAATGCGCCCGCTCCGTCTCCGACAACTGCTCCCAGCACTCGTCTTGCCCCCAACCACCCATCCCCAACAGCACCCGGCACCCCGCCACCCGCACGCCCAGGTTCGGATGCCGCAACAACCCGCGCGCCAGCTTCGCCTCCCGCCACCACCCCAACCGCCGCTCCGGATCCGCCCGCCACATCCACGGCACGGTCTGTCCCCGCACCCCGTCCATCCAGTAGTTCAACAACGCCAGCCGCTCAAACAGTGGCGCCCGTTCATCCAGCGGCGCCCGTGAATGCGGCCCGCTCGCCACCGGCCAAATCGATCGCCAATAGTCCCGCACCATCCGGTACCGCCCCTTCTCCACCACCACCGGAAACAGATACCGCCCACCCACCTCCGTCCCATTCCAATCGCCACTCGCCCCGCCCGCCCAGAACACCTCCCACACATCCACCACCCCATCCCGCACATCGCCTTTCAACGCCGCTTCCACCCGCACTCGCCGCCACAGATACCGCCAGTGCTCTCCCCCAAACGGCCGCGTCCAGCGCAAAAACTCCTGCGCCTCAATCACTCCCACAAACGCATGGCTCGCCTCCGCCGCGTCCTCGGCCAGCGTAGCGCGAGTCCCATCCCGTCTCCGCAAGTCCGGCCCGCACCCGCACAACAAAACCACCAACCAAATCCACCTCACCCCAACACCTCTCGCACCACCTTCCCATACACATCCGTCAACCGGAAATCCCGCCCGCTATAGCGATACGTCAGCCGCTCATGGTCCAGCCCCAGCAAGTGCAAAATCGTCGCATGCAGATCATGCACATGCACCTGCCCGTTCACCGTCTTCCACCCATATTCATCCGTCTCCCCGTGAATCAGCCCCTGTTTGACCCCCGCCCCTGCCATGAACATCGTCCAACAATTCGGATTATGATCCCGCCCCGCGTCCTCCCGCTTCCCGCCCAAAGACTGGTCAAACGGCGTCCGTCCAAACTCGCCCGTAACAACAACAAGCGTGTCCTCCAACAACCCCCGCGCCTTCAAATCCGTCAACAACCCAGCCAACGGCTTATCAATCCCCATCGCGCTCTTCCGCAATCCCGTGCCGATCTTCGAGTGATGATCCCACCCGTTATCGGTCACCTGAATAAACCGCACGCCCTTCTCCGCCAGCCGCCGCGCCATCAAACATTTCCGCCCGTAATTGTCCGTCGCCTCTTCCCCTATCCCGTACAACTGGCGCGTCGCCTCGCTCTCCCCCATCACATCGAAAACCTCCGGCGCCTGCACCTGCATGCGATACGCCAGCTCGTACGATTGAATCAACCCATCCACGCCCGCGTCCGCGCCAGCCGCCTCCTGGTCCATCCGGTTCCGCGCCTGAATCAAATCCAAATGCTGCCGCTGCAAATCCGCCGGCAACGTCGGATCCCCCAGATACCCGATCTTCGAATTCTTCACCGGCGTCCGCGCATCGCCCAGCCGCATCCCCTGATAAATCGCCGGCAAAAAACCGCTCGAATAATGCAACGGGCTCCCGTCGTCGCCATACAGCATCGGGCTGATCACCATATACGCCGGCAGGTTCCGGTTCTCCGTCCCCAACCCATAGGTGATCCACGATCCCATCGACGGCCGCACAAATTGCGACGACCCCGTCTGAAACAATCGGATCGCCCCCGGGTGCGCCGGGCTATCGGTCACCATCCCCCGCAGCCAGCACAACTCGTCCACCTTCTTCGTCAAATGCGGCATCAGGTTCGACATCGTCAACCCGCACTGCCCCACCCGCGAAAACTCCGCCACCGGCGGCAACAGCAGCGCCGTCTCCTCACTCCGGATCTTCGTCGAATTGACGGTAAACGGAATCTTCTTCCCGCCCTCCTGTTTCAACCGCTCCTTGCAGTCAAACAGGTCCATCTGCGACATCCCGCCCTGCATCCAGCACAGAATCACGCGTTTGGCCTTCGCCGGAAAATGCGGAGTTTTGGGCGCCAATGGGTCCACCGCGCCCTCAGCCGCCATCGCCGCCAGCGCCAGCGAGCCGAACCCGCCTCCCAACGACCGAAGAAACCCGCGCCGATCCTGATTCCCTGAAAAAGTCATACGCTCCCTCATCTGCGATACAAGAACGCACTCGAAGCAAACAACGCCTGACAATACCGCGCCCATGCCCCCAACTCGGCATCCGCGCCCGCATCCTTCTTCGCCAATCCAGCCCGGAAATCGGAAACAAACTGCTTCGCCTGCTCCACGTCCCGCGCCGTAGCCGGCCGGCTCAACGTCGCCATCACCAGTCGCCCCACGCGCTCGGCATCCCCCAACCCGCGCGTCCCCTCCGCCATCCTTCGCGACTCCTCCTGCAAAAACGGCGAGTTCATCAAATACAGCATCTGCGTCGGCACCGTCGTCGCCGACCGCACCCCCACCACCTGGTCCGGATCCTTAAAATCGAACACGTTCAAAAGATCCACATCCTCCATCTGGCTCCCCCGCATAATCGGCTGATACACCGTCCGCCGGTACTTCACGTGCCCTTCAATCTTCGAGTCATCCTCCAAAAAGAACGGAGCAATCGTGTGCACATTCTGCGCGGTCAACGGCAGCGACGGCCCGCCGCCCTGCAACTCCAGCCGCCCGCTCGCCTGCAGCACCGCGTCCCGGAACGCCTCCACCTCCAGCCGTCGCCGGTTCGATCGCCACAACAACTCATTCCCCGTGTCCACTTCGCTCGCCCGTCCCTCGGCCCGGCTCGACAAGCCATACACGCGGCTCAGCACAATCTCGCGGATCAGCTTCTTCGTCGACCATTTCTCTTCCACCAACCGCGCCGCCAGATAGTCCAACAACTCCGGATGCGTTGGCGGCTCCCCGCGCGTCCCGAAGTTGTCAGTGCTGGCCACAATCCCCCGGCCAAACAGGTGGTGCCAAATCCGGTTCACATACACCCGCGCCGTCAACGGATGCCCCGGCCGCGTCAGCCACTCCGCCAACTCCTTCCGCCCGCTCCCATTCGGCGGAACCTCCGGCGGAGCCTCCCCCGTCGCCACCCCGCTCAAAACCCCACGCGGCACGAAATCGCCCAACTGGTGCGCATCCCCGCGGCTGGCAATCCGCGCGTCCTCGGGGAACTCCATCTCCGCCGCCGCATACGCCTGCGGCCACCGCGGCTGCGCGTACTTAGTGAACGCTAGGATCTGCCGGTCCCCCGCAAATTCCGTCTTCTTCTTCAACATCGCCAACTCCGCCTGCAACGCCTTCCGCTCAGCCGAATCGGCCGGCAAATCCTTCATCTTCGCCGAGACCGCCTCCTGCTCTTTCTTGAAAATCTTATCGGAAGCCTCCACCTCCGCCACCCGCTTCTCCCAAGCCGCAACAGCCTCAGCGTGCTCCTTCAACTTCGCCGCCGTCTCCGGAAACCGCCGCAAATGAATCCCGCCATTCCCATTCCCGCGCGCCGTCGTCTGCGTGCTCAAAAAGATCCCCGCCATCGCGTAGTAATCCTTGTTCGTCACCGGATCAAACTTGTGATCGTGGCACCGCGCGCACCCCAGCGTCAGCCCCATCACCGTCCGCCCAACTAAATCCACCTGCTGATCCGCAATATCAAACCGCATCTGCACCCGGTCATAGGAAAACCACGCCCAAGGCCCCAACACCAGAAACCCCGTCGCCGCCAGATTCTCTTCTTTCTCGTCCCCGGCAATCTGCTCGCGCAAAAACTGGTCGTACGGCTTATCCTCGCGATAAGCCCGGATCACATAATCCCGATACCGCCACGCCTCTGGCAATGGAATCCGCCGCCCCACACCCGTCGTCTCGGCATAGTAAGTCACGTCCAGCCAGTGCCGTCCCCATCGCTCTCCGTAAGCAGGCGAAGCCAGCAACCGGTCCACAACCTTCTCCAAAGACGGATCCGCCACAAACGCCGCCACCTCCTCTGCCGTCGGCAGCAACCCCGTCAAATCCAGCGTCACCCGCCGCAGCAACGCATAAGGATCCGCATCCCCCACCGGCGCAATTCCCTTCCCCTCCATCTTCGCCAGCACAAACCGGTCAATCTCCCCCCGCGCCCAAGCCGCATCACGAACCACCGGCGCCGCCGTCTTCTTAACCGGCCGCAAAGCCCAATGCCCCGCCGTCCCAACCGCCGGGGCCGTCACACCCTCCGGCCAAACCGCCCCGTCCCGCACCCACTTCTCCAACGCCGCAATCTCGCTATCCGCCAGCTTCCCCGCCGGCGGCATCTTCACCTTCCCCGCATACCGCACCGCTTGAATCAGCGAACTCCCATCGACATCCCCAGCCACAACGGAACCCGACCGGTGCATCCCCTCCCGCGTCGTAAACTGCTTCCCCGCCATCTGCACCGACGTGCCATGACACGACGAACACCGCGCCAACAAAATCGGCCGCACCTTGGACTCAAACAAGTCCCCCTGCGCCAGACAAACCGGCACCATCGCGAAAATGGAAACGAACCCAAACAGCCGCATAGAATTTCCTCAGTTAGTCTATTCGTTTTCACCCCCAGCCCACACGCTGTTCCGGCTAACATAAAAAAGACATGCGCCTCGCCGCCGCCATTCTCTGCCTCTTCGCCGCCACGGCAACAAAGGCACAGGACTGCGCGGCCTCCCTCGAACACCCCGGGTAGCGTCGGCTCGTTGAAAACACAAGGCCACCCAATTCTCCTTGCCGAAGTGGCCCGCCACATCAACAAAACGGACTTTCCAGCTCACTGCACGGAAAAGCGCATAGACATCACCGTCGCCTTCCCTTCCCCCAGTCAGGTAAAGTTGACGTCAAATCCGATCGGATTCATCTGCCCAATGTCCAGCAAACCTAGCCGCTTCCGCCGCGCCCTCGCCGCTCCCATACAATAGCCAAGTGCCCGTCCTCATCTGCGGAGCCGGCATCGGCGGCCTCACCACCGCCCTCGCCCTCCACCAACGCAACATCGAAGTCCGTATCTTCGAATCCGCCGACTCCATGCGAGCCCTCGGCGTAGGCATCAACCTCCTCCCCCACGCCGTCCGCGTCCTCACCAACCTCGGCCTCGCCGACGAACTCGCCCAAACCGGCATCCCCACCGCCGAACTCGCCTACTACACAAAACGCGGCGAGCGCATCTGGAGCGAACCCCGCGGCCTCGCCGCCGGCTACCTCTGGCCCCAATACTCCATCCACCGCGGCCGCCTCCTCGAACTCCTCTGGCGCGCCGTCACCGCCCGCCTCGGCCCGCAAGCCATAACTACAGCCCACCACCTCCAATCCATCGACAACGCCCCCAACCAAGTCACCGCCCACTTCCTCAACCGCCACACCAACACCCCGCAGCCCCCCCAATCCGGCGATATCCTCATCGGCGCCGACGGCATCCACTCCGTCGCCCGCCACATCTTCTACCCCAACGAAGGCGACCCCAAATTCTCCGGCCGCCTCCTCTGGCGCGCCGTCTCCCAAGCCCCGCCCTTCCTCACCGGCCGCTCCATGATCATGGCCGGCCACGCCGATCAAAAGTTCGTCGCCTACCCCATCGGCAACGGCCTCATCAATTGGATCGCCGAACGCAACCTCGGCGCCGATGCCCACCTCCCCCGCCGCGACTGGAACCGCCTCGGCGACAAATCCTCATTCGCCTACGAATTCGAATCCTGGCGCTTCCCATTCCTCGACGTCCCCGCCCTCATCGCCGGCGCCCCCGAAGTCTACGAGTTCCCCATGGTCGATCGCGACCCCGTCCCCCAGTGGTCCTTCAACCGCGTCACCCTCCTGGGCGACGCCGCCCACCCCATGTACCCCATCGGCTCCAACGGTGCCTCGCAAGCCATCCTCGATGCCGACGCCCTCGCCACCGCCCTCACCGAAAACCCAAACCCCATCGAAGCCCTCAAAACCTACGAAGCCGCCCGCCTCGCCCCCACCGCGCAAATCGTCCACAGCAACCGCCAACACGGCCCCGAAGTGGTCATGCAAATCGTCGAGGAACGCGCCCCCAACGGCTTCCAAAACCTCCACGACGTCATCACCCAATCCGAACTCGAAACCATCGCCCAATCCTACAAACGCACCGCCGGCTTCGACCGCGATACCCTCAACCAATCCAAATGACGCCCCCGCAACTCGCCTTCCTCTTCGAAGCCCAGGTCCACGTCGCCGCCCCCATCGAAATGGGCCCCGGCCCCAACGGTGCTCACCGCGTCATCCCCATCACCGGCGGCATCGTCACCGGCCCCCACGTCAACGGCATCGTTCTCCCCGGCGGAAGTGCCCCCGGCTCCTCCCCCCTCGACCTCATCCGCTACTACAAACAAATCCCCCACGACTTCTCCCGCCTCTTCTTGAGCCCCGGCATGTGCCACTGCCAGGGCGGCCCCGGCCTCGACGATTTTGATTCCCTCATCGCCCTCCAACGCTGGGTCGAAAACAACGAAGCCCCAGAGCGCTTAATCGCCGCCGGTCGAGCCTTCCCCGGCCGCACCCGCCCCCTTTGCGCCTACCCCAAAACCGCCAAATACAACGGCAAAGGCGCCCCCGAATCCGCCGCCAGCTTCACCTGCGCCCTGCCATAACAAACCGCATGAACCTCCTCTTCGTCTGTAGCCGCAACTGGCTCCGCAGCCCCACCGCCGAAGCCGTCTTCGCCAAACTCCCCGGCATCGAAACCGCCTCCGCCGGCACCAGTCCCGATGCCGACACGCCCCTCTCGCTCGACCTCATCGAATGGGCCGACCTCATCTTCGCCATGGAACCCGTCCACCGCAAACGCCTCAACGAGAAGTTCAAATCCGCCTTGCGAACAAAGAAAATCATCGTCCTCGGCATCCCCGATCACTACACCTACATGGACCCCGTACTCATCGAAATCCTGCAATCCAAGGTCACCCGCCACCTCCGCCGCTAATGCGCATCGACGCCTGATATATTCATCCCATGCAACGGCCAGCCTTCCCAGCCCTGTTCCTACTCCTGGCCGCCCCCGTCTTCGCCCAATCCATCGCCCCCTTCCTCAATACCTACTGCACCACCTGCCACGGCCAACAATCCCCCGCCGCCCAACTCGACCTCACCGTCTTCTCCCCAACCGACACCCGCCGCGCCACCCAGATCCTCGAACGCCTCGAAGCCGCCGAAATGCCCCCCAAAGGCGCCCCACAACCCAAACCCGCCGAACGCCAATCCGCCCTCGCCTCGCTCCACGCCCTTCGCGACAACGAAATCCGCCGCACCGCCGGCGACCCCGGCACCGTCCTCGCCCGCCGCCTCTCCAACGCCGAATACAACTACACCATCCGCGACCTCACCGGCGTCGACATCCGCCCCACCCGCAAATTCCCCGTCGATCCCGCCAACACCGCCGGCTTCGACAACTCCGGCGAAACCCTCAGCATGTCCCCCACCCTGCTGAAAAAATACCTCGACGCCGCCCGCGAAACCGCCTCCCACCTCTACCTCAAAGAGGACGGCTTCGCCTTCGCCCCCCACCCCATGCTCGCCGAAACCGACCGCGACAAATTCGCCGTCCACCAGATCATCGACTTCTATCACCAGCAAAATACCGACTACGCCGATTACATCCAAACCGCCTGGCGCTTCCGCCACCGCGCCGCCCTCGGCCAACCCAGCGCCACCCTCGCCTCCCTCGCCCGCCAACACAACCTCAGCCCCAAATACCTAACCACCCTCTGGCAAACCCTCGAAACACCCGAACCCATCGGCCCCCTCGCCAAACTCCAAACGATGTGGCGCGCCCTCCCGGCTCCCCAACCCAATCAACCCGCCATCGCCCGTCCCGGCGCCGAAGCCATGCGCGCCTACATAACCAACGTCCGCAAAAAGGTCGAACCCCGCTTCATCAACATCACCGCCGGCGCCATCGGCACCGCCTGGCAGCCCCTCTTAATCTGGAAGAACACCCAATACGCCACCCACCGCCGAAAGTTCGATCCCCGCCAATTGCAGGTCCAAGGCGAGCCCCCCTTCAACCAATCCAACGTCGTCGAACCCGAATGGGACAACGCCTTCGGCCCCGGCAAAACCATCCTCGTCGAAAACCCGCCCGGTGATCCCGATCTCCAAGTCCCCGCCGGCCAGCGCGTCCGCTACGAAGCCGCCTGGGCCCGCTTCTGCGCCGTCTTCCCCGACATGTTCTACAAGGAGTCCCGCGGCCGCAACTACTTCATAACCGGCAAGGACGAAGGCCGCTATCTAAGCGCCGGCTTCCACAACGTCATGGGCTACTTCCGCGACGATCAGCCCCTCTCCGAACTCCTCCTCGACACCAACCAACAAGCCAAGCTCAACGCCATGTGGCACGAAATGGATTTCGTCGCCTCCATCAACATCCGCACCTACGTCGAATTCGCCAAGCTCGGCACCCGCGGCACCCGCGACGATTTTAAGGACAACGAACCCGAAGTCGGCGACATCGAAGTCGATCAGATCGTCTCCGAACCCAAACTCCGCAAGCTCGAAGCCGATTACCTCAAATTCGCCCACGGCGGCAGCCCCGTCGCCATCCAGGCCATAAAGACATTCTTCGATCAAGCCAACACCAGCATCCGCTGGGTCCAGAAAGCCCGCAGCGACGCCGAACCAGCCCATTGGAAATCTCTTCTGGCTTTCGCCGCCCGCGCCTACCGCCGCAACCTCACCCAAGCCGAACAGACGGACATAACGTCCTTCTATCGCGACGCCCGCCAGCGCTCCGCCCTCGATCACGAAGCCGCCCTCCGCGAATCCATCGTGCTCATCCTCATGTCCCCGAAATTCTCCTACCGCATCGCCAGCCCCACCCCGTCCGACTACGATCTCGCCAGCCGCCTCAGCTACTTCCTCTGGTCCTCCATGCCGGACCCCGAACTCCTCCGCCACGCCGCCACGGGCACCCTCAACCAACCCAAAACCCTAAAAGCCCAGGCCCGCCGCATGCTCCACGATCCCCGCTCCCGCGCCCTCGCCGTCGAGTTCGGAACCAACTGGCTCGACATGCGCGACTTCGAACAAATCGGCACCGTCGACCGCGCCCGCTTCCCCTCCTTCAACGACGCTCTCCGCCAGTCGATGTTCGAAGAGCCAGTCCGCCTCCTGCTCGACGTCTTCCGTCGCAACCGCCCCATCACCGACCTCCTTCTCGCCCCCGACACCTTCGTCAATCCCCCCCTCGCCCGCCACTACGGCATGCCCCCGCAACCGGGCGGCGACACCACCTGGACCCAAGTCCCCGACGCCGCCAAATACGGTCGCGGCGGCCTCCTCCCCATGGCCGCATTCCTCACCAAGAACGCTCCCGGCCTCCGCACCAGCCCCGTCAAACGCGGCTTCTGGGTAGCCCGCAATATCCTCGGCGACCACATCCCCCCGCCACCCCCAGCGGTCCCCGAACTCCCCGCCGACGAAGCCAAAATGGATCTCCCCCTCCGCCAAATGCTCGAACGCCACCGGGCCAACCCCAGCTGCGCCGCCTGCCACGCCCGCTTCGATTCGTTCGGCCTCGCCTTCGAAGCCTACGACCCCGTCGGCCAGCGCCGCACCCACGATCTCGCCGGCCGCCCTGTCGACGCCCACGCCCAATTCCCCAACGGCGCCGAAGGCGAAGGCCTCGCCGGTCTCCGCCAATACATCGAAAAACACCGCAAATCCGCCTTCGTCCGCGGCTTCGCCGGCCGCCTGTTAGCCTACGCGTTAGGCCGCAGCCTCGCACTCTCCGACGGCCCGCTCCTCGACGAAATCGCCGCCCAGCCCAATCCCCGCTTCGAAACCATCCTCGAAAAAATCCTAACCAGCCGCCAGTTCTTAAACAAACGGAGCCCGCAATGAAAACGCCAATATCCCGCCGCACCATGCTAAAAGGCACCGGCGTCGCCATGGGCCTCCCCTGGCTCGAATCCATGGCCAACGCCGCCACCGCCCCGCCCCCGCAACGCTTCGCCGTCCTCTTCATGGGCACCGGCATCAGCCCCGGCCGCTGGTGGGCCAAAGGCTCCGGCGCCGCATTGGAACTGAGCGAATCCCTCGCCCCCCTCGAACCCTGCAAAGCCAAACTCAACGTCATCGACGGCCTCTTCAACAAAGCCGCCACCGGCCAGGGCATCCACCCCGCCATGACCGGCAACCTCCTCTCCGGCGTCCCTATCCGCAAAGGCTCCATCATCCAGGGCGGCATCACCATCGATCAACTCCTCGCCAACCACATCGGCCAGGACACCGCCCAACCCAGCATGGTCCTCGCCTGCGAACGGGCCATGACCGGCTTCCACGAAACCAACTTCTCCAACGCCTACAGCTCCCACATCTCCTGGCAAAACAGCGATTCCCCCGTGCCCAACGAGATGTACCCCTCCCTCGCCTTCGATAGCCTCTTCGAAAATGGCGGCCAGCTCCGCAACGCCAGCATTCTCGACCGCGTAAAAGACCACGCACAATCTCTCACCCGCACCATCAGCGCCACCGACAAAATCAAACTCGACGAATATCTCGCCAGCGTCCGCGACGTCGAACGCTCCATCGAGCGCATGCGAACGGATAAGCAAAAAGCCGAAGACCACGCCCGCGACACCGGCCGCCCACTCTTCACCATGAAGCGCCCGCAGGACGGTCTGCCGGAGGACATCCGCGACCACATCCGCCTCATGTGCGACATCATCGCCCTGGGCTTCCAAACCGACAAAACCCGCGTCGCCTCCCTCCTCCTCGCCCGCGATCTCTCGGCGCTCTACTACCCCTTCCTAGGCGTCAGCAAACAGCACCACGGCGCCTCCCACTACGACACCGAACCGGACTACCAGAAGATCGTCCACTTCCAGATGACCCAGCTCGCCTACCTCGCCCAGCGCCTCGACGCGATGAAGGAAGGCGGAAGCTCGGTCCTCGATAACAGCTGCCTGCTCTTCCTCTCCAACATGTGGTCCGGCACCAAACACGACAACAAAAAGGTGCCGGTGCTAACCCTCGGCAGCCTCGGCGGCAAACTCCAAACCGGCCGCGCCCTGAACTACTTTGAATCCGGCGACGACAACCGCAAACTCTGCAGCCTCTACCTCGGCATCATGGACCGCATGGGCCTGAAGCTCCCCAGCTTCGGCGACGCCACCACCCGCCTCCAAGGCCTCTAAAGTCGCCGCCCTTCTGCGATAATCAAAGGGTTCGAACAGATCTCTCTAGCAAGCTGCATGACGCCTCTCCTCATCCTCGGCGCCGGCTCAATGGCCGTCGAAGTACTCGACATCGCCGAACGCACCGGACAGTTCGAAATCCTCGGCTTCATCGTCAACACCCCCGAAGCGCCCACCGAACTCGAAGGCCGGCCCGTCTACCGTGCCCAGGCCCTGCCCATCCCGCCCGGCGCCGCCCTCCTCGTCGCCGGCATTGTCAGCACCCGCCGCCGCGGTTTCATCGAAGAAATGGCCGCCCGCGGCTACGAATTCGCCACCGTCATTCACCCCACCGCCACCGTCTCCCCGCGCGCCCGCATCGCTCCCGGCTGCGTCCTCCACCCCGGCGTCATCGTCGCCTCCAACACCACCATCGCCCCCCACGTCATCGTCAACCGCGGCGCCCTCATCGGCCACGACAATCGCATCGAATCCTTCACCACCATCGGCCCCGGCGCCAATCTCGCCGGCGCCCTCACCGTCGGCCCCGGTTCCTACATCGGCGTCGGCGCCGTCATCCGGGATCACCTCACCCTCGGCCCCGGCTGCGTCGTCGCCGCGGGCGCCGTCGTCGTCAAAGACGTCGAAGCCAATACCCTCTGCGGCGGCCTCCCCGCCAAACTCCTCCGCACTGGAGTCGACGGCCTATGATCGACCTCACCACCCCCGTCGTCATCAACCTCGCCCTCACCGGCATGGTGCCCCGCAAAAAAGACAACCCCGCCGTCCCCATCACCACCGCCGAAATCATCGCCGACGCCGCCCGCTGCCACGCCGCCGGCGCCCGCATCTTCCACATCCACGCCCGCGACGCCAACGAAGATCCCACCTACGAACGCGAACTCTACGCCGAAATGACCCGCGGCATCCGCGCCGCCATCCCCGCTGCCGTCATCTGCGTCACCACCAGCGGCCGCGTCTACCGATCCTTCGAACACCGCAGCGACTCCCTCCGCCTCGACGGCCCCCTCAAGCCCGACCTCGCCTCCCTCACCCTCGGCTCCCTCAACTTCCCCCAACAGGCCTCCGTCAACGAACCCGCCATGATCCAGCGCCTCGCCCAGGAAATGAACGGCCTCGGCATCGTCCCTGAACTCGAAATCTTCGACTTCGGCATGATCGATTACGCCCACTACCTCATCGGCCGAAAACTCCTCCGCGAACCCTTCGTCTTCAACCTCCTCCTCGGCTCCCTCGGCACCTCCGCCGCCACCGGCCTCAACCTCGCCATGATGGTCGAACGCCTCCCCGCCGGCTCCTTCTGGTCCGCCGCCGGCATCGGACGTTTCCAATTCTCGATGAACGCCCTAGGCCTCACCCTCGGCGGCCACGCCCGCACAGGCCTCGAAGACAATCTCTTCCTCGACGCCGCCAAAACCCAACCGGCCACCAACGAATCCCTCGTCCAGCGCACAGCGGCGGTAGCCGCTGCCCTCGGCCGCCCCATCGCCTCCACCGCGCAAACACGCCAGCTCCTCGGCCTGCCATGAAGCGCCTCCTGCTGCTCGCCCCCGTCGTCGAGCCGCAATTCGTCGGCGGTCTCCAACTCGCCCTCCTCGATCTGGTCACCCAGCTCCAACAACTCGATTGGGATGTGGAAGCGCGTATTTACCAGGAAAACGACACTCCGCTCGCCCCGTCCGTGCCCCCGACGCCCGCCTGGATCGCCGCCGTCCAACGCTCTCCCCTCCTCCTCCGCTGGCGCCAACGCATACCCGCCGGCCTCCGCCTCACCCTCTCCGCCCTCTTCCAAAACCACCACGCCGCCATCCAAAACCTCCGCTGGGCCGAATCCCGCCTCACCGATCCCTCCCGCTACGACGTCGTCCTCGTCTGCGTCGATACCAACGTCCGCGGCATGCTCGCCCTCGCCCTCGCCCGCCATCCCCGCGTCGCCGTCCTCTCCCTCGCCGCACTCGCCGAAGAACTCCGGCCCTCCTGGTGGTGGCTGCCCCGCTGCCGTCCGCTCCACCCGTTCCACTATCGCCCCGCCAATGCCGCGCAAATCCGCTGCGCCATCTTCGCCAGCGATCGTTGGCGCGCCGACGCCATCCACGCCGGTCTCTCCCCGCAAGCCGCCCACACCATCTACTTCGGCATCCCCCTGCCGCCCCTCCCCCAACGCCCTGCCGCCGCAAACCAACAGCGCCTCCTCTGGGTCGGCCGCCTCACCCCCGAAAAAGGTCTCCACCTCCTCCTCGCCGCGCTCCCCCTCCTCCGCCAACGCTTCCCCCAACTCACCCTCACCGCCATCGCCGCGCAAGGCGAACCCACCTACCGCCGCCTCATCGACGATCTCATCGCCACCGCCAACCTCGCCGATGCCGTGTCCCTCCGCCCCCCCGTCCCCCGCGCCCAGCTCCCCGCCCTCTACGCCCAACACGACGCCCTCTTCTTCTACTCCATCAACCCCGAACCCGTCGCCCTCGTCCTCATGGAAGCCTACGCCCACGGCCTCCCCGTCGCCGCCAACCACGCGGACTCCCCCCTCGTCCAGGACGGCGTCACCTGCCTCACCTACCATCCAACCCGCCCCCATTCCCTCGTCGAATCCCTCACCCGCCTCCTTTCGAGCCCGGAAATCACCACCACACTCGCCGCCCGCGCCCGCCGCGAGGTCGAACAACACTACTCCCTCGAAGCCATGGGCCACCACTACAACCGCCTCCTCGGCTAACCCTGTGCTATCTTCATCGAATGCCTCCGGAATTAGACCAAACTCCGGACGAGACAAGTCACGAACGCGCTAAACTCCACCACGTATCCGAAGGTGGCCTCACAGCCGAAGTCTTAAGGGATCCCCCCCAAACCGTCCTTGTCGCGCCCGCCACGAAGAGCGAAAAGAACACCCTCCGGCTCCCCCTCGAACCCATCGGCTGCTGGCGTCTCGACGACCCGCGCTTCCACTTCGATTCCTCTTTCATCACCCCCGCCGCCCGCGAAGAATTCGTCGCCCTCGGCCAGCTCCACCAACTCCTCCCCGACGCCCCCATCTCCGTCTTCGGACACGCCGACCCCGTCGGCAACGACGAATACAACAAACGTCTCAGCGGCCGCCGCGCCGAAGCCGTCTACGCCGTCATCACCCGCAATGCCGCCATGTGGGAAGCCCTCTACTCCCAACCCCACGGCGAAGATCACTGGCGCACCAGCGAAATCCAAACCATCCTCGCCACCCTCGGCTACGACACCGGACCCATCGATGGCGTCCAAGGCCCCATCACCACCGCCGCCATCCGCAATTTTCAAAAGGACCACCAACTCCTCGCCGATGGCATCGCCGGCCCCATCACCCGCAAACAGCTCTTCCTCAGCTACATGGACCACCTCTGCACCGGCGACGACGGCGCCACGTTCTCCATCCCCAAAACCGGCTTCCTCAGCCGCGGCGCCGACCCCAAAGGCAAAGGTGACTACCAGGGCTGCGGCGAGTTCAACCCCGTTCTCCTCTTCTCCGCCGCCGAAAACACGGCCTTCCAGGCCCCCTCCCAACGCGAAGCCCGCAATCAGGAAAACACACCCAACCGCCGCATCGTCGTCTACTTCTTCCGCGCCAACGTCGAAACGCCCCCCAAGAAATGGCCCTGCCCCCGCACCAACGAAGGCACCGCACTCTGCAAAACCCGCCTCTACTCTGACGCCGCCCAGCGCCGCAGCTTCCAAGCCGAACGCCGCGAATGGGCCCAAACCCACGACACCTTCGCCTGCCGCTTCTACCAGCGACTCATCATGGATAGCGCCTGCGAACGCCTCCACGGCGCCGTCCCCCTCCTCGTCAAAATCGTCGACCACCTCGGCCACCCCGTGGATCTGAAACCCTTCACCCTCGTCGTCTCCGATGCCGAGAAGGAGGCGACCACCGACAAAGAGGGCGTCATCAACACCCTCATGCCCCGCGGCGCCGTCGCCCTCGAAACCGGCGAAGAAAAAAGTGTTTTCTTTGGCAATGGTTACGACTTTTATACGCATGACAAGGTAAGCGAATTGGACAGCGTCTCGCCCTTCCCCTTCCCCGAAGAACCGGGAAGCAAAAACGGCCGCGCCAGCGCGGATCTAATCGCAGAACTCACAGCCGCGCTCGACGAAATCTTCGGCGCCGAGGAACCCTAAATCATGGCCACCGCCCAAAAAGCCGACTACTTCTTCTGCCGCAACACCAAGTGCAGCTTCCACGCCATGTTCCTGTTGAAGGACAAGCCCGCCGACATGGTCCAAGGCTCCACTTGTCCGGTCTGCAAGGAAGGCAAGCTCGAAATCGTCGAGCTCGAAACCACCGCCCCCGTCGCCCCCTCCGCCAAGGACGCCATCCCCACCGGCATCGTCCTCCCCGTCCCCCCCTACGGCGGCTTCACCCTCACCTTTGGCGACTCCGACGAATCCCAAACCTGGGAACAGGTCACCGGCCACCCCGAACCCATGCACCAGAACGCCCGCTACGTCGCCGAGCTCCAGCGCGACCTCATGCGCCTCGGCTTCTACTCCCACGGCCGCGAAGCCGCTGCCGACAAGGCGGGAGAATTCACCCTCTCCGTCCTCTCCGGCGTCCTCGATCTCAAACGGCACCTAAGCGACCACTACGGCTTCATGACCTCCGAAGATATGGCCACCGTCAAAAAGGCTGCCGAAGCCGCCGGCGATGGCCCCATCTATTACCGGAACATGAAGAACCCCTCCATCGCCTTCAACCGCGCCCAACTGTGGTCCGCCGGCCTCACCACGGCCCGCAAGAGCCTCGAAGACTGGGCCAAACTTTGGGAAGCCAGCATGTCCAGCGGCAAGGCCGGCTCGGAAAGCGATCTCGATTCCCTCGAAGCCCAACGCCTCCAGCTCACCACCGATCTCGCCGCCCTCAAAGCTAAACGCAAAGCCGCCAAGAGCGCCGCCGACACCGCCACCACCGTCACCCTCCCCTCCATCAAAAAGAAAATCCAGTCCCTCAAAGTCGGCCTCTCCACCGCCGCCGACCCCGAAGCCGCCAAACAGGAAATCGCCGGCCTCGAAGAGAAGATCAAGGAGATCGAAAAACAGATCTCCGAAATCAACGCCGAAATCATCAAGGAAAAGCAGCAAATCGATCAGATCGAACAGAAACTCTCCGCCCTCCCCGGCAAAATCAAGGTCGCCCGCGATCGCATCAAAAAACGCGACGACGCCTACACCGCTCTCCTCGAGCTCATCGGCCACCTCGAAGTGGAGACCTCCGACGCCACCCAACTCATCATGCAGTTGGCCCACCGGCCCACATCCCACTACAACGTCAAGCTCACCGGCGGCCCCCAGAACAACTACCAGGGCGACCGCGCCAACGCCATCGCGTCCACGAAGAAACTCCTCAAGGAGGATGCCGACCTCAAGAAAGCCGGCGCCGCCGTCGCCCTCCCCCTCCGTGCCGCCGCGCTCCAGGCGTCCTGGGCCGAAAAGAACGTCCCGCCCCCGGAAGACTGGAAAGCCTTCCGGGACAACCTCGACATGATCAAGACCACCCTCGAGGTCTATCAGAAAGAGGCCAGCGACCCCGCCACCGAAGGCACCAAACTCTTCGATTCCTACCGCATGGAGCTTCGCGAATTCGGCAAAGTCGACCCCGCCACCGCCCGCATCATCCGCCAAATGGTCTGGACCGGTGAACTCGCCGGCCGCGGCGTCTTCTGGCTCCCCATGGACGAGGAGATCGAACCCCTCGACTCCAAAGGCGTCGACGAAACCATCCGCGTCCTCGTCGACGATCTCAAAACGCCCACCACCGTCAACGGCAAAACCGTCATCCGCGACCGCAACAACTCCCCCATCGAAATCCTCCACTTCATCTTCGTCCACGAATCCGGCGCCAAACACACCATGAAGTTCGGCGGCCGCGAATACGTCACCATCGGCATCGACTGGCAGAACGGCAAAGGCGGGGACAAGTCCATCTTCAAGGAGCAACTCACAGACCCGACCCGCTGGAGCGCCAGCCGCGGCTGGGGCCTCACGCAAAAGACCTTCTTCGACGCACCCGTGAAGATGAAGGATAAAAACGGCAAGATGCGCGACTACGAGATGCACGCCGGCATCCCCTACACCGCCAAGGGCGACACAGTGCGGCCCAACCCGGAACCCATCGCCTCCGCCAAATGGAACATGGGCGCCGGTGTCGGCCTGTATCTCCAGAACTTCAACTTCTCCCAGGCCCACCGGGACTGCACCTTCAATCAGCCGTACAACTGTTCCAAGTGCGTCAAGAACTTCACTCTGACGCCGCAAGGCACCAAGGACACCAAGGGCAAATTCACCCCCAAGCGCCAGGATTCATCGATCCTGTTCGATGATGCGAAGACGGATTTCGCGCCGGTGAAGAGCCCCAAATTGGGAGCGATCGGCTACCGGATGATCAACGCGGAGCGCATGAAGGCGCTCATAGCAAAGGGCGAATACACCGCCACCGGCGGCGACGGCACAGACTTCCCGTGCTCATGGATAACGGCGGTCATCCGCTACGCCGGCTCCGGCAACCAGGCCTACTGGTACGGCCTGGAAGCCATGTGGACCATGGCCGGCAAGCCCGCCCCGGTGAACTAAGAAGCGCAGAGAAAAAGGGAAACGTCCGGGGAGGGTAAGGGGAGAGGCAAAGAAGAAGAAACGCAACCCAACCCACCGTAACACCGTTCGGTGCCTGGCATCGGGCTCGTCCGACGCAACCTCCCCGACCAAAACTCTCTCCCCGTGCTTGCCGGCCGAAGCCCGCAGGGCGAAGGTGGGTGCCAGGCACCCCGGGAATGGGGAGCACGGAATCAGAAGCCAGAAACAAAACCCCAACAAACCACCGAATCCGATACACTCAACCCAATAAAACCCGTGCCACCCCGAAAACAAAACAGGAAATCCTGACCCCATGGCACTCCTCCCCAACCCCTTCGTCGGCCCCCGCCCGCTCACCCGCGACAACCCCATCTTCGGCCGCGACCGCGAAATCATCGAACTCTCCCAACTCCTCACCGCCGAACGCCTCGTCCTCCTCCTCTCCCCCTCCGGCGCCGGAAAGTCCTCCCTAATAAACGCCGGCCTCATCCCCGAACTCAACACCCGTTTCGACATCTGGGAACCCACCCGCGTCAACACCCAGCCCCCTGCCGGAAGTACAGCCAACCGCTACGTCTGGAGCGCCATCAACGGCTGGAAACTGGACGGCGCCGAGCAGGAACTCGCCCCCTTCGTCGCCGCCCGCCCCCGCCGCCACAACATCCTCCTCATCTTCGATCAATTCGAAGAAATCCTCCGCCTCAACCCCGCCGATTCACAAGGCCGCGCCGAGTTCTTCCGCCAACTCGCCGAGCTCCTCCAAAACCCCTCCATCTGGGCCCTCCTCGTCATCCGCGAAGACTACCTCGCCCCGCTCCTCCCCTGGTTCACCCAACTCCCCACCCACCTCCGCGCCCGCTACCGCCTCAGCCTTCTCTCGCGCTCCAACGCCGCCTCCGCCATGCGCGGTACCGCCGGCAATGGCGGCCGCGTCTTCCAGCCCGCCGCCCTCGATCAGTTCACCGCCGCCCTCGCCGACGAAACCGGCTTCATCGAACCCATGCACCTCCAGGTCGTCTGCCGCCGCCTCTGGGACCGCATGCCCGCGGACGACCTCTCCATCGACCCTGTCGATATCGACAAATTCGGCGACATCACATCCTCTCTCCGCGACTACTACGCATCCGCCGTCGCCGATATCGCCACCGCCCATCGCCTCCCCGAACGCGCCATTCGCGACTGGTTTCACAAAGAACTCATCACCCCCGCCCAAACCCGCGGCCAGGTCCAGCAAGGCCCCGAACACTCCGGCACCCTCCCCACCGCTGTCGTCGAAGCCTTCCTCCAAACCCATCTCATCCGAATCGAACCCCGCCGCAAAGACTGGTGGTACGAACTCGCCCACGATCGCCTCCTGGAGCCCGTCCTCCAATCCAACACCTCGTGGTACCTCGACAATCTCAACAAAACCCAGCAACGCGCCGTCCTCTGGCTCGAACAGCACAAGCCCGACAGCCTCCTCCTCGAAGGCCCCGAACTCCCCGAGGCCCTCACCTGGCTCGAAGCCGCGCAACAGCCCCCCACCCCCGCCGAACGCGAGTTCATCGGAAAATCCCAACAAAAACAACAGGCCGCCGCCCGCGAAGCCGCCCTCAATCTCCGCCTCTCGTCTCTCCTCTTCCGCGCCGCGAAAAAATACGGCGACATGGCCGGTGCCGCTGCCCAGCCCGCCGAAGCCCTCGCCCACTATGCCCGCGCCCTCCGCTTTCAGCCCGAAAGCCCCTACTCCCGCGCCGCCATCGCCCGTAACCTTACATCCAAACCATGGCCCATTCTCGCCCTCTCCGTCCCCCATTCCGGCGTCTTCCCCGATTTTCAAACCCTCGCCGCCGCTCCGCCCGAACCAAACCGGCAGCCGATTACCTTTGAAGCTCTCTTCGAGTCCGCGCCCCCGCTCCCGGCGCCAATCCATCCAACCCCGACTCTCGCCGCGAAGTTGGCGGCGATTTGGAATCTGCATTCGCCCATCGGCCCGTACCACTCCGGCTGCGCTGCCCGCTTCCCCCTCGACGCCTCGACCCTCGAAACCATTGATGCGGAGGGCGGCATCTGGAGTTGGGATTGCCCTGGCGGCACCCCCTGTCAGCCGTCCACAAATGGCCCCATCGGACGTCCACTTTCCGTGGCCCGCAATGGCCGGCTTTGTCTCCTCGATTACCTCCAGATCTGGGACAAGCTCGCCGGAACAATCGGTAGCCACACCTTTGGAGGGGAAAATGACTACGATCTTCTCGCCGTCTCGCCCGATGGCAACGTCGTCGCCTATTGTGCGTCTCAGGACGGCGAGATCAACTTCGAGTGGGAACGCTCCATCGGTGAATACCGTGGCTTAGGTTGGCACCCCGGCAGGGACAAGGACGTTGCCGTCTCCATCGCATTTCCCATCGTTGCGCTCCAGTTCAGCTCCAACTCTGACTCACTCCTCTTCGTCGATAGCGCCGGCGTCCCCCGCCTCATCGACTGCGCAACCTACAAACTCATCCCGCCACCCACATCCCTCGACGGCTTCCCGCGCTTCCAGATCGAAAGCCCTGACGGCACTCGCCGCCTCACCGTCCCCCTCCTCGCGGACAATCAAGCCATCCTCACAGACCTCTCCGGCACCCCCGTCTGCGAAACCATCACCCTTCGCGGTCGCATCCTCGACGTCGCCTTCAGTCACGACAGCCGCTTCTTCGTCATCGTCGAGAGCAACGCGCCGTCTATCCAACTTCGCCACGCCGCCAACGGCGCTCCCGCCGGCGACCCATTCCTCCATGTCAATGTCCTCGCCATCAGCCCGGACCAGAACCTCGCGCTCCTGCAAGTCCCCGGCCGCAACCCCATCCTCCACGACGCCGTTACCGGCGCCGCCATCGGCGTCCCACTCTCCCAACCCGATTCGGTCCGCTTCAACTCCACCGGCAGCCATTTCGTCACCCTTTCCAATGGAACCGCGCAAGCGTGGGACACCGCCTCCGGAGCCGCATACCGACCTTCAGTCTCCGTCTCTCCAGACCCCGAAGCCTCTCTCCATCTCTCCCACGATGGCACCAAATTGCTCGGCCCCCGCGGGGCGTGGAGCCTCGACAACGGAGCATTCACCGCAATCTCTCAATTCGCACTCCAGCCGGAATTGGTCGTTTGGGATGCCGCCGGCGCATTTGCATTGGTTGGTAATAGCTACGATCTGAGCATCGAGAACCGCGGCAATTCCGGCTTCAAACACTATGTCGTACGCCGCGACATCAGCCAATCCGGCGGAGAGTCCCGCGAAATCCTCCTCGACGCGGAGCCCGCCGCGCTGGCCCTTTCCCCCGACAGCCGCCACTTTGTCGTCGTTACCGAGGCCGGTACCGCCCGGCGCTTTTCCTCGGACTCCTTCGCCCCCGCCGGCCCTCCCGTCCAGGCCTTTGCCATCCCCCGCTCCGCCGCGCTCAGCCCCGACGGCCACACCGCCGTCATCGTTTCTCCCCATGGAGCAGTCGTGGTCTTGAACCTCGAAACGGGCCAACAAGTGTACCGGGAACTCAGCTTCACCAATGTCACCAGCGCCGCCTTCGACACCTCCGGCGACTGCCTCATCCTCTCCTTCCTCGCCGCCCCTCCTCAATTGTGGTCGCTCACTCTCCCCGCGCAACTCCCGACGCAGTATCCAGATCCCCTCCTCGCCATCGCTCCCGATACATCGTTCGTCCTCACCCTCTCACCAACCGGGGCCTGGCAGCGGCGGGACCGCCAATCCGGCATCCCCTCAGGCCCCGCGAGCCGCTGCGCTGGCACCATCCTCGCCGCCACGTTCTCCAACGATTCCCGGCTCCTCTTCACCCAAACCCCCAACACACTGCATACCTGGACCCTCGAAGCCACGCCCCAACTTCACCGCCGCGTCGCCCTCCCCGCGCCCCAGTCCCACTGCTTCAGTCCCGATGGCAACCTCCTGGCCGCCATCACAAAAACGGGCGCCTGGATCTGCAATCTCCACTCCCCCGAACCCACCGCAAAGCCGCTGCCTGTCGCCGGCCGCCCCATCGCCTTCAGCCCCGATAACCGGTGGATTCTCTGGGCTCCGGACGACTTCGCCACCAACATCCCTCCGGAAATCTACGACGTCGACACCCTCCAGCCCCTGAAAGTCGAACTGACTCATCCCCGCCGCGACTCGCACCGCTACGGTCAGTTCGTCCCGCTCCGCCACGCCGCCTTCGACTCGGACCCGCGCCGCGTCCTCACCGCCACCGAAGAAGAAGTCCGCCTCTGGTCCATCGCCAGGGATCCTCTTCCCCAATCCATCTCCCTCACCCACGACGCGCCCATCCGCCGCCACCTCTTCGACCCCGATTCCAACCTCCTCGTCGCCCTCACCGAAAACGGGTTCCTCCACGTGTGGGACTGGCCTCTCCTCACCCCGGCCGCGCCGCCCATTCGTGTCGCCCCGGACCGCGCCGTGATGGCCGCCCTCGCCGACAAACGCCTGCAACTCATCCGTTCCACCGGCACCCCCGCCACCGTCACCCTCACCGATCCCTCCGGCCGCCATACCCTCACCCAATCCGAAGACGGAACCCACCACTTCACGTTCAGCGCGGACATCCCAGCCAGCCCTGCCCCAATCCACAATAGCGCCATCCATCCCTCCGGCCTCTATCAGGCCGCCGGCGAACAGTGCGGCCTCGTCAAAATCTTCGAAACAGGCTCCGATGCCCCCCGCCCCATCACCATCCAACACCAGGGACCAATTGTCGATCTCGACTTCAACCCCGCCGGCGACTGCCTCCTCTCTGCCTCCGAAGACGGGACCGTCCACCTCACTCGTTTCCCGGATGGCGTCCCCTACGCGCCCCCCATCGTTCTCTCCTCCAACCTCCGTATCGTCAATTCCCCACCCACGATCGAACGCCACCCCGATGCGGCGCCCTACGCCCCCGCCATCCGCTACGCCCGTTTCGCCCCCACCGGCCGCCTCTTCTTCATTCACGCCGAAGACGGTTCCGTCGGAATTTGGAACGCCGAAACCGCCACGCCCCTCTATCCGCCCCTCAAACACGAACAGTACATTGTCCGCGCCGCCTTCAGTCCCGACGGCAAATTGATCGCGACGGTAGGAGCCGCCAACGCCCAGCAGCAGCCAAATTTCCGGCTCTGGGACACCGCCTCCGGCCTGCCACTCGGCACCTGGCAACTCGAGTGGACTTACCCCCAGCAAATCACGTTCTCCCCCGACTCGACTGGGGTCATCTACCATTCGCAAGGCAACGACACCATCTACATCCATCGGATCTTCGCCGATTCCGGCTCCCCAGCCGACACGGCCCTCCTCGCCGACCTCGCCGAAGCCATCGCCGGACTCGCCGTCAACGACGATGGCGACTGCGAACCGCTCCCGGACCAACACGCCCGCCTCCAGGAAACCGCCGCCCGCATCGCCTCGGGAGATGGCGTCTTTGCAGAATTCGTCCGCCGCTTCCTCCCCGAAGCCGTCTGGCAACAATCGGCCCCTAGGGAGTCCGCGGCTCCGCCGCACACCGGAAACCCACAGAAGAACTAAAGTACGAAGCCTCCCGCGCCATCCGCTGCGAAGCAACTGGCGCAATAACCCGCAAAGTCCAGTTCCCCCCGCGAATCACCCGCCGCTCCGTCCCCCCAAAAACCGAAGCAGTCCACTCCGACAAATTAAACCCCAGATCAAAAATCCCCAGCGGTGTCCGATCACTCACCGAAGCCCCGGAAACACAAGCCCCCAACGACCCCGTCCGCTCCTGCCGCAACAAACACAAATTAGGCGCCCGAGGCGTATAGGCAACAGAACCATCCCCCCAGGGAAACGCAAAAGACCGCACACCCCGCGCCGCAAACTCCCACTCCACCTCACTCGGCAACCGCCCCCCACGCGCCGCGCAATACCCCGCCGCCTGCGAAAAAGAAACACAAGCAACCGACCGCCGTCCATCTTTCTGCACGGGGCACTCCCCATTCACCGCCGGCTTCCCAAACGCCAAAAACGCCCGCACCGCAACCTCCCGCGCGTCCATACAAAACGCCGCGACAGTCTGCGCCGACCCCGCCAGATAATACGGATCCTCAGCCGTCTCCCCCTCCGGCCCAAAAACAAACCGCCCCCCAGGCACCAGCACCATCCCCGCCCGGCATGGCGCCACAGCCGAAGGCGTATCCGCCCAAACGGCCGTCACAAAACAAAGCACCGCCATCCATCGCACAATCGCCATGCACCGACTATAATCCCACGCAAGCACCCCATCCGGAACAAATCACTCTTCCGGAACCAGCGGAAGCATGGAGCCATGCCGTATATGCAAAACGAAAACGGTATCGTCGAAAATCGTAAATAGTATCCGTTACACCACACGGTTCCCGCTACCGTAAATCAACTCCCAAATCGGTTCCGCAAAGGACACGCTCTCCGGTGCGGCGTGAGCCCGTTCCGGAGACGCGGCGAGCGAGTGGATTCGCTTTCGCGCTCCCGCCAGCCAAACCCGCGCCGCCTACGGCGCTCCACTCTGCCGAATATAGCGAGCCGCCGCGCGCAGATCATCCTCTGCCTCCGGCGTGATGACGACTCGATACGTCATCCGCCCTCGACTACCCTTCCCGCTCCAGGTCGTCAAATACTTCGTCAACAGTGCGGCCCATTCCCTGTTTCGCCTGGGCCAAACCGCGACGAATGCTCGTTACGGAATCAAGGTGGGCCGCCACCTCCTGATACAACGCGGCATCCAGCAGAACCGCCTCCGCCTTCCCATTCACGGTCAACACAAGCGGCCGTCCCGTCTTCTTCATGCGCTTCATCAAGCCCGTCGAATTGCGCTTGAACGTCGTCATGGAATGGATGTCCTGCGTCACGTCAATCATAGGACCTCGCTCTCAAGCATCATATTAGCATCAGCAACGATGCGAACCACGGCCCGCCCCGCCGCCTGCCAACCACCCCCACCAAACAGCGCACCCCGCGTACGCCACGTCGAAACCCAGCTCCGCCACCTGCCAGCGCCAAGCTGTTTCTACCCGTTAAATTGCTATTCTCAAGATAACGATGGCACCTTCATGCCAGGCGCTCAGAAGTGAGGCGCCGCATGGGGCAAATTGCGCGCCAATAGGATTCCATGACCACCGACACCCGTACTCACGTTCACGCCTTGGTAGATCAACTTCCGCCGGTGCAACTGGCCGCCGTGGAAACACTATTGCAGTCTATGCTCGACCCGCTTTCGATGAAACTCGCGCTAGCCCCGATCGACGATGAGCCCTTTACCGAAGCCGATCGGCAGGCCATCGCAGAAGCCGACGAGTGGAGTAAACACAACAAACCGATCCCGATGGAGGACGTCCTCGCCGGCTTTGGACTCACCATGGTGGACTGGGAGACGATGGCGAACACACCACTTGACGAGCCCCTTGCTAAGCCGTTAGGCGGCCAACGGAAGAATGGCTAAACGAGTCGCCTTCACCGAGCAAGCCAAGGCCGAACTCCGCGCGATCCCGCAGCCGGTCGCCATCCAGATCCTCCGCACACTGGCCCGCTTTCTTGAATCGGAAGAGGGCAACGTCCGCCGCCTCCAGGGCGTCGATCCGCCTCTCTACCGCCTCCGCACCCAGGACCACCGCGTTTTCTTTCGCGATCTCGGCGGCGACCTCATCGAAGTCACTCGCGTCCGCAATCGTCGCGAAGCGTGTCGCTAATTGGACGGCTCAATAAGGCATCGGCGAGAAACCGATCATCCAGACCAAGGGCGGGGCCGAGTGGGTTTCAATGCAAACCCCATGCGGGAGTATCCCCTCCTTGGCTTCGAAGTCCGCAAACACTTCTCTTGCCAGCCGAACCTTGCCGTGCTTCGCGTCCTCCAGCCCCTGACGGATACCCACTTAATGAAGGCCCCCACCTCCTGCCCCCCATCCCGATAAACTAAGAAACACCCAACCACCAGGACTCCACACCACCCATGAAGCTGCTGCAGCACCTCGCCCTCTCCCTCCTCCTCACCCTCACCGCCCTCGCCGCCCCCCAAAAGGGCACCGAAATCCTCTGGGACCGCTACGGCATCCCCCACATCTTCGCGCCCAACCACCCCAGTCTCTTCTACGCCTACGGCTACGCCCAAATGGAGGCCCATTCCGAACTCCTCCTCCGTCTCTACGCCCAGGCCCGCGGCCAGGGCGCCCAATTCTACGGCGAAAAGTACCTCGAATCGGACCGTTGGATCCGCGTCAACGGCGTCCCCGCCCGCGCCCGCCAGTGGGCCACCCAGCAATCCCCCCAGTTCGCCCCCCTCCTCGCCGCCTTCGCCGACGGTCTCAACGCCTGGGCCAACGAACACCCCCAATCCCTCAGCCCCGCCGCCAAAGCCGTCCTCCCCCTCAAAGTCGAAGACGTCCTCGCCCACGGCCTCCGCGTCATCCATTACGATTGGCTCGTCAACCGCGCCCGCGTCGACCAGCGCGCGAAGCGCGCCGCCGTCGACGTCCACGGCTCCAACGAATGGGCCATCGCCCCCTCCCGCTCCGCCTCCGGCCACGCCATGCTCATGAGCAACTCCCATCTCCAATGGGGCGACGTCCACACCTACTTTGAAGTCCAACTCACCGCCCCCGGCGTCACCTCCTACGGCGCCGTCTGGGTCGGCTTCCCCGTCCTCCGCCAGTGCTTCACCGAAGTCCTCGGCTGGACCCAAACCACCAACAATCCCAACGGCGCCGATCTCTACCGGCTCAAACTCCAGGACGCGGGCTACGTCCTCGATGGCAAAGTCCGCCCCTTCACCGTCTCCCGCGAAACCATCCGCGTCCTCCAAAAGGACGGCACCACCCGCGAAGAACCCCTCGTCATCCGCCACTCCGAACACGGCCCCCTCGTTGTCGACACACCGAACACCGCCATCGCCATGCGCGTCACCGGGCTCGACCGTCCCCGCCTCTTCGAACAGTTCTGGAAAATGGGCCTGGCCCGCAATCTGGCTCAGTTCCAGGATGCGATGCGGATGCAGCAACTGCCCATCTTCAACACCGCCTATGCCGACCGTGACGGCCACATTATGTACGTCTACAACGCCGCCCCGCCCATCCGCGCCCGCGGCGACTACCAGTTCTGGAGCGGCGTCGTCCCCGGCGATCAGTCCGACCTCATCTGGTCCGGCTCCAAAATCGTCCCCTACGACAGCCTTCCCAAAGTCATCGACCCGCCCAACGGCTGGGTCCAGAACAGCAACGACACCCCCTGGACCTCCACCTACCCCGCCCTGCTCGAAGCAACGAAGTTCCCGTCCTACATCGCGCCGCCCACCGGCATCACCACCCGCGCCCAGCGCGGCATCCGCATCCTCTCCGAAGCAAAAAACAAGATGACCTTCGAAGACGTGAAAGCCGGCAAGCTCTCCACGCGCGTGGAAACGGCGGACCAGTTCGTGGACGATCTGGTCGCCGCCGCCAACCGCTCGGAATCACAGCCAGCCCGGGAAGCCGCCGCCATCCTCGCCCAGTGGGACCGCGAGACGGAAAACACGAGTGACGGCGCGCTCCTCTTCTACAACTTCCTCACCGCCGCCGGCCCGGCGTTCCAGTCCATCGGCGGCTACGCCATCCCCAGCGACGAAAAGCGTCCGCTCCACACCCCACGCGGCTTTGCGGACCCCGCCAAGGCCGTCAAAGCTCTCGAATCCGTGGCCACTGAAATGCGGAAGCAGTACGGCAGTCTGCACGTCAAATGGGGGGACGCGGTGCGTCTCCGCCGCGGCGCACTGGACCTGCCCGCCAACGGGGCCCCGTCGGCCATGGGCGCCATCCGCACCTCCACCTTCCGCAAAATAGTCGACGGCAACGCCGTAATCGAGCACGGCGACACGTTCTACGCGGTGGTGGAATTCTCCAAGCCCCAGCGCGCCGAAGCGCTCCTCGGCTACGGCAACTGGTCGAAGGAGGGATCGAAACACATTGAGGATCAACTCCCCCTCGCCTCCCGCAAAGAGATGCGTCCCGTCTGGCGCAGCCGCAAAGACATCGAAGCCAACCTCGAAAGCCGCAAGCTCTGGAAGTGATCCGCCGGCAATCGTCGCCGAGTCACGTACGTGGCCATTCTCCGCTCCTGATTGAGTTCCCTCAGCCGTTCTAACGGCGCGGGCCTACGCTGAATCCGTCTCCGCTTTAACTTCCGCGGCGGCAGTACGGACGCCTGCTTCTTCGCGTTCAGCACCCGTCCCTCCCTGCGCAACATCACCCCGATCCGCCGGTACCCAAACCGCGGGTACTCCAACGCCAATTCCCGCATTTGTTTGGTCGGCGGCGCATCCGCTTCCTTCCGCGTGCCTCGATATCGATAACCGACCGTTTTCGACTTCGAGGTCCTTCAATGGTCGCGCCTCGCGAAACGACATCCCTCCATACTTAGCATTCCAGTCGTACAGCGTCGCTTAGGACACTCCCAACTCCCGGCCCTTTTTCCGCCGGCCGGCTGGCTTCCATCCACACCACCGCTCGGTGTATGTACTCCTCGCTGAACGGACGGTTCCTCTTCTCCCTGTCCTGCCTTCCCTGTTTTTCCAGCTCAGGCTGGTATGCTTCCCGGGGAAAACCCCAGTGCTGCATGCGCAGCGTAACCATTTAGGGCACGCGCGGTAACGTCTACATCCCTGAACTGCCTATAGCTGTAACGTTACACTAGTGACGCTGTGGGATAGGCGTTGTTCCTCAAGTTGTTGGACTGCGGTTGCTGGCCTTTAGCTCTCAGACGGTCCCTTCGAACATGGACAGCGGGAAGCACTTATCGGGGAGTACTGGGCAGCATACTGCCAGATACGTCAATAGCAAACTGCTTCAATCCTGGCTCCCCTCGCACTTACTGCGAATAAAACTACATACTTTTCAAGAACCGTTTCAAGAGATCTCTGTATTGCGTAAATAAAAGAAATCCTGGCAGACTCTACTCAATACCCAAAGTTGTGGAGCGAAGAATCCCGTATGTCCCCATTGCAGGCAACCAGGAACCGTCAGCCCTCACGGGCAAATGTCGTACATGTTGCTACTGCCATCTCTAACCGATCCAGATCCAGCATCTATCGTGTTATGGCGAAGAAGATGTCGAGTAGGCCCATTCAACTGGCGATCGACATGGCGATCGAGATTCTCAGAGACCAGAAAATCGCACTTAATGCGGCTCAACTCGCATTCCAGCAACGATGCGAGCTGATGAATTCCGCAGACAGTCTAAGCGTGAAGGGAAATGGCAAGGGGAATCTGTACTAATTGTCCCTGCGCGATCCGTTGTCCAGCACGCCCCCGATTTTCCCAAGCGGCACAACGCGGAGGAGCGCCGCCAACCACGCTCCCGGCGCTGCAACATAAACTCTCCCCATAAGCAAGGGAGGGCGCAGCCCCGCATCAAGATTCACACCTTAGTGAACCGATACGAAAATCGTATATACAAAGATAAACACCTCTTTTTCTGCATCATACCGTACTGACAATTGCGGCTCGGCGCAAGCCTACTTGTCATCCTTAGACTCTCATGGAAAACTTTTGCAACAGCTTTGTCTATTAAAGAGCGATAACCTACCGCAGTCAATCCCGCTTGTATCGGCAATGAGCGATCAAACATTGACGCGCTTCAGTCCGTCCGCATGGCAAAAAATAAAGAAACGCGTACAAGTAAAGCAAGTATCGCCAGTGTTGCGGTTTCTATCTCGCAGCGATCTAGGTCCATGGTTTACAGGGTCATCAATGGCCAGATGCGAAGTGCGCCCCTGGAAGCGGCGATCCGCATAGCTTCTGACTTTTTGGAGTCGCAGGCGCAGCAAGTGGAAGCGCTCCGTCAGGACTTTCAAAATCAATATCCGATTCACCCAACGCAAGTCGCCACACGCCGGCGGAACCAGCTCCGGCCGCTCGGGCCGCGCCAGTCCAACACCAAGAACACGGATTCCTGATGCCCTCACTGGTCATATTTACGATCATCGCTCGCAACTACTTGGCCCACGCGCGTGTCCTTTTTCGCTCCGTTGCCAGCCACCATCCGGAGGCACGCCGTGTCGTTATCATCGTCGATGATCCCGATGGCCACTTTAATCCCGATGACGAATCGTTCGAGACCGTGCATAGCGAGGTCTTGCAAATTCCCCAGTCTCGCTGGTTTCATTTCAAGTATTCCGTTTTGGAACTATCCACGGCGGTAAAGCCCTACGCCTTCGAATGGATCGCTGAAAACTGCCAGGCGAATCAGATTATTTATCTCGATCCGGATATCGTCTTGTTTGCCCCCCTCACCCCGCTACAGGCCCGGCTGGAGACGGCAAATCTCATCCTCACGCCCCACCTGACCGGTGAACTGGACCTGGAGGGCCGGCCGAATGAAGTCTCCATTTTGCAGGCCGGCGCCTATAACCTGGGCTTTCTGGCGGTTTCCTGCGGCCCGGAATCCCTGCGCTTCCTGCGCTGGTGGCAACACCGTCTGTTCGACAACTGCGTGGTCGACACCGCGAACGGACTCTTCGTCGATCAAAAATGGATTGATTTAGTACCAGGAATGTACGAGGGCGTGTGTATCGAGCGCCACCCCGGCTGTAACGTCGCCTACTGGAATCTGCCCCATCGGAACATCACGCTCCAGAACGGGGCATACCTCGTCAACGGCGTCCCCTTGCTCTTTTTCCATTTCAGTGGATTCGATCCGGAACGCCCCCAGGTGATTTCCAAACATCAGGACAGGCTTCGAATGAGTGACCTGGGCCTCGCCGGCGAGCGACTGTTTAAGGACTACGCCGGCCAGCTCCTGAGTGCGGGATTTGCCGAATGCCGCCGCTGGAGGTATGGGAACAGTTCCTTCGCGAACGGATTGCCGGTCCTGGACATCGGCCGGCCCCTGTATAAAGAGGTTCAGGACTTCGCAAGCCGGATTGACGATCCATTCTCCGAAACCGGATACAGGGAAATCGTCAAGCTCTGGAACACGCCGGTTCCAATGTTCTCCGGCCAGGCATCAGGGGTTACCCGGCTCGGCCTGCACATTTATAGGTCGCGGCAAGACGTTCAATCTGTGATGCCCGATCTCCTCGGAGGCGATCGGGTCCGGTTCCTCGAGTGGCTGCTCTCAAGCGGTCGTCGCGAACATGATCTGTTCGATGAACTCCTCGAACCCGTCGTCGATGCGCTTGCGGCGCTCCAAGCCCAACCGGAAAATCCCGCTGCGCCGCCGCAACAGGTTTCCGCCGCGCGGATTACATCCCTCTATGCGTTCATTGATCGGCTCTTGCTCAACCGCCCGGATCTCCGTCGCGCTTTTCCGGATCCGTTCGGTGCCGACGCCGCCACCCTCCTCGCCTGGCTCTCCACCTATGGCCTCGTGGAACATCCGGTAGCAGGCGAACTGCGTGAGCTTTTAGTCCAGCAGCGGGAAGAACTCTTTCGAAAACTCAACCCGTGGCGCCGTCTTCGCTTACGGGCATGGATGGCCCGCCTTCTCCTCTCGGCCGCCGTCTGCCGGCAGATCCGGATCATGGCCGGGACACAGCAAGACCCGCTGCAACTCGGTACACCTGACTCAGTTGCTCAAGGCAGTCCTCCGCCCACAGGCGCCCCACCAGTAGACGCTCCCGGCACGCCAGCCGATTTAGGCGTCAATCTGATCGGGTATTTACGCACACAGAACGGGGTCGGACAGTCAGCCCGAAATGCGGTTACCGCTCTGCGGGCGGCCGGCATTCCTTTTCAGCTCCGCAATGTACGCTCCCACGGCCTGCGCGAGGGGGATCAGTCCCTGACCCTGGACACGGCCACAGACGCCCGCTACGGAATCAATTTATACGTGGTCAATGCCGATCAAACGGCCGTCGTAACCGCCGAAACATCCCACTTTCGCGGCGCAGACCGGTACAACGTTGCCACCTGGGTTTGGGAACTCTCTTCCCTTCCAGCGGTTTGGGATTCCGCATTTACTGCCTATGACGAAATCTGGGCGCCCAGCACCTACTGCCAGGCCGCCATTGCAGCTCGCTCTCCGGTCCCCGTCATTCATATGCCTTATGTGGTTACCTTGCCGAACCCCAGCGGCTTGAACCGGGCGGACTTCGGTATTTCCGCCGATCGCTTCGTTTTCCTGGCCGTCTTCGACATGCGCAGCGTGTTCGAACGAAAGAACCCATTGGCTGTCATTTCCGCGTTTTCCCGCGCCTTCGGCCCGGCCGACAACTGCCAGCTCATCATCAAAATTAATCATGCCGACGCCGCGCCCGCCAAAATGGAACTCCTCCAAAAAGCGGCCGCCGGCAAACCGGTTCGCTTGCTCACCGACACATTTCCCTATGCCGATGTAGCAGCCTTGATGCAGGCCAGCGACTGTATCGTCTCGCTCCACCGCGCCGAAGGGTTTGGCTTTGTCATGGCGGAGGCCATGCTCCTGGGCAAACCCGTCATCGCCACCGGCTACTCCGGCAATATCGATTTCACCCTGCCGTCGAATTCTTTTCTGGTCGGCTACTCGCTCGCGCCCGTCGGCCCGGGTTGCGAACCCTATGATCCCGAAGCTCTTTGGGCCGATCCCTCGGAGGAGGATGCCGTGACACAGATGCGCCTTGTCTACAGCGACGTCACCTTACGCCGCCAAAAAGCCGCCGCCGGGGCCCGCTTCATCCGCGAAAACTTTAATGCTGAAGCCATCGGGGACCGCTATCGCAAGCGCTGTGACTGGATCGCCCGCCGCAAAGGCTTCGCGCCCGCCGCCCACACGGAACTGGAGATGGCCCGATGACTTCCCTCGAAAACCGTCCGTTGCCTCCGGCCAGCTTAATCGAGCGGGTCGCCGGAACCGACAATGCCGATTGGTTCGTTCACTCCGGCGGGCTCTCCGTCCGCGACATTCGCGCCGCATTGGAGACAATCGGCCGCCGCCCCGAGCAATTCCACCACATTCTCGACTTCGGCTGCGGCTGTGGCCGCATCCTGGTCCCGATGCGCGCCGAACTACCGCAAGCCCGCTTCTCTGGGGTCGATATCGACGACCAGGCCCTCTCCTGGCTCCGCACCCAATACCCCGGCCTGGACCTCCGCACCGTCGACCCACTCCCGCCACTCCCCTTTCCCGACAGCACATTCGACCTCGTCTACTGCCACAGCGTCTTCACCCACATGGATGTCGGCTATCAGGACCGCTGGCTCGCCGAACTCCGCCGCGTCACGGCCCCCGGCGCCATCCTCATCGTCAGCTTTTCCGGCGCCGAGGCGTTCGGAAAACTACGGGAGCAGTGGAACGCCGCCGGCGTGGACCCGGCACCCATCGCCGCCCAATTGGCACAGGACGGAACGCTCTTCATCTCCGACGACGGCTGGAAGGACGGCCCGTTTCCGGATTTCTACCACTCCATGTTCCATACCGCCGCCTACGTGCAACGGCACTGGGGAGGCTTTTTCGCCATCCGTGCCCATCTGCCCATGGGCTCTTTGGCGTACCAGGACTTCGTGGTCATGGAAACGCTGCCTAAGGAGCCCATGGCGCCACCCGCCGCCATTCCCTTCCCTCCGCTGGAATTCCGGAAAAACGTCGGCCCGGTGGATCTGGCCTTTTTCGACAATCCCTCCGGCGAACTGGTCTTCCCCGAAATTCCGCCCGAATCGTATGCCCGCGTCTTTGATTTTGGTTGTGGCTGCGGACGCATCGCCCGACAACTGCTCCAGCAGCGCGTTCGCCCCGAACGCTATGTCGGCATCGATATCCATCGCGCCATGGTTGAGTGGAACAGATCGAACCTCTCATCGGTCGACCCGCGGTTCCAATTCCTCGTTCATGACGTCTTTAATCTCGGCTTGGCGCCAGACAACAGCCGGCGGGATTTTGCGCCGTTCCCTGTCGGCGATGAGGAATTCACGCTCGTCAACGCGCATTCGGTCTTCACGCATATCCTCCAGCCCGCCGCCGTCTCGTATCTCCACGAGGTGCGCCGCATCCTCGCACCGGACGGCATCGCCCGCACCACCTGGTTCTTCTTCGATAAGCGCGGCTTCCCCTGGATGGAACAGGATCAGGTCTGTCTCTTCGTAAATGAGATTGACCCGACCAACGCCGTCATCTATGACCGCAACTGGTTCATGGAAACCATTGCCGCCCTTGGACTAACGGTCGTACAGGTCCTCCCGCCCGCTCTTCCTGGCCACCAATGGACCGTGTTTCTGAAAAAGGGGGCGACGGAAGAAGGCGTGGCCGATCTGTTGACCGCCGAAGCCAGCGAATCCTTGAGTGGCGCGCTTCCATTTTGGAAAACACATCTCCAGAAAGAGTTTCGACAGCAACTGCAGGAGATGAGCCGGCAATTGCTGGCTCAGGTCGAAGAAAACAAACAACTGCGCGCCTCATGGAGTTGGCGCGTGACCGCTCCGTTCCGGGCCATTCTCACTGCGTTTCTCCCGCCACGCACTCCGAGAGAAGGGCGCTCCTCCGGCGTCGCGAGAACTGGGCGGGAGAGCGCGTAACGATCGACGTTATCCAACAAGTGAGGAAGACAGCTTAAATGAATGAAAGAAGTAACTTTCTAATTAAGCATAAACCGATCACGATTAGCGTGGCATACTGCTGGTCAAACATCGAAGAATGGGCACACATGCGCGCATTCTTGAACAACGTCGTGAAGGAAGCACAACGGCGCTGGGTGGGGCGCCTGAAGCGATCAGGCGAACTCGAATTTGAGGACGCCGAAGATCTGGAGGGTCCAGACCATCCACCCGCTGAAATGCCTTTCCGGTGCAGCGTTCGACGACTTCGTGCCGGCGCCGGGCGCTTTGCATGGATTGATATCTGCAATCGTATAAAGAACTCCGACCTTTTGCTCTTCGACATTACACCGGCGACGAACGAAAAAAAGACAAGGGATAACGTGATGTTGGAGCTTGGATACGCAAAATGTCTTTCCGAATACACGCACTGTCCCATCATAGTAACTGCCACCGATGGCGCGAGATATGCGGAGTGGGTACCAAGTGACCTTCAAGGGATGATACTGGCCGGTTACGCGGAACCATCGCGATCCAAACGGCAGGCCGCTGTCGCTTCCAGTTCAGCGTTGAGAATGGCCGTTGTTTCGGAGTTAATACGTATATTTGATCGAGTTTATATAGAATCACTGCGACGTGATGATGTGCAATCAGACCCTATCGCGAGGGCAGTGCGCAGTGATGCGCGGTGAAAGAGCGTTGTTCTCCATTCTTGCTCGAATTGTCAGGATCAATATGACTCTTGTCAGGACGCTTTTCCTGCTTGGCACGGCTTGTTTACCCGCCGCTTCGCAACAAGCCATCGGCCTTGCCGTCGCCAGAAATGGTAGCGTCTTGCGAGCCACGACGGCATCGATTGTTAAGGACGGTCAGTGGACGTGGGCTTGCTCACTTCCATGCACTGAATTTGACTACAACACAGAAGACGATATAGCATACGCCGTAAGTGACGGGTCTATCCACGCACTATCAGGTAGCGGCCTTCTCCTGTGGAAAACCCGAGTCAACAATAATGTCACCGGCATTGCCCCGATTTACGATTCACTTCTCAAGGTTGTCTGGTTAGCGCACCGGACTCTCAATTCGCCGATGGCTGCCCCATTCATTGGAAATGCTGTGGATGCGCTTACCGGCGCCAACGTTGCGGTGGAAACTGCTAAGGCTTTGTGGAATACTTCCATTTCGAATTCAGATCGCGTCTTTCGCATACTTGTGAAAGGGGAACTCGCCTACGCGCTCTCGGTGATACCTGCAGCAAGCAGCCCAATCAGGATCTACTGCCTACGTGGCTGTGGAGCAGCTAAGTGGTCACTTGTGAGTATGACTAAATCGTATTCATCATATCTGATGCCGGGTTACACTTCTTATCACGTGCCGGCTGCTCTCTTGGCAGACGGCAGATTAATTTTTGCGGATATAGATCCATTTCTGGTGGACGCGCCCCACGTGATCTATCAAATCTATCCCGGCTTCAGTAGCGCTTTCATCTTGACCTCGATTCCGGCTCCACCATTGACAGCCAACACGGTGATGTGTGGTGCAGATCAAGGGCAAACTACGTGGCCAAATGACTTTCAGCTTGCTGATCTAATCCCCAACGGGCTTGGTTTCGACTACCTCGGAGTTGCAGCGCGGAGGGGAATGTGGGGGGCGCGTGCAAACGATCCGAATTACGTACGATACTTCCAGGTTCAGGGACACTTTGAGGGCGAACAGTGTCCGTTTGTAAGTAACTGGAAGGCCGAGGTATATAATCTAGCTCCACAGTTTGCGTTCAGCTCCGTTGGTACTGGCTGTATCGGTTCTCTACGTCCCGAAACCATAACCATCGCGTCCGCTGGGGGGGCGAATCTCTCTATAACAGTATCCAACACGCAACAAAATGCGGTAGTGTGGAAAGCTGCGAGTGTTACGGGGGGTGGTTTTCACTCGGAGGTTGCCAATCTGGTGTTATTGAAGCCGGCGGAAGTAAGATCTTTCAATACACCGCAACAGAAAACACAAGTGCAAATCCAAGAACTGAAACCTTGAGATTTGGGCCAGAGACATTGAATCTCAATCAGGTGGGAAAGACGCCGACCTTTTCTTTTTCCCCGACGGCGGCTTCTGTATCTTCGAACGCAGGTTCTGGCAGTGTCGCGGTGACAGTCAGTCCAGCTGATGCTTCATGGACAGCTCTGAGTGGGTCTCCGTGGCTCACCGTGTCGCCAAACACATTTGTTGGGACCGGCACGCTCAACTACTCGTACTCCACCGCAAGCACCATTGCCTCGCGAACCGGGACGATCACCGTCGGCGGCCAGACCTTCACCCTCATCCAAAGCGGCCTGACGGGCAGCGTGACGATCACACCCGCCAGCGACACCGCCCCCGCAGCCGGCGCAAACGGCAAAACCATCACAGTGACCGCCAACGCTCCTGACTTCTCCTGGACAGCGGCCTCCAACGCCGCGTGGTTGACGATTACCGCAGGGGCTTCCACCACCGGCAGCGGAACACTAACCTACAACGTAGCGGCCAACACCAGCGCCAACAGCCGCACCGGCACACTGACGATCGCCGGCCAGACGTTCACCCTCACCCAGAGCGGTCTGACGGGCAGCGTAACGCTAACACCCACCACTGACTCCGCCCCCACAGCCGGCGCGATCGGAAAGACCGTCGCAGTCACCGCCAACGCCCCCGACTTCGCCTGGACGGCCACATCTAACGCCGCGTGGTTGACGATTACCGCCGGCGCTTCCACCACCGGCAGCGGAACAGTAGCCTACAACGTAGCCGCCAACACAAGCGTCAACAGCCGCACCGGCACACTGACAATCGGCGGCCAAACCTTCACCGTGACCCAGTCCGGCGTGACTCCCGCCTACACTCTCGCCAGCACCACCGGCACCGCACCCGCCACAGCAGGGAGCGGCACCGTCAGCCTCACATCCACCCCCAGCGATGCCACCTGGACCGCAACCAGCAATGCGGCATGGTTGACCGTCTCCCCGTCCAATGGCACCGGCCCAGCAACCCTCACCTACACCTATAACGCCGCAACGACGGTCGCATCGCGAACAGGCACATTCACCGTCGCCGGCCAAACCTTTACCCTCACCCAAACCGGCCTGACGGGCAGCGTAACGCTAACACCCACCAGTGACACCGCACCCGCCGCCGGCGCAACTGGAAAATCCGTCGCCGTCACCGCCAATGCCGCGGACTTAGCCTGGACAGCCACCTCCAATGCCGCGTGGCTGACGATCACAGCCGGCGCCTCCACCACCGGCAGCGGAACAGTAACCTACAACGTCGCCGCCAATACAGGCGCCAACAGCCGTACCGGCACCCTCACGATTGGCGGGCAGACGATGACACTTAACCAAACTGGCGGCACTAGTCAGATTTCGCTTTCTCCTGTGACCGATAAACTTGGACCAGGCTATATCCCGACAGGTAGTGCATGGAATCCCCTTTGGGCCTGCACAGCAGAAATTCCTTCTCCCGGTCGCTGCCAGTTTACGAGGACCGTATCCGTGAGTGGGATACCAGACACCTATCCATGGTCCGTACAATCGAACAATCCTGATTGGCTATTCATTCTGCAAGAGTCACCCAGAACGGCAGGAACTGGCACGATTACATATGCCGTAACAGGTAATTTTAGCGTTACGCCTCGTGCCGGCTCTCTGAATATAGGCGGTGTATTATTTCCCGTCATACAAGATGGCGTTCCTGGACAGTACGGTTTTTATATCTCCAGTCAAAGTGTCGTCGGGCCCGGCTCCGGAGGCGACGCCGTCATCTTCACGGCTTCGCCCGGCGCACCATGGACGGCAGCGTCAAATGCGGCCTGGCTAACAGTTTCTCCACCGAGTGGAAATGACACCACAACACTGCAGTATAACTACACAGCAAACCCGAATACGTCCGCCCGGACCGGTACAATCACAGCCGCCGGCCAGACGTTTCTGGTAACACAAAGCGGCCAAACAGCCCAGGCAGGCCAGACTTCAGTAACGACCATTAGCGGCATCTCGCCCTCACCGGCCATCGTCGGACAGTTATACACGGTCAGCTACACGGTGACGGCAACCACCGGCGCCGTCAGCGGCAATGTAACGGTATCGGACGGCACATCCTCAAAAACCTGCCTCGCCGCTGCGGGCCAGTGCGCGCTCGCCTCTTCCACCACCGGCCCCAAGACCATCACGGTAACCTTTGCCGGGGATGCGACGCTGCAGGGCAGCAGCACGACATCGTCTCTCACCGTCAATTCCCCAGCCTCCGTGCAGCCTGTGGCTATCGAGCAAACCAGCGGCAGTTCCGGCCGCCCACAGTTGCAGTTCACAGCCGCCCATCCGGGCTCGGCCGCATCCATCCCATACACGCAGTTCCTGATTACCCGCACGGCTCTCGACGCCCGCAACGCCTGTTACGTCAGCTACGACACGGTGGCCAATTTCTTCTACCTGCTCAATGACGACATGACCACCTGGTTCGGCTTGCTTGGCGGTACCGGAAATACCGTTGGAAACTCCCAGTGCACGATTTACGGCGCGGGCAGTGGCGCCACCAAGGTAGGGCAGTTAACGCGCACCAACCTCGACGTGAGCTTCCGCGGCGGATTTGCAGGCACCAAGTCGGTGTACCAGTTGGCCGGGGACAGTAACGGCGGCAACAGTGGCTGGCAATTGATGGGGACCTGGACGGACACCGGGGATCCCAATGTGCTCGAAATCACGACCATGACGCCCACGGCGGGAGCGGGTGCCAGCACCGTTGTCACCGCGAATGTGCGCAAGGGCGACGGTGTCGCAAAGATCGCGTTTGTGCAGTTCGTCATGAATGCCGGACTGAACGGCTTCAACGCCTGCTTCATCCACTACGACCGCGCATCGAACGTCTTCTTCCTCCTGAAGGACGACGCTTCCGGATGGTTCGGACTGGTCGGAGGAAGCGCGGCCCAGGTGGAAAACAGCCAATGCGTGCTAAGAGGTGTCGGTTCAGGCGGAACCTCAACCGTCGACACCTTGTCGATCAACTACAACCTGCAGTTCAAAACAGCCTTCACCGGATCCAGGAACATCTACCTGCAGGCGGTCGACAACACCGGTGTCATTCAATCCTGGAAACAGGCGGGCACCTGGACCGTGAGCGGAGCGACGCTAGCCAGCGCTAGCGGCCCCGCACCGATGACAGCGCGCACCCGCGCCCGAAGCTCACTCAGCGCCCCCACCCCACCTGCATTCGAAACCCCAAGGCAATATCGGGTCATCCAGCAGGGCGATGTCCTCCTGGTGGGCCCCGAGGAGGCCGATCCCGCCTCTCCCGGCGCGGCCAGGGAATCGAAACGAAATCGGCTGGAACAGCAATGAGGCCGCCATCCGGCGCTTCTGTTCGTTGAAAAGTGTGGGTAACCCTGCCGATCAACACAGTGAGCAGCATAAACAGAAAGAGACATAACAAGCGTTATGAAAATGGATAGGATTGCCCTCGGGATTAGTCTGATGTCGTCTTTTTTATTAGTGGCCCAAGAGTCCGTGCCTCCCAAAACTGAAAACGTGGAGCCGTACGCGCCACCAGTGTCGTCGGGCCGGAGACACCAGCCGGCCGAGATACCCAGGGTCAGTGAGAAACTGCGAAGAAAAATTGCTACTGATCCTGGCGAAGTCCTTCCGCTTATCGTCGTTCTGTCGGAACAACCAGCTTCCACGATAAGACGGGCTCTGGAGGAGCGGCATCGGCTTCGATTGGACTCCATTGCCCACAACATCTCGACAAGCCGGACCGCCGGACGAACGCAAGAGGTACAGCGGGCTATCCTGGCCGAAAATGACTTCACGGTGCAGTTCCGGCAAGAGCTCTTAAGGGAGGCTCGCGACAGGACAGAACCCATTCAGCGCGAGATGACAGCCGAGTTGGAGCGCCTCGGCGGACAGTCAATCCGCAACATGCACGCGCTGAATATAATGCGGGTCGACTTGCCAGCTGCGGCCGTCACTGAACTGGAGCAGGATCCACGAATTGCGGAAATAGGACTGGACGAGCCGCAGCAAGCCCACATCATCAATTCCATGCCCGCTCTCGGAATGTACTCGCTGTGGAGCTTGAACTACTTTGGCTTCGGCCAATCGGTCCTGATCCTGGATTCTGGAATCAACTTCAATCATCCGGCCTTCGGGACCAGAGTGCTTGGTGGTGTCTTTCTGGATGCGAACTCTGGATGCAGCGCGCAGGAGCGCGCATCCTTCTTCGATTACAACGGGCACGGAACACATGTCGCCGGTATCATCGGCTCTGCTGGGACGAATAGTTTTCCTGGCTATTGGGGGGCGGCGCCGTTTTCCAATCTATATATCGCAAAAATTTCCTGCTCGAATGGCACTTCGACTGTCTTTGATCCGTTACTGGCCGTACAGGCGACCCTTTCGATTACCCCTCCAGTTCGAATTGTCAACAACTCCAATGGGGGTGCCCCGCTCGTTGAAGATGACCTGTACTCCCGGCTAATCGACCAGTACGTGGAAACGTATGACCTGCTTTGGGTGAATTCTGCCGGAAATCTGGGGCCCTCCACCTTCTCTGTGACTTCGCCTGGAACCGCATATAACACCATCAGCGTCGCGGCCATGGATACGTTCGGCAGTACCAACCGCGCCCTCGCCAGCGTCGCCAACTATAGCAGCCGTGGTCCCACAATCGGAGGCAGATTCAAGCCCGACATTGCGGCGCCCGGCTCAAACATCGCCTCCACTTCCCACCTGAGCGCCGGCTACCGATTGGAATCCGGAACTTCGATGGCCGCCCCGCATATTGCGGGAGCCGCCGCCGTCTTGCGCGAACGCACTGGTCTTGGCAAGCTCGGACTGAAGGCACTCTTGCTAAACTCCACCGATACGTATGGATGGAATGCCGCAACCGGTTGGGGATTCGCAAATATTTCCCGTGCAGTCGAGCAGGCCGGAAATGTTTCGAACGGCTCTTTAGGAACCCAGGCAGGTTCCCTGGCGCTGTTTAAAGGGGTTCTGCCGGCGACGAAAGCCCTCTACGGAACCCTCACCTGGAACCGTTTTGTACGGGGCAATGCGTCTTTTGTGCGGGATTTGGACTTCCGCGCCTACAATATTGCTAGCGGCATTGAACTGGCCACTTCGGCCATCACTACAGGCAACGTAGAGCAAATTACCGTTCCCGCCACACTAACCGATCGAGCCGTCGCAATAAGGGTTACTTCCTTCAACGGCGGCTATGGCTTCACAGAGCCCTTTGCCATGGCACTTTCCGAAGCAGGCTTCCAGCCAGCCAGCGGGATTCTTCTGCAGTCGGATTGCGTGGCCCCGGTGGCCGTTGTTGCCGGTGCTGCGTTCTCGCTCGCCTGCACATTTCGCAATCTCGGCGATTTGTCCGCCTTAACGGCGGCATACGAGACCGGCTCCTTGGGAACGCTTACGCCTTTAGTAGTTAGTATCGGCTCCTTGGCGCCCGGAGCGGCTGTGACGGGTACGGTGCCATACATCGCCTCCGGTACCCCGGGAACCTACTCCAACTACGTCGCGCTGGCAGGAACCGGGTACGGTATCAGTGCCACGGCCCTGCCCGTAACCGCATCCATTCAAGTGGTTTCGCCCACGAATGTCACACTTTCAGCCCTGACTGCATCGGCGCCGGCCGCTGGTATCTCCGGCAAGCGAATCACGGTTGGCGTAACACCATCTGCATTATCGTGGACAGCGCAGTCCCAAAGCGCATGGCTTTCAATCACCGCGGGTCTCAGCGGCGCGGGCAACGGTCAGGTTGTCTACAATGTTGCCCCCAATCCAGGTGCTTCGAGCCGGACCGGGACACTCCTGATCGGGGGACGCACCGTATCTGTAACGCAGGCCGGAACAGCAGGAGCTCAACCTGTCGGCATCACCCCGGCACTAGGATCCAGTGGCCGCCAGGTGTTTTCTTATGTTGTCCGTCATGCAACATCGGCGAACAGTGTTCTCTATTCCCAATTCCTTTTCAGTAAGGCGGGATTAGTGGCGCAAAACAGCTGCTATGTCAGCTACGATCCAACGGCAAACGTCTTTTATCTACTGAATGACACCGCCACCGGTTGGTTTGGCCTCCTTGGCGGAACGCCCAACACCGTCGGCAACTCCCAGTGCACACTGTATGGCGCCGCCAGCGGGTCAAGCAAAGCGGGTACGGACTTGACGATCAACCTGGATGTCAGCTTCAGAACCGGTTTCGCAGGAACAAAAACCGCCTATCTCCTGGCCGGTGACAACGTTGGATTGGTCAGCGATTGGCAGGAGGTCGGGAGCTCTTCTGATTCCGGCGATGCTCGCGCTGTCGAGATCACCTCCTTCGCCCCGCTGAGTGGAAACGGACCCTTCCAGACGTTCTCCGCTGGAGTGAGGGATGCCGACGGTGCCAACACGATTGCCTTCGTGCAGTTCGTCATGAATGCCGGACTGAACGGCTTCAACGCCTGCTTTATCCACTACGACCGGGCATCGAACGCCTTCTTCCTGTTGAAGGACGATGCCTCGGGATGGTTCGGACTGGTCGGCGGAAGCGCGGCCCAGGTGGAAAACAGCCAATGCGTGCTAAGAGGTGTCGGTTCAGGCGGAACCTCAACCGTCGACACCTTGTCGATCAACTACAACCTGCAGTTCAAAACAGCCTTCACCGGATCCAGAAACATCTACCTGCAGGCGGTCGACAACACCGGTGTCATTCAATCCTGGAAACAGGCGGGCACCTGGACCGTGAGCGGAGCGACGCTAGCCAGCGCTAGCGGCCCCGCACCGATGACAGCGCGCAACCGCGGCGGAAATTCACTCAGCGCTCCCGCCGCACCCGCATTCGAAACCCCAAGGCAATATCAAGTCATCCAGCAGGGCGATGTCCTCCTGGTGGGCCCCGAAGAGGCCGATCCCGCCTCTCCCGGCGCGGCCAGGGAATCGAAACGAAATCGGGTGGAACAGTAATGAGGCCGGCATCCGGCGCTTCTGTTCGTTGAAAAGCGTGGGTAACCCTGCTATCGATGTGCTGGTGATCGACGATTGGGCGATGGCGCCGATGAAGGAATCTGAACGACGCGATTTCTGGGAAATCTGCGAGGACCGGTATCAGGCAAGATCGATGATTCTGACCTCGCAGATGCCAGTGAGCAAGTGGCATGAGCAGATCGGAGATCCAACTGTGGCCGATGGAATTCTCGACCGGATCGTGCATAACGCACACCGGATCGAGATGCGCGGGGCCTCCATGCGGAAGAAGCGCAAGGGCGAGGAACCGGCCGGAAAAGACCCGGCCGGCGGTGCTTAGCGCTGAGCGTGGCAAGAGGCTCCGCCCCTTTCCCAGAGCCCCTTTTCCTGCTCCGTCATTCCGGCCTCCGCTTCGCTCCGGAGGCAGTTTCGGTGAGTCGGTTTCTTGACGAAGCCGAACACTTATCCCACAATCAAAACACCAGCGTCGCTTTGCTCCGATTGCTGTTCGGCTTCACGCCGGAATCCTGTTCGCCTTGCCTTCGGATTGCTGTTTGGCTTGGTCGGAATCGCCAGCGGCAGAATGGGCCGCGTAGGGAGCCAAAAACTGCAACATCTTGATTACAAGTTTCCCCCAAGTGGACATGAACCGTTTCTCGATCGCGCCAGAAACAATCTTGATAAACGAATCAGAGGTCACTTCGGTACAGGTAGCATGCCACTCCGCCTCGAAGGAACTCGTAAGGCGAACATGCATATCCGGCAAATCATACCTCTGGCTGTTTCGAGCCAGTAGCGCTCGAAAACGCAGCTCGCCTAAATCACGTTCACCATCGAAGTGGCGAAGGTAGTCGCTATCTCCGATGTCCAGTCGCCCATACCACGCATAGATTCCTGGGGACTTAGGTGCATCACCAACACTCGCACAGCTAAAGGATTGCATCATATTGTGTTTGAAGTCTCTGCAGATCTACTAAAGCCACAGAAATACCAGTAGCAACGCCTCATGCTCGCCGGATTTGCCGTTAGAAGCGACGAACCGCATCCCGAATATCTACGAAATGACATTCTATTGTGAATGCGATGAGTGACTGAAGTGCGTACGGATCACAAAGCAGTCGCCAATCCGATTCTCCGAAGTATGCATGATCTACAACCCTAGCCAACGACGATGCCGACTTGACCTGTTTCCGCTCGGCTTTGAAGCGATCCAGTTCCGCCTCACTTCCACGGGGCGATTCGAAATGCCAAATCTGAGGAGTACCTGCGCCAAGGTACCAAAACGCTTGGCTCACCTTAGTGGATACATCGGTCGACTGACCGTATGCCATTTCGTATAGGCGGGCAAAATCGCGCTCACACGATTCAAACTCTATCCGATTCAGGGAGTACGGTGCGGCGCCCAGTTGCAACCTGCGCATAACGGTTAAGAGAAGTATCGGCTAATAAGCGGACCTTTCGGCCGGATACTGCCCTCGCTTAGTCTTTGGAGCGCGGGCAAGATCGGCTATGCGATGAAGCAGGTTCAGCAACCCATCTGGCTCCACGAATTCCCCCTTTCTCGAAAAACAGGATCGAACCAGTTATTTCACAATATCGCGAAAACCACGGCGATCAAGTCTCAGGGGAGACCGGCGGGGCTCTGGTTAAACCTAAATCCGGCAGTCGGCTGAGCCCTCCGAGTTGCATTTTGGCGGAAGATGTTGAAACTGGGAGGGATGTGGGAAGACAATCCAGGGATGGAGATTCACCCTGCGGGTGAATGGGAAGAAGCACCGAGCCAGCCGATTCCGGAC